>MHAR01000080.1 GCA_001803045.1 Ignavibacteria bacterium RIFOXYB12_FULL_35_14 | reverse complement strand
TTATTTTTAATTAGATGATTTATTTAAATCCAATATATCTAATTTGCAGAAAGGATGCCGCTGTTATTTTTTAAACATAATATCTTATTTTCAATCAATTCATTTTTCATGTTATAATTTTTTATCTGATGATTAATCAATTTCAAAGAGCATATAAAGAAAAGATTGAGAAGGAAAAAGTTCCTCCTGGGAAAAGACCGGATTGGCTGAAAGTAAAACTTCCTACTGGCGATAATTTTTCTGATGTAAGAACGTTGATGAGGAAACAAAATCTTCATACAGTTTGTGAGGAAGCCAAATGTCCGAATATTGCTGAATGCTGGAATCATCGAACGGCAACATTTATGATTCTAGGTGATACATGTACAAGAAGCTGCGGATTTTGTAATGTGAAGCTTGGGATTCCAAACAAGCTTGATTTGGAGGAACCAAAAAGAGTAGTTGAATCGGTTGAAGAATTGAACTTGAGACATGTTGTAATTACTTCTGTAAATCGTGATGAGCTTAATGACGGAGGCGCATCAATATTTTCAGAAACAATTAGATTAATTCGTCAACGAATGCATCAGACGACGATCGAGACTTTAATTCCCGACTTTAGGGGAAGTGAAGATGCATTTGAGATTATCATGCAGAATCCGCCTGATATATTAAATCATAATCTAGAAACTGTACCGAGATTATATTCAGTCGTTCGTCCTCAAGCGAAATATACGAGAAGTTTGCAGTTGATCAATTGGTTCAAACAAAAAGGGTTAAAAACTAAAAGCGGAATAATGGTAGGTATTGGTGAAGACATCGATGAAGTTCTCTTACTTATGAATGATTTAGTTTCTGCTGGATGTGATATTTTAACAATTGGTCAATATCTTCAGCCAACTAAAGTGCATTTACCGGTTGATAGATTCGTAACTCCTGATGAGTTTAGCTTCTACAAAGTTGAAGGACTAAAAATGGGATTCAAAATAGTCGAGTCTTCTCCACTTGTTCGCAGTTCTTATCACGCAGATGAACATGCGAGGGCATTGTTCTGATTGTAAACTATATGTCAATTCCATAATTTAGAATTAGATATTTAAAAATTAAAATTACTTTCTCCTTATTTTACAGGACATCGATCTGCTAGTTTAATGAATAAAGCTTTTCTAACATTCAATTCAATTTATCTAATTTCTTTCTCCGTATTGATTTATGCTCAAACAGATGAAAGAAAATTTAATAAGATGCTTTCTGATGAGAGTCGTTTTGCAAATGTTGGGAATATAGGACTTTCAGTCACAAACTTTGGAATGTATGGAAGCGGTTGGGTAAATTGGCCTAATGTTCCTTCTTGTGAATATCCTCTAAGCAGCGGGATTGAGCATTTATTCGCAGGCGGATTATGGGTAGGAGGTTTTACTAAAGATAATTTGACCAGTACTAGTAAGACTGGCCCCTTTGTTACAACGGCTGCAATCGATGCTTCCTCTATCAGTTCAAGTCGAGGTGGGGGATTTGAATTCACTAATGCTCAAGCGGATAAGATAACCGAACGCTCAAATCTACTCGACTCAAGATATTACAGTCCTAACGCAATATCTCACCAAGATTATCTGATGGATTTTTCTGATACCAATACAACTTATTTAAACGGTCAGGTAATTCCAGAGCATAATCCATTTGGAATTGCGGTGCACCAGGAAACATACTCATGGAATTTTCCATTTGCAGATTTTTTCGTAATTCTAAATTTTACAATTAAAAACGTTTCTAGTAAATATCTCGACAGTGTTTATGTGGGTTTATGGACTGATGCAGTTGTAAGAAATACAAAATTAACTGGCAGACCATCGGGCTCAGCTTTTTATTTGCATGGAGGAGATGGCTATATTGATTCTCTTGCAATGGCTTATGAGTTTGATGCTAATGGCGATCCAGGTTTTACAGATAGTTATGTCGGTATTATGTATCTTGGTTCAACTCCCAAAATTGATGAATTTTTCGTTATTGGAAACAATGATACCCTACCTAGTTCGAACTTTAACACATGGACCCACAACAATACCACAGACGCAGACTTTTTCACCCCGCAAGACGATATCGCTAGATATCGTAAGATGCAAGGGTATTTTGGAGGCAACCATAGATTCGGTGAAGAGATACTGCCTGGTGCATTAAAATTACCGGCTAATAGATCGATAACCATAACACGAGGTTATTATAAAAGTATCGCTCCCGGAGATTCATTGAACATTGTATTTGCTATTGTATGTGCCAAAAAATATGGTACGGATCCCGCTTCATTTGATACCGAAGAACAACGAATAAATTTATGCAGCAACGCTGATTGGGCTTTGCGAGCATATCATGGAAATGATAGAAACAGAGACGGTGTAATTGATCCAGGTGAAGATATATTTGGAGATGGTAAAATTCATAGATACATTCTTCCAGCCCCGCCTACTTCACCAGTAGTTAAGGTGATTCCGGAAAATAATAAAGCCACAATATATTGGGATAAAAGGTCTGAAAGTTCGGTTGACCCTATTTCAGGATTAAAAGATTTCGCCGGCTACAAAGTTTATAGAACACAATCCGGATTTGATATTACAGAGAAGCAAGATATTCTTAATTCGTTAGTATTAATGAATCAAGTGGATAGCGCGGGTTCTACAGGTTTTAATACAGGATTTGGTTCAATTGAGCTTCGGGAACCCATAACGTTTCCTGCAGATCCAACAAATTATTATTATAAGATAGAAGTGCCGAATCTCTTAAATGGATGGCAATACTTATTTACAGTAACTTCGTTTGATAAAGGTGATCCTGCAAATAATTTAGATCCATTAGAATCGAGTCTTCTCTCAAATGTTAAACGTATATTACCAGGCACTCCCGCTAATGATAACGATAATGCAGAGATAGGAGTTTATCCAAATCCTTACTATGGAAATGCGATATGGGATGGTTCGGCTGAAAGATTAAGAAAAATATATTTCTTTAACCTTCCTTCTGAATGTGAAATTACTGTGTATACTCTTGCAGGTGATATCGTTAAGAAAATGGAACATGATGTGGAACAAAATGGAAGTAATATACGATGGTTTGAACAATACGCCGGAGATGGTAAGCAGCAATTTTCCGGTGGTGAACATGCGTGGGATTTAATTACAGACAGCGATCAAGCTATTGCAACGGGGCTTTATCTTTTCACTGTAAAAAACAATAAATCCGGGAACATTCAAACAGGCAAATTTTTAATTATTAAATGATTCATCTAATTGGAGGTTGTTGTGAAAAATAATTTAGTGCTACTGTATTTTGTATTGTTTGCAGGGTTAACGGCTGCTCAGTCGTATCCTCTGGTAACCTTACATGATATTAATTATATAGCTAATCAAGACACATTACCATTTTTTCCGTCTTCACCTTTAGCTGGAGATACTGTGCGGGTGAGAGGTGTTGTAACTGTTCGTACACTCGTTGGTTCCGAGCAACCAGGAGTTGGAGACAGAAGACCAGTAATTTGGGTTGGTTCAGGTTGGGCTTGCTACATACAAGACAAGGATAATCCTGAATGGGGTGGAATTCAGGTTTATCAGGGAGATAGTACTAGTGCAGCTGCACAGCAAACACTATTAGATCTTGCAGATACTGCAAGAGTATATGAATTTACAGGAGTTGTAACTCCATATTTCCAATCAACTGAATTGGTCTTGATAACTACTCCCAGTCCGGTTCCTATTGAAGAAATAGAAGTGCTGCCGCAAAGACCAAATCCTACTCCTTTAACGATAGACAGCTTATTCGCAAGTTCAACAAAGGGTAATTATTTGATGAGAAAGTATCAGGGTACTTATGTTGAGTTTAAAGCTGATGCAAGTCATAATTTGATAACTTCGGACAGAGTTACTGGGACAGGTTCAACTTCCGGAAATTTCAGATTGAATGACGGTACCGGTAAGTCGATGATGGTTTATGCACAATCAACTTATTTCAAGACAAATTCGAGTGGAATTAGGCCGACATATCAATCACCTGTGAATGGCACATACCTTTCATATCTTCGAGGAATTTTAACAATGAGGTCTGATGCTGCCGCAGGAGTGTTGTACTGGCTTGTTCCACTATATCCCGATGATTTAGGATCGGCATTAGTCATACCACCATCTATATCCAGCGTTGGAAGAGATGCTGCAATAGCCGCACCAAATCAGGCTGTAACGGTTAGCTGTGTGGCTAAAGGAGTTCAGGCAAATATACAGAGCGTTAAATTATTTTATAGATTGAATGACGGAGCACAAGACTCATTGGACATGGTAACTACTACTACCGATAGTATTTATTCCGGTACGATTCCAGGAGTTGCGTTAGATTCTGCTCTTGTTGAATATTATATAAAAGCCACCGACTTAAATGGTGTGTCCATTACAAATCCCTCTAACTTAAGCACAAGCAGATATTTTTATTTTGTGCTGAATAGGCCAATTACAATTAGAGAAGTTCAGTATTCCCCGTTTGGCAGCGGTTTAAGTGCATTTTATAATTATTCTGTTACAGTTTCTGGTATAGTAACTGCCGATACGGTTGGAAGGTACTCAAGTGCAGGAAATGGTGCTCCAAGCAGCTCAAATCGGATCATTCTTCAAGATGGAGAAACTCCATGGAGCGGTATATGGTTGAATGCTGCTAATACTAATCAAGATGTATATGGTCTTAAAAAAGGTGATAACGTAACGATTACTGGAGTTATCAGAGAAGATTTTGATGTTACGAGAATTGATAGTATTTCATCTCTGATTATTCATTCTTCAAATAATTCTTTGCCGAATACACAAATTTTAACGACCGGAAGCATTGGAACAAAAGCCTCCAATGTAATTGATGCCGAACAATGGGAATCCGTACTTATAAAATTTGAAAATGTGAATGTAACTGATTTAAATGCCGATGGTAATGCGGGTCCCGATCAAGGATCAGGTGGCAACAGAAATTTTGGCGAAATATTTATTAATGATGGTTCGGGAAATGTACGAGTTGATCTTCAGGATGGAAATCATTTGTATCACAATATGTGGGATGCCTCATTAGCTGGGAATTTAACTTTAATCATTATTGATAGTGGTGCTACAATTGCAAGTTTATCCGGCTATTTATATTTCTCTTTCAGTTATTACAAACTAATCCCACGAATGACAACTGACTTTGTGGGTTACACTCCGCCGGTTGGAATTAATGATGGAGACAATACTATACCGGATAAATTCGTTGTTGAACAGAACTATCCTAATCCTTTCAATCCTTCAACGGTAATATCTTATTCACTTCCGAAAGAAGGATTAGTGAATATTAGGATTTATAATTCTCTCGGTCAGGAAGTTGCTAATCTTTTTAATGCAGTCCAGCGCGCAGGTGTTCATAAAATAAACTTTGATGCATCATATCTATCTTCAGGAGTATATTTCTACTTGTTTACGTCTGATAATTTTTCCCAGGCAAAGAAAATGATTCTCTTGAAGTAAAAATGCGCTAAAAAGCCGAGGGTGTAAGCTTAGTTTAGCACCCGCATGCTTTTATGGATGGTTTTGTAAAATACTTTTTAGGTTGAACTGTTGAATATTAGAACAATATTATTTTCACCTTATGCTATTCATTTTATAAAAATGAAAAGACTGGTCCTCATTTCTGCACTTGGACTTTTTCTTTCATTTGTTTTAGTTTCATGCTACGAGGAGATACCTAACAATCCGGTTAGGAACAAACCCCCAACTACTAAAATATTTTTAGAGCCTGACAGCAGCATATCAAAGCAGCCGAGCAAAATAAATATTCACTGGACGGGAGATGATCCTGATGGAATGATATTAGGATTTTATTTTTCATTCGATGGTATAAGCTGGACCTTCACCACAAAAAATGATAGTCTATTCGAATTGAAAATAGGTGCTGTGGATACAATCTATAATTTTAGAGTTGCCGCAGTCGATGATGATGGAAATGGTAAATATGATATTCAGATTAATCAGAATAACATAAATTTTGGACCCGAACCATTTACTGATTTAAACAATAACAGTAATTGGGATAATGGTGAAGCTTATATTGATATAGGTTTAATCGATCCAAATCCAGCAATATTAACGCTGCCAATTAAAAATTCTGCACCAGTCATGTCGTGGAACGTGCTTTCTTCTCTGCCGGATACATCATTACCGGCGATATCCTTTGGGTGGAATGTTACAGACCTTGATGGTGATGAGACAATCACTAATATTAAAATCGCTCTAAACGATACTGCGAGTGCAGTTTTCATAAATGGCGCAATTAGAACTATTACTCTCCGAACGAAGGATTTTGAGAATAATATTCCCTTGATGGATATTCTGATAGACGGGAATCCTAATAATATGGCTCCGGTTAAACTTCCAGGTTTAATGTTTAATGAAAACAATAGATTTTTTGTACAGGCAGAAGATATTTCAGGTGCAAAATCCGGTTGGATTACATTGCCGGATTCATCTCACAGTTGGTTTGTTAAAAAACCAAAAGGGAAATTTCTGATCGTTGATAATTACAAAATTGTTGATGACGCAGCAAGTTTCTACAATGCAATGATGGATAGTGTTGGCTTGCCAGATAAGTTTGATATTCTCGATTTGCAAAAGGCGAATCTTCCATATTTAAATACAACATTTCTTGAGACAATTAAACTGTACGATGCAATATTATGGTATACTGATAACGATCCATCATTAGATGTCGCCAACGTTACTGTTCAAAACTATCTTGAAGCAGGCGGTAAGATGTTCTTATCTATGCAGTTTCCTCAGGAAATTGATCTTTCACAAATCCAGGGATTCTTACCATTTATTGAAGCTGATACGAGTTATTATTCGGCTACTATTGGTGTTAATAGAACTATCGGTTCGGCAGATATTCTTCAATATCCTAATTTATTGACAAGCCGTTCGTTTGCAAGAGTGAGATCATTCAAACTGACAAGTGTAGGTGTTACACCTATTTACTATTTCCCCAACGGTGAACTAAAAGGTTTCATCGGTTTTGAAAGCAGCAGTAAGAATATTTTCTTTATTGGTGCTCCGATGCAAAGGATAAATGGGATCCCAGGAAGTGTTAAGAATTTATTAATCAAAGTGTTCTTCAGCGATTTTAATTTATCTCCGTAAAAATAACACTCAATACTCCATGAATAGGATTAGCATCTTTATTAATGAATTTAAAATGATACGGAAACGATATTTATTATTCCTAATAATTACCCTGTCGTACCAATTGTCTGGACAAACCGGGAATATTTCAGGAAAAGTGACGGATAGTAAAACAGGTGAAGCTTTACCGGGCGTAAATATTATCCTAAAAGGAACTTATTACGGAGCCGCTAGTGATGTTAGTGGAAACTATCTTCTGAGAGGGATAAATCCAGGTACATACAATATGGAAGTTTCATTTATTGGTTATAAAACTGTTCAGTTTACAAGCACAGTAGTGGAAGGCGGGAAGACGAAGCAGATAAATGTACCTCTAGAAGAATCAGTATTAACATTAGGACAGGATGTCGTTATCGTGGGTGAAAAGCCGCTTCTTGATGTGGAGGAGACACAGAGTAAGAGAACTATTTCTAAGGATGAAATTGATGTTGCCATGCTGGATAATATCCACGATATTGTCACACAGCAAGCAGGTGTTGTAAAATCAGATAACGAAATACATATCCGTGGCGGAAGATCGTATGAAAATGCATTTCTACTGGATGGAGTGTCTGTACAGGATCCTTTGGCTGGAACAGGCTTCGGGCTTCAGCTTTCTGCTAATGCAATCGAAGAAGTTGACGTAATTACCGGCGGATATAATGCTGAATTTGGACAAGCTACTTCCGGTGTTGTGAATGTAAGAACAAGAGAGGGGGGCAGCTCATATCATGGTTATCTATCTTACAAGAGAGATAATTTGGGAAATACGGATTCATATAATACCTTCAATACCGATATTGCAGAAGGAAACTTTAGTGGTCCCGAACCGATAACAGCTTATTTGTTACCTTACCTTGGATTACAAATTCCTGGGGAAATAAATTTCTTTGCTAACTTCTATACCGGGCTGACAGATGGAATAACACAGGGACGATTTAAAGCAAGTGCTAACCAGGTTTACTCTTCAATTTTCGGTGGAACTAAATTTGCGCCAAGAAATGAGAATAATTGGTTTTGGCTTGGTAAAATAACTTACAGAGTATCGCCTACATTTAAATTGCAGTACTCGTTCAATCAATCTGTTAACATAAATCAGAATTCACAGTCGTTGCAATCAAATCTTGAATATGTGGAACCCAGCCCGGGTTATCAATATAATTTCCAGAATATCCTTGACAGTGCAAATACATATACTCACAACAACATATACCAAACATTGAGCTTAACGCATACATTAAATCCCAAAACATTTTATGAGTTGAAATTAAATTATTTTTTCACGCATTTAAGAGCTGACGCAAATGGAAAACAATGGTACCAGTATAATGAACCAAAAGATATAGCTAATTTCCCAATCGAATATTATAA
This sequence comes from Ignavibacteria bacterium RIFOXYB12_FULL_35_14, assembly GCA_001803045.1. GTDB lineage: Bacteria > Bacteroidota > Ignavibacteria > Ignavibacteriales > Ignavibacteriaceae > XYD12-FULL-36-8. The sequence goes on along the minus strand of MHAR01000080.1, from coordinate 79,984 downwards.
TACAAATAATGATACTATAGGTGTAATCCCCGGTGATGGTTTTTGGGATATTGGCAATCCCTACACCTGGCACGATCATTATGTTGAAGAATTTTCAGTTAGAGGAGACTTAACCAGCTTTTTTGATGAAAAAAATAAATTTAAAGCGGGGTTTGATTTTAAATTTCAAGAAATACAATCCCTTGATATATATCAGCCCTGGGTTGGGGAGCTTGGTCTGAATAATGATATTTACAAAGTACATCCGGCACTCGGTTCTTTCTATGCCCAGGACAACATAAACTTTTCCGGTATGATTCTTAATTTTGGTTTACGCCTGGATTATTGGTTCCCCGGAAAATATGTTGATGATGCAATTGAAAATCTTGATGTAATTACAATACCTGATGAGGTAAGAGACAATTATAGAGAAAATTCCTTTAGCTGGTTTCGAAACAGAAGATTTAAATCAAGAATAAGCCCAAGACTTGGTATTTCGCATCCGGTTTCGGACAATCAAACCTTATTTTTTTCCTACGGACATTTTAGCAAGTGGCCAAAGCCGCAATTTGTTTATGCAAAGATTAGTCCCATCAGTTCACAATCTTCTTTTCAAAAGTTTGGTAATCCTAATCTTAATCCGGAAACAACCGTTGCCTACGAACTGGGATTGAAGACTCAATTTTCTAACGATGATGTACTGACGGTTACAGCTTATTACAAAGACATATTTGATTACGTTAGCACACGATCTGCAAGAATAACCTCTGTAAGACTTGCTTCACAAAGCTTTACTACTTATATAAACTCAGATTATGCACGTTCCAGGGGAATTGAGCTTGAGTATAAAAAAAGAATCGGCAAATGGTTTTCCGGCTCGGCTAATTTTTCATATTCAATAGTTACAGGAAAAAGTACTTCACCGGATGAAGGCATTCTCGTACTGCGGGGCGATATAAACGAATCGGTGAAGGAATTGTATATGTCCTGGGATCGTCCTTTTAGTGCATCGGTATCTGCAAACTTTTATGTTAAAAAAGATGATGCTTTATTCGATTTCGGTAATGGAATCCTCGATGACTTTAACTTCTACATTAGAGGACAATTCCAATCTGGCAAAAGATATACCCCTGTTGTTTACACCGGCGATGATCCTTTGACTGGAAGACCCATATATGAAACCAGCAAGTATGACCGCTATAGTAAAATTGGAGATAACTGGTTTTGGATAGATCTGAATTTTGAAAAATATTTTTCTATTAATCAATTAAAGTTTTCCATATTCCTTGAGGTGAATAATCTGCTCGATACAAAAAATTCAGCAATCATAAATCCCGTTACAGGAAAAGCTTATGAATATGGCGATCAGACACCAATAAGTTGGAATAATCCTCTATATCCTGATCTTCAGGCGCCTGTTTCACCTTATCCTTTCAATCCGGCTAGTTACCTAACTAGAAGAAATATTAAATTTGGCATGAGCATCAGGTTTTAAGATGAAAAAGATTGTCTTAATAATAGCTGCAATAATTTTTGTATTCATTTCGTTTGAATCACACGCACAACTATTTCCCACACTTGGCGGGCAGAGAGCAGGGATTTCCACAGCACAATTCTTAAAGATTGGTGTAGGTGGAAGAGCTTCTGCTATGGGCGAGTCATTTATTGCAGTTGCCAATGATGCCTCAGCTTTGTACTGGAACCCTGCGGGAGTAGTACAATTCGAACAGCACCAGGTTATTTTCTCCCACAATCAATGGGTGGGAGATATAAGTCATGATTTTCTTGGTGTTGTCTATCATTTCGATGCTGCAAATTCTATAGGTGCTTCACTTATTTCATTATCGATGAAGGATATGCCGGTTACAACTGAATTTTCTCCATTTGGAACCGGTGAATATTTTGGATTTAGCGATTTTGCTTTTGCAATTACATACTCCAGAAAGATGACAGATAAGTTCAGCTTTGGTGGTACTATAAGATATATTGAAGAAACCCTTGATAAACTAAAAATGCGTGGAGTAATGATTGACCTCGGAACTTATTACTGGACTGGATTAGGTTCATCAAGATTTGCGGTGACAGTTACAAATTTCGGGAATAATCTTGCTCCTGATGGTGAAGTTATTTTAATAGGAAAAAGAAAAAAATCAGAGTGGCAGGCTTTTGCACCACCGACTATTTTTCGTATAGGTTTTGCTTTTGAACCGTTCGAAAATGAAGAGCATTCTCTTACGTCATCTATTCAGTTGAATCATCCTAATGATAATAGTGAAAATGTGACTGCTGGTTTCGAATATAATTGGAAAAAAATACTTTACCTTAGAGGTGGTTACAAGTTCAATGTTGATGAACAAAATATTTCATTTGGAGCCGGATTTTGTATCCCGGTAAGCTTTACTGAACTTAATCTTGATTATGCATATTCAAATTTTGTAAGATTGGGTTCGGCTCATCGGTTTTCAATTATACTTGGTTTGTAAATAGGTATAGATATAATATTGGATTATTGGAACATTATAACTGATAACTTACATTACGCAAAATGACAAACCTCCAAGGTTTCAATGAATGGTTTTATAAAAATATTTTCAATTAAGAACCAAAAAAAAACTTTAAGAATATAATAATTACAAAACCTCGAAGGTTTTACACTCACTTGCGTTAAGTGACTTATAATTCACATTATGCATGGTAATGATGAAAATTCACAAACAAATATAGTTCCTTTGATTATTAGTATTATTCGTTAGGAACTGAGTTTATAATCTTCACTTTTGCGTAAGGTAACTGAAAAGTAATTAAATGCAATGAATCAAATAAAAAATTTTCTTTTAATAATTTTATCATTCATAATTTCATCTGGCTGTGCTGATAAATTTGATATTACTCAATTTAATAAGTACTCTGACGATGTAAATATTAGCGGAGATACGCTGTATATTCAAACCGGCCAACCTTGGGGAGGATTTAATAATCCGCAGGCAATATTAATTGGAATAGAACCTTTTATCTATGTATGTGACACTGATAATAACAGAATTGTTATGATTAACATAGCTGGAGAAATTCAAGGAAGCCTGTCAATAAAAAGACCGGTCGCAATTTCACAAGATTATAAACTGAATCTTATTGTATGTGCAGAATTTGATACTTCGAATGTTACGTACAGTGCAGTATATAAAATCGATCTGCACTCGGCCGGGCATCAAATTGAAAATGCACTTGTAACCAGAATACTACCAATACGAGACGTTGATTTTAATACTCAACGACGATATACTGCCGTTACAGTATTTTATGATAATTCATTTTTCGTTGCACGAACAGGTCCGAACAATACAAGTGTTTCCAATCCTGATAATTCAATTTTTAAAATTGCTCCCAAGAAACTTGCAGCGGGCGGGGATGTTCTTATTCCCTCGGATGGAGACACACTTACAATTGGAAGAGTTCCATTTATTGATCCGCTGAGTCAGGGTTTAATTTCTGCAAACGGAATAAATTCTATGTGCGCATTTTACAAAAAGAATTTGGATTTTATAGCTACTCTGTCGGGTGAATCGAGCTTTAAGGCACAGTGGTTCCACTTTTTTTCCTCAGGAATCGAAGAAAAATATATAAGTCAATTTGATCCTAGAGATGGGGTGGAATTTGTAATTCCAAACAGGTTTTTTAACCCTACCGGAGCCTGCATTGATCCTTCGGGTAATATTTATGTAGCAGATGCGGGAAAAGACAGCGTATTTAAATTTAACTCATCAGGCGACGAACTTCAATCATTCGGCGGCAGTTCTGTCTTTACTAAACCTTATGCAGTTGCATTTTTTAACAAAATATTATACGTATTGGATTCAGGTAAGAACCAGATTTTAAGATTCATTTTATCAACAGACCTGAAATAAAATAATTTCTTATTTAGGATTTTACATTTTCAAGATCAGCCGGACATTAGATTACGAATTAAAAGGGAATACATGAAATTATCTTTTAGATGCATTTTACTCATTACATTGTTTTTTATTCAACATGCCTATTCACAATCCATCATAATAAATGAACTTTTCAATTCCAGCGGTAATGATGAGTGGATGGAACTTCTCGTTCTTGAAGAAGGATTAGATATTCGAAATTGGAGCATTAGGGATTTCAGCAGCAGCGGTGTCGTGCAATCCCCATTAAATTTTACGAACAGCGATCTTTGGAATAATCTTCGGAAGGGAACTCTAATCGTAATAGCTCGCTCAGAGAATACTTTTTCACAGGATCTCGATGCAAGCGATTATACTTTAAACATCAAAACAAATAATGCACTTTATTTTTCAGGAACGGCATTCTTATTTGCAGGTAGTTCCGAAGCTGTACAAATTCGAAATGCTGCTCAAATTCATATTTATGGTGTTTCATGGGGAGCAGCCAATTCAGCCAGTTTACCTGATCCTAAGGTTCATTTTACTAGTTCGGCAAGCAGTAACACCTCAACGTTTTTTAATGAAGATGATGTTTCAAAACTAAGCACCACAACCAATTGGACGATGAATGGTACGCCGTCAAGAGGAGAAGGGAATACAGTTAATAATAACAATTGGATAGTATCTTTACGAGCCAGAGTTGAAGGTTCGGGAAGTGTATCGATTGATCCTAATGTAGTAAAAGGCGATTCGCTTATAAATTTAACGTTCAGCTATAAAAGGGATACAAATTCTCCCATCAATGCTCTAAAAATAATTTTTCCACAAGGGTTTTTATGGTCCCAGAATATTGCACAAATAAGTACAAATAATTTTGCTTCAGTATTGAGTGTCTCAGCAGATACAATTTCCTTCTCAGATATTCTGTTTGACCAGGATTCAATTATTATTACAATTTCTGATTTAACAACTCCATTATCTACAGGAAAATATAAGTTTCAATTCTTTTCCGGAGTAGATGGGATGTTAGGTGAAGTTAGTCCTGCTCCTATCTTGATAGTTTATGGAATAGCGATTCCAATTTCTCAAGCAAAGATTAATGATGCGGATGGTTTAGCTGTTAACTTGGACCAGTTATTTACTGTAAGAGGGATCGTAACAGTTGCCTCTCAATTTGGAAGTCCAAGTTACATACAGGATAGCAGTGGAGGAATCTCAATCTTTGGTTCAATTTTCTCGGATGCTGTTCAGATTGGTGATGAAGTTCTCGTATCAGGAACGGTTACACAATTTAATGGTTTGAATCAGCTTGAATTTCCAACACTTCACTCGATTATTAGCTCTGGTAACTCCATAGAACCTTTAGTTGCAACCCCATCACAATTAAGTGGTGATGGTAGTGGCGGGGTGGAGAATTATGAAGGTCGTTTAATACGGTTAAATGGAGTTTTAGTAACAGAATTAAACGGCAGTCCGGTTTCTAATTGGGCTTATAAAAATTATATGCTCACTGGGTTATCGACTGCTGACACAGTTCAATTACGAATTGACAACAATACATCTTTGATTGGTATTCCTGCTCCCGCAGGGAGATTTGATATTGTTGGAGTTTTAAGCCAGTTTAAAACATCATCGCCATTTATTGGCGGATACCAAATTATGCCGCGGATTGATACCGATATTATTTCAACTGGACCAATAATCGAAAAATTTCCTGAGGAGGTTGAACTAACATCTAATTCTATTACACTGGAATGGCAGACTATAAGTACTGGAACATCCCGTGTACGCTTTGGCAAAACCAATAGTTATGAGCTTGGAGTAGCTGAACCGGATAACGAATTACGGACTAATCATAATGTCATAATATCGGGTCTAAGTGCTGCAACTATATATAACTTACAAGTTTTTTCTGTTGCTAATTCTGACACAAGTTTTTCAGGAAATATAATCTCAAGTACAACCTCCACTTTACCAACATCCGGTGCAATTAATGTCTATTTCAATAAGACTGTGAATACCTCAATTTCTACCGGGGTAAATGCAAATGCTAATGCTGATTTAAAATCTGTGACAATTCAAAGAATCAATAATGCAAAACGGTCAATAGATGTTGCACTCTACAGCTTAAGTGGATCAGTCGGTGCAGAAATTGCCAATGCTTTGGTCAGTGCAAAAAATCGTGGTGTGAAAGTAAGAGTAATTGGCGAATATGATAATAGAACAACAGCTCCATGGTCAACGCTTCAGAATAATGGAATTCCGTATGTCAATGATCAAATTGGTTATAACGATGGAATGGGTTTATCTCACAATAAATTTTTTATAATTGACTATAGAGGTGGTGCTCCCGATAGCGTTTGGATAATTACGGGTTCATGGAACCCAACCGATCCGGGGACAAATGACGATAGACAAAACCTACTCGAAATTCAAGACGTTGCCCTAGCAGGTGCTTACACGAGAGAGTTTGAGGAAATGTGGGGAAGTAATACTGATATCGTAAATTCCAATGATTCACGTTTTGGTTCGCGTAAACTTAATAATACTCCGCATAATTTTGTAATTGGAGGCAGAAAGGTAGAATGCTATTTCAGTCCGAGTGATCGTACAACTTACAATATCGGAAAGACCTTAGGTAAAACGCAAAAGTCAATAAACATTGCAACGCTAACTTTAACCCGGAGAGATTTGGCTGATTCAATAATATCGGCAAAAAATAGAAATGTTAAGACACGTGTAATTCTAAGCAACAACGTAGATACTGGGACTCAATTTTCTTATCTCCAATCGAATGGAGTTGATATACGGCTAAAAGGGTTCACTACAGGATTTCTTCATCATAAGTATGCGATAATTGATGCTGAACCCATTGGTTATACTCCTTATGTTGTTACGGGATCACATAATTGGTCATCTTCTGCTGAAAATAGCAATGATGAAAATACACTTATAATTCAGGATGCACAGATTGCCAATTTCTATTTACAAGAATTCGCAGCGCGCTATTACGAGGCAAGTGGAAGCGACTCAATAATTGTAACTGATATTGAAGACGAATTACTTTTGCCCATTGATTATTCTTTATCTCAAAACTTCCCAAATCCTTTTAATCCTGTAACCCATATTAATTTCTCGATTCCGATTAAAAGCAAAGTTGAATTGAATGTTTATAACACTCTGGGAGAAAAGGTTGTTGCTTTACTGAATGAAGAGAAAGAAGCAGGGCATTATCAAGTAACTTTTGAAGCTTCAAGTTTGACTTCAGGAGTTTATTTCTATAGAATTACCTCTGGTGAATTTATGCAGAGCAAAAAGCTCATTGTACTTAAGTAACTACGCTCCAAAAGAAATTTGAAAAGAGGGGAAGTATGTTTATTTTTGACCTTCAAAAATACAAATCGTTAAAAATTTTAAGTTTTAAGGAAAAAAATGCTCGAAGCAAAAGGTTTTATTAAGCAAGTTATCGGTCCCGTTGTAGATATTGAATTTGAAAATGGACACCTTCCCAAAATACTTAACGCAGTTAGAATTCCTCGTGTTACCACTGAAGGAAAAGAAGAAAATCTAATAGCAGAAGTTCAGCAGCATCTAGGTGAGGATAGAGTTCGTGCTGTTGCAATGGATTCAACTGATGGTTTGGTTAGAGGAATGGATGCTTTCGATACACTTGAAACAATTTCCGTACCTGTCGGACCGGAGACATTAGGAAGATTAATGAATGTAGTGGGACAAGGAATTGATGGTTTGGGTGAAGTTAAAACAAAAAAAAGATATCCTATTCATCGTCCGGCTCCTTTATTTAAAAACCTTTCAACGCAAACCGAAATGTTTGAAACCGGAATTAAAGTAATCGATCTGATCGAACCTTATTCAAAAGGAGGAAAAACCGGATTGTTCGGTGGTGCCGGTGTTGGAAAAACTGTTATCATCCAGGAATTGATTCATAACATTGCTCATGAACATGGTGGTTACTCGGTATTTGCCGGAGTAGGTGAAAGAACTCGCGAAGGAAATGATCTTTGGTTAGAAATGAAGGAATCAGGCGTTCTGGATAAAACTGCTTTAGTGTTTGGACAAATGAACGAGCCGCCAGGAGCGCGGTTGCGAGTTGGTTTAGCAGGACTTACAGTAGCCGAGTATTTCCGCGATGAAGAGGGAAGAGATGTACTTTTATTCATTGATAACATTTTTAGGTTTACTCAAGCCGGTTCTGAAGTTAGTGCTCTTCTTGGAAGAATGCCTTCAGCAGTTGGTTATCAGCCTAATCTAGCAACTGAAATGGGTGCACTTCAAGAAAGAATTACATCAACGGATAAAGGGTCAATCACTTCTGTTCAGGCAATTTATGTTCCTGCAGATGACTTAACTGATCCAGCACCTGCTGCAGCCTTTGCTCATCTTGATGCTACAACAGTTTTGAGCCGTCAGATTTCTGAGTTAGGAATTTATCCGGCTGTTGATCCGCTTGACTCTACATCCAGAATTCTCGAACCCGGAGTTATCGGACAAGAACATTATGACGTTGCAAAACGCTGTAAAGAAATTCTGCAGCATTATAAAGATTTACAGGATATTATCAATATTCTTGGTATGGATGAATTGTCCGATGAAGATAAAACAATCGTAAGACGTGCAAGAAGAATTCAGAGGTTCTTTAGTCAGCCGTTCTTTGTAGCTGAACAGTTTACCGGACATAAAGGAAAATATGTGAAGCTTGAAGACACAATTCGCGGCTTCAAAGGAATTATTGATGGAAAATATGATGATCTGCCTGAAGCTTCATTCATGTACGTCGGTACCATTGAGGAAGCTGTTGAAAAAGCTAAAGAAATGTAATAAATATGCATGAATTAGACTTAGACATTATTTCTCCTGAAAAAAAAGTTTATTCAGGGAAAGTTAAATCAGTTACGATTCCCGGAACGAAAGGGAATTTTCAGGTTCTTTTCAATCACGCACCGCTAATTTCTACTTTTGAACTTGGCATAATAAAAGTCGGATTACCAGGTGATTCAACCCGGATTTTTACTACCAGTGGAGGTTCGGCTGAAATTCTGGATAATAAAGTTTTACTTCTTTCGGATACAATTGAAGCGGTCGAGAATATTGATTTGGAGAGAGCACTTAAATCTAAAGTGAGAGCTGAGGAAAGATTAACCAATAAAAGTGGCAGCATTGATTTTGACAGAGCAAGAGCATCATTGGCAAAGGCGATGAATAGAATAAAAGCCGTAGAAAAATATTCTACGCTGAAAAAAGATATTCCCATCTAATTTTTAATTCAAATAACCGTCACCTAAAATTATGTTTCTCAATCCGGCGTTTTTGGAAATTTCCTCATCCAACTTTTCAAAGTGCTGAATCAAAAAATTTATTCTTCGATCTTCATCCTGCAAAGTTAGCAATGTTTGCTGCTGCATTAATGATAAGCCGGATTTTTCAGCAATCTTAAATGATTTTGTTTTGGCATCATGATAACTTGTCCAAAATGTTTCTTCCAGCTTGAAGTCATACTTTTCCAAAATTCTCTCAAACATTTCCTCCATTTCGTCAAGAAGAGATGGACTTGCTTCGGGTTGAACATCGTAGTATTCTTCAACATCTGCAATCAAATATCCATCGGGATGTGTACTTATCTTGTTAATAAAAAAGCGACTTTGTGCTTCAACAATAACATCCATTTCCCCATTGGGGGATTTTTTTAATACTTTTGAAACGACCGCATAACTTCCAATTTTGGATAGCTCTTTTCCGCTTGGAGCAACTATGCCAAATCCTGTTTCATCGGTAAGGCAATCGCTCACCATCTTTTTATATCTTTCTTCAAAAATATGCAGGGGATATCTCGAATTCGGAAAGACCACAAGGTTTAATGGAAATAGAGGAATAGTTTTCATCATTACAAATTATTTTAATAAAAAATTTCTTCCACACAAAGATTATAAAAAAGATTTTAATAATAAATATGAAAAATGCTCCACATTAGAGAGGGGAAATATCTTTTTAGATATGACAGATTTTTTGTACCCGCTAAGGCATCATAAATCTGGTATATCTGCTTGACTACCTAATCGAATGAAATAAAAAAAGCTCCACGAAAGTGGAGCTTTATGGAAATAAACTAAACGCAAATTTATAATTAATAATTTTTGATGCTCAATCGTAAATGTTTTTTCTATGACCTACAGCAACTATTAAAATAATTAATTCATCAACCTCTTTTTTATAAATAATTCTGTAATCTCCGATTCTTAAAGATCGCAATCCTTTCAAATGTTCTGTCAGTTGTTTCCCTAAATCAGGGCTAAGGTATAACTTTTCGATCTCCTTTTTAATTCTTTCCCTGACTGAAGGATTTAATCTAAATATTGATTTGGCAGCATTCTGAGTATATTAAATTTTCCACACTATTTTTCACCAAATAGATCTTTGTGATTTATCCGGTTCTCTTTTCTTTCAGATAAAGCTTCAGAGATTTCTTTCACCAGATGACTATCTGATAAAACCTCTAAAGTTTCTTTCAATCCTTCATATTCCCGCTTCGAAATTATTACAGATGGTTCAAGTATTTCTATTGTTTTTACATTTTTATTTTCCATTACAACTCCTTTCGTGTTTAAAATAATAATTTCAAAACTAAAAACCCCAATAAAAATTGATTGGGGTTTAAATATTGAAATTAAGAATGTACAACCCCAATCTATTCAGCAAATTAATATACTTACAAATAAATGGAGTTTTAAGAATTTAGTTGAAAAAATTTAACGCATTGACTATTTTTTTGCAGAAAGATAATTTGCTAAAGCCTGATCCCAATTAACAACATTCCACCAATTTTCAGCATATTCATTTCTTCGGTTTTGATATTTCAGGTAATAAGCATGTTCCCAAACATCTAAACCTAAGACCGGTGTTCCTTTTACATCTGCAACATCCATCAAAGGATTATCTTGATTAGGAGTTGAAGACACAACCAGTTTTCCATTTGAAGAAACTAACCAAGCCCAGCCTGATCCAAATCTGCCTAATGCAGCTTCGTTAAATTTTTTCTTTAGATCGTCGGGAGAACCAAAAGTTGAATTTATTGCAGATGCTAATTCGCCTGTTGGGATTCCTCCACCTTTTTTCATCAACTTCCAGAAAAAAGAATGATTAAAATGTCCGCCGCCATTATTTCTAACTGGAGCAGGATATTTTGAAATGTTCATGAAAAGTTCTTCTAATGATTTACCGGCGAGTTCTGTACCGTCCACGGCTTTGTTTAAATTTGTTACATAAGCATTATGATGTTTTGTGTGATGAATTTCCATAGTCATTTTATCAATGTATGGTTCTAAAGCATCATAAGTATAAGGTAATGCGGGTAATTCGAATTTTCCCATAAAAGTTTTCCTCTCGTTATTATTTATTTTATCAAATGAATTAAAAATTTTATTTGTACTTGCTAAAACCGGTATCGATGCCAGAGATAATATAAATTTTCTTCTTTGCATTTTATTGAACATGATTCAATTATGCACTGAAAGATTCGCCGCAGCCGCAAGTTTTTGCAGCGTTTGGATTGTTGAACACAAAACCTTTGCCGTTCAAACCATCAGAAAAATCTAATTCAGTTCCCATTAAATAGAACAAACTCTTCCCATCCACAAAAAGTTTTATATCTTCTTGATTGATGATTGCATCTCCTTCTCTTGATCCAGCATCAAAACCTAATGTATAAGTTAAACCTGAACAGCCGCCGCCTTTCACGCCGACTCTCAATCCGTAGTTTTCAGGTATTTTATTCTCAGACATTATTCTTCGAATTTCTTTTGCGGCTTTCTCTGATACTTTTATTTCTGCATCATTTATTGTTTCATTCATAAATTCCTCTTGTATTTATGTTGTTAATTTCTATTTAAATGGATCACCAGGAACTTGAGTAGAAAATTCGGGATAATTAATTTTCCATCCAAGGTCATTCGTCCGAATAAATATTCCCTGTGATTCAAAATACATTGATAATTCTTTTACTATATTTTCGGATTTTGCATAAGATACAAAAATTCCTTTCTTCTCAAGATATCTTTTTATTCCATAGTGGAAATCTCTGAAAAAGAAATTTGAATTATGAAATAAGGGATATTTCGCCCTCAAAAAATTCAAGAAAATTGTTTGATCGTTTTTCAGTTGGACGAAATATTTGGAAGCTGATTTATCCATAATGTGATTGATTTTTTTATGTGTTAATAGTAAGAATTACTAGTGGCTAAAGCCAATTTTTCAGGTGTTATCTCATCATCTCCGATCTAAAGATCGGTGCTATTATTGGTCACGCCCTTTAGGGCATGGGTTATGATAAATAAAAAATATTTGGGTTTTAACCCATTAAATTTGGAACTATTAATTCATTTCATTTTTCATATAAGTCGGTGAGATTGAGCGAAGCTTTTCGACTGTCTCAACAACTCTTTTAATAGTATAATCAATCTCTTCTTCAGCATTAAACCGCCCAATTCCAAACCTAATAGAGTTTTTAGCTTGTTCAATCGAACACCCGACTGCTAATAATACATGACTCGGTTTAAGTGATGCTGAAGCACACGCTGCGCCTGAAGAAACTGCAATATCTTTCAACTCTAATATAAAGTTTTCTGATTTTATTCCGTCAATGCATATGTTTAGGTTATTAGCCAAACGATTGGTTAATGAACCGTTTAACTTTACACCATGTAATTGAGAAACAATACCTTGGTACAATTTGTTCCTCAATTTTTCAATTCTTGTATTTTCATTTATTAAAAGTTGATTAGATATTTCCACTGCTTTACCAAAACCAACAATTCCAGGAACATTTACTGTTCCCGACCGATAACCATTTTCGTGGCCGCCGCCAAGCATTTGGGGAATTATTTTAATCGGTTTCGGCTTCATTTTAATGAACAGAGCACCTATTCCTTTTGGTCCATAAAATTTATGAGCAGTAAATGACACGAGATCAACATTATTTTCTTTCACATCGAATGGAATTTTCCCTATTGCTTGAGCTGCATCTGTATGAAAGAGTACATTGTGTTCGGAACAAATTTTGCCAATCTCCGTTATGTTTTGAATTGTTCCGATTTCATTGTTCGCGGTCATGATGGAGACTAAAATCGTATCTGGTTGAATGCTTTCTTCCAGATTTTTTGTTGAAACAATTCCATTCTGATCAACTGGAAGAAAAGTAATTTCAAATCCGACTTTAGCAAGGTAAGAGAGAGTGTCCAAAACTGCAGAATGTTCGATCACACTAGAAATAATGTGTTTGCCTTTGGAGAAATACGTTTCAGCAATGCCTTTAAGAGCTAAGTTGATTGATTCAGTTGCACCACTAGTGAAAATAATTTCTGAAGGTTCTGCATTTATCAGTTTAGCGATTTGCTTTCTTGCCAAGTCAACAGCACTTTTTGCTTCCCACCCGAATGAATGATTTTTACTTGAGGCATTACCAAACTTCGTCAAGAAATATGGTTTCATTGCCTCAAAGACCTGAGGATCCATCGGAGTTGTTGCGTGGTTATCTAAATAAATTGGAAGTTTCATAAGATTAATTTCATTTGTACTTTATTGAATTCATAAAATTAGAAGAAAAACTCAACCCCCTGCCCCTTCTCTTACTAAGAGAAGGGGAAGAAGGGATGAGTTCTTAATATTTATAACACAGATGATCTGAATGATTTTTCTTAGTTAAATGTTTCTTGAAAATATTTATGAGCAAAGTAGATAAATCAATTGGAAAAATCAATGAATAGAATTGACCTAGAATCCTAGAAGCGCGATAGAATTCTTAGCGAAATTAACTATTGGAGTGAAATATAATCCGAAAAGAAATATCGGAATGAGCATTGCAAGAAGAACAACTGTATCAGCTATGCCAATTGTGATTCTTTCTCCCTCAACTTTTGGTTTTGTGAGAAACATATGTTTCAAGACTCTTATATAATAGTAAAGTGAAACAACCGTGTTAAGCAAAGCTATAATTGCAACCGCAATCATCTTTGCATCTACAAGTGCAATGAAGAGGTAAAGTTTTGCAATGAATCCCGCCGTTGGAGGTAAGCCGGTAAGTGAGATTAAAAATACTGCAAGTGAAACTGCAAGGAGCGGCGTTTTGTAAGCGATTCCGTCGTACTCATCAATTTCTTCACTGCCGATTTTGTTAGCAATTAACATGACAACAAAGAATGCTCCCAAATTCATGAACAAGTAGATTAGGAAGTAAATTAAGATTGCCATAACACCTTGATCTGAAAAAACTGCAAGTCCCAATAGCATGTAACCAGCATGAGCAATACTTGAGTATGCAAGCATTCTCTTGAGATTATCCTGCCAAAGTGCAGAAAAATTTCCGAGTGTCATTGTTAAAATTGAAATCATGATTAGGAAACTCTTCCAATCAATAACTCCAAGAAGTTGCCAATAACCATCTTCGCCAATTGTTTGGATGAATGTGACTTTGATGAATCTAATCAACAAAGCGAAACCAGCGGCTTTACTTGCTATTGATAAATAAGCTGTGATTGCTATTGGTGCACCTTCGTAAACATCCGGGGTCCAGAAGTGGAAAGGTGCAGCAGAAATTTTGAATCCGAATCCGGTGAAAATCAATATACAAGAAATGATCAATGCCAATGGTTGGAAAGCACCATTCTGCAAAATTGTGTTAATAGCGTAAAGATTTGTAGTTCCCATAATACCGTAAAGAATGGAAATGCCAAACAGCATAATACCTGAAGCAGTGCCGCCGTAAATAATATATTTTAATGATGCTTCACTGTTTCTCAGTGATTGTTTTGTAAAACCGGCAAGTACATAAGATGATAATGAAACAAGTTCGATGGATAGATAAATGAGAATTAAATCCGCAGAACTTACCATCAGCATCATACCGAGCATCATACCGAAAATAAGCGAGTAATATTCACCGTGTCGATCAAATACTTGCTTAATTTCAATTGATGAGATTGAGAATAAAACAATAAAGATGGATGAGAGAATGATTATCAGTTTAAAGTAATTTCCAAAGGAATCAACAGCTATCAAACCGAAATTGCCAATGTTATGTTGTACAGAAGCAAAAGCCGAAGTTCCGAATTGCTGGGTGACGAAATATCCGGTAATTACCAATCCCGCTAAAGCAATGTAGGGAAGAACTTGCTTATTCTTTTTTCCTAAAACTAAATCTACAGTTACTAAGATGGCTAAGAAAATAGAAACTGCAACTTCAGGTTTTAGATACTGAATACTGTCAAAAATATATTTTAAGGGTGCTTCCAAGTTTATAACAAATTAATTCGTTTTATAAAGTTTGTAATTTTTTCTTGCCGTGTTACTATATTAAAATTTAATTTTCGGCTAAAGCCGAATTCATTCCATTTATTTTTCAACGCCATAAATGGCGTTGCTAGTGAAAATTTATGTATCACAAATCATTCGATTTATAAATGGAAACCTTATTTAATACTTCCGAGAAATTTACCAGACTCACTTAGGAATTGAACCATTTTATTAACTGAGGTATTCATCAAATCAAGCATTGCTGAAGGATAAATTCCCAAGAAAATAATTATTAAGCTTAACGGAACAAGCATAGCATATTCTCTCATGTCCATATCAGTAAGTGTTGCCCATTTCTCATTTAACTTGCC
Organism: Ignavibacteria bacterium RIFOXYB12_FULL_35_14; assembly: GCA_001803045.1. Classification (GTDB taxonomy): domain Bacteria; phylum Bacteroidota; class Ignavibacteria; order Ignavibacteriales; family Ignavibacteriaceae; genus XYD12-FULL-36-8. The sequence goes on along the minus strand of MHAR01000080.1, from coordinate 64,422 downwards.
GAGATAAATTCTTTGAAGAGTCCATAACATGTAGCCTGCACCTAAAAGAATTCCTAGAGTTGAAATAATTGCAATTACTCTGATTGTTTCAAAGCCAAAACTTCCGAGGAATACAAACGCCTCCGAAATAAAACCGCTTAATCCAGGTAAACCAATTGCTGCAAAGAAAGCGAGAGTTGTAAACCCTGTATAAATTGGCATTTGAACTGCTAAGCCGCCGAAACCATCAATATCTCTGGTATGCGCTCTATCGTAAATAACTCCCACGATCAAGAAGAGCATTGCTGTTATTGTTCCGTGATTAAACATTTGAAGCACAGCACCGGAAATTCCCAGAGTGTTTAACGATGCCATTCCGAGCAAAACAAATCCCATGTGAGAGATTGATGAGTAAGCAATCAGCTTCTTAAAATCTTTTTGAGCCATTGCAGTTAGCGCACCATAAATAATATTTATCATGCCGAACAAGGCGATGTACCAAATTAGTTGTTTTGTGATTTCGGGAAACATTGTATAGTTGACTCGCAAAATTCCGTAAGTTCCCATCTTCAGCAAAACACCGGCAAGAATAACGCTTATTGCAGTAGGTGCTTCAACATGTGCATCGGGCAACCATGTGTGGAAGGGGAACATCGGAATTTTAATTGCGAATCCAATGAACAAACCGAGGAAGGCAATGAACCGTAAATTGTCTGGATTGAATGGGGATAGTATTCCATCAGCAGAATAGTTGGCAGGATCCATCATCGCAATCATGTTAAATGTAAATACTTTGCTTCCATCAGCTAAAGTTTCGGTAGTACTAAAGTATAATCCGATCACTGCTAGGAGAATGAATACGCTTCCCAACAAAGTGTAAAGGAAGAATTTTATAGCTGCATATTCTTTGCGAGGGCCTCCCCAAATACCAATTAAAAAGTACATCGGGAGAAGCATCAATTCCCAGAAAATGTAGAAGAGGAAGAAATCTAATGAAACAAAAACTCCCATCATTCCGGTATCGAGTAGAAGGAACATTGCAAAATATCCTTTAACGGATTTGTTTATGCTGAATGATGAAAGCGTTGAAATAAAACAAATGATCGCAGTTAAGAGAACTAAAGGAACACTCAATCCGTCAATTCCCAAGTAATAATCAATCTTAACTCTTCCAATCCAGGAAAATCCTTCAATATCAATCCATCTGAATTTTTCTATGAATTGAAATGAACTTGCATCGAACACTCCGCCTTTGGCGTAATTAAAACCTGCAAGAATAACAATCGCGAGAATAACTTGAATGCTTGTTATGAGCAGAGTTAAACCTTTAATAATCTTTTCCTGGTTTTTAGGAATGAATAAGATTATCACCATCCCCAAAATTGGAAGAAGTGTTATCCATGAAAGAATTGGAAAGCTTGCCATTTTACTACCTAGAATGACTTAAATAAAAATAATAGTATCAATAACGAAAAGATCACGAGCACAATGTACGTTTGAACTTTTCCTGTTTGAAATTTTCTAAATAAAAGACCAATAAAACCGCTGAAATAAGCTGTGAAATTAACGAGACCATCAACAACACCGTTATCAAATTTTCCGCTTACCTTTGAAACTCCTCTGGTGAGCGTTGCTGATCCATTAACAATTCCATCGATGATTGTGTTATCAATCCATCTCAAAAAATTACTGAATGCAAGAGTTCCTCCAACAAAAACAGAATTGTAGAATTCATCGAAGTACCATTTGTTGTATGATAAATTATAGAGTGGTTTAACCTTTGCTGCTAATTTATTGGGATCAAGTTTTTTCCATTGATAAAACAAAAAGGCGAATAAAATTCCTAAACCTGCTACAAAACCGGATAAGAATATTGTCGGAACATGTGCAGAGTGCATTGCGTGAGTATATTCGTGTGAGAATGTTACTTCTTCTTCCTGCTTTACTATACTTTCTTGTTTCTGTTCTTCAACCATAAAAGGATAACGGGCTGACTCAGGAACTGAAAGTGTTGGTGCTTTAACCCATTTGGATAATACCCAACCTGAATCGGCATTAAACGGATTTGGTGTGTACCAAATAAAAATTGATAGGCCGGAAAGAAGAACCAAGGGCATAATCATAAAGAAAGGAGATTCATGAGCATGATCGTACTTCTCTTTGTTTTTCGGTTCACCATGAAAAGTTAGAATTACTAATCTAAACATATAGAATGCGGTTAGCATAGCGACAGTAAATCCAATAAAAGTAAAAAACCAATTCCCGGTAAGTGATGTGTATGCTAAAGTGCCTGCTAAAATTCCATCTTTACTTAAGAAACCTGATGTTAATGGAATACCAGACAACGCAAGTGTAGCTAGTAAAAATGTTGCATAAGTAATTGGCATTTTCTTTCTTAACCCACCCATTTTTTGAATATCCTGCTCATGATGCATCGAGTGTATGACCGAACCTGAACCAAGAAATAAGCATGCTTTGAAAAATGCATGAGTAATCAGATGGAAGAATGCAAAGACATAAGCGCCAATTCCCAAAGCCATTATCATGTAACCAAGCTGACTTACAGTGGAGTAAGCTAAAACTCTTTTAATATCGTTCTGAGTTAATGCAATTGTTGCTGGAATGAATGCCGAAATTGCACCAATTATAGCTATGATAAGTAAAGCATCTCCCGAAAGAATAGGGAAAATTCTCACGATGAAATAAACGCCCGCGGCAACCATTGTAGCTGCATGAATCAAAGCGCTAACAGGAGTTGGACCTTCCATTGCATCCGGCAGCCAAACATGAAGAGGGAATTGTGCAGATTTTCCAATTGCTCCGCAGAATAAAAGTAAACCGGTAATTGTTAACCAAAACTCGCTATTAAAAGGTAATTGCCCGGCAGCAACGGCATTAAAAATTTCCTGGAAAGAAAAAGTTTTATATGTAACAAAAAGTATTAATATTCCAGCAAACATTCCTAAGTCACCAATACGATTAACGATGAATGCTTTTTTTCCTGCATCGGAGGCGGACTTTTTCTCAAACCAAAAACCAATTAAAAGATAAGATGATAATCCAACCAACTCCCAGAAAATATACATCATTAAGACATTGTTGGTTACAACTATTCCGGTCATTGAGAAAGTGAATAGTCCTAAGTAAGCAAAGTATCTGCTGTATCTTTTGTCGCCTTTCATGTAATCAATCGAGAACAGATGCACAACCATACTGATTAGAAATACTGTGAAGTTCATGATCACAGCAACGTTATCGAGCTTAATTCCGAGCTTAATAATTATTTCACCAAAGAAGGGAATAATTCCCAGATTTATCCAATTAAATTCTGATACAATATCTGTATCTAAGTAACCTGATAACTTATTATAAAGTAGAACAACGGAAAGGATAAATCCTAAAACAATCAAAACATTCTCGATTAAGAATGCCCATTTGAAATTCATTCCGGTAAAGAGAGTTAGAACGAATCCTAATAGGGGAATGAATAAGATTATTACTGATAAAGTGATTAAATCCATTATTAAAATTTATTTTACGAAATTATTTTTTCTGAACATGCTCTAACCCCACGATTTATCGTCTGTACTGAAAATTTTGCCGTCATGCTGAACTTGTTTCAGCATCCCAATCTGCATTCTGATGAGACCCCGAAACAAGTTCGGGGTGACATGTTCGTTTATATAAAATTTATTCTTTAAGCCGGTCTATTTCATCAACATTAACAGATGAAAAAACTTTATATATATTGAGAACGATCGCAAGTGCGATTGCTGCTTCTGCAGCAGCAAGCACTATTACAAACAAAGCCATCAGCTGACCTTGAAATCCAAAATTTCCATATCGTGCAAAAGCAACAAAATTAATGTTTGCAGCATTGAGAATTAATTCTATTCCCATTAGAACCATCACTGCATTTTTCCTGGTTACAATTCCAAAAATTCCTAAGGAGAAAAGAATTGTGCTGACAAATAAATAATGATATAAACTTACGGTTACCATAAAATAAATTTCCTATTTCCTCGCAATTGATGCTGCACCAAGAAGTGCAATTAACAATACGATTCCCAGCAATTCAAACGGTAATACCCACTCATTCATTAAAAGCTGTCCCAATTGAAAAGTGGTTGCCGGGGAATCTTTAACATTGAGATTCAGCCAGTTTGTGTTTAATAGTACAGCGAGTAAAAATCCACCAAATATTCCAACACCAATTGTGGCAGGCAGGATTTGGAATACTCCTGTTTTGATTTGAACATTTGTGATTTTGTTCGTTAACATTACACCGAAGATCATCAGAATTAAGATGCCGCCGACGTATACTATTAGTTGAACAATCGCAACAAAGTCAGCTCCCAGCAAAGCATAAAGTCCGGCAATTCCAAATAGTGTAAAGAGCAAAGAGAAAGCAGAGTAAACAATATTCCGAACGGTTACAACCAAGTATGCCGAAGAAATTGTAACAAGTGCAAAAAGGTAAAATATTATATCGTAAAGTGTCATAGTTAGCTTACCTTATTTTCTCCTGGATTATCAGCACCTGGCGGAGGCGTTTCTGTTTTAACTTTCACCTCTGGTTTAGCTTCTGGTGTTGCTGGCGGAGTCACCGGTTTCTTTGCTGCTTTCTCGGCAGCTTTTTCAACTTCAAATTTTTGGTAATTAAGTTTTTTCTGTTCACGTTCTTCCGGAGTGAGAGTTACGAAATCATAAACCAAATCATTGCGCTGGAATTCAGAGAACTCATAAACGTCTGTCATGTAAATACATTCTGTTGGACATGGAAAAACACAAAGCTGGCAGTAGCAGCATTTTGCAAAATCAATATCGAACTTAGTGACCCATAAAGCTTTTTTCTTTCCATTTGAAGTTTTACCCAAGTCTTCTGTTGGAAGTCCTTTTACGGTTTCAATTTCAATGCAGCTAACCGGACAAGCCCTAGAACACTGATCGCATCCGATGCAATCATCCATATTCACATAAAGCCGGTTTCTTTCTCTTTCAGGTAATTCAACTCGAACACTTGGATATTGAATTGTTACTGCTGGAACGAACAAATGTTTAAAAGTTACCTTCATGCCAATTGCCACCGTTGACAATCCGATCCAGATATTTAAAAAGTATTCTTTCATTTTGTGATTATCATTTTCTTCGAAGCAATAAAATTATTTGCTTTAATCTGATAAATATAAACCCCGCTTGAAAGATTACCAGCGTTAAAATCCAAAGTGTGACTACCTTGACTTTTTGGTTCATGAATTAAAGTTACAATTTCATTACCAAGAATGTCAAACAGTCTTAATGTTACTAATGCATCTTCCTTAAGTGAGTATTTAAGCTGAGTTTCAGGATTAAATGGATTGGGATAATTCTGATACAAAAAATATTTATTCACATTCTGATAATTTGAAGTTGTCACGTTGGTTACCACCATGTTTCCCCATTCCGGGGTTTCGCTCTCTCGCATATTAGTGGGTATTTGAATTACAGCAAGGGACAGAACATCTAAAACGAAAATTTTAAAATCAGACTCAAAAACTATCTTTTTGCCATCTGGTGACCAAGAAAGAGTCGCATATTTTGGCTCCAAATTTAAGTTTGTCAATCTTCGGATATTAACACCAGTTGTATCCATCAAATATATTTCGAGTTGTTTATTTTCATGGTTTGAGAAAAAAGCTATTGTGGCTCCATCCGGCGAGTAGCGAGGACCAATTGTACCAATACCATTTGTGAGTTGTTTCCAGTTTGTTCCATCAGTATTCATTAAGAATAATTCCCCATCAAAATCGTACGTATTATTAAAATAATGAGCCCTAAACAGTAATTTGCTCCCATCAGGCGACCAATCATACAGACGCTCACTGTACAAACTTTGAGTTACTTTTGCTTGAACATACCCTTGAGTAGTATCAGTATTGACAATGTATATATCAAAATTATCCCCTCCGGCCTCGCAATTATTGCACCGATCATACGCTATCTTTTCTCCATCCGCTGACCAAGCAGGACTAAAACTATCCTCGCAAGGGCTGATTTGTCCAGTAATCGGATGTTTGCACAAAGAAACAACGTGATTATTTGTTCCGTCAACATTCATTACTCTCACCTGCGGGGGTCCGATTATTTGGTCGCTATAGGTTCCAATGTAAGCAATCCTTTTACCATCCCGTGAAAGCCGAGGAACGTAACCTATAATAGAATCCTTTATCGCGTGAATATTACTGCCGTCAACGTTCATCATATAGAGCAATGGATAAATGGAATTACTGTCTCGCCTTGCCGCAAAAAATATTTTTTCTTGTGCTACAGTTTGAGAAAAATCAGGAACAGTAACTACAATAATAAAAAAGAGAACTGCTATTTTATTAATTTTTCTGTTCATTGTTATCGTAACAAAATAATTTTTTAACTAAGAATTTTATTATCAACGGAAACCAAGCGATAGAAATAAATTCCACTTGACTGACTGTATCCATCAAATTTCAGTTCATGCACACCAACATTGATCATGTCCAATACAATCATCCATATTCACATAAAGCCGGTTTCTTTCTCTTTCAGGTAATTCAACTCGAACACTTGGATATTGAATTGTTACTGCTGGAACGAACAAATGTTTAAAAGTTACCTTCATGCCAATTGCCACCGTTGACAATCCGATCCAGATATTTGAAAAGTATTCTTTCATCTTACAAAACGGTAATTAGTCCAACTATTATAAGATTTACAAAAGCGATGGGAATTAAATATTTCCAGCACAAAGCCATTAGCTGATCAACTCGTAATCTCGGTAGAGTCCAACGAAGCCACATTTGAACAAATACAAAGAAAGTACCTTTAATTGTAAACCACAGAAATTGTTCGATTGGAATTAGCCAAGGAACATCGACTAGATTTCCGAAATATCCAATGGGGGATTGATACCCTCCGAGAAACAAAGCTGTAACAATCGCTGAAACAGCATACATGTTTGCATACTCAGCAAGAAAAAACATAGCGAACTTCATCCCTGAATACTCTGTGTGGTAACCCGAGACTAATTCTGATTCTGCTTCGGGAATGTCGAATGGTGTACGGTTTACTTCGGCAAGTGTGCTCATGTAGATTACGAGAAATCCAATGAACATTAGAGGAATGAGTGAAAACTTTTGCCAGCCGACTGTTGGTCCACCAAATATCATCCAATTCCAAATGTAGCCGGTTTGCATTTCACTTAGAGTGTGCAAGTTTAATGTTCGGGTGATCATTACGACAGTCAACACGACAAGAATCGTAGGAATTTCATAACTAATAATTTGTGCAGCGGCTCTCATTGCACCGAGCATTGAGTATTTATTATTTGATGACCAGCCTGCCATCAATATTCCGGCAACAACCAAACCCGAAATCCCAATAATAAAAAATATTCCAAGGTCAATGTTGGAACCGATGTAATAACTTGAAAATGGAATTGCAGCAAAAGCAGCATAAGTTCCAGCAAAAACCAAAACAGGCGCTAAATTAAATAAAGGTTTATCATTTGCCGCTGCTAAAATATCTTCCTTCTGGATCAGCTTTATGAGATCAGCAATAGTTTGAAGATAACCGTGCCAGCCTGTTCGCATCGGGCCTAATCGGTCTTGCATGTGAGCAGAAACTTTTCGTTCAAGCCAAACAGCAAACAGAACAAACACTAAAATAAATAGAAGTGGGGGAACACCACTAAGAATTGCGGCTATAATCTCATTTCCGAATAGATCAACAAAAAAATCGTACATCATCTGTCAACCTCGCCAAGTACAATATCAACACTGCCAAGAATTGCAATTATATCAGCAACCATGTGACCCCGACAGAGAACATCCATCACACCTAAATTTACAAACGAAGGAGCGCGAGCTTTAACTCTAAACGGATTTACACTTCCGTCACTTATAATAAAGTAACCAAGTTCTCCGCGAGGATTTTCAATACGTGTGTAAATTTGTCCAACTGGTGGCTTAATTCTTTTGGGAATTGCAGACATGACATCACCTTCAGGAAGCTGATCGAGTGCCTGTTCAATAATTTTTAAGCTTTCAACCATTTCGAGAACACGTACATAATATCTATCCCAGCAATCGCCTACAGTTCCAACTTTACCTTCTCCAACCGGAATATCAAAATCAAATTTATGATAAACTGAATAAGGATCATCTTTCCTCAAATCCCATTTCATTCCTGATCCTCTGAGCATCGGGCCTGAAATTCCAAAGTTTATTGCAGTATCAAGCGGTAATATTCCAACATGTGCAGTACGATCAATAAAAATTTTATTGTAGGTAAGAAGATCGTTCAACTCTTTTATCTTTGGTTTGAAGTAATTGCAAAAGTCGCGCGTTTGTCTTACAAAATCTGGATGAAGATCATGCGATAGTCCGCCAACCCAAATGTAATTGTATAAAAGCCGGGCACCGCATGTCATTTCAAACAAGCTTAAAATCATTTCGCGGTCCCTAAAGCAAAACAGGAAGGGTGTCATAGCACCAATATCTGCGCCATAAGTACCAAGCGCAACTAAGTGAGAAGCAATTCTCTGAAGTTCAGCCATGATTACACGAATGTATTCAACTCTTTCTGGAACCTGAATGTTGAGTAATCTTTCAACAGCAACCACATACCCCAATTCATTTCCCATTGAAGCAAGGTAATCCATTCGATCAGTGTAAGGAATTACTTGAGGATAAGTCATTGCTTCGCAATGTTTCTCAAAACAGCGATGAAGATAACCGATGTGAGGAATCACCTTTGTGATTATTTCACCTTCAAGCTGAAGCTCCAATCGCAGCACACCATGTGTTGATGGATGCTGAGGACCCATGTTGAGGATCATTTCCTCGGTTTTAACAACGGGCGTATAGGTTATATTTTTATGGGTTTCTGTTAACATTCTATAATTAAATTCTAAAAATCAAAACACAAATCACAAATAATTTTCAAAAATCAAGTTAAAAATCCCAAACAATCCTAAAACAATGATCAAAAATTCAAAGCATAAAAAACAGATGAATTTTTATTTCAAATAATCAATTTTTAAAGTCATTCGGATTTTAGCAAGATGGCAGAAAAAATTTTCTTTAATTCAACTGCTTCAATCATTAATTCCAATCCTTTTTCTTGATATTCTTCTTCATTGGTTTCAACAATCAATCTTAGAAAGTAAGCAGCTTCCTTAGCTTCTTTTCTCGAAATTTTTATTCTCATTTTAAAATCTTTTTTGCTGAGTGCTTCATTTGCTTCAATATAATTTGCTCCAGTTGAGCTTGATGACTTAATTACTTGTCTTGAGTACTCAATATTTGAGTCAGTTCTTTTTAATGTTTTAGTATAAAGGCATACGCTTTTCGCAAATTGAAAAGTTCTCTCCTCCAAATCATATTTATTCGAATTTTGTTCTTTGCTCATTGATATTGTCTTATACTTTATTCATTGAACTAAATGTTTGAGTATTGATTTTTTAATATTGAGTATTGTTTGGATATTATTTTTTGTGATTTGTTATTTCCTTAATACGGTACTTTCATTCCCTGGTAAAACTCAGGATTCTTATAATCTTTTCTTAACGGATAACCTGCTTCCCAATCGTACGGCATTAAAATTCGTCTAAGATCGGGATGATTCATAAAATTTATTCCATACAAATCGTATGCTTCACGTTCATTCCAATCAGCAGAGCGCCAAATATTTGCGACCGATTTTACTTGCGGATTCTCTCTCGGTGCAGCAACTTTAAGAGTTAACTTGTGTTTTAGGTAAACGGATTCAAGATGATAGACAACACTTAAAGTACCTCCAATGATAACCGAACTTCCATCTGTTTGAGCTTCCTTTTTTCCATTCGCATCATCAACACCGGATAAGTTCATGCAGTTATCGAATTTTAATTCCGGTTCATCTTTAAGGAATAAACAAACTTCATCAATCTTCATAGGATCGACGACGATATATGATTCAACGGGAACACCGCTCTTCAATTCAATGATTGATTCACCAAATTTATCTTTTAATATTTTGAATATTTCTTCCGGTGATTTCATGCAGTTTTTTTAACCAAAGATTCATTTCTAATTTTTTCTTGAAGCTTCATCAATCCCTCGAGAAGAGCTTCGGGACGGGGGGGACAACCCGGCACATAAACATCGACGGGAACCACTCTGTCAACTCCTTTTAAAACGTGATAACCATGTTCCCAGTAAGGTCCTCCGCAGTTTGAACAGCTTCCCATCGAGATTACATATTTTGGATCGGGCATTTGTTCGTAAAGCCGTTTAACTCGCAAAGCCATTTTCAATGTCACTGTTCCTGAAACAATGATAACATCAGATTGTCTTGGCGATGGACGAGGAATAACACCGAATCTGTCAAAATCATAATGTGATGCTGAAGTTGCCATCATTTCAATAGCACAGCATGCGAGCCCAAAACCAACTTGCCAGAGAGATGATAATCTAGCCCAATTAAAAAGATCGTCAACAGTCGTAATTACAATGTTATCGTCCGCGAATTGTTTGTCAAGTAATCCCATAAATTTTATACTACTTCAATTTCTTCTTTAGGAATTTTAAGATTGCTGTCTGTTTCACTTTTCTTAAGAACAGGGGGAATAGGATGAGGACGATCCCATTCGAGATCGCCTTTTCTCCATTCGTAAGCCATTCCTAAACCAAGCAAAAGTAAAAAGATTGCTCCAACTGCAAATCCGGTAAATCCATAATCCTGGTAAACCAATGCCCAAGGAATAAGCAATACAACTTCAACATCGAATATTAAAAAGATTAGCGCAACAACGTAAAATCTAATGTTAAACTTTACCCAAGGACTGCCTTCAGGATTTTCACCGCATTCATAAGTAAGAAGTTTTTCGTGAGTTGGGCGGGCTGGTCGAATTATTTTTGCGGCAATTAATGCAACAACAACAAAAAGGATTGCAATCAGGATGAAGACGAATATTTTGCCGAATTCAGTTAGCATTAAAAAGAATGACTATGGCGAAAATGATGACAACAATTAAGATTTGAAAAAAAGCTACTCAAAAATAAGAGTAATGTTTATCTTAACAAATTATTTTGCAAAATTTTTACAAGATATATGCCGAGCGAAAATATTCATTTAGTGTTGATTCATGAACATTTTTCAATTGGCAAGTCTTATCTTTTTTCATAAATAAGAAGACACAAATGTTATTTTCTCATGAATGGTAGGATTCCAACTCTTTAAATCCCTAAGATTTTTTATCTGTAAAGAGATTTAAATATTTATGGAAAGAGTAAGTGCGATATCTTTTCCCGCCGGTTATTTCTGTAAGAATTCCGAGCTTCACAAAATCCTCAATTAACGCATTTGCAGTAGCAGGAGTTACATTTAGTTTTTTTGTTATATCGCCTGATGAGACTAAAGGATTTGCGTACAGGTAATTCATAAGCTTTTTAGCTTTGGGCAACTTTTTACCTAACGATATTATCTTTTCATTTTCAACTTCTTCTTTGAGCTTTAGAATATGATTAAATGTTTGAATACCTCTCTTACTTGTTTCGATTACGGCTACTATAAAGAATTTAATCCATTGAGTGAGATTATTCGCTGCTCTTACATTGTTAAGATTATCATAATATAGACTGCGGTGTTTCTCAAAGTAATCTGATAAATACAAAGTTGGTTTTGCCAGTACGCCTGAGCTAACAAGAAAAAGTGTTATTAGCAATCTTCCTATTCTCCCATTCCCATCGAGAAAAGGGTGAATGGTTTCAAATTGATAGTGAGCTAATGCTGCCTTAATCAAAGGTGGCACATTTAAGTTTTCGTTATGCAAAAACTTCTCTAAATCACTCATCAATCCTGGTACTTCAGTATGCGGTGGTGGAATGAATACAGCATCATTTATTGTCGCGCCACCAATCCAGTTTTGGCTTTTTCTAAATTCTCCAGGAGTTTTATGCTCGCCACGAACTCCGTGCATTAATATCTTGTGTGCTTCTTTAAGCAATCGTGTGGACAGTGGTAACTTTTCAAGCATTGAGATAGAGTGATTCATCGCTTCGATATAATTCTGTACCTCCCGCCAATCCTCTCTTCTTTCAGGCAACAACTCTTCATTTTTTAACAGCACTTCTTGAATTTCTGTTTTTGTCCCTTCAATCCGGCTGGATTGCGTTGCCTCCTTTACAATGTGCATTCTGATGAAAATATCAACATCCGGTACGTAAAGCGAGAATGCGTTCAAGCTCCCGACCTTTTGATCGGCTTCGGATAAAAGCGAGTTGATTTTGGGATCTACCCATGTCCATTCAATGTTTATTATGTTTGGGATGAAACTTTTGTGTTGGAACTCTTGCCGGTACTGTCCGGCTTTGAAATCTTCGATTTTCATTGTTTTTCGATGTTTTACTTAAAATTAACTTTTGGCTTATTTTAATTTAACGCTTTTACTTAAAATAAGCCAAATCTTATTATAGGTTGAGCCGATAAGCTTCGTTATAATTAAACCAAATGTGTTTTGTTTAATTATAAAATATTGTAGTAAAGCTTGCAAGCAAGCGGTAAGCTAAGAAAGCGATAGAAATTCCACATTCCCTCCGTACCTGCTCCGTACCAACTCCGCTCTAAGAGTCCGTTAGAATTCTTTTTATCTCTGATTTGTAATTAGAAATCTTAGGAAGGGATAGACTGTAATCTTTGTGGCGGTAGACGGGGATTATGGGTCGTTTCAATTCATTCTCAGGAGGATGGATCGGAATTTTATTTGGAGATGAGTAGAATTGTATGGCATTTATTGGTTTGCTAGGGTAAATTAGAAGTAGATAGAATAAGAGAATATTTTTATTGATCAACCAAACTATCAGCAAACAACTCTGCTTGCTTTAGGACCGTATCAATTGCTTTCTGCTGCTTATCTGGTGGGTAACCGTATTTGGTGAGTGTTCGTTTAACAAGCACCATCAGCTTTGCTCTTGCGCTTTCCCGAATCGTCCAATCAATCGTTGCATTCCTTTTTACCTTATCGGCAATCTCTCTCGCGATAGTTTTTAATATCTCATCTCCCAAAACTTTAACAGCACTATCATTTGTTTCAAGCGCATTATAAAATGCGACCTCTTCTGTTGACAATCCAAGCTTCTCACCTTCCTTATCGGATTCCTTGACTTCCTTGGCAATGCGAATAAGCTCTTCAATTATTTGCGCGGTCGTTAATAGATTGTTCTGATATTTCTTGATTGCTGATTCCAGCATTTCTAAAAACTTTTTGCTTTTAACTAGATTGGTTCTTAATCGTGATTTTATTTCATCATTAAGTATTTTCTTCAAGAGTTCAATTGCTAAATTTTTATGATTCATCCCTTGAACTTCCAAAAGAAACTCATCCGATAGAATCGAAAGCTCCGGTTTTTCTATTCCCGCTGCTTCAAATATATCTATCACCTTATCTGATGTAATTGCTTCATCAACTATCTGTTTGATCGCAGTTTCAATTTCAGAATATGGTTTTCCTTTACCCGGTGTATCAAACTTTATTAACCTTGCCTTTACAGCTTGAAAGAATGCTACTTCTTCTTTAATCGCCATAGCTTCTTCATGCGGCATTGATAATGCAAACGCTTGGCTTAATAATGTTACTTCTCTAATGAAACGATTCTTACCGTCTTGCAATCCCAAGATATGCTCTTCAGCTTGAAGTATGATTGAAAGTTTTTCTTGTGGTGTACCAGTAAAAAAGCGATTGTAATTAAATTTATAACTGCCTTTGTAATACGCTGCGGGTTCTTCAACTAAAATATCTTTCTGAGTTTTACTTTCCTCATTAAACATCTGCTGAACTATTTCAAGTTTTTCAAGCATCACTTCAATAGCTTGTTCAATGTCCTCTGTAGGATCACCTTTTCCACCGGAGTCAGAGTAAAATGATAATGCTTTCTTTAAGTCGGTTGCAATTCCCAAATAATCAACAACCAATCCACCCGGTTTATCCTTGAATACTCTGTTAACTCTCGCAATTGCTTGCATTAGGTTATGACCACGCATCGGTTTATCAATGTACATTGTGTGCAAACACGGAACATCAAAACCGGTAAGCCACATATCAATTACAATTACAATTTTTAATGGATCAGAAGGATCTCTCATTCTATCAGCTAAATCTCTTCTCTGCTGTTTGGTTGTATGATGCTTTGCCATTACCGGACCATCAGCACTGGAAGCTGTCATCACAACCTTAATTGTTCCTTTAGTAAGATCATCATCTTTCCATTCCTGCTTTAATGCAACTATCTCATTAAACAGATCAACTGCAATTCTCCGGCTCATTGCAATTATCATTGCCTTCCCATCAAACACTTTTTGTCTCTTTTCAAAATGATCGGCAATATCTCTCGCTAAATTCTTTACCCTATGCTTGTTACCTACAATCGCTTCTAACTTAGATCATTTTGCTTTAGCTTTTTGCTTATTGTCAATTTCCTCATCCCACTCAAGCTCCTCGTCAAATTCATTGATTAAGCGTTTACCTTCTTCATCAAGATTTACTTTTGCTAATCTGCTCTCATAATATATTTTAACAGTTGAACCATCAGCAACAGATTTGGCTATGTCATAAATATCTACGTAGTTTCCGAAAACTTGCGGAGTATTAACATCCGTTCCTTCAATGGGTGTGCCCGTGAAGCCGATATAAGTTGCATTTGGTAAAGCATCACGCATATACTTTGCAAAGCCGTAAGCGATGCGTTTACCAATCACTTCCTTGCTTTCTTTGTCCTTCACATCTCTCATTACAGCTTCAAAGCCATATTGGGTGCGATGCGCTTCATCCGCAATTACAATTATATTCCTTCTTTCAGAAAGCTGATCGTACTCTTCCTTACCATACTCCGGAAGAAATTTCTGAATAGTAGTAAAAACAATTCCGCCGCTTGCAACTTTTAACAATTTCTTCAGATCTTCTCGACTGTCTGCTTGAATTGGATCTTGTCTTAGTAATTGTGTTGAAGCTGCAAACGTATCAAACAGTTGATCATCCAAATCGTTACGGTCTGTTATTACAACAATAGTTGGATTTTCCATTTCTGATGCAGTAATAAGAAGCGCTGCATAGAAAACCATGCTTAAACTTTTACCCGATCCTTGCGTATGCCAAACAACCCCGCCTCGTTTATCGCCTTGCATACTTGATGCTTTAATACTTGATTGTACTGCTTTTTTTACAGCATAATACTGATGATAAGCTGCTAAAATCTTCTCGGTATTTATTAGTGTTATACCGGTTTTTGGATCTTCTTTCTTTGTTTTTTGGAAGACGATAAAGTTCCTTGTAATATCAAGCAGAGTTTTAGGATTTAACATCCCCTTAATTAAGGTTTCAAGCTGTGGTTTGAAACGAGAAGCTTCCTTTTCCCCTTCCACAGTCTTCCAAGCCATATAACGTTTGAATCCCGCAGACACACTTCCGGCTTTACATTCTAATCCGTCTGAGATAACACAGATGGAATCATAAGTAAATAAACTGGGTATGGTTGATTTGTAAGTTTGGATCTGATTAAACGCAGTTTCAACTGTTGCATTTTCATCTGCGGCATTTTTTAACTCTATTACTACTAATGGAATGCCATTTACAAATAATAAAATATCCGGACGTTTATTCTGCCTGCCCGTTCCGAAGGCGGGATTATTCTCAACTATCGTGTACTGATTAACGGCAAGGAACTGATTGTTCTCAACATTTTCAAAATCAATAAGCGCTACTTCATGGCTTCGCTCGTAACCGTCTTGCTGATATGGAATTTTAACTTTTTCTGCTAAGTGCTGGTGAAATGTTTCATTATTGTGAAGAAGATCGGTAGAATAGATACGTAATATTTTTTGAATTGCTTGCTCTTGTGCTGCTTTTGGAATGTGAGGGTTGATGATTGAAACTGATTTACGCAGTCGTTCAGTTAAAATAATTTGCTCAAAACTCTGGCGCTCTGCTTTTTCTGCTTCGGGAGCAATCGCTAAACCATGAATATATTCCCAACCGAGTAATTGAAGCTCTTCAATCGCCAAATATTCTATTTTATCTTCAGTAATGGGTTCCATTTTTAATAAAATTCTTAGGGTTTTCCAGACTCTATAGGAATATTGAATAATAAAATTGTCAAGATTAACTCTTTTTCTTTGTCATCTCTGTGATGTAATATAAATCTGAAACCGGTATCATTGTCATATTTTATTTTCTTTATATGATTAGGATGAGATTCTACAATTTTTACAATCTGATTCAAAACTTTGGTGAATTCCTTATTCTTATTAAATATAAGAATCGCTGTTTTAGTATCACGCCAACTGACATATCCTAAGAGTTGAGTTATTGTATCTAATAATACTTGTTCACCTTTCCAAATTTTGCATTCAGCTATAAAAATGTTTTTATTATTTACTCTAATTAGAATATCAGTTTTGCCTTCATAATTGAACGTTTCACCAGATGCGTCACCCTCAAATTGTGAATTTAGTACAATTAAAAAATGATCCCTTAATTCCTCTTCCTTCAATTTTGCAAAAGTCTTTGGACTCCTTTCCATCGTTAATGACATATTGGTGATTGTTGTTAAAATGGAATCATAAGCTAAATTATCAAGAATGGGTTCTGGTGGTAAATTTTTGTGTTTTATTGTTGGTAGAGAAGGAATTATTTTTTTCTTAACAGTTGGGACAGTATAAGTTTGAGGAATATTTTCTCGTCTTCTAAGGGGATAACCTAACTTATTTATCAATGATAAATTGTGGTTGAGTTTTTCCTTACGCTGATGGATTTGCGAATATACTTTTGCCTCCAAAGAATTGTTAAACCTTTGCACATCATTATTAACCCATTCTATATGCTGGAGTATGTTGGCCACATTATGTTGATAATCACTCTTAATTTTTGACTCATCATATTCAATAGTATCTATTGAATATACAATTTCAGTTTCTCTGACATCAGCTGATGGTAATAATGAAGAAAATGTTGATGCCCTGCAAAAAAAGAGAATTTTATCTCCGCTATATGGAATAAAAAAAGTTATTCTATTGCCTTTGAAGTAACATGGTTTACTTCTGTCCCTAATATCTCTTGTACGATCATTACGAACATCAATATCAACCTCAGATTGATCGATCGTGACATTGTCCTTATCTAAGATTATTGGATCAATTGTATACTTTGATACAAAATACTCTACTAATTTTGATTCATCAGAATTAAAAATATAATCTTGACTTAGACTTTGTATTTCAATTGATAATTTTTTGTCTTGCTCCAGAATCACGTTTGATAAATCATATTTATAAAATAAATGTTCTTGCATTTACTTTACTCTCACTTCTCCACTCATCAACTTGGGTAATAGTGTATCCTGCAGTTGTGTGAGTGTGTGGATTTGATTGGTGTTTGAATTCATTTTATGAAATAAGGGAGACACTTTCTCCTCAAATTCTATAATCTCAGTTTCTTTCGGAATACTTATTTTGTGTTCCTTAAATGTGTTAGTTGTTATCGTATCAAAAACACTTCCATAAGACGCTGACTGAAGTTCTTCAATTGAATAAGACAATAATAAATATGTAAAAAAGAAACTCTCTTTAATTCTAGGTAGTATGCCATAATTAGTTTGACTAAACGCCATAGGTATAGAAAGAAGACAAATTTTTCCTACTGTCCCGCGAGCAGAAACAACAGAAGCATATTTTGGTAAAACTTTTGCAGAACTATTTTTTAACCCTTCTTCAGTAATTTTCTTTTCAGTGGATAAAATAAACTGTTTGTGGTTTGAAGAAATGTCTTTCCCCGACATCCAATTGATTTCTCCGTTCCAGTATTCTATAATTTCTGTTTTGGGTGTCCCTCCGCCAACAATTTCCATTGCATCAAATAAACTACATTCTTCCCAACTCTCCTCAGCTTCTTCTATAAACCACTGCCTAAAAAGTGTTTCTGCTAAGGCTTCAAGAGTTTTGTTTTGACGGTGGAGTAAATCTATTTTGTCATCTAAGCTGGAAAGAATTGAGGCAATTGTGCGTTGTTCGGGAAGTTCAGGTAGTAAAATATCAATATCAGTAATCACATCTGGCGTCAATGAAGGATAAGCAGAGGTAGAACCCTCAGCAACAGAATCTAAATAATTTACAACGTCATCTTGGGTCAGAAAATAATAAATAAAATATGGATCAGTCACATGAACATCACAAGATAGAACGGCAAAACCAGTTGAAACAACAATATTTGGATTGGGATTTTTTATAATTCCATAGTGTCTTTGAATAGGTCGCACAGTTGAATAGATAATATCATTATTAGTTAATAACCTTTTAGCTCTACTAGGCGCATCTGCTAAATTAAAAATTTGAAATCCATCAATCTTACCAAGAGTAATTGAACCTGTATCAAGATATTCAATTTTAGTGAATGGAAAATCCTTTGCAATTGATTTCTGATTTACTTGTAACAAGTCACCTAATTTATATTCTTTCCACTCAGTCATTAGCTTTTCTCATTCAACTTCTGAAGCAGTTTAATTGCATTCTTATCAAACTTAGAAAACGCAAACCATTTTTTACCAAGGTCCTTCAGCGAAGCACCAAAGTGATAAACATCTTCATTATCAATTATCATAAACCTGTCGTGGGCGTCTTTAAATACTTTTACATCAACTAACGGATACTGGGCGTTAAATTTTTTTATATCGAGAGCAAGCGGCTTAGAGATTTCTTTAGTAAAAATTGTAACGGCAACCTTTTTCTTTCTTTTAGAAAAGAGAGTGAGGACGGTTTCATCAATGTAGTTATCAATTAGAACGATAGATTTTTCTGCCCTACGGATAAGTCCGGCGACAAATTTATAAGCATCAAATATTTGCCCGTCAAAAAAGATTCCTTGTTTGGGTTCTAATTCTTTTCTCTGCATTTCATTGAAAATCTTTTCAAACTTCTCATCGGTTTCAATTTCATGCTTTAGCTGACGTTTCTCAACAGTATCAATCCTTTGAAAGAGCTGAGCGTTGTTAATTATAAATTTCCGCATAGCAACAAAAGCTCTGATAATCTGAATGCTCATCTTAACTGCAGTATCGCTTTTCAAAACACCGGAGAGCATAGCAATACCTTGCTCGGTAAAGACAAGAGGCAACTTCCTCCTTCCCCCATATCCCGAACTTGATATCGCAATTTGCGACATCAAGTTTTCATATTCCTCCTTTGTTAATTGAAACATAAATTCGTCAGGAAATCTGTCGATATTCCTTCTGACCTGTTCATTTAGTCGTCTCGTTTCTACATTGTAAAATTTCGCTAAATCACTATCAAGCATTACCTGAACATCACGAACGGTATAAATTTTCCTTTGAATAGTCGTAGAGTCGTAAACGATCAAACTGTTTTTAGATTCTTCCATCTTTCATTTCAATATAATTGTTTTCTAAGGTCACAATTTGCGACCTTAAAGATTCTTGTTTGTGGTCGCAATTTGCGACCAGTTCATTATTTTCTATATCTAAGTATTGGTTAATTGTGCAGGTTGTACTTGCACAATTATAATTTTATTTTATTCAGATTCTCAATGATAGTCTTATTCAAATCATTTTCTTCAGCAAGCTGCTTTTCTAGCTCTTCTTTCAAAGAAGTGAAACGTTCAACGAAATTAAAATCATCCTCGTCATCTGGTAACCCTACATATCTGCCCGGAGTTAAAACATAATTTAATTCTTTTACTCTATTTAAAGTTTCACTCTTACAAAATCCTGGGATGTCTTCGTACTTACCATCTTTACTTCTCCAATTATGATATGTGTTGGCAATTTTATTTATATCATCTTCACTTAAATCACGGTTACGCCTATTAACTAAAAACCCAAGATTTCGAGCATCGATAAAAAGAATTTCATTCGCACGGTTTCTGAACCTACCATTTGCTCTATTACGGGATACAAACCACAGACACGCTGGAATTTGAGTGTTCAAAAATAATTTCGTCGGAAGATTAACAATACAATCAACCAAACCTTTCTCAATAAGTGCCTTCCGTATATCTCCTTCAGTATTTGTCTGTGATGTAAGTGAACCTTTTGAAAGAACAAAACCGGCTTGTCCCGTCGGTGCAAGATGATAAAGGAAGTGCATGATCCATGCGTAATTTGCATTGCCGGATGGAGGAATAAATTTCTCACCTAAGACACTCCAGCGTGCGTCGTTCTGTAATAATTCACCGCTCCAGTCGCTGTCATTAAAAGGCGGATTAGCTAAAACATAATCTGCTTTAAGATCTTTATGTGCGTTGTTTAAGAAACTCCCTTCATTATTCCACAATACATTGCTGCTATCAATTCCGCGTATTGCAAGATTCATCTTACACAAACGCCAAGTTGTCTGGTTGCTTTCTTGGCCATAAATAGCGACATAGTCGGATGGATTTATTGACAGACCTTTTTTCTTTTTTGTTTTATAATAATCTTGATGTGCTTTAATAAACTTTTCACTTTGTACAAACATTCCACCGCTGCCATTACAAGGATCGAATACTCTTCCTTCATAAGGTTCGAGCATTTCGACCAATAATCTAACAACACTTGAAGGAGTATAGAATTGTCCGCCCTTCTTACCTTCAGCAAGAGCAAACTCACCAAGAAAATATTCAAATACCCTGCCAAGAATATCTTTACTTCGTGCTTCTTTTGTACCAAGTACCGCAGTACCAATTAAATTTATTAAACCACCAACTGTTGCTTTATCAAGTTTTTCCTGCGCATATACTTTAGGTAAAACACCTCTTAAAGATTTGGGATTATCCTTTTCGATTGCTTCCATTGCATCGTCAACATCTTTTCCGATGGTTGGCAAAGTTGCTCTGCCTTGTATCCATTTCCATCTTGCTGAGGGTGGAACATAAAAAACTTTTTCAGCAGTGTATTCGTTTTTGTCTTCGGGATCCGCTCCTTCACTTTTCTGTTCAACCAATTTTTGATAAAGCTCCTCATGTGCATCGGAAATGTATTTTAGGAATATCAAACCTAATACAACGTGCTTGTATTCGGCTGCATCCATATTCTTGCGGAGTTTATCGGCAGTTTTCCAAAGTTTTTTTTCGAGTGGTTCCCCGCCTTGCGGACGGGCAGGTTCTTGTTCGGTTTTCGTTTTTTTTGCCATGAGAACTTTTTAAACTATAATTTTAGAATTGCTGTTTACACTTTAAGATTTGATTCGAAAAGAATATCAAACTGACTTTATCATCAAAACTTGTTTAAATATCCGCTTCAAATTAAATAATTACCAACTCTAAGTCTAATAGTACATAAAAGTTATAAATATGAATTTTCTCAATGTTCTCACTTCACGGTAATAATTTTCCTCTCTAAAATTATTATTCAACTATTAAATTTGCTTAACTTTGTTCATAAAAAATCAAGAGAATTAGAATGAAGATTACCCACATAGAACACATTGGTATAGCAGTCAAAAGTATTGATGAAGCAAAAAAGTATTACGAAAATGTCCTCGGTTTGAAATGCTATGCGGTTGAAGAAGTTGAAGATCAAAAAGTAAAAACTGCATTCTTCATGGTTGGTCAAACTAAGATTGAACTGCTCGAGTCAACTTCTCTTAATGGACCTATCGGAAAATTTATTGAGAAAAGAGGAGAGGGAATTCATCACATAGCATTTGCTGTAGAAGAATTGCAGAAATCTCTAGAAGAAGTTAAGTCAAAAAATGTAATGCTTGTTGATGAAAAGGGAAGAAAAGGAGCCGAAGGATTGAACATTGCATTTCTTCATCCAAAATCCACGTTCGGTGTTTTAACCGAGTTGTGTGAAAAACCTGAGTGAATATGTAGTTTGTCAGTCTGAGTGGCAATGCCATCGAAGACTTGCAGTCACACTTCGACAGACTCAGTGTGACATTACAAACAACCACCTAAAAATTTTTATGATCCGCATTGAATTTCTTTAAGCGATATTCCAGATCAGGAAACTGGGAACGTTGAACAAGAGAAACACATGCGCGAATTCCTTCTAATCTCTCGCTTCCGGTTATTGATAAGGAGATTGCACTAATACCATAGTATAGTAGTTCTTTTAATAATTCCTCGCCTGTGTAGCCTGGATATGAAAATGTGAAATAAAATCCATCTGCAATTGGTTCATCTTCATCTTTATCGTAAACAATCTTGAAACCATTATCGATAAAAAGTTTTTTCATGATTTTAGCTTTTTCACCGTACTCTTTTACTTCTTCAACAAAATTCAGTTTACCGTCATTTGCAGCTTTGAATATTGCTGCAAGTGCATATTGAGCGGAATGGGAAACTCCTGCACAAATAGCATAAATAGTTCCAAAGATAACTGAATGACCGAAAATATCCGTGGAATAAAAATTTTTCAGACTGGGATATCTTCTATTGAAAAGCTTATCGGATATTATCATCATGCTGGTTCTTTGACCCGCATAACTGAAAGCTTTGGAGCTGGAAATGGTAAGGATGTATGTGTCGGTATATTTTGCAACCGTCGGTTGATAGGGAGGAACTCCGGGTTTAGACATATCACGCCTAAAATCCATAGCAAAGTACGCAAGATCTTCAATTGGTATGACGTCGAATTTGCTGCATAATTCGCCTATGATTTTTAATTCTCTTTCTGTAAAACAAATCCAGGATGGATTATTTGGATTTGAATAAAGTAAACAAGATATATTTCCTTTGCTCAATATTGAATCAAGCTTATCCTTAAGTTTTTCACCACGATAATTGTAAACATCAAATGACTCAAATCTCTGTCCAAGAACCATTAACTGTTGGTGGTGCAAAGGAAAACCCGGATCGATTAGCAGCGATACATATTTTAGAGGGTTACATTTGTGTATCGTTATGAAAGAGGCAAAACTACCCATTGTGGAACCGCCCGTTGGAATACATCCTTCTGGACTTACATCAATATCCAGAAATAATTTTACGAACCTTGATGTTTCAATCTTTAGCGGCTGAATACCAAAAATATCAGGGTATACCGAAGCCACACCTTTTTTCAATGCTTCAATTTCTGCATCAACACCGACTTTGGTTGGTGGGAGTCCAGGGATTCCCATTTCCATGCGAACGAATTTTTCTCCGCTTGCTTTTTCAATATCATCAATTAATTTTTTTATCTCACGTATTGATGCTTTACCGAGATTTTCCATTTTATTTTCTAATATCTGTTGGGTAACAATCTGATAATCAATTGGGGTACTTTTGGTTTGCAAGCTCATGTTATTACCGGAAATAATTGTAAAAAATCTATACTCAAAATTAAGAACCTAATAACGGCTAAACAAATTTTGGAAACTAAGAATTGTGTACCTTAGATTAGGCGACTAGAGTAAAAATCTGCAGTCTCCAGTTAGCGGTTAGCAATATACTCTAAAATAATTCTCAACTTTTGCAGCCTGTTGACTGAAGACTGGAGACCAAACGCAACGGTTGGCGAGCGTATCAAATTGTAAATAAAACGGATTACCAGTATATTTTGCACAGAAAAAAATAAATTTTAATGCGTCCAACTTACGCTCTTATAAATCTTACAAATCTTAAAAAGAATTTCCTTAATATTAGAAAGAAGGTTAAACCTGCCAAAGTAATGGCTGTTGTAAAAGCCGATGCTTATGGACATGGCGTAAAAGAAACTGTTTCTGCTCTTAACTCACTTGATGATAAAAAACCGGATTATTATGCGGTTGCTTTTATTGATGAGGCAATTGAGTTAAGGTCTTTAGGAATTACAGAATCCATTTTAATTTTTGAACCGGTGTTCGAGCAAGATGCAGAATCGATTTACCGTTTTGATTTGATCCCGACTGTTTTTACTAAAAGGCATTTGGACATTCTAAGTAAGTATAAACCTGCTGGCTTGGAGCGTAAATTACAAGTTCATATTAAAGTAGATACGGGGATGAATCGGCTTGGAACTAACTTTAATGATGCGGTTGAATTTGTGAGTAAGCTTAACAAAGATGAGAATTTTATAATTGATGGAATCTATACACACTTTGCAACATCGGATGAAGAGGATAAGTCTTTTGCCAAACTTCAGTTGAATAGATTCAAGGAAATACTTGAAGGATTGAAAAGGAATAACATAAATTATGGATTAGCTCATGCTGCAAACAGTGGAGCTATACTTGATATGCCTGATGCCTATTTTGATATGGTGAGGCCTGGAGTTTCTTTGTATGGTAATTACCCTTCATTACAAACAACTGAATCGATCAGGTTATTTCCTGTGATGTCATTAATTTCTCATGTGGCTTCCGTAAAAAATATTACCAAAGGCGAAAGTGTTAGCTACGGAAGAAAATTTATTGCAAAGAAAAAAACAAAAATAATTTCAATTCCAATTGGTTATGCCGATGGCTTTAGCCGTTCATTCACAAATAGATTCAAAGCAATCATCAAAGGAAAGTATTATTTTCAAGTTGGAACAGTTACAATGGATAGAATAATGTTCGATGTTCAAAACGATAATATAAACATCGGTGATGAAGTTATATTGCTCGGTAAAAAAAATAAATTAGAAATTACTGCCTGGGATTGGTGTAAAATGCTAAACACAATTCCTTATGAAATTACTTGCGGCATTAGTAAAAGGGTGCGGAGAGTTTATACTTTTTAATTTATGAAGCGATTTTATTCTTATCGGATTAGCTATAACTTAAAAAACTAAAGTTGACCACCCATAAAAGGAGTTTAGAATATGACACGATCCGTCAGCAAACGGAGACGAATAAACACTAATATGAGTTTAATATTTTCGATCATGATTCGTGAAAATTAGTGTAATTTTGTGGCGAAATAATTTTTAGCGGTCAACTTACGTTAAAAATTAAAACTACTTTAAGTAATTTCTGTATTGAAGAAGACTAATGGATTTGATTAAACAATATATCGTTCAAAGCATAACTACTGCATCTGGTAATTTGCGTTTGAATAATCAACGGATAGAAGTTTTAGCAATGCTTAAAGAAGTGATTTTGAAATCTAAAAATATCCAGCAAGATCTCAACCAGATGAAAAAGATTACAGAACTTTCCAAAATTGCCATCAAGTTAAGTGAAATACATCATTACTTGAGCGAAGGATCGATAGATTTTCTTAAAGCAACAGATAATTTTAAAGCGCACAGCTACAATCTTATTAAAGAAATTAATCACATGCTCGATATGGTTAATCCATATACTTTCAGGCATACAATTGACCGGTTAATCGAACCTGAAAGGAAAATTGTTGAGATTATTATTGAACCGGAAAGTAAATTAGAAAACGAATTGGAGACTGAATTTCTATCAAGGAAATTAGACAATTTAGGTAATTCCATTTCTGCAGTTGAAAAAGCCAAAGAAATGATTTTGCTTGAAGAGGAAAAAGATAAAGATGATTTGCATCCCTTTAACAGCTTCGAAAGCACAATCCTTAAGCCGATAAAATCAATTGATTCTATTCTGAATGAAATTAATATTGATTCTGAAATTCCGGCAGAGGTTGAAGAATATTCAAAAGTAATGGCTGCCAATGCCGATCTATCTTTACAAAATGGCTTCGATATTTTATCTCAAATGCACACAATAATTTCCGAAGGGCTGATTCACCTTAAGAACAAATCGCTTGTGCCATCAAAAGAAGTAACGGAATCAATCCGGGCATGCTTGATTGTGATAGTTGCCGTAGTAAAATCAAAAGAAATAGACATTAAAAATTATTTAAATCGTGCCGAAGTATTTGGTAAGTTTTTACAAAAAATTAAAACAGAGGAACACAAATGAATTTATTTGCTCTAGTAATGGCAGGAGGAATTGGTTCAAGATTTTGGCCTCGAAGTAAAGAAAAAACTCCAAAGCAGCTTCTGAAAATTTTCGGTGATAATACAATGATTCAAGATACGTCTGCAAGACTGAATGGAGTTATTCCAAACGAAAATATTTTTGTTATTACCAATAAAGTTCAGCGAGACGAAATTATTAAGCAGCTTCCCGGAATTCCCCCGAATAATATTCTCGAAGAACCATTCGGAAGAAATACTGCAGCATGTATCGGATTAGCATCAATTATGATAGAGGAAAAATCAAAGGATGCCCTTACGATTGTTTTACCTGCCGATCACATTATTAGAGACAAAGTTTCCTTCCACAACACTCTTATATCTGCTGCAAGATTTGCAAACGAATCAAAAGGATTAGTAACAATTGGAATTATTCCTACTAGGCCCGAAACTGGTTACGGCTACATACAAATTGACGATAGCATTGTAACCGATAACATTCATAAAGTTTTAACATTTGCTGAAAAACCAAATTATGCTACTGCAGTCCGGTTTCTGGAAAGCGGAGATTTCCTTTGGAACAGCGGTATGTTCATTTGGAGAATTGATTCTATCCTAGAGGAAACCAGAAAATACATGCCCGAGCTTTATGAAGGATTGGAAACCATTAAAAAAAGTATGCACGCGCCAAATTTTGATGAAGTAGTTAACAAGGTTTATGGTCAACTGAAAAATATTTCAATTGATTACGGAGTCATGGAGAAATCTCAAAAAGTATTTTTAACAAAAGGCGATTTCTCATGGAGTGATGTTGGAAGCTGGGAAGAAGTATATCAGCTGTCTGAAAAAAATGAAGATGGAAATGCTATTGTTGGAAAAGTTTTTACGGATATGACATCGGAATCTTATATTTATTCTCCAGATAAATTTACGGCGGTAATTGGTGCGGAGAATTTTATTGTAATTAACACAGATGATGCATTGCTGATTTGCAGAAGAGATAAAGCCCAGGATGTTAAAAAGATTATTGAACATCTAAAGTACAGCAAAATGAATAAGCATTTGTGATTTCACCTCAACTGTAAAGAATAAAACAACCATGAAAAAAATGCTTTTCATCTTCATAATTTTCACTGCGCTAATCGCATCAGCCCAAAATTTGAACGGAATAAAAATTTGTTTAGATCCTGGACACGGATTTATTCCCGGCCAAGCAGCAAATTGCAATGATGCTGAAACTAAGAGATTTGAAAGCTGGATAAACCACTATGTTGTGCCTCAGTTAAGGATTTGTCTCCAAAATGCCGGTGCTTCAGTAATTACCACACGCGCAGATTATGATTCAACCGGATCATGCATAACATTAACTCAACGAAAGGCAATTGCAAACAATGCGAACGTAAATTTCTTTCACTCAGTTCATCACAATGCATTTCTTGGAACTTCAAATTACACTCTGGCTTTATTCAAACAACTAAACGCTAATGATTGTCCAAGTGGAAATCCAGCTTGGCCAGGACAAGCAGATTTGATGGCAAACATTTTGGCAGCTAAAATTTTTCAAGGTCTGCAGACACCCTCAAGCCTAAGTCGTGGAGATTTATGTTTTTTGGGCTTTAATCTTGGCGTATTAAGCACGTTGAATATGCCTGGCACCCTTAGTGAAGCATCTTTCTTTGATTATCCTGCGGAAATATTGCGATTAAAAAATCTTGCATATCTTAAAACTGAAGCTGAAGCTCTTTATCATGCTTTCCTTCAATATTACAATGCTGGGTTTCCTGCGCATGGTAGTCTAGTAGGTTTTATTCAAAACACAACTACAAATTCCCCGGCAAAAAAAGTTTTAGTTTCTATCGAAGGAGCAAACCAGGGTTATTTGGTTGACTCATTAGGAAACGGATTTTACAGGATAGATTCGCTTGTGCCAGGTGATTATACAATTCGTGTTACTGGTCCGCTAGATAGTACATTTGCAACTGTGACTATTCAGGGCGGAAAAATTAATGTAAAGAATTTATCCATCCAGCAAACTGAAATTGTGGGCGATGTTAAATTAACCGGAGTACTGTCATCGTCATCTACATCAATTCAAGCATTATGGCAAAAACCATCAGGTACACCGGACAGTTTTTATATTTATCTATCTGAAAATGGAATTTCATGGGACACAATTCCATATCGTAAAGTTAGTGGTGCTGCAACAGGCACGGTGATTAACGGACTAATAGAGGGGAAAAGTTACTATGTAAAACTCAAAGCAAAAAATGCAATCAGCGAAAGTCCGAACTTTTCAAAAACTTATGGCGGATACACATCAGTAAATACATCAAAGGTTTTAATTGTCGATGGATTTAACAGGTATGGCGGATCGGGAAGTAATCCTAATCCTGCTCATAACTTTACTAGATATTATGGAAATCCTTTAGGAGAGTTGGGAATTAGATTTGAAACTGTATCTAATTCATTAGTCACAACTACAAGCCAATTGACTAATTATAAATACGTTATTTGGTTCCTTGGCGATGAATCAACTGCAGATGAAACTTTCAATGAAGATGAGCAAAATATTCTAAAAACATTTTTAGATGGAGGAGGAAATTTATTTGTAACAGGTTCCGAAATTGCGTGGGATCTTGATTTTAAAGGAACTGCAAACGATAAAAATTTTTTCATTAATTATTTGAAATCTGTTTACAGTGCAGATAATCCAACGCCGAATACTCCGTTTGCTTCAGGTGTGCCAGGTTCAATATTTGATGGACTGAATATTAATTTTGGACAAACCTATCCTGAAGATTGGCCTGATGTGATAACTCAATTTGGCGGCAGTACAGCAGTCATGCGATATAATTCAACACAAAATGCAGCAATATTATTCAGCGGTACTTTTCCGGCTGGTGCGAATGAAGGTAAACTAATTTATGTTGGATTTGCATTTGAAACTATCGCTTCCGATTCAATTCGGAAAGAAATTCTTTCAAGAGCACATACATTTTTTACAACACTAGTCTCAGTCGATAATGAATCAGAAATAATTCCAAAAGATTATTCACTTTCAGTTTACCCAAATCCATTTAATCCATCTGCGAAAGTTAATTTTACAAATGATCTAGCAGGGAAGTATGAGATAAGAGTTTACAATCTGCTTGGTGAGGAAGTTATGAATTTGTTTGACGATTATCTCGAAGTTGGCAGCCACACATTTGAATTACGAATGAATGATTTTCCTTCCGGGATTTACCTGGTAAATGTTCGATCGGACCTAGTGAACTTATCTGAAAAAGTAATGCTATTGAAATGAAACTATGCATGCAATTCCTAACGAGCAATTCGTAGGGAACGACCTCCCGGTCGTTCCGAAAATTTCTTAGATATGCCAGATTTGAACCGCATAGTCTGTTCGTGAAAATCTGGAATATCTCATATCTGCAAATTGCGGTTTTTAGGAATTGTGTTTTGCGAAGGTTAATTCTTACCAAAAAAGTAAACTAAAGGCTGCCATATTCTTTGCGCCCACGCAGATTCAGAGTGAATAGCATTCGGATCGACGCTCCAAAATAAATCTTTACCTAATACATAACCATTGTTTTGCAGAGCAACTATCATTTCATCAATTCCGGGCTGCAATTCAGATTCCAAGCCTATACCGCCATTATCAATATAGAGTTTTAACGCCTTCTTCGTTCCGGAATAACAAGCTATCGAATCAACATAATTTAATTCTTGTATTTTAAAAGCTGGAGATAAACATGCAGCTTTGGAAAATACTTGAGGGTAATTCCAAACTAACATAAATGAAATTAAACCGCCCAATGACGAACCGGCAATTGCTGTATTCTCACAATCTGTTAGTGTTCGGTATTCAGCATCGATGAATGGCTTAAGTTTCGAAACAATGAAATCCATGTACTTGTAACCTAAAGCTGAATGAGTGTACTCCAATCCTCTATCTGAAGTATTATAAATAGCGACAATAATAATATCGTTGATGACTTCGACTTTACTAAGAGAATCGGCTACTTCATCAATTCTCCAATCATAACCAAATGAAGAGGTTGCCGGATCAAAAACATTTTGACCGTCGTGCATATAAAAAACCGGATAACGTTTATTATTATCTTGTTCATAATTTGATGGAAGCCAAACGACAATATCACGTGGCTTTAAACCCTCTCCTTCAAATTGTAAATGGTACTTAACTGTACCGCTAATTTGTCCGTGATTAATTCGTCTTTCTAAATTTCTCCATTTCTTGATTTCTAATGTGATTACAGTATCACGAATTACTTTATGAATAGAATTATTAGGAATAAAACCATCTGCGTCTAATGCTTCTTTCTCCCACGAACCCTTTGTGAATTTGTATTCAAAATTTTTTCCAACTTCGAACTTAATAGATTTTGTCCAGGTCGAATCGTTAACTTTAACGAGTTTAACAGCGCTAGGATTCCAATTGCCTAACAGTGAATCACTTCCAACAATAAATACGGATTCGCTATCCTTTACTTCAGTTGAGATGATGACAAAAGCAATTTCACATGTATTGGATTGTGGAGTGATGCTTTGAAATAAAATCGTAATGAACAATAGAACAAATAAATTTTTCATAATTGATGGTACTAATTTAGTTTTTCAAAATGCTGATAATCTTTATTCCTTCTCCATAATCCGCCCCATTTCCAACCGCGCTTGGTGAATTCTCTAACCAAAAATGAATTTCTCGCGATGGTTCCTGTAATATTGATATCATAGCTTGTATTTGCTGGAAAATATTTTCCATCCTTAAACTGCGGATTAAGCCTTGGATTAATATCTATGGCACGTCCATGAGCATGAGAAGATAATTTACTTGTTCCCTCTATATATCTGAAATTAAAGGCGGATGTGTTGTTATCGTTCATTGAGCGCTCATCTGACCAATTGTACTTATTGATAGGAATTACTTTGCTAACGGGAAATTTCTTTTCTTTAATGACTTTAAATATTTCAATAATATCATTTGCCAAATTCTTATGAATTAGTATCTGTCCACGATGAAGCTTATCATCAAAAGAAAAATATTCAACTGAAACAAGCTTGAGATTCTTCCTAATCTTTTCAGGAAATTGACTTTCTGAAAAAATTTCCTCAAAGGTGTAGTTGCTATCAATTATTATTTCATCTTTTTGCAAAAGATTCTGATTTTCTTTTGCGGTAAGTAAAGACAACAGAAATAATATCGGAATGAAAGAGACAAGTTTGTCAGCCACACTAAAATGTGAAATTATGCTCGCAAACAAATGATTTTTTCGTTTTAGTTTGATTAAAAATTTAGAGTTCTGTTACAAATTAAATATATTTGCACAATCAAAAAATAAAGGAAAATCATGAAGTACATAGTATTTGTGTTATTGGTTCTAGGTCTTATCGGATGCAGTAAAGATGCTGATGTAGTTGAGTTAGCTTCGGGAGTAAATTATGCTAATGATTCGTTGGGAACAGGAAAAGAAGCAAAACTTGGCAATTTGGTTTCTGTCCATTTCCGAGCATGGGTCATCAAAGATTCTACTAATATTTATAAGGATTGGTCGCAAGATTCAATCAGGCAAGCTTCAACAATCGGCAGTTCGATTGAATTCGGTCAGCCTGTAAAATTCAAGCTCGGAGATTCTGCATTCATCAAAGGTGTGGATGAAGCTATCGTTGGAATGAAAGTGGGCGGTACAAGAACAATCATTATACCTTCAAACAAAGCTTACGGTGAATTGGGATTTGGGCCTGTTCCGCCTAATTCAAGTTTAAAAGTTGTTATTAATTTACTTGAGGCTAATGATCCTATTGTTTCAAAATCATGGGATGTTGATTCTACAAAAATTGTTACTTCAAAAAGCGGATTGAAATATGTAATTCTTCAGCCAGGTACAGGTGAAAAAGCGGATTCAGCAGATTTGGTAACTGTTCACTATACAGGATTTCTTACCAGCGGAAAAATATTTGACAGTTCTGTTGAAAGAGATGAACCGTTTAAGTTCAGATTAAAGCTTCAGCCTGTAATACCCGGATGGGAGGAGGGAATTAAGCTTGTTGGAAAGGGAGGAAAAGCAAAATTAATTATTCCGCCGGTACTAGGTTATGGAGCCGTTCCCGTTGGAAGCATTCCTCCGAATTCAACATTAATTTTTGATGTTGAAGTGCTCGACATTGAAAAAATGTAAAGTGTTTAGTTAGTTCTGTTATAAATAAAATTTAATTAAAGATAGGGCTTGTTGGTAATATCCTCCTCCGAAAAGGTTTAGATGGTTAAACACATGATAGAGTTTGTAAATATTCTCTCTATACTCGTAACCCTCGTTTAGCTGATAAAATTCGTTGTAGCTATTGTAAAATACTTGTGTGAAGCCGCCAAAAAGTTTGGTCATTGCAAGATCAGCTTCACGGTTTCCATAATATACGGCTGGATCTATTAAGCAAGCCCTTCCATTTTCATCGACAATATAATTTCCTGCCCATAAATCCCCATGTAAAAGGGAGGGCTTATCTGCTTCACTATCAAGAATATTCTCGATCTTATTTTCTATTCGATTAAAACATTTTCTGAATTCTGAATCAATGTAGCCATTACTTTCTGCGAGCTTAAACTGAAACAGTAATCGCTTGTTGAAGTAGAACTTTATCCAGTTATTTCTCTCTTCTTCATCCGATATATTTTTTTGAACGGTTGAACCGATGTAATTGTCTTCATGAAATCCATAATATGAACATTCATATTTATGCATCTTGGCAAATTGAATTCCAAAATCCTTAAAGAAATTTTTTGATTTTGTTTTTCCTTCAATACATTCCATCAAAATGAAGTTATCGCCGGCTAATTCTACGGATGGAACCCGGATTGATTTACTGTATTCAATTTCTTTTAGTCCGTTTGCTTCTTTTGTGAACATATCACTCGGAACGTTATGATTAACTTTTAAAAAATATTTATTCCCGGAACTTGTCTGAATAATTGAAGAATCACTTATACAACCGCCTGAAAGTGGTTGTTGAGATATGATCTTCTTATTGAGATGATACTCAATAGTTTTTAATATTTCATTTTCAGCCGTCATTTTTCAGTTTCTCAAATAATCCTTTACAGGCATCTTCAACAATATCCAGTACAAGCTCAAAGCCATCTGCTTCAAGATAATAAGGATCAGGAACCTCATCATAATCTTTTTGAAAGGAAAAATCGGTCATCTTAAATATTTTTTTATGGTATATCTTGTTTCTGTCTAATGATTTTAGAGAATCGTTAATCTCATTATCCATTGCGATGATCAAATCGAACTTCTTAAAATCTTCGGATAAGAAAGGTCTTGAGGTTCCTTTCAAATTGAATCCTCTTTTCGCTGCATGCTTAATCATTCTTAGATCATAGTTCTCTCCTTCATGGTAATCGAGCAATCCGGCTGAATCGACTTGAAATTTCACAATTAGATTTTGATGCTCAATATATTTTTTTAGTATTCCTTCAGCAGCAGGTGACCGACAGATATTTCCAAGACACACAAATAATATTTTTTTCATAATAATTTTTTAACTGATTTTCAGCCTGATATTCAATAGTTTTATTTGTAAGATATTTCAAATTAGCGGAAATTGAACATGATAAAAATAGTTATTCAAATTTTATTTACGGTACTGTTGTTCATTGAAATTTTAGCGCAAGTAAACCATCCAAAAAGAGAATTTCGTGGAGTTTGGGTAGCAACAGTTGCAAACATTGATTGGCCATCATCAAAATTATCCTCGAGCGAAAATCAGATTACAGAATTAAAAGTAACTTTTGACAAATTAAAAGAAGCTGGAATAAATGCAGTAATTTTCCAGGTAAGAACGGAGTGCGATGCGCTCTATAGTTCATCTTTTGAACCTTGGTCTTATTGGTTGACCGGTGAACAAGGTAAAGCTCCTGAACCTTTTTTCGATCCTCTTCAAATTGCAATTGATGAAGCTCATAAACGGGGGATGGAACTGCACGCATGGTTTAATCCCTATCGAGCAGTAAAAAGTGTAGATGACTACATAGTTTCAGATTTTCACGTTTCAAAAGTTCATCCTGAATGGATTCTTACTTTCGGAAATTATAAAATGTTAGATCCAGGTATTCCTGAAGTGAAAGAATACATTGTATCAATAGTTGAAGAAGTAATAAGAAATTATGATGTTGATGGAATTCACTTTGACGATTACTTCTACCCTTATTCACCCAAAGTATCGAACGAAGATTCGCTTACTTTTATTAATTATGGAAATAACTTTATTAATATTGACGATTGGCGGCGGCACAACATTAACTCCATGGTTGCACTCGTTAACGAGAAGATAAATTCATTCAAACCTCACATTAAATTTGGTATAAGTCCTTTTGGTATAGTCGAAAATAAGTATGCGGGAACAAATGGATTTAATTCGTATTCGATTCTATTTTGCGATCCCTTAACATGGATAAAAGATAAAACTGTGGATTATGTTACGCCGCAAATCTATTGGGAGATCGGTCATAATTTAGCTGATTACTCTTTACTTCTTCCCTGGTGGGTTTCGATTATTGGAGACAGGCATCTTTATATTGGGCATTTCTCAAGCCGATTTACAGCTAAAAGATATGAGGGGAAAAAATCTGAAATGGGGGATCAGCTAAGAATGAACCGTGAGTATTCCAATGCTGGCGGATCAGTTTTTTTTAGTGCAAAGTCAATCACTAATAATTACTCGGGATTTGCGGATACATTAAAAAATAATTTTTATAAATATCCTGCTTTGGTTCCCTTAATGAATTGGAAAGATAATATTCTACCGTACGCACCAAAATCGTTTTATGTTGAGAAAAAGGAAAAATACTATCATCTGGAATGGGAACCGCCGGATTTAGCTATTGATGGAGATGCTGCTAAATATTTTGTTGTTTATATATCGGCTTCGAATAATGATATGGATTTCGATGATCCGCAAAATATTTTCACAATTGTAGATGGAAATGCTACTGAGTTAATTCATATTCCCGAGTTTGATTATGAAGGTCAAATTTGTTTTGCGATTTCATCTTTAGATAAAGTGCAAAATGAAAGTATTGAAAATCCTATTGTTATTATTGAGTAACTCACGTTGCGCAAGGTAATGAAAGAAATTCGCAAACAAACCCAATTTCTTTGATTTTTAGGACCAGGTATTAGGAACTGGGTTTGTATTACTCACTTTTGCGTAAAGTGACTGAGTAAATAATGTTTCTTTAATCGAACAATTTCATAACGAATTAATTAGACAGTAAAATTAGTTTTTGTATCAAGAGTTAGACAACTAAGATTTCTAATCTTCTTATTTACTTTCTAACTAAGTATTTTTGTGTGGCACTTTAGTTGCATATGCATATAAAAATTTCTAGAGGTAAAAGGTGAAAAAAGCAATTTTAGTTTTTATTTTAATGTTAACTTCAAATTCTTTTGCGCAATTGAACAGCGCAAGCATTAAGCTGGGATATTTTAATCCTACCGCTACAGATGGTGGTTTTATTATTGGCTATGAGGGGGGAAAAATTATTGATGAGCGATTACTATTTGGCTGGAGTATTGATTGGTTTCACTCCAATTATGTTGACAAAAAACTTGTAAGTGAATTCAATCAAGTTTATCCAATTAGTATTGGTCAGGTAAATGAACTAAGAGCCAAAACGAATCTTCACGAATTTCCAATCCTATTAAATTTTAGAGGTGAGTTTCCGGTTGCTCCTTTAACTCGTTTTTATGCAACAGGTGGTGTTGGAATTGAATTCCTGCTTATTAATTATCGAAGTTTTCAAAATCCCGAGAATGATGAATTCAAAGCGGCATTCGATTTTAGCTGGCGAATTGGAGCCGGAGTATTGTACAGAATTGGCAGCCGTTCGGAAATTTTTGGACAGATCGATTATCATTCCTCCGAACCAAGCTGGGAGTATGAAGTGAACGATGGCGGCATCGGAAAAAGAATTTTTGAAAGAAGCTTTGATATGAGTGGTATTATGGCTCGTGTCGGTTTAAGATTCTTCTATTAAAAAATATTACTCAGATTTCATTTGACGAATAGTCTGATTATTAAATTTTCAAACTTAGTTAATATGTAATATTTGGCGTCTGATACTTTAAATCTTATCTCGCACCCAACACAAGATGAAATGTTAATTCCTTACCATCTCGTAGGACCACAACATTAACTTCATCACCGGGAATGAATTCCTTCAAGGCATAGACGTAATCATAAATATTTGTAATCTTTTTATCACCAAACATTATCATGACATCTCCACCTTTTAATCCACCTTTTTGAGCAGGTCCGCCTTCACTAACCCCGGATATTTTAAATCCTTCAACGTTCGTCGAATAATCGGGAATAGTTCCCACATAAACTTTCCAGCCGCCAACATTCTCACCTTCTTTTCGAGGGACATTTACGTAATCGGGTTTAACTTCTTTGTTTACTATTGATGAAACAATATCGAAAACATATTTGACAATATTCTCTTCACCATCAAAATTTATTTTATCAGCATCATCGCTTGGTCTGTGATAATCCTGATGAGTACCGGTGAAGAGAAACAAAACTGGAATCTGTTTGCCATAAAAAGATGAATGATCGCTAGGTCCAAATCCTTCATCATTGAATGTGAGCTTAAAGTCATAAGTATTTTTATCGTTTAATAAATCTTTCCATGTCGAGGAAGTTCCGGTGCCGTACACGATTAACTTCTTTTCATTATCAAGCTTCCCTATCATATCCATATTTATCATTGTAATCACCTTGTTAGATGATACTGATGAATTATTTACAAAATAATTCGAACCGAGCAGCCCTAACTCTTCACCAGAAAAAGTTACAAAGATCATGCTTCGTTTGATCTGATTTTTCAGTGAAGAACATTTCTCAGCCAATTCAAGAACTCCAGCAGTACCGGAAGCATTATCATCGGCGCCATTATGAATTTGTTTATCCTCGCCTCTATATAATGAACCTGTTTCGCCATAACCAAGATGATCGAAGTGAGCTCCGATTACTATATATTCATTCTTAAGTTCAGGATCGTTTCCTTCTAAATAACCGGCAACGTTCCAGCTTGTCTTTTGTATCTCTTTAAGATCTGTAGATAGTTTTACATTTGTGTTCTTGAACTCAAATGAGGCGGGAGCTAAACTTTCCGATATTTGCTTTTGATAATCGTTAAAATTGAGCATTTGAGATTTAAATAATTCATCGGCAAAATTTCTTTTTAAATGAACTGCTGAAATATCTTTAAGCAATGATCCTCGATCATATCTGAATTCCATTAATTTATCTTCATCATCTTTTGGAAAGTATCCATTCACAAAAATAATTCCCACAGCACCTTTATCTCTTGCAACAGTGGCCTTTTGTCTGAAGGAAGAGTGCTCATCGAATTTGGAATGAGGATTATCATAATCGGGATTATACCGCATAACCAATACTATTTTATCTTTCACGTCAATATTTGCATAATCATCATAGTTTAATTTTGGAGCAGAAATACCATAGCCTGCAAATACTAAATCTCCAAATACATTATTTGAGCCTGAGAATGGAGCAGTGATATAATCCTTCTCGATTTTCAATTCAGACTTTTTCTTTTCATTAATAATTTGCACATAATTATTATTACCGAGTTCTAAACCTGAGATGAAAGGGAAGGATTGAAGATAATCACCATCAAACAATGGTTTTAATCCGTAGTTTTCAAATTCATCGGAAATGTATTCGGCTGCTTCTTTGCATCCCTCTGAACCGGTGAATCTTCCTTCCAAATCGTCGGAAGCGAGATATTCGATGTGCGATTTTATTTCGCTTACAGTGATTTCAGGATTTCTGTCCTTGTCACCGTCAAAATTGAATCCTAGGGATAAGATTGAAATCAAAACAAAATTAAAAAAGAATTTTTTCATATAGATTACTTTTTGTATAATAAAAAAATAACAGTTTATGTTGATAATTCGATTAAATGTTAATCAATCCAGTCCGCAATAAAAATATTTGTATCACCCTGTTTTAGATTAAATCTATTTGATGCAAACACGAGTTTCTTTCCGTCGCTCGTAAACATTGGGAATCCGTCAAACGTTTCATTAAATGTAACTTGTTCTAAACCGGTTCCATCAGTGTTTACAATGAAGAGATCAAAATTTCTTCCATTCTGACTATTCATGTTTGAGGAAAATATTATTCTATTGCCATCTGGGTGAAAGAAAGGAGCGAATGATGCTTTTCCAGCGTTTGTTACCTGCTGAATATTATCTCCATTTGCATCCATTATATAAATTTCCAAAGTTGTAGGACGAAACATTCCAACTTTAGCTAACTCCTCATAATCTGCAAATTCTTTTTCAGTTTTTGGCCGACTGGCTCTAAAACAAATTTTCTTACCATCGCGTGAAAAGAAAGCGCCGCCGTCATATCCTTTTTCATACGTCAATCGTATTTGGTCCGATCCATCTAAGTTCATCACATAAAGTTCGGGATCAGCATCTCTTGTTGAAGTAAAAATTATTTTATTACCAATAGGGGAAACAGTTGCTTCCGCATCATATCCATACACATCGGTTAATCTTCTTACATTGGATCCATCGGCATTTACTAAAAATATATCAAACAAATCATACAGCTTCCAAACATAGCCATTTGATCTATCCGGTGGGGGAGGACATTCATCACCGGCTAAATGAGTTGAAGCATAAAGAATTGTTGAATCTCCTGGTAAAAAATATGCACATGTAGTTCTGCCAAACCCTGTAGATACTAACTTCTTATCCGAGCCATCGATATTCATTGTGAATATTTGATCGCACTTTAAATCATCGAATGTGCTTTGGTAAATCAATTTTTGCTCATCAAAAGATAAGTAAGCTTCTGCGTTTTCTCCTGCAGGAGTTAACATTTTGATATTAGTCAAATGCTTTTCACCTTTAAATTGCAATGTATCTAATGCATCTGAGTCTTGACCATAAGTGTCAGTTACATTTGTTAAGCCGAATGATAGATAGAGCAAGAATAGTATTTTTTTCATGGTTGATCAAACAGTAATTATTGAAAAAAGTTAATAAAGGTTTATGAGGATTATTCCGGAACATGAACAAGAAAATATTTTTTTGCAGTTTCACCGATAGATTTTGCTTCGGCTAAAGTCATATGCATTTCGTCAGGAGTTTCATCATCATGTCCTGCCTCCAAAATTGCAAGATCGGAATTCTTTGCATTTAAGACGATCTCCTTGCAATAGGCAGTATCACCGCCATAGCAAATTTTCTTTCCTTGATAAGTGAATGTGTATCCGAATGCAGGAACTTGTCTGGTCTTAATACCATCATGCAAATATTCTCTATGAATTACAGGAAATGGTTTAATCAAAACAGATTTTCTTCTGAATGAGTTTGTATGATTAAGCTTTTGTAAATTTATTTCATAACTTATCGTTTTAGAATAAACCTTCTTAAAAGCATTGTAAATACTTCCAATCTCAACACATCCCTTTGGGAAAAAAATTGTTAAAGGAGATTTCTTATTCATTACTCGAAGATAAGTTAATAATGACCAAACTCCACCGACATGATCATGGTGTCCGTGTGAAACAAATATATCCGAGATCTCTAAAATTTTTTTAGTACCTATTTCTTTATTTAAATCGCGCAGAATTCCATCGCCAGGATCAATAATAAAATGGAAGCTTCCCGCTTTAAGTAAAATTCCGGTTGCAATATTTGGTATCGAACAAAAAATCTTAATGGAGAAATCGTCTTTTTTCCAGATGATGGGATATTTTTTATTCTGTTTCATCAATTAACGTAAAAAGTTAAAATTATTTATTACGATAGTACTTGCATGTCTTAATATTTCTACATCGTGCAAAAATATTAAAGGAATAGTTCTCAAAGTTAAAACCAAGGTTCTTACTTAATTCCTGTGGAATATTTTCTAAGGAAGTATTGGTGAATTCTACAATTCGACCGCAATCCATACAAATTAAATGGTCATGACTTTGTCTTTTAAAGCTGCTTTCATAACGAGTCATATTATCGCCGAAATTTCTCTTACTCAGCAGATCGCATTGTACAAGCAGCTCAAGAGTTTTATAAACTGTTGCACGCGAGACTCGGGATTTCTGATTCTTCATAATAACATAAAGATCATCAGCACCAAAATGGCCGTCATAATCCAATGCGGAATCCATAACCTCAAAGCGTTCAGGTGTAATTCTGTTTTTGCCTTTTTTAAGAAATTCTCTGAGGATTTCTGCAGCCTGTTTATGTCTCAAGTTTTTATTTGTTATTTGTTTTAACTAAAATAAAAATATATGTACGGTAGCTGAATATCAAATCAATATTAACAATTAATCCCATCCTAAAGCTCTCAATCCGTTTACGGAGATGAAGGTGAATACATACGCCGCAGCGGTAAAAATTAGTATTTGTAGAATGGGAATTCGCCATCCTCCGGACTCTTTTCGCGATACTGCAATGGTGGAAAGGCACTGCATTGCAAAAATGAAATAGATAATCAAACCAATTATTGTAGATGCAGTGAAAAGTTTTTGCTCGGTATCTTCAACTGTAGCATTACGCATTGCGCTGACAATAGAATTCTGCAGAGTTGTTTCATCACTCGTAACTTTGAATATTAATGCAAGAGAACTCACAAATACTTCTCGCGCTGCAAATGCTGCAATTAATGATACACCAACTCTCCAATCCATTCCAATCGGGGTCATGATCGGTTGAATAATTTTGCCTAAATCTGCTGCATATGAAGTTGATAATCTTTCGGCTTTAGTTAGGTTTAATATCTCATCTTTAGTTAATCCGGTTTTGTCGATACTGGGATTTATATTGGGAAAACTTGTTAGCATCCAAAGAAACAAGGATAATGTTAGAATAACAGGTCCGGCTTTCCTGAGATAACTTGTTGTGCTTGTGATTGTATTATGAATAACTACTTTGAACTTGGGTATTCTATAAGCAGGAAGTTCCAAAATAAAAGAAGAATTGTCCTCTTCTTTAATCAGTTTATTACGCAATTTGTTTATAATGCCTGCAATTATGGCTGAAGCAACAATACTAAAAATATAAATTGAAGCAAGTAAAAATCCTCCAAGCCATGATTTATCAGATGGAAGTATGAATGCTAGAAGTAATGCATAAACAGGCAACCGAGCGCTGCAGCTCATCAGCGGAATAATAAAAATTGTGAGTAATCTTTCACGTCTGTTTGGAATCGTTCGCGTTGCCAGTATTGCCGGAATCGCACAAGCAAACCCAGATAACATTGGAACAAACGATTTTCCGTTTAATCCGATTTTTGAGAGAGGTTTATCAATCAGCATTGCACCGCGAGCTAGATATCCGGTGTCTTCAAGCAATCCGAGTATAAGAAATAAAATAATTATCTGAGGAACAAAAACTAAAATTGATCCTGTCCCGCTTATAATTCCATTTGCAACTAAATCACCAAACCAACCATATCCAAATAATTTTAATGACTCGCTTGAGAGCAAGCTGAATAGACTATCGACAACACTTATGAGAGGTTCAGCCAACCAGAATATGGATGTGAAAGTTAAAGTCATCACGGCAAAGAACGTAACTAAACCCCAAATCCTATGAAGAAGAATCCGATCAATCTTCAAGGTACGCGCATCAATCTTATTGCATTCAATTTTACTTTTAGGATCTATTAGAATTCTTAACTGCTTATTTGCTTTTGAAATATTTGGTAGTTGAGAAGGATCAACTAAGTTGATTAAAACTTCCGCCTCAATCTTTTCTATTTTATTAAATGTATCAATTAAATCATTCGTATCATTGCAAAAATTTGCACGCGTTGATTCAGTTGATTTATGGTTCATAGATGAAAAAATATTTTCAACTTTTGATATGAGATTGTCAACACCTTTACCGCTTCTCCCGTCAATTTTTACAACATCACATGAAAATAATTCGCCTAGTTTGATGGTATCGATAGCCAATTTTTTCCTCTGAAGAATATCCACCATTGTAAGAGCAATGACAATTCTGAAATTGGATTTTTTGAGTTGACTAACTAATAATAAGTGACGGGATAGCTGACTGGCATCGACTGTTACTATAATTAAATCCGGGGGTCCTAATTCAGGATGGGAATATAAAGATTTTACTGCAACTACTTCATCGGGAGAATTGGGAATTAAGCTTACGATACCCGGTGAATCCAATAAAATTGCTTTTAGAGAAAATTTCGATTGGAATTTTCCTAATGAATATTCAACTGTTGCACCTGGATAGTTAACAGTCTTAAAATTGTTACCGCTTAAATAATTAAAAAGAGTAGTTTTACCAGAATTAGGGGGTCCAACTAAAGTGATGAGAGGAGATCGTGCAGTCGCGGGAAGGTTCATTCAACTTTTATGCAACCGGCTTCGTTTCGTCTCAAAGCAATCAATGTTCCTCGAATTGAAAACGCCATCGGATCATTAAAAACTGAGGAGTTAATCAATTCGATTTCCTGCCCCGGTGTGAATCCAATTTCTAATAATCTTCGAGAGGAAGGATGGGAAGAATCAATATTCTTTATTACCACTTTTTCCCCCAACTTTAATTGTGAAGCTGATTTCATTTACTTTACTTTATTATTCAGATTTAGTCTACATAAAAATAGTAATGATTATTCAATGAGTCAAGATTTATATTCGTCACCTTTTAAAGAATCAATAACTATTCCGTACGACGAATTTTGGCAAGCAGTATTGAAGAAGTTGATCTATCTTACAAATTGTTTAAATCGTATGCGAAAAAGCTAATGCCCTAATGTTTTAAATAAAATTACAATAATAGTGGACTTTTAATTTTTTTCAATCGATTTTTGAATAAGAAAAGTTTCTAAAGTTGTCATCCACATGAAATTTGAGCTATTTTGATGCACTATTATTTCTGGCCATAAATAAAATCATTTTTCAGAGTGTCATTTGGAAAATAAAACAAGAATATTGATAGTTGAAGATGAAACTCTTGTTTCTTTCGATTTAAAGAATATTATTTTTAACCTTGGTTATGAAGTAATAGGAGTTGTCCGTACTGGAGAAGAGGCATTCTCAAAAGCATTTGAGGAGAAACCAGATTTGATTTTGATGGATATTATGCTCAGTGGTAAGCTTAATGGAATTGAGACCGCCGAACAAATAAAAAAGAGTATTGATGTTCCAATCATTTATTTAACTGCCTACGCTGATAAAGCGACACTACAGAATGCAAAAGTAACGGAGCCATTCGGATATATAATTAAACCATTTGAAGAACGATTACTGCAATCTACAATTGAGCTAGCCCTCTATAAGTTCAAAATGGAGTTGAAACTTAGAGAGAGTGAAAAGAGATACAAGCATTTAGCTGAAAAGTTGAAAGATGTAAATGATTCAAAGGATCAATTTTTTTCTCTTATATCTCATGAATTAAGAAGTCCATTTAATTCTATTCTTGGTTTTGCAGAAATTCTTTATAACGATCATGAAGAACTTACAAAAGAAGAAATGAAGCTTTACATCGATTCTCTTTATCACTCTAGCAGACATATCTTTAGCTTATTGAACAATCTTCTTCATTTGTCTAGATTTCAGACGGGTAAAGTAGATTTTAATCCTAAGGTATTATCTTTAAATTATATTATTGAAAAAAATCTTCAGATACTAAAACTTACTT
Source organism: Ignavibacteria bacterium RIFOXYB12_FULL_35_14 (assembly GCA_001803045.1). Lineage (GTDB taxonomy): Bacteria > Bacteroidota > Ignavibacteria > Ignavibacteriales > Ignavibacteriaceae > XYD12-FULL-36-8. The sequence continues at coordinate 20,912 of MHAR01000080.1, read as the reverse complement.
TGGATAAAAAAGAAATTTCGATTCAGCCAAGCTTAGGGGAAGAGCTTCAAGTTTTTGCTGATGAAGCAATGGTTAATTCAATTTTACTGAATCTTTTAACTAACGCTATTAAGTATACGAGAAGAGGCGGGAAAATTGAATTGAGTATTTTGGAACGAAAAAATTCGGCTGAAGTTACAATTCGTGATCATGGAGTTGGAATGACGGATGAAACCATATTCAATCTTTTCCAGATTGAAATGTCTAAAACATTGCCAGGGACAGAAGGTGAAACAGGTACTGGATTAGGATTAGTATTAACTAAAAAATTTATTGAGCAAAATGGAGGCATATTAAAAGTGCAGAGCAAGCTCCATCAAGGGTCAACTTTCACATTCACATTACCGATATTAAATCGAAATGAATAAAAAAGTAAAAGTTCTTGTTGTTGAGGATGAAAGTATTGTTGGAATTGACTTAAAGCAAACGCTAATAAAATTAAATTACCAAGTTCTCGATGTTGTGAAAACCGGTGAAGATACAATTAAAAAAGCAATAGAGAATAAACCTGATGCAATTTTGAGGGACATAATGCTTAACGGAAAAAATATCGGGGATTGAATCTGTATACAAAATCAAAGAAGAAATTGATGTCCCGGGTATTTACTTAACTGCTTATGCTGATGAAAAATCAATTCAAAATACAAAATCAACTGATCCTTTTGGATACTTAGTTAAACCCTATGAAGAATGGAGTTTGTATGCATCAATTGAAAAGGCGCTTCACAAGCACGAAACGAATATGAAGTTAAAAGAAAGTGAGGATCGTTATCGCGCATTGGTTGAATTATCTCCCATTGCGATTGGTATACATTCGGAAGGTAAAGTCGTTTATGTAAATTCAGCCGGAGTAAAACTTTTTGGAGCCAAATCTAAAAAAGAATTGATTGGAAAACCGATTATGGAGTTGGTTTTTACAAGTTTTGAAGATATTGTTCAGGAAAGGGTTAAACGAGCAATATCAAGGAAAGAAAAATTAGAAGCCATCGAGGAAAAACTTATAAGAATGGATGGTGAAGAGCTTGACGTTGAAATTTCGGCCATTCCTATTGAATTTGAAGGGATAAATGCTGTTCAGTTTGTGATAAGAGACATTAGCGAGGTTAAGAAAAAAGAGAGGATTCACCAAGCAACTGTTAAAATTCTGCAATCAGTTAGTTTATCCCAATCTCTCGATCAGCAGTATAATTATCTACATAAGACATTGATTGATTTTATTGAAATTAAAAATGTTTGTTTCGCCTTTTACGACAAAAGAACCGATCAAATCACTTTCCCTTGTTTCAATGATGAGTTCGATGCGAAACCGCCACCTCAACAATTTGAGAATGGTTTGATTGAGTATACAATCAAATCAGCAAGAATTCAGCTTTTAAACAAAGATGCAATTAAAAAATTAATTGATAGAAAAATTATTTCAGTAAATGAAAAACTTCCTTTGAAATGGATGGGTGTTCCGGTTCCTTTAGATGAAAAATTGACATTGGTACTCGTCATTAAAGAATACATGAGTGAGGATTTTCTCGGTGATAAAGAAGTTGAATTAATAAATGCAATCAGTTTGCCTCTGACTCGCGCTATTGAAAGAAAAATGATTGAAGAGGAAAAAAAGGAAACTTTGGAAAAATTGGAGGAATTGAATCAAACTAAGGATAATTTTTTCTCAATAATTTCGCATGATCTTCGAAGTCCTTTCGATTCAATTCTTGGTTTCACCGAGATATTGAAGAATGATTTTGAAGAATTAACAAAAGAAGAGATAAAACTTTATTTAGATTCACTTTATCAAACAAGCAGACATATTTATAACCTTCTGAATAATTTATTACAATACTCAAAATTTCAGATTGGTAAAACTGAATTTTTGCAGAAGTCAATAAAACTAAATGAAATTATTGAAAAGAACATTGCGATTTTGGGCGGTAATGCATTAAAAAAGGAAATAAAAATTAATAACCATTCGAAAGAAGAATTCACGGTTTTTGCTGATGAGGATATGCTTAATTCCATTCTAGTAAACCTAATTACAAATGCTATTAAATTCACCCAAAGGGGTAGTGAGATAGTCGTTTCAACGAGTAAAAAAAATGGTTTTGCCCAAATTTCCGTAAAAGATAACGGAGTTGGGATGGATGAAAAAACTCTCAGAAGGATTTTCAAATTAGATAGAAAAAAATCTACACCCGGAACGGAAAATGAGACAGGAACAGGTTTAGGTCTTCTCATTGTCAAAGAATATATAGAAAAACACGGTGGATCAATTGAAGTGACAAGTCAACCTTCAAAGGGATCTAATTTTTCATTTACTTTGCCTCTAGTAACAAAATATTCGTCCAATTCGAAATAGATTTTAATCGCTTCAGTTTAGCAATTCCAATAAAAGCAGAAAGTTTTAGTAAAAATTCAAATAATCTTAATATTCGTCCTTTAAACAAGCTAAATTTTATAAAGCTTCTTTTCTTGACTTTTCAGCATATATTGAGCATATTTTGCAACCATGAAGCAGGATTTTGTCCTTAAAACAAAAAAAGATAATATTTTAAGGATTTCTACCTTCACATCTGAAGAAACGAAAAAAAATCCCTGCCTTATTTATGTTCATGGTTTCAAAGGATTTAAAGATTAGGGATTTATTCCATTTGTAGGCAGGTATTTTTCTGATCATGGTTTTTTGTTATTACGTTTAATTTTTCGCATAATGGTGTTGGTGAATCGCTAACTGAATTTGACGAATTAGATAAATTTGCAAAAAATACAATTTCTCTCGAGGTTGAAGAGCTAACTAAAATAATTGATTCATGCACTTCGGGTTTTTTTGGAGAGAGAAAGAATTAAAAAATTGGAATCATTGGACATAGCCGTGGTGGAGGAATCTCGATCTTAACGGCTTAACAAAATAAATCGGTGAATGCCGTTGCAGTTTGGGCATCAATTTCGAAATTAGACCGTTATACAAGAAAACAAAAAGTTGAATGGAAAAAAAAGGCTTCATTGAGGTTCTAAACAGTAGAACTAATCGGATGATGAAATTAAGTTTAGCTTTGTTGGAAGATATTGAAAAGAATAAAGATGATAGGCTGAACATAGAGAAAGCAATTAAAGGATTAAATAGGCTATTGTTCATTGCACATGGTGATCAAGATATATCAGTGCCATTTAGAGAAGCAAAAGATCTATACGGATGGGCAAATAAGGATATAACAAGTTTTTTAGAAATTCCGGCTACGGGCATACTTTCGATGCAGTCCATCCATTTACCGGAAGTAATCCTAAATTCGATTTGTTATTAGACAAAACAAATTCATTTTTTAATAAATATCTTTAATAGGGTGTAAAATGATATCAAAAGAGCAAGTAAGTCACAGCAAGATCCTACAAACCCTCCAGATTCTTTCAGGTTCAAAGATTTTTTGGATTACAGCTTTTGCAATTCTAACGGCACTTTCTGCACAAGTTGCAATTCCCGCCAAACCAGTACCTTTTACATTACAGACATTATTAGTTTTATTATCCGGTGCATTTTTAGGTTCTCGAAATGGAGCTTACAGTCAATTTCTTTATTTGTTTATGGGAATTGTAGGATTACCTGTTTTTGCTCAAATTGCTGACACACCTTTAGGTTTTAGCAGAATAATCGGACCAACCGGAGGATATTTGCTTGCTTTCCCGGTTGCTGCATTTTTAGTGGGGTTCTTGATTGAGAGAAGAAAAAATTATTGGTCTATAGTTGCTTCAATGTTTATTGGTGAATTAGTCATAGTTTTTCTTGGAGTTCTTCACTTAACAACATTTTACACCAAAAATTTTGAAGAATCGTTAAAAATTGGTGCGGCAGTCTTTTCAATTTGGATGGTTGTTAAAGTGTTCATAGCAGCATCGGTTTATATGGCGATTGCTGGGATTAAGAAAAAGTAATTATAAAAGAATTTAATGACCTTAAAAAATATCTTCTTCATCTTAATCTTTCTTAGTGCGCTTTCATTTTTCTTTTACAGCTGCCGTAACTTGATTAGATACATGTTTGTGGCTAAAAAGAAAGATGATAGGTTTGACAAGAGCGGCGAAAGAATTAAAAGAGTTCTAACTGTTGCCTTTGGACAATCAAAATTGTTGAGGGATCCAATTGCCGGTTCTATACATTTTGTAATTTTTTGGGGATTCATGCTTTTTCTTTTTGCAGTTCTAGAATCAATTCTACAGGGATTCTATTCTCCATTTTCATTTAAGTTTCTTGGAGCATTATACATACCCATAACTTTAGTTCAAGATGTTTTTGGAATGTTGGTCATCATCGCGATCACCTTATCACTCATCCGGCGTTTTGTTTTTAAAATTAAACGACTAGAGGTTGATAATGAGGGTAAAATTGATGCATTGATGATATTAATGCTCATCATGGTTGTTTGCATTTCAATGTTCGGACAGAACATTTCTTACGTTGCAAAACAAAATTTTATTCTTGAACCTAATGAATTAAGACCAATTTCATCTGCAATAAGCGCTTTGTTATTCAGTTCGAGTGTAAATGCAAACATCCCATTTGAGATTTCCTGGTGGATTCACATAGTAACGGTTTTTGGTTTCTTAAATTATCTTCCGTACTCAAAGCATCTACACGTTTTAACTTCCATTCCTAATACATTTTTTGCAAATGTAGATTCAAAGCGAAATAGGCTTCAACCGCTTAATCTTGATGATGAAAATGCGGAAAATTTTGGAAGTGCAGATATTGATCAAATGTCATGGAAGCAAATCCTTGACGGTTATTCATGCACAGAGTGTGGAAGATGCGATTCAGTTTGTCCGGCTGCAACGGTAGGAAAATCTCTGTCACCGCGAAAGATCATTGTTGATATCAGAAGAAGAACAGGTGATAAAGCACCGTTGATGATTAATGGTGTAACTGAAAGTGAAGTTTTATCAAAAACTTTAGTGCATGATTATATCATGGATTCGGAATTATGGGCATGTACAACTTGTAATGCATGTGTTCAGGAATGTCCAGTGATGATTGAGCACGTTGATTCGATTGTTGACATGAGGAGGAATCTCGTATTAACTGAATCGAACTTTCCCAATAGTCTTAGCAATGTCTTCAAAAGCATTGAAACTAACTTTACACCTTGGGTTTTTAATCAGGCGGATAGGGCAAATTGGGCTATAGGAATGAATGTTAGAACCATGTCCGAAGATCCAAATTGCGAAATTCTCTTCTGGGTTGGTTGTGCAGGTTCATTTGATAATCGCTATAAAAAAGTGACACAAGCTTTTGCTTCGATTATGCAGAAGGCGAACATCAATTTCAGAATTCTCGGAACCGAGGAAAAATGTAACGGAGATACCGCAAGACGGCTTGGCAATGAATATCTTGCACAGACGATGATGAAAGAAAACATTGAAATACTGAATAAATATGGTATAAAAAAAATTGTAACGGCTTGTCCGCATTGTTTCCACTCGTTAGGAAAAGAATACAAACAGTTTGGTGGTAATTATGATGTTGTACATCACTCGCAGTTAATTGAGGAATTATTAAATTCACATAGAATTGAATTTAAAAACACAAAAGCTAAATCCCGTGTGACTTATCATGATTCGTGTTACATTGGAAGATATAATAACGTTTATGAGGAACCCCGGAATACATTAAGGAATATAGAAAGTATTGATTTAGTGGAAATGCAAAGAAACAAAAGCAGAGGCTTTTGCTGCGGTGCCGGCGGCGGCAGAATGTTTCTTGAGGATGAAGAGGGTGGAAGAATCAATATTGAACGCACAAAGGAAGCGCTTGAAACTAAAGCAGATACCATCGCTTCGGCTTGTCCATTTTGTATGACAATGCTTACTGACGGTGTTAAGCATTTTTCCCAAAGGGATGTCCCAATGGACTCCTTTGGAGGCTTCCCAGAGAAAACCAAAGAGGTTTCAGTTAAGGATATTGCAGAAATAGTTCTTGAAAACATTAATTAACTATCACACACACAAAAAAAAGGAGTACTCAAATGCAACGTTTCGAAGATTTGCTAAAAGCAGTTAATGAACTGCATACCGATTTCGAAAAGTTTTATGTCAAGGGTCAAGCAGCGGCCGGAACAAGAGCAAGAAAAGGGCTAAGCGATTTACGAAGACTCGCACAGGAAGTTCGCAAGGAAATCCAAATGGTTAAAGCTGATCGTAAAGGTCAAAAACAATAATCACTTTGATTCATTTAAGGGGCTGTTTAACATAGTTTTTTGGTAGTTTGATTCTGTTACCAATGTTAATTTGGGCAAATTCTTGAAAGATTATATTTACAGCCCCTAATAATATCTAATGAAAATTCTCCTCATCACTTTTTCAATCATATTATTTTTCTCGTTTCGTAATTGTTTTGTTTCAGGGGAAAAACACAAGTCCGGTCTTTCTGAATCTACTGTGACAATTTCAATTTCTGCAGTTGGCGATATTATGTGTCATACTGTTCAATTTGAATATGCTAAAGTCAGTAGAGACAGCTTTGACTTTAATCCTGTATTCAGAAATGTATCTAAGCATCTTTCTAAGAGCGATTTCACATTCGGAAACATAGAGACTGTCTTTGCCGGTAAAAAAGCTAAGTACACAGGTTATCCCCGTTTTAATTCTCCTAGTGATCTGCTGTATGCTTTAAAAAACGCCGGGTTTGATCTTCTAACTACCTCGAACAATCATTCCTTAGATAGGGGAGAAGTTGGGGTTCTTCGAACTATAAACGAACTGAACAAACGTTCTTTAAATTACAACGGAACTTATGTAAGTCAGGCTGACCATGACTCTATTAGAATATTTAATATAAAGGGAATCTCAATTGCTTTTTTGGCTTATAGTTACGGTACAAATGGTAATCCAATACCGAAGGGCAAATCTTATCTCATAAATTTAATTGACTATGAATCCATTCATCGTGATATTCAAGCTGCTAAGTCTGCAAATCCCGATATAGTTTTAGTTCACTTTCATTTTGGAGATGAGTATGAGCGTGAACCATCAGATTATCAAAAACAAGTTGTTGATAGCACGATTGAAATGGGAGCAGATATAATTATTGGCGGTCATCCGCATGTACTTCAACCGGTTAAGTTTATTAAATCACACAAGAGTGTTTTTGATTCCGTTTTGGTGGCGTACTCGCTCGGTAATTTCATATCAAATCAGAGAAAAAAATATACAGATACTGGTGGGATTCTTACGATAAGCATTACTAAAAATCTTTTTGATAATACTCTTAAAATTTCTAATGTTGAATTTATTCCGACATGGGTATTTAAGGGAAATACCTGGAATAAAAATGAATTTGTTCTATTGCCATCCATGTCTGCAATGAATGATTCTTCAATTACATTTCTGAATAAAAATCACATTGACAAAATGGAAGAATCAATAAGGGATACTAAGGAAGTTTTATCAAAATATTATTACTACGTAAGTTTCAATTAATTAGATATGCCAGATTTCCAGGCCGATACGAACATCCGATCATCTGGCATATCTGAAATAATTCCACTAAAACTTGTAACTTTGTAAAGTCTTTAGGGGAATTTTATTCTCGGCAACAAATTTAAGTAACGTTAAATTATTTTAAACACATTTTTAATGAAATTAAAAAATGCTTCTGCGCTTTCACTTATTTTCCTAACAGTATTTGTCGATCTTCTTGGTTTTGGAATTCTAATTCCAATTCTTCCAACCTTCGCTAAAAAAGAATTGCTTGTTGATGAAACTGCAATTGGTATAGCCATCGCAGCATATTCCTTAACACAATTTTTCTTCAATCCGATTTTTGGGAATCTATCAGATAAATACGGTCGAAAAAAAATAATAGTTATCTGCTTATTTCTAAACGCAATGGGATATGTTTTGTTTGCCTATACTCATAGCTATTTCATGCTTCTATTTTCTAGAGTGATTGCAGGCATTGGCGGAAGCAGCATTGGGGTTGCACAAGCTTATATTGCCGATGTTACAACACCGGAAAATCGTTCGAAAGGAATGGGGATGATTGGAGCTGCATTTGGACTGGGATTTGTTTTTGGACCAATGATTGGCGGAATGCTATCAAAATATGGATATTTTGTAACAGGATTCGGAAGTGCTTTCTTTTCAATTTTTGCCTTTGTACTGACAATAATTTTTCTTCCGGAACCTAAACGCGATAAATCAAAAAGCTTAGAAAGATCAAGAAAATTATTGGATACATCTTCAATTAAAATAATTTTAAATAAATCCGATTTGTCTTTATTGATGATTTTATTCTTTATTCTAACATTTTCAGTAGCTAATATTTATGGTACTTTTGCGTTGCTCGGATTTAAAGTTTACCACTTCACAGATTTGCAGAACGGTTATATCTACGGCATTCTTGGACTATCATCTGCAATCGTTCAGGCTGGTTTATTAGCACAAATTTCAAAATTCTTTTCGAAGGGTAAGCTCATTTCCATCGGTGCCTTTTGCATGATGATAGGCCTGGGTATGATTCCTTTCGGTGGAAGCTTTTTCGGTTTGGCAATTATCGGAATCATTCTTTCTTTAGGAACTGGAACTTTACAACCAATTTTGTTGAGCTTAATATCCGAGATTGCATCAGAAGCTGAACAGGGAATTACTCTTGGATTTAATCAATCACTGTCAGCATTTGCAAGAGTTCTCGGTCCTCTTTGGGGAGGTTTTGCATTTGAATTTTTAGGTTATCCTTTTCCATTTCTTACAGGATCATTTTTCAGTTTGGTTATTTTAATTTTAAGCATATTTTATCTACCAAAAATTTTAAAGTTAAGACATGGTACAGTCGGGTAAGTATGTTTATCCAAACAATTTCATTTTAATGAATAACACACGATACGCATCGTTTAAAGTTTTGGAGACTTGTAGCAAAGTTATTCGATTAGGAAAATGGACTAAAGTCCATAATCATTGTGTTATTAGCCTAACCCCAGCCTTATCCGCCTTGGCTCGCCAAGGGCGAGACAGGAGGCTGGGGTTATTGAATCCACAACGCTCCATTGGGCTTCAGCCCTCATTTGTGGACTATTCACATCCATATGTAAGGTGAATGAATAAATAAATGTTTACGGTTGGAAATATAAAAATCAAAAATGCTGTGCTACTTGCGCCGATGGAAGATGTGACAGATCTTTCATTTAGGTTGATATGCAAAATGCTAGGCGCAGATATGGTTTATACCGAGTTCGTTAATTCTGAAGGATTGATGAGATCATCTGAAAGAACACATGCAAAGCTTAAGATAAGCGATGATGAACGACCTGTAGGCATTCAGATTTACGGTGGAAACATTGAGTCGATGATTGGCGGAGCAAAAATTGCCGAGGCGGAAAATCCTGAGTTGATTGATATTAATGCTGGATGCTGGGTTAAAGATGTTGTTAATTGCGGAGCCGGTTCTGCATTACTTAAAGATCCTCCTTATCTGCAAAAATTAGTTAAAGAAGTTGTAGAAGCAGTTTCAATTCCAGTTACAGTTAAAACTAGGTTGGGATGGGATGAAAACAATATCCAAATTTTGGATGTTGCAAAACGAATTGAAGATGCCGGTGCAAAAGCAATAACAATTCACTGCAGAACGCGAAGCATGGGAAATAGGGGAGAAGTTGATTGGTCGTGGATTCCTAAAGTAAAAAGTGTTGTGAACATTCCAGTTGTTCTGAACGGAAATGTTCTTATTGCTCAAGATGTTAAAACAGCATTTAATGAAACCGGTGCAGATGGAATAATGATTGCTCGCGGAGCAATCGGTAATCCATGGATTTTTAGAGAAGCAAAAGAACTTTTAAATAGTGGTGGAATCTCCTCACATGTAGATGCTCAAGAACGAATTAAAATCTGCTTAGAACACTTATATCTTTCGATAAAAATTAAGGGTGAGAGAAGAGCTGTAATTGAACATAGAAAATTCTATTCGGGTTACCTGAAAGGATTGCATAATGCATCAAAGATTCGCTCAGAACTTATGTTAAAAAAAGAGCTTAGTTCAATCGAAGATATCTTATCAAAGTATGGTGATGAATTACTTTCTCACAACCCAACATTTCATACATCTTGAGCGAGAAATTACTGCAAAAATTTGCACGAGTAATTTCCACAATATTCATTCCGCCAATACTTACTCTAATTTCTTTTATTTACCTAGCATTAACATTTGAAAACTACAACAATATAAAAATATATTTGATTGTCATCGCTACTATCTTAGGATTTATTTTGCAAATTGCCTCTTTTATTTATTTTTACAGAAAGGGATTGGTAAGCGATGTTGACGCTAAAAACAAAAAAGAAAGAACAATACCATATCTGGTTTCAATCATAATTTATATCGCTGGTTTTATACTTTTGCTTATTTGTCAGGTGAGTAATATTTCAATCGCTTTTTGGTTTTGCTATATTTCGAATACGTTTTTAGTAATCTTAATCAATAGATATTTGAAGATCAGCATACATGCTATGGGTGTTTCCGGTCCATTAGCGCTCTTTACTTTTATACTTGGCTTTCAAACGTTGTTATTGCTACCAATATTATTTGCAGTTGGTTGGTCAAGAATTAAGTTAAATTGTCATTCAATCACGGAAGTATTTACTGGTGCACTTCTCGGCTATATTTCTGTTTATATCCAGTTAAGTATATTTTTGAAATAAATGAAAAGTAAAATCAAATTTTGATTATTTTATTTTAGGATTACCAATGATAAAAGTATCAAAAGAAAATGGAATTGCTATTCTTACATTAAACAGACCAGAGAAAAGAAATGCAATTCATCCAACAATGGTTTCTCAAATCAAAAGTGCACTTGAAGAAATTAGCATTGAAAAAGAAACAAAAGCTTTGATAATCACTGGCGAGGGAAATGCTTTTTGTGCCGGAGCAGATCTCGAATATTTAATTTCTTTGCAAAGCAATTCTTCCATTGAAAATGAAAAAGACTCAGAGACTCTTGCAGAAATGTTTTTAAGCGTCTACAAACTTCCGATACCAACCATCGCTGCGGTAAATGGTCCTGCAATTGCCGGAGGATGCGGTTTAGCTTCTGTTTGTGATTTTGTTATAGCCGATACAAATAAAGCTAAGTTCGGGTATTCTGAAGTGAAAATTGGATTTATTCCCGCAATAGTTTCTATTTATTTAATAAGAAAAATTGGAGAAGGTAATGCAAAAAAGCTTTTACTCAGTGGAGATACTATTGATTCCAAACAAGCATTAGATTTAGGATTAGCAAATTACCTTACAGAAAATGTTATGGAAGAAGCAATTACATTTGCAAATAAATTGTTAAGCAATTCTCAAATTAGCTATTCACTAACAAAACAAATGATCAATAACATCAGCGCATTGAGTGTTGAAGACGCGGTGAATTACTGCATTAACCTAAATACCATAAGCAGAGCACATGAAGATTTTAAGGAAAGAATTAAAAAATTTCTAAACAAATAATTATCTAATATGAAAAGTGATTTGAAAGAATACATTAGAAGTGTGCAAGATTTTCCCAAGCAAGGAATTGTCTTTCGGGACCTAACAACGCTACTCAAGAATTCGGTAGCACTCAAAGAAGCGATTAACCAGCTTTATGATTCAACTGAAGGATTGAAGATTGACAAAGTTGTGGGAATCGAATCACGCGGATTTATTTTCGGAGCGATACTTGCTGAAAGACTAAATGTCGGTTTTATACCAGTAAGAAAACCGGGGAAACTCCCTGCTGAGACTGAAAAGGAATTCTATGACTTGGAATATGGAAAAGATTCAATTGAAATACATAAAGATGCAATTAGCCCCGGCGATAAAGTTTTAATTCATGATGATCTTCTTGCAACAGGCGGAACAGCTAAAGCAGCAATTAACTTAGTTGAAAAACTTGGCGGAGAAGTTGTGCAAATTTTATTTTTAATTGAATTGTCCTTTCTGAACGGCAGAGAAAAATTGAAGGGGTATAATGTTAAAGCTTTGGTTGATTATACCAGCGAGTAATTAATAACTGATCTTTATGACACACCCCTCGCCCCCTGGGGCAAAGTGGCAACTTAGGGGCGGGCCCTCTTCAGAGAGGACGCTACGTTCAGTTTCCCATCCAGCCGGAGGCTGGTAAACATGAGAAGGGATGTGTCTCTAACTTAACCAACAAATAATTTAATGACAACAGAAGCATGAAACTCAACATAATTCTGTACTAACTCAGTAGAAATGTCAGTATTAAGAACTCAATAGAAATGGTAAAATATCTCCGAAACAATACTTTTTTTAGTAAAGTCGTTGATAGATTACACAAAAGAGTAAAATCTATAAGTTTTAGATATACCAGATTTTCGTAACGAACAGCACCGCTAAATCTGGCATATCTATGATGGTAAATCTGGCATATCTACTACTTCAAATTTTTCGAAGCAATTACAACAACAAATTCACCTTTTAGTATATGCTCATTCAAATCGGCTTGGATTGATTTCGCTGTGCCTCTAATGACCTCTTCGAATTTTTTTGTTATCTCACGGCAAATGACCATAGATCTTTTAGGCATAAATTCAGCTAACTCATCAATTAACTTTTCAATACGATAAGTAGATTCATATAAAACAACCGTTCTTTCTTCATCAGCAAGCTGCTTGAGATTTTTCTGCCGTCCCTTTTTGTTTGGTAAGAATCCCTCAAAAACAAATGAGTCACTTGGGAAACCGCTCAAAGAAAGAGCTGCAATCAATGCTGTTGCACCTGGAATAGATACAACATCAATATTTTCTTTAATGGTAAGGTTAATTAAGCGAGTTCCGGGATCAGAAATTCCTGGTGTTCCAGCGTCAGTAACTAAAGCACACGATTCACCTTGCATAATTCTCTCAATCACTTTTTGTGCTTTAAATTTTTCGCTTGCTGCATTTAATGAATACAATTCCTTTTTTATGTTAAGATGATGTAAGAGAATCGACGTTACTCGAGTATCTTCACATACAATGAAGTTTACAGAGCGTAATATTTCAATCGCGCGCAAGGTGATATCGCCAAGGTTACCAATTGGAGTGCTTACTATGTAAAGCTTTGCTGTCAAGTTAAATTGTTTTAAAATGATTGCGGCTCCTTTTAAGAGCCGAATCATGCAAGTAGTTATGTAAAAGTTATTTATGTGACACCAGAAAAATAAAACATTTCAATTTAATATCAAGTTAAATTACTTACTTATCATGAATAAAAAACGGAAGTAATAACGTGATTTGTCATTCCGAACTTGTTTCGGAATCTTCTTTTTCCACCATTTTGAGATGCTGAAACAAGTTCAGCATGACATCATTGTGAGTTAATCACATTTTACTTCTCTTCTCAACCATTTTGATATTTAGATTTTCGAGTTCAGCGAGAACCGGCTCATAAATATCTTTTGAATTAGGAATTCTAACACCGATAGCTTCAATTCTTCCATCAGCCATCATGGCAGTTGCAATTGCCATTGGTAAGCTGACTGTTCTTGCCATTGATGAATCACCATGAGGAATACCAAAGTCAATCAATGTTGAAGTAATCAAATCTTTTGATTTATCTTTATTCTCAACAATGAATTTATGCCTAAGAAGAAGCAAATCAACTTCGCCTTCTTTGAAAGAAAGTTTTTCCTGCATCCTATCGCTTAACATATCAAGCAGGTTATCAGCTTTTGGGATAACTTCATCGCTGAAAAGTCCTAACCAATCCATTCGCTCGATCACTTTTGAATTCATAGGAATGCCCACTTTTTTTGCAGCGAGTTCTTTTAAGTTATCTGTTTCTTTTGCCTGAAGAGCATATGCCATAGCTTTTTTGAAAGTGCTGCCTTTAATTGCAGGAACAGGGGTTTCATTCACCAAACCTAAGTTAACAATTGCTCTGAGAGTTTCGCACCAGCCAATATTTCTATAAGTGCCGCGCTTAACTGTTAATGCATCTTTCAAATTGTAATCACCTTTGTAAGGAGTGGAATCGCGATTTGGATAAACCTCAAACTTTCCCAGTCCTTCTATGTCCTCAACTTCAGGATTAGCAAATAGATTTTTGCTTTCAACTTCAATAGTCTTTCCATTTTCATAATACTTTGCTGAATTTCGGGATGCAAGAACAACTCCTCGTGGACTCCATGAGAATTTATATCCAAAAGGATTGTCATTATCTTTTGGTGCAGGCAATCCTCCGCAATAAGAATAAAAGTGAAGAACTTTTCCTCCTTCTGCTTCAACTTCATGAATAATTTTCATTGCAGACATGTGATCGATTCCCGGATCGACACCTATTTCATTTAAGAATAATAAATTCTTTGCTCTGACTTTTTCGTCAAGTGCTTTCATTGCCGGGCTGACATAAGAAGTTGTGACCATATGTTTTCCATGTTCGATGCAAAGTTCTGCTACTATAAGGTGATGAGTCCAGGGCAGCAAGCTAATAGCAATATCATGCTCTTTAATAAGTTTTGTTAACTCATCCTTGTTTTCAACGTTTACTTGAACGGCTTTACCGTTAGGAAATCCTTTTACGAGCACTTCTGCTTTGCTGACAGTTCTAGATGCAACTGTGACTTGAATATTTTTTTGTTTTAATAAATAGTGAACGCCTGGGCGAGAAACCAAGCCAGCTCCTAATACTAGTACTTTTTTCATTATTACTCCGTTTTTAAATATTGATTAAGGTATGAATAATCTTTAGTTAATTTTCCTTTGTGAACTATAAGCGCTCTTTTTATTGGATCTGCAAGTTCGAGTTCATCAAAACTTTTTTCAAAATCCGCATGATAGATTTCATAAACAAAATTCTTTAATACATGAGAAAATTCTGCCGATGCTTCTTTAGGAAATTCACATGGAAGATTATCAATCGCCATCACAGTTATGCCATCGTGTTTAGTTCCAACTTCATAAGTATCTGATTTTGGAAAATAGGTGTAAGTAGGATTTGCTGGATCTGTAAAATTATTTGTTATTTCGATTCCACCCAGAAGATCGCAGCTTATATCGCCTATTACTTTTAATTTAAGATTCGAATTATTTCGTAGATAATCTTTCGTAATTAATCGGGGGTTTTTATTTGTCCAAAGGATGCAATTCACCAAAACATCCAAATAGGGAATATACTTGTCAAAATTTGATTCATATTTTTCCGGATCAATAAAATACTCTTTAAGGTCAAACTTGCCGTTTTTGCTTTTAACTGTATGCGCTTCTTTGAAAACTACTTTTATGAAATGATTTCGTTCTGACTTAAGCTGCTCATAGTTATTAATCAGCTCTTCAGGTTGAATTGTCTTTACCGGAAGTAAATCAAAAATATCTTGAGCACCCTGAGACACATTTCCATAGCCGGCAAATCCAACCACAATCGGAGTTACTTCTTCCGGAAATCCTTTCTTTTTTATTTCATCACCAATTTTCTTGATTTCTACTTTAGCTTCTTCGATCGATTTATATTGATATGGCTGCTTCAATTTTTCAAGCTGGGTATGGCTTCCATTTAGTTTTAATTTTTCAGAAAATGCATGAAATGTTTCGATGATTCCGGCTTTGCCAGCATATTTTCCAAAAAATATTAATCGCCTATTATTTTCATCCACAATTCGTTCGTAATCAATCAGATTGCATTTTTTGTCCATCAATGTTTTAAGCATTGCCATATTATGCGACTGACCTTTGATCACATGAGCAAAGTAAACATACGTTTTGTGCTCAAGTACCAGTTCGGTGGGAACTTCTTTAACGCCGAAAATTAAATCTGCATGATTTAAATCTTCATCTATTTCTGCCCCTGAAGATTTGTATTCATCATCATTAAAAGCCCGTATTTTGGAGGGCTGAACGATGGTACGTAAACCGTATTTTTCGATTAGTGATTTTATATCTTCGGGAATAATCGGTGTTCTTTTTTCCCATTCGTTTTTATTTTCTCTTCTTATTCCAATTATCATAAGCGAAACTCCGCAATTAAATTAAAAGCCGTTGAATTATTTCTGCTTGAATTTAGCAGACAGGAAGAATGATAGTAGAATTAAAAAACGTTTTCCCAGGAGGAAATGAAATAGCTTTGATGCTTTTCGGAAGCTGGTTGGAAGAGGATTATATGTTTTATTGAAAGCATCATCAGAATTGGAAAGTTTACTTTTATTTTCACATGCAATTTAAAGATTAAGGGAGTTATTTACAATAAGAAGTAATCGTTAAAGCATATAAAAATTTCCTATTTTTGTAATGGAAATCATTTCAAATTTAAAAACAATAAGGGCTTTTTATGGAAATCGGTAAAATATTAAAAGAACTCGGAATAGAAGAAAAAAATTACGGTTCATCAACCGGACAAACCTGGGGTAAAACAACGTCAGATGGAGAATTAAAAATTGCTTCTCCCACCAATGGTAAACACATCGCATCTGTTTATCAGGCATCTGCAAAGGATTTTGAAAATATAATTAATATTGGTTATGAAGCATTCAAAATGTGGAGAAAAGTTCCTGCTCCAAAACGCGGTGAAATTGTTCGTCAAATTGGTGTTCGGCTTCGTGATTACAAAAATCCGCTTGGTACTTTAGTTTCATATGAAATGGGAAAATCTATTCAAGAAGGTTGGGGAGAAGTTCAGGAGATGATTGATATATGCGATTTTGCTGTCGGTATGTCTCGGCAGCTTTACGGATTTACAATGCAATCGGAAAGACCTTCACATAGAATGTATGATCAATACCATCCACTTGGAATTGTAGCGACAATTTCAGCATTTAATTTTCCCGTTGCCGTATGGTCGTGGAACGCAATGCTTGCTGCAGTTTGCGGTGATGTAAATTTATGGAAGCCATCTTCCAAAACTCCGTTAGTTGCAATTGCTACTCAAAAAATTGTAGCTCAAGTTTTAAAAGAAAATAATTTACCCGAAGGAATTTTCTCATTAATCGTCGGTAAAGGTTCAACTGTTGGTGAAATGCTGTTGAACAGTAAGAAAATTCCTCTCATATCTGTAACAGGCTCAACTCCTGTTGGAAGACATGCTGCTGAAGTGGTATCAAAAAGATTTGGGAGAACAATTCTTGAATTGGGCGGAAATAACGCAATCATCATTACTCCCGATGCCGATCTTAAATTAGCTATTCCAGCAGTATTGTTTGGATCGGTTGGAACTGCTGGACAACGCTGCACAACAACAAGAAGATTAATTATCCATGAATCAATCTTCGACAAAGTAAAAGAATCGTTAGTCAAAGCATATAACTCGGTAAAAATTGGCGATCCTCTAGATGAAAAAATTCATATGGGACCGCTCGTTGATAAATCAGCGGTTGATACAATGCAAAATGCCCTCGTGCAGGTTAAGAAAGAAGGAGGAAAAATCTTTTACGGCGGCGAAGTATTAACCGGTGCCGGTTATGAATCAGGTTGTTACGTGAAACCCTGTTTAGTTGAAGCCGAAAATCATTTCAAAATTGTTCAAGACGAAACGTTTGCTCCAATTCTTTATTTAATTAAATACAAAGGTGAAATTGATGAGGCAATCAAGGTTCACAATGATGTTCCTCAAGGGTTATCTTCAGCAATATTTACAAACAATTTAAGAGAAGCCGAAGAATTTCTTTCATGTTCGGGTTCTGATTGCGGAATTGCAAATGTGAACATTGGAACCTCAGGTGCGGAAATTGGCGGAGCTTTCGGCGGTGAAAAAGAAACCGGCGGCGGCAGAGAATCAGGTTCAGATGCTTGGAAAGCCTACATGCGCAGACAAACTAATACTATCAATTACTCAACTGAATTACCGCTTGCACAAGGGATTAAGTTCGACATTTAGTCAATTCTTCAAAATCGGGAAGTAGTCTCGCAAGATTACTTCCCGTATTTTTCTCAAAACAAATCATTCCTCGCAAAGGAAATAATTTATATTTAGCGGAAGTTTCGTCTCGCCAAAATGTGTTCGTACTTAATTTTTCAACGAATTCTTCGATGGTATAATAGTTGTATTTCTTAACATAGATATCATTGAAAGAATAAATTTGTCTTTTTTAAGTCTTGAATCATTTTACTCGGCAGACCGCGATTTGGAATTGAATCAATATCACATTCTTGCGGGAATTAAAGAATTCAGAAATGAATTCAACAGGAAAAAGCTATATCCTTCTTTCACAAATATTCTAAACATTACGTCCCAGCTTCAGGATATAATTGAACAGAAAAATGACCTTGAATACAAGTTCTCCAAAAAAATTAAAAGCTTTGATTTCAAAAACAACAAAATAATTTTCGAGACACTGGAAAATGAACAGCCGGAAATAAATTGTCTTTTTGAATTGATTGAGTGGTCGCTGCCGCAGCTAAAAAGCGTAATCGAAGAAGCATTGGTTATTTGTGAATATGTAGAAAATAATTTGAAGATTGAGCAAGTCGGAATACTTCCGATTTATAAAAGCGAGGGTTATCTCATTATCCCGAATAATGAAGTTTCATCCATACAGATTCACAAATTCGAGTGCTCTCTTTTTTCATCCGATTATGAAAAATATAGAGCACTTAAAACAAAATTACTTAAAACTTATGATCAAGGTTTATTAAGTTTATCGCTGGATAACATTAAACTGGAATTGATAAGAGAATATCATGACTTACCTAACCCCGCAACTTTTCGATGTGAAACAGAACTTGATTTTCCTTTTGCCGAAACAGTTTTTCCTATTGCTAAAAGAAAATTGATGTCTGCAATTACCCAGATGCAGAATTGATTAAAATCATCCTGTTGCTAAAAGAATAAGATCTGATAAGATGTAAGCTGATTCGTTTAGTAACACATCCTCGGAATTCAATTCTTTTGGGGGAACTTCTTCCTTGTTTATTAATCTTACTTTACCAGATTCTAGCATTGCATTTTTCCTCTGCTCACGTTTTATATCTTGTTCTTTCTTCTCTTTTTTTCTAATCGATTCATTAAGCGAGATAAAATTCTTCCCACGAATTTCTTTAGTTTCATTTACATCTTCGATAAATGCTTGAAAACGAAGATCGGACTTAATTCTCGACTCATGCATATTTTGCAGCAGTGGAATGAGATCACTTAAATTCGTAAAAGGAAGAAAATCTGTCGACATTATCTGATCCCAAGGTAATGCACTTGGTTCAGAACTTTCACCAAATTCGTGGGCATCAATTGGTGAGGGAAACTTTATATCTGGAACGACTCCCAAATGCTGTGTGCTTCCTCCACTAATTCGATAGAATTTAGCGATAGTAATTTTTACTTGTCCAAGCTTATTGCTAGTCTTGCCCCACATTCTATTCAAGTCAATTAAATTTTGGACTGTACCTTTACCAAAGGTTTGTTCACCAAGAATAATACCTCTTCCATAATCTTGAATTGCCCCAGAAAAAATTTCGGATGCAGATGCACTGAAACGATTTACTAAAACAGCTAATGGTCCACTATAAGCAATTCCTGGATCAGGATCTTCCCCAACGTCAATATAGCCAGTGGATTGTTTTACTTGAACAACTGGCCCATCTTTAATGAAAAGACCTGTAAGCTCGATAGCTTCGTTAAGCGAGCCGCCGCCATTGTTTCTAAGATCGATCACAATACCATCAACTTTTTCAGACTGTAATTCTTTAATCAATTTACGAACATCGCGTGTAGTGCTTTTAAAATTACGATCACCTTTTTGCTCAGCTTCATAGTCAACATAAAATGCAGGAATGGAAACAACACCAATCCTAAATAGAATTTCATTATTGTTTAGCTCAAGAATTTGTTTTTTGGCAGATTGATCTTCTAGTTTAACTTTATCACGTACAAGTGTAATTTCTTTCGGATGCGCATTGACACCTTCGCTTGCTTGGAGAATAAGCAATCTCACAATCGATCCTTTTGGTCCTCGAATCAACTTAACCACATCATTAACCCGCCAACCTACAACATCAACCATTTCGCCGTCTTCGCCTTGTGCGACACCAATTATTTTATCATCGCGATGAAGCAAGTCACTCTTGAATGCCGGTCCGCCGGTAATTATTTCAACCACTTTTGTATACTCATCTTCCGCTTGAAGCTGTGCACCAATTCCTTCAAGCGCCCTGGTCATATCTATTTTGAAATTTTCGGATGTAATTGGTAGTAAGTAATTTGAGTGAGGATCTATGGTTTCTGTATAGGCATTCAAATACAATTGAAAAACATCTTCACTTTTGGTTTGATAAATTGCTTTTCGAATATTCTCATATCTTTTCTTAAGTGTTTCTGTAATCGATTGCCAATCTTTACCGGCGAGTTTTAAATTTAACGCATCGTATTTAATTCTTTTTCTCCAGATATTATTCAGAACGGAAACATTAGATGCCCACTTGAAACTATCTTGTCTTGCTTCAAAATATTCATCGGCAGAATAATCAAATTCATTTTGCAATACTTCAGATACATAATTTATTCGTTCAATTACACGATCTCGATAAGTGTTATATATATCATAAGCTAGTTTGAGATTTCCATCAATTAAATAATCATCTATATTGAATCTGAAAGATTCAAAATTTGAAATATCGTTTTGTAAAAAATAAAGTTTATTAAAGTCCAGGGATTTTATATAACGGTCAAAGATTGCTGATGAAAGCGAATCATTTAGATTAAATTTTTTAAAATGATAACGGGTCAAAACCGTATTAACTAATTGCTCCTCTTCTCGGAAATAATCTTGAGGAATTAATAAAGAAGTTGAATCTGCAAAAAATCTTGCTTCTGTTCTTGAACTAAACAAGGTGCAGAATGATAATAATGATAATAATGATATAAGAAAGCATAATCCAGGCCTTACGAATTTCATGTCTCCTCAAAATGTAATTATAAAGAATTCTAAATTTACTTTGGCTAATTAAATGAATAT
>MHAR01000079.1 GCA_001803045.1 Ignavibacteria bacterium RIFOXYB12_FULL_35_14 | reverse complement strand
AATTTAACGATTTTAACCAAAATTCACATGTTTTCTACCACCTTTTTCTTCCTTGCACAAGTCAGGAAATGAAGGTCGAGACAAATCATAAAACCGGGTTTTATGAAAAAGTGAGGCAGGAACTTCGCCTACGAAACTATAGTCATAAAACGATTAAATCATATTTAAGTTGTCTTCACCCCGTGAGATAGGATATGAAAAATTTCTTCTACATATATGTCTTACGCTCATTAAAGGATAATAAGTATTACGTTGGGTATACCTCAGATCTAAACAAGAGAGTAAAAGAACATAACAATGGAATGGTTACATCGACAAAAAATAGAGTTCCTTTTATACTTGTATATTGGGAAGGTTGCTTAAATCAACAAGATGCAACCACCCGTGAAAAATATCTCAAGACCGCATGGGGTAAAAG
This sequence comes from Ignavibacteria bacterium RIFOXYB12_FULL_35_14, assembly GCA_001803045.1. Lineage (GTDB taxonomy): Bacteria > Bacteroidota > Ignavibacteria > Ignavibacteriales > Ignavibacteriaceae > XYD12-FULL-36-8. The sequence goes on along the minus strand of MHAR01000079.1, from coordinate 58,153 downwards.
ATATATTAAAAATAGAATAAAAAATTATCTCACGGGGTAAACGATCGTTTGTTAAATATTTTTCACCAAAGCATCCGCGCCAGATAAATGAAGAAGAGATACGGAAATATCTTCTGTACTTGATTGAAGAAAAGAAACTGGCGGCGGGAACAGTGAACCAGGTATTTAACGCTCTCCGATTTTTGTACGTTGAGTTATATAATACGTCGTTCGTCATCAGTAAACTTCCGCGACCGATGAAAGAGCATAAGTTACCGGATGTTCTGAATGAGGAAGAAGTGGTAAGAATTTTTAACGCGGTATCGAATTTAAAACACCGGACAATGTTGATGCTTGCCTATGCAAGCGGATTGCGGGTGAGTGAGGTTGTGAGTTTGAAGGTAGAAGACTTTGATATTGATCGTAACATGATTCATATTCGTGGGGCGAAAGGAAAGAAAGACCGTTATACATTACTGCCGGTATCACTCAAAGAAACACTGCACCGATACTGGAAGGAATACAATCTTAGAAAATCCGGCTGGTTATTTCCGGGTGCAAAACCGAATTATCATTTAGCCGCACGAAGTATACAACATGTGTTTGAGCGTTCGGTTCGGCAAGCAGGAATTACAAAACCTGTTTCCATGCACACATTGAGGCATTCATTTGCAACACACCTTTTGGAACATGGTACTGATTTACGGTATATTCAGGAATTGCTCGGTCACGAAAGTTCAAAGACGACAGAAATATATACTCACGTAAGTAAGCAAATCATTGGAAAAATTAAAAGCCCTCTGGATTTTATTGTAAAAGAGATAAATTCAGGGAAAAATTTAGAAAAGACTATATTAATTGAATAATAAACTAAAAGAAATAACAACGACATATGTCGTTGTTACAAATGTTAGCTGGCATTTGCAACAATATCCCTTTCACATCATAAAAGGAGATTGATATGATTAGAACAGTAGCACTTTTTCTCACCGCCATTGTATTGAGCGGTGTCATCGGCTGTTGCACCGAAAGGGATCGAGAAGCCGATGCAAAGCAGATGTACACCGATTACATTACAACTTGGTCGACTCACGACGTCGAGAAAATGGCATCTTATTTCACAGACGACTGCGTGTACGAGAATCTTGCGCGGGGTCAAGTGTATCGCGGAAAGGATGAGGTGAAAGCTTGGGCCAAGATGAGCTTTGCGGCAATTCCTGATTTCAAACTGGAAGTCACGTCGCTTTTCGTTTCCGGCAATTGGCTCGGCTGCGAATGGGTCATGACGGGCACGCACACGGGCGACGCTCCAGACTTCCCGGCCACTGGAAAGAGTTTTTCAGTACGAGGTTCCGCCGTTGCAGAACTCATGGACCGCAAGATCAAAAGGGAAGCCATTTACTGGGATCTGGCCACATTTCTGCGGCAACTCGGTGTAATGAAGTAATCCTGGCAAATGCCAGCTAACAATCGCAACCACGACGTTCGCTCTTTATATATGAAGATAGTTGTGCTCACTCCATTGCTTTTGGCGCGAGAGAATGAATCTATTGTAGCGCCAAAAGCAACGGCGTGGTTGCTCGAACGTTATCGGTTATGCTTGACGACATCGGACAAGACATTTGTAAAGTCATCGGGGGACTGTCCTTTCTTTGCCATTTTCGGACTGACTTGCAACACGACAGTTACTACAACAAACAAACATTTTTGCGCGGGACAGTCCCGCGTTGACTTTTAGAAAAAAAATCACGACAGACAATCATCAAATTATCTTTTCGAAAATTCAAGATGTTTTAGTATAACTATGTATGAACTTGCAGATAATTTTTTTCTTGTTTTTCATTCCGCACTGATTGTGTTCATTCTTTTTGGCTGGATGTGGAATATGACAAAAAAAGCCAACCTTGTTTCTCTTTCACTCACTGCATTTTCTTGGTTCGTGCTGGGAATATGGTATGGCATCGGATATTGCCCCCTCACCGATTGGCACTGGAAAGTATTAAAAAAACTGGGGCATCACGATTTGCCGGCTTCCTACATTCCCTACCTGCTGAATAAAATTGCCAGCATAGAAATTTCCTCCCATGCAGCGGATGCTTTAACCGTAATTTTTTTCTCTCTCGCTTTAATGGCTTCCATCTATGTTAATTTTGTCAAACGAAAAACATCTGCCGGTTAGAACTATACCCAACGCACCGCTACTTTCCGCACATCATCTACGAGTTCGGAAATTAGAGTTGGCTTGACATAAATAGAACGGTAACAAACTTGGACAATTATTTGAGACAACAATGGAGAACTTTTGAGCAAATGAGAGATTGGTTAAAAAGACAAATAGGTGAATGAAAAAGCACAAACCGCTAACATCGGCTTGCTGCAAACGGGGCTGACGAATAAATTTGAAAGTTTATATCTTCGTTTCGGCTTTTGTGCGGTGGGACAGTTAAGTGCTCGTAAATCCCCGCCTGACAGCAAACCGCAAACCGTTACCACCGCTATATCAACAGAATGAAAACAATCATATGAACAGATTAACAACCATATCAACCGCCGAAGACATTTTCCCAGAATACCACCGTACACCAATTGGACTGCTTTTGGAATACCATAATCTCGGTAAACCATTTGATACCTATGAGAAAGCACAACTGCTGATCGGGATGTGTATGGATAATAGAAAGCATTTGCACATTCCTGATAACTTTGCTTTTATTATTCGAGCGGGCGGAGCAAATTTGAGATACAGCGAATTTAAAGTATCTTATGCAATAGCAATCGGAGACATTCAACACATTGCTCTCATCGGACACAACAACTGCGGAATGGTAAATCTCATTTCCCGCAAAGATCAATTCATTAACGGACTTGTGAACAAAGCGGGCTGGGACAGAGAATGGGCGGAAGAACATTTTATGCACTTTGCACCGATATTTGAAATAGGAAACGAAATTGACTTTGTAATCAGTGAAGCAAAACGACTGCGATTAAGGTATCCGAAAATAACAGTAGCACCAATGCATTACAAAGTGGACGACAACCGACTGTATTTAATAAACGAAAAATAAAAAACAACGGCTGCTAACAACGGGCTGCCGACAATGCGGGCGACAGTAGTCTATTTGAAGTGCGCATTTTTTAGCACCGTTCATGTCGGGTGACACGAACGCGCTCCGAAAACCGCACTGCGGCAGCCCGCGAACCGTTAGGCGACATAAATCTAAAACGGTGATGTTATGAAAAAAATACATATCGTAATGATAGTCATAGTATTGATGGGTGTAGGAATTGGAGGGTTTTTTATGTTACAGCAACTAAAGGTAAACGAACGTGAACCTATGGAACCCATCAATGAAAAAATAAAACTACCTGAGCCGAAATATAATAGCAAAACTTCGGTCGAACAGGCTTTGCTCGAAAGAAGATCGGTCAGAGTGTATAAAGATGAGTCACTGACGCTTACCGAAGTCTCTCAACTTCTCTGGGCTGCGCAAGGAATTACAGGCCCAAGAGGCTTCAGGACAGCTCCCTCTGCAGGAGCCCTCTATCCACTTGAGCTTTATGTTGTTGCTGGAAATGTGAACGATCTTCCCAATGGAATTTATAAGTATAAGCCTCATAAGCACGAACTGGCGATGATTGTAGAAGGAGATAAAAGAACTGAACTATGTAATGCTGCCTTAGACCAGCCTTCGGTTAAAGATGCTGCCGCAGCCATAGTATTTTCGGCAGTTTATGAACGGACAACCGGAAAATATGGAGAAAGGGGTATAAGATACGTTCATATAGAGGTTGGTCATGCCGCTCAAAACATTTATCTGCAAGCAGTTTCGTTAAATCTTGGGACAGTGGTTATCGGGGCTTTTGATAATGAGGAAGTAAAAAAGATAATGAATATAGGGGATAAAGAACAGCCCTTATACATAATGCCTGTAGGAAAGGAGTAAAATGAGAAAAGAGGTTTTACGTCGCCTAACATATCATAAAAGGTTCGAACTTCTTTTGTGCTGAAAACCATTATATACAATTTCAAAAGCATACCTTCCGAATGTTTTATAAATTCTAATTTTTATTTAAGGTAACATGAAGCCGGGAAAAACATTTTATATAATTAATAGTAACACTTAGAAAGCCGCCTTTAAGAGCGGCTTTTTTTATGATTAATTTTTTGTTAGTATTAATTAATATCAAAATAAAAATTTGAACAAGCCAATCAATTTTGGTTTATTGAAATTAAGACCCAATTTAGCAAGTAATTCAAAGGAATTAAAATGAGAATAAGGAGTTTTCTTTTAGTTACGGTGTTAAACATATCATTTTTTTACACTTTCCCTCAAGATTCCTCAGAAGTATTCCAAAGATGGAAAAAATCAGTAATTCACATAGAATGTGCAACAGATAGTAAATTGGAGAAATTTAGAGAAAATATTAAACGAGGGGAAATAAATCCTGTAGAATTTATGGAACGAGATAAAAGATATCATGGTACTGCTTTATTTATAGAGCACAAAGGTTTACTTTATCTCATAACTGCCAGACATGTAGTGAACGATGCCTTAAGGGCTGAGCTTGAGAAAAGCGACCATCACATATTTGGAATGATTTATCGAGTACCTTGCTTTATGAAATTATAAATAAAGATCAATTAATCGGAATGAATTTTCTAATGAATTTAGATGCTGGTGGTAGTGAATTTTATCGATTCTCTGAAAAAGATATTGACCTAGCTGTAATATCATTAAATTCTCCTTTTCATAAATTATTTGCAAAAACTATATTAGATTTAGGTTTTGAACCTATATCTTCAGAAAAAATAATCGATCAGCCAACCTCAGAAGGAAGCGATATCTATTCAATTGGATTTCCATCAGTAACATCAGTTTTGCTAGATCGAAGAAAATTAATAGATAGGAGGATATTGAATTCAAATTGGGAATCTTGGTTCGCATCGGAGCCAACTTTTTCATTTGGAAAGGTTGCCATGTTAAATAGGATCTTGAATTACTTTTTATGTGATATGAGTGTATATCCTGGTAATAGTGGAAGCCCCGTCATACAAGATGATAAGCTGGTTGGAATTGTAAGTGCCCAACCTTTGTTGGAAAATCAAAGAGTATTATTTGCAATAGTTATTAAAGCAGAATTTATCCGAAGTTTATTAGATAATTTGTATAAAAGGGATATGGAAAATTGGGTGAAATAATATTAGGTCTATAAATTTTTCATCTTTTTCTTGAACGGAAAAGGGATATAACTAATCATATATTATATTAATGAAAATATAAAATAAATCGCTGTGGATATAATTGAAAAAAATTATTTCTCAATTGAATTTTTCCAATTATTTTTTTTATAAAATATAATTAAAATTTATTAAATATTTTACTTAAATAAATTCTTGATAAAAAAGCATATATAAAATGAAAAATAAAATGAAACCCGAAAGTTTAATGATGTCCTACGGATATAAACCGGCGCTATCTGAAGGCGCAATTAAAAGCCCGATTTTCCAGACATCAACCTTTGTGTTTAAGACTGCTGAAGAAGGTAAAGCATTCTTCGAAATTGCTTATGGACATCGTCAGAAAAAAATAGGCGAAGAGATTGGATTGATTTACAGCAGAATTAACAATCCCGATCTTGAGATTCTTGAAAACCGACTTACACTCTGGGATGAAGCTGAAGATTGTGCAGTGTTTGAAAGCGGTATGTCGGCAATTACAACTGTCTTGCTTGAGTTTCTTAAACCCGGAGATTTATTGCTGATCAGTTCACCGGTTTACGGCGGGACAGATCACTTCGTAACAAAAATTCTTCCGAAATTCGGAATTCACGTTGCAGCTTTCAAGGTAGGACAAAAGCGTGATGAAGTAATCGATATTGTTAAAGCAACCGGCATGGCAGATAAACTCGCAATGGTTTACATTGAAACGCCTGCAAATCCCACAAACGATTTAATCGATATTAAGTGCAGTAAGGAAATTGCAAAGCATTTTTCGACTTCCGAGAAAGAAGTTTATCTTGCAGTTGATAACACTTATATGGGACCATTGTGGCAGCATCCTTTAAAACATGGTGCGGATTTCGTTTTGTATTCTGCCACAAAATATATTGGAGGGCACAGCGATGTAATTGCCGGCGCATGCCTTGGTTCGAAAGAATTAATTCAAAGAGTAAAAGTGCTTAGGACATTTCTCGGAAACATGGCTGGACCATGGACAGGCTGGCTTTTACTGCGAAGCTTAGAAACTTTGAAAGCTCGAATGGATATTCAAGCATTTAATGCTGAGAAAGTTGCCGATTTTTTGAATCGTCACCAAAAGGTAGAAAAGGTTTATTATCTCGGTAATTTTACAAAAAGAGCCGGAGAGCAATATGATATTTTACAGCGTCAATGTTTGAGCAACGGTGCTATGATTTCATTCGATGTAGTCGGCGGAGAAAAAGAAGCATTCCAATTTTTAAATGCATTGAAATTAATAAAGCTTGCAGTTAGTCTTGGCGGTACCGAAAGCTTAGCTGAACATCCCGCAACAATGACACACAGCGATGTTGAAGAAAATCATAGAAAAGAGCTTTCAATAACCGAAAAAATGGTTCGCCTATCCATTGGCGTAGAGAATTACAACGATATAATCTGGGATATTGATCAAGCTCTTAATGCAATAAGCACTTAAAATAGAAAATATTTTATTTTAATTTGTAGGGAACAACCTCTTGTTGTTCCGTTATTAGTGTACCTCTCTGAGGAATGATCAGGAGGTCATTCCCTACGTTTTAAAATTCACATTTTCATCTTAATAATGACATCTTATTCATAAAAATGTTATCGCCAACTTTCAGAGTATAAATATAAACACCACTTGAAAGCTGATCGGCATGGAAAACTACGCTATGGTATCCAGCAGATTTAAGCTCGTTATTCATTAATACCGATACTTCCTCTCCCAATAAATTATAAACGCTCAAGCTTACAACCATTGGTTCAGTTAGTTGAAATGAAATTGTTGTAGACGGGTTAAATGGGTTTGGGTAATTTTGATTCAGTTTGAATGAAGAGGAAGTTCCACTAATCTCCCCATCCAGCGATGTTGCTCCTGAAGTTTTAATACTATCGGGGCAAACTGTCGTAAAGCTGTTTTCACTACCTTCACCGGGAGGGGAAATAAAAAAAATGTGTTCGTTAGCATTTTCGAAAAGAATTAGGTTGCCGGCAGCATCCAATGCTAATCCTGATCTTGCATTAATATTGTCATCACCGCCATATAACTCCAGTTCAGTAATAATCTTTAGGGGTACCGCAAACGAAGAGTTAATGTCATCCACTCTCCAAATACCGTCATCATTATTTCCGCCATCGGCTCTTGTTGCATAATAAAGAATATCATCGGTGTTGGAATTTCTATCTTGCCCATAATCGAATTCTAAATTAGCAATTCTATGGGATTCTGGCTCATCAATTCCCCAAACCGAACTTGCATTATTAACCGGTAAGGAACCGCTAAGTGGAAATTTAAATAATCCCGCTCCGAGACTGTTTAAATCAATCGCATTAGTTCTGAAACTAACATATAAATTTCCTTCATCGTCTAATGCAACGCATCTTGGAATGATTAAATCAAAAACACCTATTTCCTCTGGGGTACCAGTAAACGTGTCATCATCTCCGATTTTGGCACGCAGAACTTTATTACCAGTGCAGTAATAGATTGTTCTATCTGTGCCGATTCCTTGAATAAACAAACCTAATGGACTTGTAAGACTATCAATTATTGTAGTAATCGTATAGTCTAAATTCAGTCTTCTAATCTCACCCAATTGAACGGAAGATACGTAAAATCTGCCCAGATCATCAAAAACACCGCTTACCATAGCATCGGAGCTTGTCCCCCAATTAATTGTGCCTCCCGAAGTTACAGCTGGAGCAACTAAGAAAGGATCATGTTGTGAGCCGTCAGGATTGAAAATAGTTATCCCTTTGCCTAATGGTCCTCCGTTATTTGGTGCATACATTAATCCAAATAAGGGATTGGACATATTGGTTACTACGTCTAATCCTCTTGAAAAAATAGCTACCGGACCGGAATCAAAAAACATAATCCATTCCGTATTTGAATAATTATTCTGCGTTGCAGTAACCTCATAAACATAAACTTTTCCGGATGCGGTACCGCTGCCATCCCACATAATTGCATGCGATCCTCTTGCCAACGAACCGGCATCTATTTCAGCAATTACGGAATTATCTGTTGCATCTTTAATTTTAATTATTACCGACGAAGTGCTGTCATTAAGAATATAGGATAATTGAATACCTGTTCCGTCGGTAAAGCTTCCATCAAAAGGAGAACCATCAGGGTTGCTAACTTTTAGCTGCGATGCATAAACATTAGCATAAATATTATGTGTCATCACTAAACTAAGAAAGACTGGCACAATAAAAAAAAGTATAGATTTCTTCATCACTGTTCCTTTAAATTAAGTTTATAAATACTCAATTCCCCGAGTCGATTTATTTATATTAAATTTGCGAATAATTATCCACATAATCAATTACCGAATACCAAATTTTAAGAAATAACTTTGTAGGGAACAATCTCCCGATTGTTCCGCTGTTAGCGTACCTTTATGCGGAATGACCGGGAGGTCATTCCCTACGTTTGTTAGTTCTAGCTGGTTTTACTTCAAATCTTAGACGATTGGATAATTATCAGATCAAGAAGGGTAAATTAATTCTGAATTGCGATAAAATTCCGTAGAGATTTAAATACGCGGATTTTTCTTCCGCCAAGTTTTTATGTACTCTGCGATTTCTGTTGTGCGAGCGCCAGGAGTGAATAATTCTCCAACACCAAGTTTTTTAAGTGCTTTAATGTCTTCCTCAGGAATAATTCCTCCGCCGGTGAGGAGAACATCGTTCAAACCTTTTTCATCCATAAGCTTTTTTATCTTAGGAAGAATGGTCATATGCGCACCGGATAAGATGCTAATTCCAATTACATCAACATCTTCCTGTAGGGCGGCTTCAACAATCATTTCGGGAGTTTGACGCAGCCCTGTATAAATAACTTCCATACCTGCATCTCGTAATGCGGCAGCTATTACTTTCGCTCCTCTATCATGTCCATCTAAACCGGCTTTGGCAACAAGAACGCGTATTCTTTTATCCATATTATTTCCCCTTAGAGGAATCTATTGCAGAACGGATCTTTTCGGCGAATTCTTTCATCAATCCTTCTGAATAGTCCTTGAATTGCGGTCTAAAGGTGAAATGATCGTTTTTAAATCTTGGGATTATATGAAAATGAAAATGATAGATCGTTTGCCCTGCAGAACTTCCATTGTTCGAAATTATATTTATGCCATCGGGATTCAGACTGGTTTTTATGCAGTTCGTTAAAAACTGAGTTGCTTTAATAACAGAAGAAAGATCTTTATCAGCAACGTCATAAAAATTATTGTAATGATTTTTAGGAATTACAAGCGAATGCCCGAAGTTGAGGGGACGAATGTCAAGAAAAGAAATAGTAGAATCATCTTCGAAAAGAATTTCCGCTTTCCCGATTCCGCTTACAATATCACAAAAGATACAACTCATACTCAAAAATAATTTTAATTAAGGATTAAGACAACTTTTCAATTTATTATTTATGAAGGACGATTTGTTGAGTTTATGCAATTAAATATTCCTTTCTTTTACCGAATATACCGAACAATCCTCCAGTGTGAAGGAATATTACCTTTCCTATGTTCTTGCCAAGGAAATTATCGTTAAAAGCTGCGAAAGCTTTCCCGGTGTATGCCGGATCGAGCAATATTCCGGTTTGGCGGAAGAAAGATTTAACCAATTTCACTTTTTCTTTTGAAATATTTTTATACCCTTCTTTAGAATATCCGTCCAGAATGACCATGTTATCCTCATAAATTTTCGCACCTAATTGATAATCCAAATTTCCCGCCTCTACAAGCTGAATGATTTTATTCTTTATTACAGATTCAGAGTATAAAACATTAACTGCGAAAATCTTCAAATCCAATTTCAATAAAGAAGAACCGAGTATAAGACCGGCAGCCGTTCCACCGCTTCCGGCAGCAGTTACAATACCATCGATTTTTTTCAGATCGATTTGCTTATTTAATTCCTGCACGAAAGTAATATAACCCCAAATTCCCAAGGTAGTCGATCCACCCTCTGGTATAACGTAAACTTTCTTGCCTTTCTTGAGCAGCTTTTTTCTTTCCTCAAACATAATTTCATTAACACTCAAATATTCTACTCTGTTAAGAAAGGATATTTCGCAACCGGTTAGCTTATCTAAAAATAAATTTCCATCAACTTCGGTTTTACTATTTCCCCAAAGAAACAATTTACATTTCATCCCGATTTTAGAAGCAGCAATTGCTGTTGCCCGAGCATGATTGGATTGCTCTCCTCCACAAGTAAAAACTATTTCAGCTTTTTCCTTCTTTGCTTGCGCTAAAATATATTCCAGCTTTCTTACTTTATTACCCGATAATTCCATCCCGGTAAGATCATCTCTCTTTACCAAGAATTTCTTTCCTCGAAATGAAATCTCTTGGATAGGCGTTGGTAAATTTGCAAGACCGAGTTTGGGTGGAATTTTCATTTTTTCTTCAGCTTTGGTTTTATGTAACGCGCATAATAATTTCTTGCGCGCTCCAAATCTTCCTGTGTATCAACTGCGAGCGATTCATATTCAGTTTCCACTACTTTTATCTTCATTCCATTTTCAAGCATCCGTAATTGCTCAAGTTTCTCGGCCTTCTCTAAATCAGTTGGTTCAAGTGAAGTAAACTTTACTAAAGCCTCTTTTCTAAAAGCGTATAAACCTATGTGTTTATAAATATCGAATTTGGTTATTCTCTCTAAATTCGTTCTTGCATCGCGCACAAAAGGAATTGGCGAACGCGAAAAGTACATTGCATAATTTTGATAGTCGAAAACTATTTTTGTAATCGAGGGTAATTTCAAATCATCAATGGATTCAATTCTTTTAGCTAAGGTTGTCACTTGAACTGAAAGATCAAATAGAAGTGGTTCAATTGCTTGATCAATCATTTCACCATGAATAAATGGTTCATCACCCTGAATGTTAACAATAATCCTAACATCTTCAATTTGTTTTGCAGCAATTGCTATTCTATCGGAACCTGTCGAAATATCTTTAGACGTCATAATAGCTGTGCCGCCAAAATCTTTTATCACTTGAGCAACTTTTTCGTCATCAACAGCAACTACAACTTTGTTCAGCAGTTTCGATTTAAGAGAATTCTCATATGTATGCTGAATCATTGGTTTGCCGCCAATGCTGGCAAGAGGTTTTCCCATCAAACGGGTTGAGGCAAATCGAGCAGGAATTATTCCAACAATCATTTGATAAAATTCGACATTTCTAAATTAATTCAATGCTAAAATTCTTAGATCCACAGAACTTATCCTTCACTGTTCTAACCTTAGTAACTTTATCCGACAACAAGTACTTTAACCTTATTAGCTTATTTTCTTTAAATGTAAAGTCTTCTCGTAAAATTTAATAACAGACTCATATTCTTCTGCAAAACTAATTTTTTTGTGATGTTGAGGTTGATTGAGTATATACTTACAGACTCTATCTAGGTCAGACTTTGATACAGAAAATGCTGACGCAGATTCTTGCCATGCAAATTTTCCAACACATAATTAATTTTCATTGATAAATCGTCTGGAACTTTCAGCTATAATTGTTGCTAAATTTTCTTCTGATAAATTTGGAGTTCGGGATAATAAGGTAATAAGGTTTAACATATTTCAAAATCTTTTTTTACTAAGGTTGAACAATTTAAGATAATACTGTTCCCATTTCTACTTTTGAGGTTATAATCCAATATTTAACCTAAGAAATCGGAATCTTAAGAATCGCATAAATAAAATTGCTGAAATAATTCTGATTACCATAAAAAATTTTCTCAATCACCTCCAATTACTTTCGGTACTTTGAAAAACTCATCATTCTTAGATGGAGCATTTTTTAGTGCTTCTTCCCTATCAACAGAAGGTTTCAATTCATCTTCTCGAAAAACATTTTCACCTTCGACCGGATGTGAAAGCGGCTTAACATTTTTTGTATCCAATTCGTTGAGCTTTTCTACGTAATCTAAAATCTTATTTAGCTGAAGCGTGTATTCTTCTAATTCATTTTCTTTCAATTGCAAACGAGCAAGCTCAGCAATATGTTCAATTTCTTTTCTTGTAACTGACATATTTAATCATTAACTATATTTTGAATGATAACATTTCTTACTTTTTCCATGAGTGCAAGTTCATCTTTCTTGTTCATCAATTGATCAGTAGGAATCGGTTTATCAAAATGGATTTTAACTGTTCCGCCTTTAATCCGGAACTTCCCTTTGGGCATTATTTTTATTGATTTACTTATTGAAATCGGGACAATTGGAAATCCGCTGCGGCTCGCTAAATAAAATGCTCCTCGCTTGAATGGCTGCACCTTACCATTTTGGCTTCTCGTTCCTTCAGCAAAAACAACAACGGACATTCCAATCTTGTCAATTTTTTCTTTTGCTTCTTCGATACTTTTTAAAGCGCTTTCAGGGTCTTTTCTATCAATCATAATATAGGGTCCCCATTTTAGCTGCCAGCCAAAGAAAGGAATTTTTGCTAATTCTTTTTTGAATATCATCCCCATTCGATTAGGAATTGAATGCTGCAAAACCGGAATATCAAACTGGCTGGAATGATTTGAAACAAAAATGTATGGTTTGTCATGATCAAAATTATCAAGACCCGACTTTTCAACTTTAACCATACTTATTTTAAGAATGCCTCCGCTAAAAAAATGAGATAACCAAAAATAAAGTCTTAAACTTCTGTCAAAAATTAAAAATGCAAATGCAATCATTGAACAGAAGAACGTCCAAAGAGCTATAAGTAATATTTTAATTACTGAAATTAGCATTGTTTAAGATTACTATTGAATATTTTCAAAACAAACCCTTTTCTTGAGCAAATTTTTGAATAGCAGATATTCTTTTCGAAATTGAAGGATGACTATAGAAAAACCATTCAACAAAAGGATGAGGATTTTTATCGCCCAGATTTTGCTCCGTTAATTTCTCTAGTACTGAAATGAAAGAGGAGACTTTGTTAGTTGAAACAACAGCATATTTATCGGCTTCATACTCAAATTTTCGGGAGATAATATTTGTAAGCGATGAGAGAAACAAGCCAATGAACATTCCCCACAAAGAAAGAATAGGAAGTGCGGCAATTTGCTTTATGCTGGTAAAGCCGAACCATGGCAAAGACCAATTGTAAAATGCTGCAATTACATAAAGAGTGAAAAAACTGGAGAATGTTCCAATCAATAAATTTTTTATTATATGTTTCTTTTTATAATGTCCAAGCTCATGTGCAATAACAGTTTCAACTTCATCTTCTGTATAAGAATCAAGTAATGTATCTCCCAACAATATTCGTTTTGATTTGCCCAATCCAGTAAATGCTGCATTTGCCTTCTTTGTATTCTTGCTCATGTTGAATGAATAAATGTTTTGAACTTTCATGCCAGCTTTATGAGCCAGATTTTCTATCTTACCTCTAAGACTTTCATTTTCAAGTGGAGTTACTTTATAAAATATCGGAAGAATAATAATTGGAACAAGTCTGGCAAGAATAACTGAGAAGAAAAATAAACCAATGGCAAGCGGTAACCACCACCATATTCCGTATCTATTTATCACGTAAAAGAAAAACAAAAGTAAAGGCAAACCAATAACGGCGGAGACTAACAAACCTTTTACATTTTCCCACACCCATTTAAAAAACGTTTGGTTGGAGAGATTGTATTTATGTTCTAAATAAAAACCGGAGTAATAACTAAAGGGTAAAAATAATATCCCCATTACTGCACCGGCAGTGGCTGCAAAACAAATGAATTGAAGATAAGTATTTGAAATGAATGCAGATAAATATTCTTCGAGAGAATAGCTAAGCCCTGTAACGATAAAAATATAAATTAGAATAAAGGTTAATACACCTTCAATTATTCCAACAGCAAGCTTTATGTTGTTATATCTTTTCGAATCCACAAAACAAAGATATAAACAGACCTATATCTAAGCAATGAGTAATATAACGATTATTAGGAATTGAGTTTGGGGAAGAATTAACTCCCGAGCATTTTCTGCCCGGGAGCTTAAGATTTAAGATTTTGGAGCTTTGGTTTTTTCGGTTTTTTTCTTATCGGAGGAGCAGCATCCATCATCGGAAGAATTACACTTTGATTTAACTTTTTCATTATTCTCATCCATGCTCTTTACATTCTGTTCAACTTTATTGTCCTTGTCATCGCCTTGAATAGAAACCATCAATTCATTCTTTTCGTTTGAAGAAACCGAAACTTCATCCGGGACATCGCAAATTTTACTCATCGTTGTTTTTGATTTTTCACTGTTGCAGCAGCCCTTTTCATTTTTATCTTGGGAGAAACCTGCTGTAGCAAACAATACACCGAAAACAAGAGCTATTAATAAAGATCTCATTGATTTTCCTTTTTTTATTGTTGTATATTTTTCTTAAGAGATTTTCCATCTTCACTTAACTTGGAAACATATTTTTCCGGATCTTTATTGAATTTCTTCAAACAGCTTTTGCAGCATAGTGCATATGTTTTACCATTATAAGTTGCAGTTATTTCCGGATCAATTTCTTCGCCCGATACAGGACAAAAAGTATTAACCGGTTCGTTGTCTACGATTTCCTTTTCGGTTTTTTCAATTTTCTTCTCGACTTCCACTTTACTGTCCATTACCTTTGTTTCTGTACTTTCAACTTTCTTCTTCATTTCCATTTTCTTGTCTTGAGCTGAAGAATTGATTGATAATAAAAAGGCAATAAACACAATGAAAGGAATAACTATGATACGCTTCATACAGACCTCTTTATTAATGAATATATTTTGTTATTTAATTAAAAACTTTTTTAGAACCCTTAAATTATTCTGAGACTATTTTTTTTTAGCCATCCAACTTTACCATCAATCAACTTTATCTTAATCCAGTCGCTGACATTATCCTCCGCTTGAACTTTCAATCCTTCGTGAACAATGAACGCGTCTTTGCTGTTTTGATCTGGTGAAAATTTGACAACAATTATCGAATCAACGACGATCCCATATTTATAATTTAATTCTCTGTTAAGATTTACAGCTAATAAAATTATTGTAAGAATAAGGAAAAATGCAGAAATAATTCCGGTGTAAAACGCTAAGCGCTGAATTCTCAGACTTTTCGCAAAATAATAATATCCAATGGAGCCGAGAATGATTATGTAGAACAAATAAGCTGCATAAGTCCACCCTGAAATGGAGACCAAAGCTAATAAATTCTCCCACCAATCAAAGATAAAAAATTTGGGAAGAGTCTCTATTTTATCAACAATTTTAGAGTTAGCATACTTTAGATTATGAGTGATGTCATCATCCGATGGAAAAAGTTTTTTTGCTTTTTCGTAATAGAGAATTGCTAACCCAATTTTACCAATCCGGAAGTAGGCATTACCGAGATTATAATAAAGCGATTTCCCCTGATATCCTTTTTCAGCAAGGCTTGCAAATACCATGATTGTTTCTTGATACTCCCCTTTTAGATAATGCTCGTTCCCTTTTTTAAAAAGATTTTCCAATTCTCCGGCAGAAACAATTTTTACAAACAGAAAAAAAAATATTAAGATCTTCTTCATAATTGTATCAACTATCTGCTCGAAAGTATTTTTTCAATTTCAATAATCACATTTGCTGATTCATTATAAATCTGACTCATTGCCTCAATTCCATTCTCTTTAGGTGAAAACCGAATGTATTCACATTTCTCAGCACAATTTTTCAAGCTGTCTAAAATATCCTGGTTCACATTTTCCTTCTGCAATTCCTCTAAAGCAATATCAAGAGAAAATTCCGATTTGGGAATATGAAGCTTATCCTCAAGGTAACCGAATAAGGCTTTTGAAATCTCAGTATAAAAAGCTGTGTGATTGTTTTCACTCATTAAGCTTTTTGCGATTTTTAACCTCGACTTAGCCATTTTTTGTGCACGCTGATACCGCAGAAGCTGCAAATTACCAGATAGCCTATCATCTCGCTTTTTCCATGCAATTAGTCCTAAAAGAACAATAAGTGGAAAGCCAACGGCAAACCAAAATCCATTAGAAAATAGAATGGGTTTCTCCTTTTTATCAATTGACTCGAATTCAGTTTTTAGGTATCGAATATCGTCGCCCAAAACTTTTATATCCTCTTTTGAAATTCCAGAGTAATCGATTCTGGCATTTCCTTTCGATACCTCGATCGTGAAAGAATTTGTATTTAGGGTAACATACGATTTACTATTTGGATTGAAGTAGGAAAATTCAACCGGGGCAATTTCCATCTTTCCGGCAATTCTTGGAACTAATAAATAATCAATGGTCTTTTTCCCGGAAATTTTATTCGAGCGGTTGATATGTTCGGATACCTTTGGCTCGTACTTTTCAAATCCAGTTGGCAGCTTAACTTCAGGAATATTAATAAGCTGTAAATTACCAGATCCATTTATCTCGACCTTCAATGCAATTGGCTCATTTGCCTTTACCTGATATTTATCCATTTTAGCGTTAAGAATAAACTCACCTACTGCTCCTTTAAAACTTGAAGGAATATTTCCTTGAGGTAAATCAAGTGAAATAATCTTAACTGTATTCGATTTTGCAGTGTATTCATAGGTTTCTCTTCTGCCGAAAAAAGGATCGTCAAAAAAATCATCAAAAATATTTCCTGTGCCCCTCTTCTTCTTAACCAAAATAGGAACTTTTAATTCAAATGGTGTTAATGCGAGTTCACCGGTTTGCGATGGAAATAATGCGGCTCTTTTAATTACACCAACTCTGAATTGTTTTCCATTAATCACTTCCGTAGAGAATGAAATATTGGGAGATGTTTCAAGCTCTTCAGCCCAAAATCCCTGATATGAAGGAAGCTTGGAAACAGACATTTGAGCTGCTATATCAAGCCTTGTATAAAGCTTATACGTGACTGTAACCTGTTCACCCTTATATACTCTTTGCTTATCAACAATGGCTCTGATAAAAAGATTTTCAGCAATTTCTTTTTCAGAGACATTATCACTTGCTTGTTCATTTTGTTTTGGTTTTGGTGCTCCAGCTACGACTTCAATTTTTATTGGTTCTGATTTGTACTCTTGATCCTTATACAAAATTTTTGCAGATCCGATCGTGTACTTTCCTAAATTCCTTGGCTGCAAATAGTATGAATATGAAATTGATGCCGAAACAGCTCCATTAATTATTTGCATGCTTGTAGATTGGTTAGGACCAGAAAGAACAAGAAAATCCTTATTTAAATCAGGTGGCGAAAAGTTTTTTATTGAATTGATGTCTTGTCCTTCAAACGTAAACGATACCTGAAATTTATCGTTCAATGCTACAGCAGCGGTGTTTACAGTGGCATTAAATGATTGCCCCAAAACTCCCATTGGTATCAAAAATAATATGATTAAATATTTTTTCAAGTTTAATAACTTCATCTGTTGTTTGAAATTAAAAATCACCAATCTTTGTCGGTAGTTATGGGAATACCAACTTTTTTTCGAAGTTTTTTCTGTAAATCTTTTTCATTGTTCTTTAATGCTTCTAAGATTCGCTCCGCCTCTTCTTTTGAAATTTTATCTTTCTCTGGCTGCTTCAATTTATCTTGTTGAGCTGTTTGATCTTTATTTTGCTGTTTTTGTTGATCTTTTTGATCATTTTTATTCTGATCCTGCTGATCATCTTTATTCTGATCTTTCTTATCCTGCTTATCCTGATTCTTATCATTTTGATTTTTATTCTGTTGCTGCTGATCTTGCTGCTGCTTTAGTAAAGATAATGCATATGATAAATTGTATTTAGTATCCTTATCATTAGGATTAAGCTTTAATGAATTTTTATACGCTTCAACGCTTTCTTTTATCTTTTGGGATTTAAGCAGTGAGTTCCCGATATTGTAAAATGCATTGGATTTCAAAATTCCGTCCTCTGTATGAGTTAGGGAATTTTGAAATGAATTTATAGCTTCATCATACCTCTGCTGCTTGTAGTAGGCATCACCCAAGTTATAGTTAAGCTCATAACTTTCTCGAGATTTCTCTAATCCTTTTTTAAAATTAACCTCAGCATCTACAAACTGCTGTTTCTTGTAAGAATCTACCCCCGAATTATTTAACGATCGCACATTTTGGCCAAGAATAATTGGCGGAGCAAATAAAAAACTTAAAGCTGCAAATGCAAGAATTCGGATATTTAGATTCAGCATTTATTCCAATCCTAATTTTCTGTTCAACCTTGTAAATAACCTTGATTTACTTTCAGAGATAAAAAACTCCAAAATTAAAAGGAAAATTGCCGGCGCGAGAAAATAATAAAACCGATCTTCGTAGTCAGTAACTTTTTTTGTGCCATACTCTGTCTTTTCAAGAGAAGAAAGCTCCTTGAAAATTACATCTAGATAATCCTCATAGTTATTACCGCGGTAATATTTCCCATTACCATTGGAGGCAATTTCTTTCAGGATTGATTCGTTTAATTTTGTTAAAACTGTATTTCCATCTTTATCTTTCTTAAAACCAATAGCCTGCCTTTGACTATTGAAAATTGCTATCGGAACTCCGTCAGGCGAACCTAAACCAATTGTAAATATTTTCAGATCCTTTGCAACGGCATCGTTAACCGCTTCTGTAATATCTCCTTCATGGTCTTCTCCATCAGTAATAACTACAATTACTTTTTGGGTGCCCGCCTTATAATCAAAAGATCTTATTGCAAGATTAATTGCCGTTGCCACTGCAGTTCCCGGCTGCGGTACGGACTTAAAATCCACTGCAGATAAAAATAAATTTGCCGCTGAGTAATCCGTTGTAAGCGGAATTTGTACATAAGCATCACCAGAAAAAATGATTAGCCCAACCCTATCGCCGCGTAATTTATTAATTAGATTGGAAATCTGATATTTTGCTTTTTCCAATCTGTTCGGCTTAATATCTTCCGCACTCATGCTAAGTGAAACATCTAACAAAATGAAGACGTCAATTCCAGTTTGCTTTACTTCTTCCAACCTAGTTCCAATCTGTGGATTTGCAGCAGCTATTGCTAGAAGGAACACTGAAAATGTAACCAGAATTAATTTTATCCAGCTTTTTACTTTGCTATGCTTTGGAAGCAATACATTGTGTAAGCTCAAGTTGGCAAAAGCTTTGAGATTTTTCTTTTGATTTTTAACCAGAAAAAAGAAAAGAATAATGATCACCGGTATAACATATAGGGCATATAAATATTCAGGATGAGCAAATCGAAACATGTTTTATTTTCTTCTAATATGAATTTTTAATTAACCGATGGTAACCTTCTAAGTACTGTTCGAGAGAGACCAATTTCTAAAAATAAAAGAGCCAATCCGCCGATTAGCCAGCTGTAAAACAATTCCATCGCATTTCTATAAGATGTAACTTCAACCCGTGTCTTTTCCATTTTATCAATTTGAGCATAAATCTGCTGTAAAGTTTTATTATTAGTCGCCCTGTAATATTGCCCGTTTGTTGAGGATGCAATTTCCTTAAGGACGGCTTCATCAATTTCTACAGGTACCATCTGATATTTGAGACCAAAAGGTGTTTGGATTGGATATGGTGCTTCGCCTCGAGTTCCCACACCAATTGTGTAAATTCTAATTCCAAACGTTTTTGCAATTTGGGCAGCCGAAACAGGATTTACTTCTCCCGCATTATTTATTCCATCCGTTAACAAAATAATTATTCTGCTTTTTGCTTTGCTGTCTTTTAGTCGATTAACTCCATTTGCTATCGCATTTCCAATAGCTGTTCCATCTTCAATCATCCCACTTTTAATATCTTTTAAAAGATTCCGCAGCACGGAATAATCGATTGTGAGCGGGCATTGAGTGAAAGCTTCGCGTGAAAAAATTACCAATCCAATTCTGTCCGAACTTCTGCCTCGAATGAACTCATCAATTACATTTTTAGCTGCATCAAGGCGGTTTGGTTTGAAATCCTCAGCAAGCATGCTTCCGGAAATATCTAAAACCATTGCAATGTCAATTCCTTCAGTATAAAGATTTTCTCCGCTGGAGAAACTTTGCGGTCTTGCCAATGCAACGATAAGCAACCCAACAGCAATACATCTTAGAATGAAAGGTAAATGCCTTAATCTTTCTTTCCAATTGGGTGAAACAGACTTAAAAATTTTCAGTGAAGAATAATTTATTGACGGTTCTTTTTTTCTTCCTCTGAACCAATACCAAATAAACATTATCGGAAGAATAATTAGTGAATAAAGGACCCATGGATAGGCAAATGTAATATCGCTAAACATTTACCTTTTCCCTTTTGGAATTTTCAAAACTAACGGGGACTGTATTTTCTACAATATCAACAGCTTGTTTCATCATCTCTTCATTTACAGCCGGCAGCGGCTTATATTTTGCAAACTTTACGAGATCAGCGTTATTGAGAAAATTATTCACGGTTCTATAAATTTCTTTAGACAGAACTACCCTGGTCAATTGATCCATAATTTCGGTTGTAGAAGATTCGAGAGCCAATATTTTAAATCTATCTTCAAAATAACGCCTGATAATTTCAGTTATGCCAGTATGATATTCTTTGATCAATCCCTGCTGCCACAACTTTTTATCTTCCAAAGCATAAAGCTCTGTAAGTGCCTTAACATGAGGAGGAATGATATATACTCGTTTTTTCTCGACCTTTTTCTGTTTATTCTTTTGATTTCTTCTATACAGATAAAGTGCGAGAAGAATCAACAGTAAAATTGCAAGCAGGATAAGCAAAATTGTAAGAAGATCCATCGGAATTACTATCGGTGGTTTGACATCCTTAATTTCTAAGGATGTATTAACCGGCAGAGTTCGAACTATAAACTGAACTGAATTTGTTGCAACAGTCAAAGAAGTGGTGTCATTTCCCAATTGATATAAAACTGGAATTGAAGGAATAGTGACATCAGCAGAATCATATTTTGAAACAATGAATTGGTAAATAATTTTCTTTACGCCTTGCGTCTCTTCGATAAACGGTTCATCGGTTCTGATCACATCAACATCTTTGGCAAATTCACTTAGTGATGGTTTAAATACTATCAAATCATGATCGTGCGATATTTCAATTGCGTAGTTTATATAATCGCCAACTTGATATTCCGATTTATCAGTAAATGCACGAGCCGAAATACTTTGTGAATTTAAACTACAAAACGAAAGAAGGATAATAGAAATAGTCGGGGCTAAATATTTTACCATCTTCTCTCACGTAATCTGAAAAAATTTACAAGCGGAGTTACATAATTCTCACCGGTCTTTATTTCTATGCTGTCCAAACGGCTTTTAATAAATAAAGTTTTCCGTTCCGAAATTAATCTTGCATAATATTGCTTTATCCAACTTTGAACCTTCGAGCTGCTTGAATCAATCCATCTTTCCATCCCGGTTTCAGCATCAGTAAATTTAACTAAGCCCATTTTAGGTATGGATTTTTCACGCTGATCATTTATCACTATTCCAATCAAATCATGTTTCTTGCCAACGATCCTAAGGATTTTTTCATAACCTTCATCCATGAAATCCGAAATCAAAAAAACAATACTTTTCTTTTTGATAGCATGATTCATGTGCTCAAGAGCGGCTTTAATATTGGTTGTTCTTCCTTCTGGTTTAAATGATAATAATTCCCTTATAATTCGCAGAACATGCTTTCTTCCTTTGCGAGGAGGAATAAATTTTTCAATCTTATCACTAAAAAGAAACAATCCGACCTTATCATTATTCTTTAAAGCCGAGAAAGCAAGAATGGCGCTTAGCTCAGCAGCAATTTGCTGTTTTGTTTTATCAACGCTACCAAAAGAAAGTGAACCACTCAAGTCAATAAGAAGAATTACAGTTAACTCTCTTTCCTCTTCAAAAATTTTGATGTACGGATGTCCGAATCTTGCTGTAACATTCCAGTCAATGTTTCGTATGTCATCGCCAAAATTGTACTCGCGAACTTCGGAGAATTCCATTCCTCTTCCTTTAAATACAGAATGATACTCGCCGGAAAAAACCTGGTTGACCAAGCCTTTGGTCCGAATTTCAATTTGCCTTACTTGCTTAAGCAGTTCTTTCGAAAGCATTTTTACGGTACTTCGAGTTTGTTTAATATCTCAGAAATTATTGTTTCGCTGGTAATGTCTTCCGCCTCAGCCTCATAAGTAACTGCAATTCTATGTCTTAAAACATCCGAACAAATTGCACGAACATCTTCAGGAATCACATAGCCTCTTCTTTTTAAGAATGCCATTGCTTTTGCACCAAGTGCAAGATTTATTGAGGCACGGGGTGATGCACCGTAACTGATGAGACCGGTTAACTTTCCAATATCAAATTGCTGCGGTGCTCTGGTAGCGAAAACGATATCGAGAATATATTTTTCAATTTTTTCATCGATGTATACTTCGTGAACAATATTTCGTGCCCGTAAAATATCATCAGTAGAAATAATTGGACTCACATTTGCTTCCGAAAAGTCAATATTCTGACGCATTATCTTTAATTCTTCTTCTCGGGATGGATAAGTAATCTTAAGCTTGAGCATGAATCTATCCACTTGTGCTTCAGGTAACGGATATGTTCCTTCCTGCTCAATTGGATTTTGAGTTGCCAGCACAAGAAACGGTTCTTGAAGCTTGTGAGTTGTTTCACCAATTGTCACCTGTCTTTCCTGCATTGCTTCAAGTAAAGCACTTTGCACTTTTGCAGGTGCACGATTTATTTCGTCGGCTAAAATAAAATTCGCAAAGATTGGTCCTTTCCTTATCAGAAAATTTCCATCTTTCTGATTATAGATCATAGTTCCAACTAAATCCGCAGGAAGAAGATCGGGAGTAAATTGAATGCGCTGAAACTTTGCTTTCATTACAGCAGCAAGAGTTTTGATTGCTAAAGTTTTTGCCAAACCCGGGACACCCTCTAGAAGGATGTGCCCATTGCTGATTAGTCCAACGACCATCTTTTCAATAATCACGCGCTGACCGACAATAACTTTACCAATTTCATTAAGTAGAAGGTCTATGAATGCACTTTCTTGCTTAATTTTTTCGTTTAACACTGAGATATCCAATTAAAACCTCACAAATGATTTTTTAATGATGAGAGTTAATGAGATTAGACGGTTGCAAACATAAAAATGTTGCACTTTTTAATCAAGAAATTTAATTATCCTTAGCGATTAAAAACCTTAAAAACAGCAAATTTAAGATAAGAAGTTTCGGGCATTCCAGAAAGCTGCGGATGATCCAGCGAGGCCCCGCCAAAATGAATTAGCTGTATCTCACTTGACGATTTTGATGCGGCACGATTCAAAAAATTAAAGAAATTTTCCTTTATAAGATGATAGGAACATGATGAGGTTGCCAGATAACCTCCATCATTCACAACTTGGAAGGCTAGTTTGTTAAGTTTTTCATATCCTTTTTCGGCCGCAGGTAAGCTTTTCTTATTCTTTGCAAATGCCGGCGGATCAAGTATCACAACATCATATCTTTTATTCAAGGCTATGGCCTCTTCTAAAAAATCAAATACATCCTTAACAAAATATTTTGCATCGGCATCTAAATTATTCAGCAATAAATTTTCCTTAACTCTTTCTATTTCTCGAACAGATGAATCAACAAAATCGACAGATTTTGCTCCGGCTTTCAAAGCGTGAAGACCAAACCCACCTGAATTTGAAAATATATCTGCAACGGTTTTATCCTTCACAATTTTCTCAATGAAGAATCTGTTATCACTCTGGTCAAAGTAAAATCCCGTTTTCTGAGATTGATTAAAATCAATTTTATATTTGATCGAACCATCATCAATTACCTCTTTACTTATCGAGCCAAAGTACACATTATCTTCCTCAGGCAGCCCTTCCAATTTTCTTAGATAAAAATCATTTTTTGTGAAGATGTTTTGGGCACTGAGATCGCTCTTCAGAATCTCGATTATTAAATCAATGTTTCTCTGAATACCAAATGAATTTACCTGCAGAACGAATGAGTTGTTATACTTATCAATGATTAAACCGGGCAAAAAATCACTCTCGCTAAAAACCAATCTGAATGATTCTCGATGGGGATAAAAATTTTTTCGCAGATCATAAGCACACATAATCCTATCTCTGAACAAATCGCTGCTATTTTCAACTCTTGATTTAGAGATTAGTCTTACAGCGATAAGTGAATTTTTATTGTAGAAACCTAAGCCGAGGAATTGCTCTTTTGAATCAAATACTTCGACCAAATCACCGTTTTCGGGATTGGCGAATATCTTCTCAATCTCATTGCTGAATACCCAAAGATGTCCGCCACGTATTCGTTTATCTTCATTTTTCTTTAGAAAAATTTTTAACATTGTATGATTCGAATTGTTAAAATGTAGAATTAAAAATATTGCTAACTTTGTTCATAAAAATAAATAAAATATTATGAAAATTGCCTTAACCATTCTCTTTTCTTTAATTGTCTCAGTTTCATCTGTCTGTCAGAATTACAAATACGCGTGGATAACCGATATTCACATTGGTGCACCCGCAGCAGATACCGATTTAAGATTAGTTGTTAATGACATCAACAAACGTGATGATATCAAATTTGTAATTGCAACAGGCGATATAGCAGAAAAAGGTCGAAACTCTGAGCTTGAATTAGCAAAACAAATCTTAAATGGATTAAGAATTAATTACTACATCATTCCCGGCAATCATGACACAAAATGGAGTGAAAGCGGCTGTACTAAATTTAAAGAGCTTTGGGGTGATGATAAATTCGTTTTTAATTTCAATAATACCAGGCACATTGGGATCAATAGCGGAATTCCCTGGCGAGGCGGTGGTGGTCATGTTTCAGTAGAAGATTTGGACTGGTTAAAAAATGTTCTAAAAGAAACATCCCCTGAAAGAGAAATTATTTTTTACATTCATCATCCACTTGACGGTGATGTAGATAATTGGTTTGAAGTAACTAATATCTTAGCCGATTACAATATAAAAGCGATATTCATCGGTCATGGTCATGCAAATATGTTGATGAACTTCGCAGGAATTCCCTCAGCCATGGGAAGATCAACTCTTAGCGAACAAAAATTACCGGGTTATACTTTGATAGATATTGAAAAAGATTCATTAAAACTATTTGAAGTTAAAGTCGATAGTATTCCGCAAATATGGGGATCGATACCGCGAGATAAGCGAAACCAAGTCACGAAAGTTGATTCTTTGCAATTCATCCTTCATTCAAATAAAGCCCAAATTCTATGGAAGAAAGATCTGAAAAAATCTGTATCAACGTCGCTTCTGGTTGAAAATGGCAGAATCTTCAGTTCAACAATAGATGGTATGGTTTCATGTTTTAACTTGCAAGGAAATTTAATCTGGCAAAGCAATTTGGGAAGAACAATTTTCGGTTTACCAGCCATCGCAGAAAACATACTTGCACTTGCTACAATTGAAGGTGATTTAATCACAATCAATTCTGAAAATGGTGAGATCGTACAAACATTGGGATTAGATGACGCGTTAACTGCGCAATTGGTAATTACAGGAATAAATTATAATTCCGCAAAAACCAAAGCTGTTATTGCTGGTTCAGCTTCCGGAAAAGTTTTTTGCTATGATTTAAAAAGCCTGGAACTAATTTGGGAGAATAACTCCGCAGAAGGAATGATTGAATCGCTTCCTGTTGTAATTCAAGATAAAATAGTCTTTGGAAGCTGGGACAGCTACCTTTACTGCTTGAGTAAAACAACAGGCAGCCTAATCTGGAAGTGGACTGAAAATAAAAATTTTTACTACTCACCCGCTGCTTGCTGGCCTGTTAGTGACGGAAAAAATGTTTTTGTATCTACGCCCGATAAATTTATTTCAGCAGTTGACCTTTCACTCGGTACTACTGTTTGGCGTAAAAAGGATTTCAATAGCTGGGAATCAATCGGAATAAGCCAGGATAAAAAGAAAATTTTTATTAAAAGCTTATTGGATAAATTTTATATCGCTTCTGCATCAGATGGAAAACCTATTAAAGAGGTTAAAGTTGGATATAGTTTAGATACTATGCCTAATCGAATAATTGATTGGGAACAAAACATTGTTTTCGGAAGCAAGAACGGAATAGTTTATTTAATTGATAAAAGCTACAATGTTCACCCTCTATTTTTCATGGGAACATCGCGAATTCATTCGGTTAAGCACATAACCGGTAATACTTTTACCGCTTCAAACATGGATGGAAAAATTATTGTATTTAAAATTATTCCGGGTGAAAAATGAAACTAAGAGGAGTAATATTCGATATTGACGGCACGCTTACTTCCACAAATGAATTGATCTTTGCCTCGTTCAATCATATCACAGAAAAATATCTTGGTAAAACATTTACACCGGAAGAAATCGTAAGTTTATTTGGTCCGACAGAAGATCAAATTCTAAAAGATATGTGCGGTGATAATTTTGAAACTGCAAAAAAAGAATATTACGACTTTTACAGCCGAAATCACCACATGGCAGATTTGTACCCAGGAATTAAGGATATATTGATATATCTGAAGAAGAATAATATTCTGGCCTCAATTTATACCGGTAAAGGACAAAAAGCTGCAGTCATCACGTAAAAAAAATTAGAGATCGATGCCTATTTTGATTTGATAATCACAGGTGATGACGTTAATGACCATAAGCCCTCCGCAGAAGGTATTAATAAGTTCATCGATAAATTTGGACTTGAAAAGAATCATGTTTTGATGGTTGGTGACTCGCCGGCAGATATTAAAGCTGCAAAAGCTGCCGGGGTAAAGATTGCATCCGTTCTGTGGGACAGCTATGCCAAAGAAAAAGTTCTCCAGCTTAAAAGTGATTTTGTTTTTCTCTCAGTTGAAGAACTTCGAATATTTTTAGAAAATAATATTTGAGCTAATCTAACTTGTGAAGTACTTGATGATCCGCCTAAATCAATCTCAAAAACTAAAAGGATAAACAAAATAAACTCTTGGTTCAATTCTCTTCTGTGGTTTGAAATCGATTACTTCATCATCTTTATCTCTAATAGGACTGAAAGTCCAGTTATAAAGCATTGAGACAATCATAAATGGATAAGGTTTATAACCAAGCTCAAAAAACAAATATGAACGGTCATCAAGCTTGAACAGATCTTTTTCATCAACAATATTGATTTTGTCATAACCTGTACGGGCAAGTAGAGGAAAACCTTCTGGAGCGATTTCAGTTCCCAGATGCAGAATTCCGCTCGTTGGATGCTTGTCTAATCTTTGATAGCTGCCAAGAATATTGAACAATCCTAAAACATTTACACCAAGTTCGCCGTAAAAACCATTGCCAACATTAGTATTTCCAGCAAGTAATTGTGCTTTGCTCACAAATGTTCCGGTTGCTGTATCGAGCTTAAATCTTTCTAGTTCATAAAATGAATTAAAGTATGATGGGATATAGTTATCACCATTAAATCTTCTCTCAAGCTTTACCGATCCGGAAACAAGACCGAGCGGATTGAAATTAAAAATTGCTCCTGTGGCTGTTCCGCCTCCAAATCCTGATATGTTAGCATAATCCAAATAAAGAGTGAGGTTAACCATTGATCCTTGAATGATCGGTAATCCTAAATCAACACCAAAAATGCTGATAGCTCCTTCATCTTTAGTAACATTAATTTTTCTCTGAACATTATCATAGGTGCCCGAGATAATCCCTGCATTCTCATGAAAATCTCCAGCATACGTAACTCCAACTTCGAGACTACCAAGTATGGGGATATCACCCGCACTTGAAAACTTTAACGGTCGGACATATCCACGCAGACCGGCAACACCGGCTTCACCAAACTTGCTGTAAATTGATTCAAATCCGAATTGACCAAAATCGACATCAAAGACTAATCCAATTTTTCGTACATCGTAAGTTGGGCTGTTGTTGTATAAATACATTATGCTGCCATGACCCAAAGTATAATAGTCCAGTGCACCAAGTTTAATAAATACAGGATCGTTTTTTAATCCGTAACGGAGGTATCTAATTATGCTTAGATAATCTGAAAATTCATTGAAATTTTCTTTACGAAGATTTCCTTTAGAATCAATATCGAGCTTAAGATCAAGTCCGACACCAAAATTTGCAAATGAAATTTCCGGATTAAAATTGAGAGAATAGAAAAGCTCGCCATCAATCCAATTAAGACCCAAGCCACCGGTCAGCATACCGTTGTTTTGTTTTGGATATCCCCATTGAGAAAAGTTAAGTGAAGAAAAAAATAAGACGAAAATGATTAGGTATAATTTTTTCATAATCCACTCACATTAAGAATAAAAATTTTTATTTGACTAAAACATAAGGGGAAAAAATGTTACCCTCAAGTGTCGGTCTAAAATAATTTTAAAACTATCACTAACGAACGATTGCCATCTTGTGAACTGAAGTTTCGGTTTTTTCACCTGTATCCATAATAACTTTATAGAGATAAGTACCGTTACCAAGCAAGTCACCATCTTCGTCTTTGCAATCCCAAAAGATTTTGTTGAAATCGGTATTTAGTTCACTACCAGCCTTCACAATTTCCTTAACAAGTCTGCCTGCAATGGTGTAAACCATTATTTTTATATTGTCAGGGACTTGAGTCAATCTGAAAGTAAAATAGGTGTTTTCGTTAACGGGGTTGGGGTAATTATAAATATTTAAAATCTTTGTCTCACCTGAAACTAAAAATCTCTTCTGAAATCCAGATGAGTCGGCTAAATTTCCAAATCCGTCATTAGCAACTACTTGAAGGGTGTGCTCGCCTTCATTGAGAACAGGCTTATATTCCACTACGATTTTTGGATTGTTAGGATTGAAAGCATAAGTAAGAATATTAGGATTTTGTGCATAATAGATTG
Organism: Ignavibacteria bacterium RIFOXYB12_FULL_35_14; assembly: GCA_001803045.1. GTDB lineage: Bacteria > Bacteroidota > Ignavibacteria > Ignavibacteriales > Ignavibacteriaceae > XYD12-FULL-36-8. The sequence continues at coordinate 29,144 of MHAR01000079.1, read as the reverse complement.
GCATTTCATCTAAATAGATAGTTATTGCACTTGTATCAATTATTGGAAGATTCGAAGGATCGCTTAACTCCAATTTAATCACGGAATTAGGAGAGATATAATCGCCATCCATAATATCAGTACCATTAAAAGCCACGACCAGGCTAGGTGCTGTAGTATCTGGTTTGATGAAGAAAGGAGCCAAGTAAATATTATTGTCCTCATAATATTCATGAATCTGATTATCAGGATCAATATTAATTTTATAGATTCTATTCCCCGATTCAAATGTGGTTGAAAATTCTACTTCCAGTAATTGTTTTTGACCGGGTGCTAAACTTAGATTGGAATTAAAAATCTTCTCATAAGAATTATCAGAATTTATTACCTCAACTTCAACTTTGAAATTGCTTGCTTCTGCTTCACCTACATTGAAAACATAGAATGAAAGTCTTCCATCCTCCCCTTGATCCAAAGTATCTTTTTTAGTAGCAACTGCCTGATAGTTTGTTCCCAATTCCGCAATACCTTTGTAATCTACTTCAAGTTTTGGTAGTTGAGGAGAGTTTAGGAATGAATCAGCTTTGAGTCCAGACTGAAATTTTAAATAGGGATACACGTTCGCTGAAACTATAGATAAATCAGCTTCATTATTTATGATGGACAGATAAGGTAATGTATCAACAATTCCATCATGCATAATACCTAAAGGACGAATCTTGATCTCGGAATCGTTCGGAATAGTTTGTGAAATTATTAATGTGTTCCATTCTGAGGAGGGACCGATTTGTGTGGTTGTCAACAATCCTGAACCTAATGATTTGACTTCAGTTGTATCTAATTGGAGAGGTCCTTCAAAAGGATTTTTTATAAACTGCTTAACTTGAGTTGAGTCGGCACCTTTTTTTCCGAATAAGGCATACGGAGCTTTGAATTTTAATTCAGGAAATCGCGTCCCACCGAGAGATAATACTGCATTAATTACTTCTGGAAAGTTATTATTTTTTGCATCACCGGAGACTCCCAGTGCAATAAGCTTGTTTGTTGGGATGGAATTTATTAGTTGAGCAAATGAATTAGCAGAAGCCGAATTATTAAAAATATCAAACCAGGCGGTTGTATCAACATTTAAAGTTTTTTCATCGAATACTACGATGCCCAAACCTTGGAAAAAAGTGTTGCTTAAAAGATTTATTCCGTTCCTAGTAATTATACAATATTGACCTGAATAACCCCCAGCCGAAATAATGGTTAATGTAACTGTATCTTTAGATAGCTCAACTTGATTATTTATAGTTCTAATATTTTGTAATTGCTGTTTTCTCCAGGTGTAATCGTCGGCAAGTAAGTATTTGGATCCTGATAATTTTGAATATGAAAGCGGAGTTGACCATTCTATGCCATCATTTGGTTTGTAGCGTATCCATCTCCGATTATTTGAAATTGAAGTTGGAAAAATAATGTTTGTAGCGAAAGTATCTAAAGGATAATTAATTTGCTGGAATGTGATGAAATCTTCATTATCTGATGACTGAAGAATAAGTGACAAGGCATTATCATTTTTACTCGATGGATTTAATATAATCATGCTATCGATATTAGGATTCTCATACCTGTTAACAAACATATCTCTGATTGACGTTGTAGCAACATTGAATTGCACAGCGACATTATTATCATCCTCGTAAATCTCACTTACAGAATTATCTACATCAAGGTTGATCTGAAGAGTATGCTGCCCAGGTTTGTTGAGAACATTAATCCAAAAGCTTAAAGTATCGCTAAAATGTGGTAAACCTCGAGTTTGCTCATACTGTCCAATTATCGAATTCTGATAAGAATGAATTAAAGCAAATTTAAGATTCTGAGGAACCACAGTACCATAATTATTTAACGCTAATTTTATTTGGATAGAATCAACGGCATCATTAATTAAATTATCTTCAAAGACAATATCATTCTGAGTGATTATTAAATTAGGCTTGTTTGGGATTTTTATTTTGACAACAGGATCACCAATTAGTGTATTTGAAAATGAGAATTGATTGACAATATTCGAGCTGCTTAGTTGTTCAAACATCAAATACTTTGCGTGAAGATGCGCTTTACCAATTTGAAAAATTGTATCCCCAATTACAGACTGATAAAAATTCCCCGGTGCTTTGATAGCCGTAGAAACAAATCCTAAGGCGGAATTTCCGATATAACCTAAAGCCTGACCATTATTCTCCAATACAAATCTTTCACCAAAAGCTACAATGTCAGGCTCAGCAAATTTATTTGTGGAACATCCAAAGTCTGAAATAACAGGATTTCTATTTACTTTATTTTTAAGCTGCTGAACATCGCTGATGCTATTATCCCATGTTGCTGTACCGCTATGCCCGAGGTAAGAAATTAAAATCGCACCATTATCAATCGCATCTTGAATAACTGATTCTGAAAAAGGTCCGAAATCGGTAAGTGGATTCGTAGTTTTGTAAAAGTGATGATATTTACCGGCAGGCGATGGAAGATTGACAAACTTACTAATGACGGAATCATTCACTGATTTATAAAGGTTTATTTCATCTGGATAGTTTGCTCTCCCTCCCGAGAAGAAGAGATATTTTTTATTCCAATCATCAAATGGCTTATCAATATTATTCTTCACTTTCAACTTATAGTAATCCATTTCGCTGCTTTTGTTAATGGGAATTCTTCCAACATACATCTGTGGAAGACGAAAGCCCGTAGAATCCCATATTGCATAAAACTGATCACTAACCGGATATCCGAAAGATGGTACAAAATTCCCCCCGCCAATTATTCCTTGGGAAGCTGTGCGATACTTTTTATAGTCATAATTTGCATCACCAAAAAGAACAAGGAATAATGGTTTTGGAGACGGAGCATTTTGAAATTTGAACAAGACAAATTCACGGATCGATTCAGCCGTAGGATAACCGTAACCAAATTCATCAAATATATCTTCAACCGAAAAGACATTTGCCGTTACTGAATAATTATCTGCAATATAGTCAACATAGTCATTCACGGATGAAAGAAAATCCGGGTGCGTAATACCTAAATAGTCTAATTGGTTATTTTGATTTCTAAGATTAGCAAAAGTTTTGTATTTAAAGAAAATAGGTTTCGTAAAGTGATTTTGTCGAGCTATATAGTAGGCATCTTCATTACTTACTGTGTCAGTAAAATATAAATCACCGTTAACCAAGTTGTAAGCTGTAATTCTCTGAAAATTTGGTTTGACTTTATAAAGTATAAAATCGGTGTCATTAACATTTTCTATTTTGATCATTTTAAGTGATGGTACAGCTATATCTTTAAACTGAAAGTACAGGGAATCAGCAGTGAGCTTTAACTTTTTAGGATATTCTGCCTCAACCCAATCGATCAACAATACTCCATTCGCGGCTCCACTTGCATCGTTATAAGTCATCATTAATTGATTATCCCCTTTATTTATAAGATCAGTGTTTATAGAACCACTTAACAAAACTCTGTCATATCTGTTCGTAACTTGGGAATCAAGTAAATTATTATTAATCAAAAGCTGAAGTAAATGTACCTTTGATGAGCTAGTAGAACCAAAACTTGAGAGCTTTCCGAAAAATTTCGCTGTTTTGTTTAGAATTACATCGGTAATCGGAATAGTAAAAATTCCTGGACCAGACCAATTAGCTAAAAACCGCCAGTACCAGCCTTTTCCTGTATCCCAAAATGGAAATTGACTTTCAACTAAGTCGGAATGAAAAGTATAATGTAGAGCATCCCTAGGATTTTGTTCTATATGAACAAAATTTGTAAAATAAGTCTGACTATCATTTACTGCAGAATGAAAAAAAATTTTCTCCTTTGCTCTTTGACCTTCGGCTGTGCCCCATGTTAAAAAATAAAATGTTGTGTCCGTGTATTTGTCTAAAAAGTTATTGTATGGTTTATTGTTAGGATTGATAACCCGCGGAGAAATTCTAGAATAATTTTTAGTGCCATAGAATTCTATATAATTACCATCATCAAATACAAGATCAAATTCACCAAAAACATGAATTGGTTTTTCACTGCCTGACTCAAATAGTTGAAATGTTTTGGAATTAATTCCGATCGTATTGATCCCGTAATCTTCTAAATCGGATTTATAAATTCTGAAAAGTCCATCACTTGCAGTTCCAATCTTCAAGTAATTAGCGGAATAGTCAATCCAATTTCCAGTTGTATCATTTAAGAGAATTTTAGGAGCACTTCGAAATTGTTCGGCTATCTCCGCATTAGATAAAACCAAGCTGATATTATCATCAAATTGTCCGTTATTTACCAATGGAGAAGAACTTAAAAAGTTCGGTTGATTAATAAATTCAAATTTCAGTTTTACATCTCTTAACTCCGAAAGCTGATTACCAATCTCATCAAATTGATGTGTGTTTATTTTAATATGCACACAATAAAAATCTCTAAACCAAAAGTATCCTTTTATTTCAATTAGCTGCTTTGGTTTATCAGCTATCAATCTATTGGCAAATTCCACCTCTTTGATTGTAATTGTTGAATCATCAATCATTTCTAATGAGGGATTAAGAGTGGGAACGATGCCATAATATTTATTTTGAACCGAAGAGATTATTGAAATTTGCGGTTTACTCTCAGGAGGAATAGCTACGATAATATCTCTTGACGGCAGCTTAAAATTACGGGATGAGGATTCATCAGTGAATTCATAATAATCTCTAATTGTAAATTGACCTTTGGGTTCATCTCGATAGTTAAAATCTTTGTTTGGGAGAGAAATTTCAAAGCTGCTTCCATTGACCAGCACTTTATGTTCAACTTGAGCGAAGGATAAACTTAAAATAAAAACTGATAGCAAAAATATTCTGATCATAAATCTAATTTGCATAATAAGGATTTTCACTTAATAAATTTTTGTTTGAGTATTAAAACCAAAAAATGAGGAATACCTAATAAATATCTTTTCCAAAGTCTTTTCGGTTCTAAAAATAATCTGAAGAGCCATTCCATTCCAATATTTTGCATCACTTTTGGAGCGCGTTGATAGGTTCCGGATAAAAAATCAATTCCGCTGCCAACTGCAATTTGGATAGGAATATTACATTTTTTGCCTAAAGTTGCTATCCATTTTTCCTGGTAAGGCGTTCCTAATCCCAGAAAGATGATATCTGCGTTAGATTGATTTATCTTCTCCAATATTTGTTCGTTAAAACTGAGATCTCGTTCAATTATGCCAACAATTGATGATTTTGCATTTTTTTTCTCCAAATTTTGACGTAAAGCATCAACTGCTTTTTCTCCACCTCCAAAAAGAAAAATTTTAAACTTATTTTTTTGAGCAAATTTAAAAATTCTAATATTTAAATCTGTTGCGCTTATTCTTTCTTTAAGTCCGTTTATTGAATACAAAAATTTGGATGCCCAATAAATACCTACCCCATCCGAATATAAAAAATTAAATTGATTCAAATCATTTTTTAGAAAAGAATTCTTTTGAGCAGTAAGAGCAATGTAAGCATTAATATAGGTAATCGATAAATGTCTTCTTAACGAAATGTTTTCCTTAATAATATTCAGAATTTCATCATAGTTGTAATTCTCAATTTCTAAATCTAATATTTTCAAAAAATTACCTATTTTCATTCATAAGTTGTTGATAAGTTTGCTTGAAAAGAGGAATGATTTTTTCACTTGTGAAATTGTTCGCTACTTTATGATACAACTCCTCACCTAATCTTATTCTTAATTCGGATTCCTCAATTAAAATTCTAAGCTTTTCTGTTAGAGAACCTATATTTTCTTTGTCAACAAGAATTCCATTTATGCTGTTATCTATGATCTCTCTAAGACCGTCGATATCACTACCAATAAAAGCTTTTTTCATTAGACCAGCTTCGATTGCAACATTTCCAAAAGGTTCAACACGTGACGGTAATACAACAATATCGATGATGTTGTAATAATCAAAAATATTTTCTTTTGGACTTAAAACTAATACCTTCAAATTATTTGTACTGATGAAATTATTCATATACGTTTTATCTTCACCATCACCAATTAAAAGAAGGACAAAACTATAAGCATTCTCTTTATTCAGATCCTTGAACGATTCGAGTAAAATATCGATTCCCTTCTCTCTGATACTAAATCTTCCTATGAAACCAATAACAGTCGTTCTATCATCAATACCCAACTCTTTTTTAAGGTCAGATTTTTTAGTGTTAATCATTACTCTTTTCGGATCAACAAAATTATAAATGACCTTAATTTTTCTTTGATCGATTTTAAAATACTCTATCAAATGTTCCTTGATGGCATTGCTGCAAGCAATAAGGATTTGAGCTTTATAACTGAATAGTTTTCTACCATACACTTTACTTCGAACTGAGGTGATAGTTATTACTGAAGTGAATTTAGAAATGATAAACGCTAAAAAATCAAAATACCGATGATGGCTATGTATTATATCAATATTCTGCTTACTTACAAGGTAAAACAATTTGAAGAATATTTTAAAGCTCTGGAATAATCCTCTTTTATTAACCGGGAAAACCAGAATATTAATTTTTGCCTTTCTATATTTATCAATGCCATCTCCTCCTAAACAGAATACATAATTTTGATAAATTTCATTTGTGTTAGTAACAATTGAATAAATTGATTTGGAAATTCCGCAAGTCAAGTTAATATCTGGATAGAGATGAAGGATTTTCATTCTGTTAACACTTAGTACTTATTATCACATTAAGTTCTTTTCTTAAATTCTCATAGAATCTTTTCCCATTACCGAAAAAGTACTCAAATTGTTCTTCCCGTTTTTTAATATCTATTTTATTTTCCAAGGATTTTTGAATCCCTCTTCGCAAATAATCTTTTGTATAAATAATTTCTGCCGTTCTCCAATAAATAAAATTAAAGGAATCATTTTGATGTTTATCAGCAATATAGACAATCGGTACTTCTGATTTAAGTAACTCAATGGTTATAGTAGAATCTTCACAAAAAATTAATTCTGTTTTTTTAAGTATTTCAGAAAAAGAAAAATATCCCCCTTCAAATCCTAATTTCCTTAGAGCTTTAATCGAATCGTTGGGGTGAAAATTTATGAGTAAATGAATTTTGAGGCTGTCCTCCTTAATTATTTCTTTAATATAATTTATATATTCTAAAGTACCTTCAGCTGAACGATAAATTGTCTCCGCTGCTGGATTCTCAAATGAAGGTAGATTATAAACCCAGTATTTTTTTTCATTATTGGATCGAGCTATCCGATTAAAGTTTAATGGACGGCCTATTACTGAAACTTTCTTCAAGTTCCTTGTAGAAAGTTCTTTTATTCTTTCTCTTTGGTGCTGACCCCAAATTAGAGAATATTCTGAATACACTAGTTCATAAATATGCTTGTAAACCAATACTGAATGATTCAATGAAACAGTTGGTACATTTTTTAATTTGAATAATTCACAATAAATATTTTTGTTTGAAGTGTAGTCAAAATCTTGAACTAATAAACGGATACCTTCTTTATATTTATTTAAGAAATAATTAACACAATAATAATCTCGCGAATAATCACTTATAAACTTTTTAACCGGATTGAAATTCACTTTGATTTGAATTCTTTTTTCCACCAATTCTTTCAACTCATCAAGCATTGGCTGCCAATCATCACTAAACTTTGATATCAGTGTATTAAATTTAAATTGGTAAAGAAAGCGAGGGAAATAAAATATCCTTTTACGAAATAGGTAATGCCTATTGCATATTACATTCAGAGAAACCAAGCGGTAGTTTTTTTCAATAGCATAATTTAACAGATTTTTTAGATAAGCATGTGCTAATTCTCTATCCGAACCAACTGCAATAACAATTATTTTGTGATTATTATCAGAATAGAAAAACAACCATTTAGCGGTCCATAATAATATCCAATATATGTGAATAATACCTTTTGAAAATTGGTTAAACTTTAGTTTAAAACTTTTTTCACTTGCCACTAATTTCTCATGAAATATCTCCCTCCTCACATAATAATAAATTATTGGTATGACATGTCTCTCTAATGAAATTTTAAGAAAAGATAATCCATGAGGCGATAAGTCTCGCCATTCATGAATTAAATCCTTTATCATACTATCATAGTCATTCATTTATTTTCCAAAGATCTATAGTGTTTTTCATAATCCTCAATAATTCTTGACCATACAAAATGCTTGGCGATATCTCGAGCTTCAGTACTCATTTTTTGCCATAAAAACGTATCCCGAATCAACAAATCTATTCTTTGAGCGAGACCTTCTTCATCACCATAATTGACAATGAAGCAACCTTTTCCATCATTTAAGTATTTTATCAACCCGCATTTATTCGAAATTATTATAGGCGTACTACATGCCATAGCTTCAAGAGCAGTGATACTGAAAGCCTCATAACCACTAGGTATTATAAGTGCTACGATATCTTTTAATATTTCACGAAATTGTTTCGGAGTTAATTCACCCAAATTTGATTCAGATAAAGCTTGAACTTCTCCTTCACCACAGATTACAAGTCTGTAATTTTCTTTAGTTTTATTTAATGAGTTTAATAAGAACTGGTAGCCTTTATGAGGTTTATTCCTTCCTCCAGAAAATAAAATGTTTACTCTATTACTTCCATTATTTCTCGAGTCGAAAAAAAATTCTTCCACGCCGTTTTTTATCACAAATATTTGTTTATCTGGATATTTAATTCCAAATTTTTTCAGATCACTTCCATTATAAATGAACACTCCGTTTGAAGTATTAAATAATACCCATTTCGTAATAAATAATTTCAGATTCTTAATATCAATGTTAGGTAATTCAGGAAAAATCAAATTATCATGGAAAGTCACAAAATTTTTAAATCCCATTATTGAAGTAAACAATGCTACTATTACCATATAATTTCTAGTTAGAATCATATGAATAATATCATAATTTTCCTTGTATAAATGCCATAGGAATGGAATCACACCACCGCTTAAGATTCTACCCTCCGAGCTTAGTTCTAATTTTAAGGGATCAAAGAGTACGGAAATGAGATTTTTCTTTCCTGATGAAACAAAAAGATCAGTTTTTATTGAGCGGAGATTTAAATGCCTATGCACATTCTTTTGGACTTTAAGTGTTGCACTTCCTGTCCAAAAATACTTTTCATGATAACCTAACAGACAAATTTTCATATCAATTTGGATATTTTATTTCATAGTTAACAAAAAGACCTACTAATAATCCTCTTATGTTATTCATAAGAATTCTAATATTCTTTTGGTAGAATATTATCACATATAGATCCAAGAATAATATTTTAAGAAACGACTTCACACTGAAGTTATGATAATTTCTATAGTTAAATACAAAGTTTCTTGCTCTGAAATACCTTCTTTTATAATCAAGAAATTCAAACCTGTGATTAAAAAACGCAGTTTTAATTACTTTTAATTTTGGCGAAGGATGAAATAAATGAGATATGACTATGGTTGCAGCTTTAAAATTATTTTTCCTTATCCGGTGAAAATATTCTATCTCATCTCCTTTTATAAAAAGTTCTTGAATTGGAAATCCAATTTTTTTTATTACTTCAGAAGGAAATAATGTGCCATTAAATAAACTTGCATATTCTAGTTTTTTCTTTTTCTCAATCTCGTTTGTTTTTTCGTAAAAAATTTTATCGATCAAATCGTACACACCAAAGGCTAAATAATTTGTATCTGATTTTGATAGAACCAAACAATTAAGCACTGTGTTTGGCTGAATATTTTTAATTAAGTCCGCGAGTGAATTGTTCATTACAACACAGTCATCATCCATGCACCAAATCCAATCATATCCTTTTTCGTAGGCGGTTTTAATGCCAGTATGTTGCCCTCCAGCGCTTCCGCTGTTTTCCTGGGTAATAACAGTCAAATCTTTTTGAGCGTTTAACCATTCAAGCGTTCCGTCGGTGCTGGAATTATTTACAATAATTATTTCATCGAGTGTATGAGTTTGATTCCTCAATGACTCAATACATTCTTGCAAAAGCGTCAAACGATTAAAAGTTACAACTACGGCTGCAATCTTATATTTTGGTTTTTCTTCATCCATTTGAAATATGCTCATCAAACATTTTTAATGTATTCGCAACCACTTGATCCATGTTGTAATACTGATACTCTGCTAAACGACCACAAAATAGAACATCCTTTAGTTCTTTGGACTTCGCTTTATAATTCAGATACAATTCACGATGCTCTTCAGTAGGAATTGGATAAAACGGTTCACCATCAATCTGTGGATATTCAATTGAGACAGTGGTTGAATCGGCTTTCTGTTTAGTAATCTGTCTGTACTCAACTGTTCGTGTGATTTTAGCAATCATATCAACATGATTTATTTGAGCAGCAGGCTGATATTTATCCAATTTGTAATTTTGGAATTCGAATTTCATTGAGCGATAAGGTAATTTACCAAATTCATAATTAAAGAATTGATCAATTGGTCCTGAATAAATTAAAAAGTCAAACTTTTCTTCTGTCATCACGTCAAAAAAATCTGTGTTCAATCTTACTTCAATATTTTTATGATTAAGCATTTTCTTAAACATTTTTGTGTATCCATGCTTCGGCATAAATTGATATTTATCTGAGAAATATCGGTCATCAGTATCAAATCTTACCGGAATTCTTCCACAAACTAATGGTGATAATTCTTTCGGTTCAAGATTCCATTGCTTTTTTGTGTAATGCTTAAAGAACTTTTCAAATAAATCGTAGCCAACTTGGTTGACTATCACATCTTCAGAATTATTAATTGGGTGGCGATTCTCTTTTTTCGAATCTAAAAATTTTCTGACTTCATCATCAGTCGTAAGATTCATTTTGTAGAGTCTGTTAATCGTCGTTTTGTTTATTGGTATCGGATAATATTCATCGCCAAGTTTTGCCAGTACTCTGTGTTCATAAAAATTCCACTCAGTAAACTGAGATAAATATTGGAAAACTTTTTCACTGTTGGTATGAAATAAATGTGGTCCATAGAGATGAACCAATATTCCATTTTCGTCATATTCATCGTAAGCATTACCAGCGATGTGATTTCTCTTTTCAACAAGCAATACTTTTTTGTTTAGCTGCGATGCTATTCTTTCTGCCATAACAGAACCGGCAAATCCTGCACCAACAATTATGTAATCGTACTTCATTTAATTTTCAAGTATAATAATCCAGCAGTAAATTTATTAAAGAGATAAAACAAACCGATGAAGACAGCAACTTCAGATAGTAATGTCGCAAAAGCGGCACCGATATATGAATATTTTGGTATCAAAACAAAATTCAGAATGATATTTGAAATTGCACAGAAGGCGATTGCAATTGCATATTCTCTTAGCTTTCCCCAAGCCATCATTGGATTACCTAAAAATACATTTAGACTTACGACTATTACATTCATCGCCAATATTGACAAGGGTAAAGCTGCGGCTAAATAGCTTCCACCAAAAACTAAAAGAATAATTCTTTCGGAAAAAGAGAATAGAAATATTCCGGAAACAATACCAGAACCGAGAACAAACTTAGCATAGTTTTTTATTGTGATTTTAAATTCTTCGTTTGCTCTTAAGCCCACACGCGAAAGCTGTGGAAAAAATGCTGAGAAAATTAATTGAAAAGGTATTATGCCTAATAAAAATACTTTGTAAGCCGCATTGTAAATTCCCACATCAGATTCGGGCTTCATGTAGCCGAGCATAACCATATCAAGATTATAATAAATACCAATCATTATTGAAGCAAAAGCCAGCGGAAAAGATTCCCTGAATAATTCCTTCCAAAAAGGGAAAGAAAATTCAAATTTTATTTTAGAAAACATCTTTTGATAAATCGGGATGAACCAAATGTTTCCAAGAAGTGTGGAAAGCGTAAGAATTGACGCAGCAATTAACAGATCATTTTCTGAATGAACAAAGATCACCACTCCGATTAAGCCTAATAAACCTGAAAGTACCTGTCGAATAGCAATGTATTGCATTTTTTCAACAGCTTGAAAAATCCAATTTAAAGCGAATGCATTTGTAAAAAGATTCAAGCCGGTAATTAAAATAACATACTTAGTTACAGTACTGTGTTCTGAGAAGAACAAATACAAAATTAATATCAAGCTTAAAAATATTGCGAGGAGAATTCTTATTGAAAAAATATTGTTAACAAATTTAGAAATCTTGCTTGGGTCTTTAGCAATTTCCATAGTGCCGTAAGTGCTAAATCCGAAGTTAACAACTAAAATAAAATATGATACAAATGCAGTAGCAAAGCCTATGATGCCAAAACCGTTCTTATCCAAAACCCTTCCAAGGTAAACCAACGTAAAAAAACCGAGCAGCCGTTTCGCTGTTTCTGCTGAAGTTAATGAAAAGAGGTTCGAGGCTATTTTACTTGTAAAAAATTTCTTCAAGGATTTATATTATTATTTTGCTGTCAGCCAAATTTCCGGATTTTGATTTGCTCTCGAGTTCCAAATTTCAAAATGAAGAACATTTCCTTCAATGCTCTCGCCAACGGAAGCGATAATTTGTCCTGTTTTTACATCATCACCTTCTCGCACATAAATTTGTCCAAGATGGCTGTAAACAGTGCGGTACTCGCCACTATGACTTATAATGATTATACTGCCGTAACCGGGAATCCATTCTAATACTGAAATTATTCCGCTTGATACTGCTTTAACATTTAAGTCTGATATGACTTTGATATCAACTCCATAATTTAACGTTATGGTGTTGAGGATAAAATTCTTATTCTCTCCAAACTTTCTGATTACTTTGCCGCCATTTACCGGCCAATTTAATTTTCCTTTTTGCTGCTCGAATGAAGTGAAATTTTTCGGTAAAGATTCATCCTCGGTTGATTTCTTGTTTACAGTTTTTGTTTTTTCCTTGGCAAGATCTTTGTTCCCTTTCTTTTCAGCAAGTTTTTCTTCTTCTTTTAACCGCAGTTTTTCTTTCAACTCTTTATCGCGTCTAACTTTTTCTTCACTTAATCTTGAAATTAAATTTCTGATCGTCGTTTCTGCTTGTTTCTTGGCATTCAATTCCTTTTTTAACTCGGTTTTATCTTTTCTTAATGCATTTAGGACTTTTCTCCGCTCGATCGATTTTTTCTTTAGAACCATTTCCTCATCCAACTTCTTTTCGACTATGAGAGATTTTTCTTCTCTCTCTTTTTCGAGCAAAACTTTTACAGATAGTAATTCACTTTTATTTTTTTCGAAAGTGATAAGATCATTTTCTCTTCTCTCCGAAAACTTCCTTAAGTAAAATACTCTTCTTAGCGCTTGGGACACGGATTCTGAATCGAAGATAGCCGCTAATTCAGTTTGCCTACCTTTGCGATAAACAGCATTAACATATTTGGCATAATTAGATTGAAGCCGGGATATTTCTGTTGATAACGCATTTACCCTCAATTCTGCTGCTGTAATTTGATCCTCCTTTTGTTTTTCTTCCGCTCGATACCGTTCGATAATTTTATTCAATAAAAAACTTTGTTTATCATAATTTTGAAGCAAGTTAAATGTTTCTTTTTCCTTTTTATTTTTATTTTGGATTTCTTTTTCTAGAGAATAGATTTCGCTTTTAATTGTCTTTAGTTCAGTTTGTTTAGAACCGATATCGGAAATGTTTTGTGCGCGTGTTTCAAAAGCAGATAAGAAAATAAAGAGAAAGATAATTACATATGTAAGTAATCTTACCATTTTATGATCGTTGCATCTTCCGGAATTTCAAAATCAACATAAATATTCTTTTTGTTCGCAGACATATTCTTATATTCAACAGTGACTAGTTGATTTTCTTTTTTATTTCGAAGCTCAATCTTATAAGGAACTGCAACTCCTTCAATAATTCCAAAGTCAGAATATTTACCTTCAATTGCAGCTTCACCATTTTTATCCATTAATAAATATTCTGTTATTCCCAGCTCTCGCACATCAACCTTATATTGAGAAGTTTTAAAAGAAGATGAATCAACATAAGTTATTAAATACTTATCATAAATAACTTCATAATTTGTGGGCTGCTTGTACAGGTTATTGGTAAGATTCACCGAGCCAACGAAAGCATCGAGTAGCTCGCTGAATGTTAAATCTATTCTGAAAATATCGTGAAGAACTTCATCATCAACTTTGCCTTCATAAGCGGTATTTTTAAGGGCATCATAAAAGATAAAATGACTTTTTGTTACCAACGCTTGGGCAAGCTCAATTCCAAAGGGACCAAATATCGTCAGATAAATGGAGTCTGGTTTTTGAAGAACAACTCTAAACGAAGCGCTGTTATTGATCTGAGGATTTCTTACAAGAATTGTCCCGTTACCTTCAAAACTTTTTATTCTTCGGCGGTTCACTTCCAATTTATTAATTAGCCGCTCCGAGGAGAGAATTTCTACTTCTTCGGTAGGTTTAGATGGAACACAACCATCAAACATGATTACAGATGTGAATAATAAAACTAAAAATGCTTTGGATAGTAATTTCAAATTTCACCTTTATCTATTTTTGATTTTAAAGTAACATTGGTATTGTCAAGGTCAAATGCTTTTTGCCAGAGTAATTTGGCCTCTTGAGTATCACCGAGCTTAAACATTACGTCGCCGAGATGATCGAGCATGACGGCACGTTCACCTCCAATTTCAATCGCTTTTTCAAGATAGTTCTTTGCATCACGGTAATTACCAAGTTTGAAGTGAACCCAGCCGATTGTGTCAAGGTATGATGTATTATCCGGATCAGCCGCTATGGCAATCTCAGCCATCCTTAATGCCTCTTTTAATCTCTCTCCTCGTTCGGAAAGCGAATAAGCATAGTTATTATTAACGAGTGCATTTTGTGAATCAATTTGCAGAGCATGTTCATACACGCTGTCGCACTCAATCCACTTTTCCATCGCATCATAAATCAACCCTAAAGTTCCTAATAAATTAACATCATCGAGCTTTATTGTAAGAGCCTGCCGCAAATAATTTACCGCAAGATCATTTTCCTTTAACTGACTTAAAGTGTAAGCATAAGCTGAAAGTGAATTTAAATCATTTGGATTCAGCTCGACTGATTTTTTAAGATATGGTTTAGCATCTGAATGTTTATCAAGCTGTGCTAATGATAAACCCAGAATTAAATTAGTAGTAAAATCATCAGGAAATAATTCGATAGCTTCATCCATCACCTTTACAGCTTCTTCATATTTTTTATTATCGAAGTACAAGCCGCCTAACCTAATCCAGGCATCAACATTCCAGCGGGCAAGATCAGTTACTACTTTAAAATATTCAATAGCGGCCGAATCCCTTTTTTCGTTTATAGCAACTGCTCCAAGGAACATTTTCACTTGCCAATCGACCGTATCTTTGTCAATTGTTTGGAAAAAATCTTTTGTAACTTTTGTAAGTGAGGAATCTTTTAAAGAACGATTAAAATATGAGGCACCAATTCGAATTTTTATATCGAGCGGAACATCTTTTTGCTTTAATATATAATTGTATTCATCTGCAGCCAATTCCCATTTACCCTGAGAAATTAAAATTTGCGCTTTGCGTTCCCGGGTATCAAGATCGTCAGGAGTTAATTCAAGTATATCATTGGCAACCTCTAGTGATTTATCAATCTTATTAGATTTTTGATAGAAATCTATAAGAATTTTTTGTAAACTAACATTTGCAGGATCAAGCGAAACTAATTTTTCTATTGATGAAACCGCCGCATCAAGATTACCTAACTTTTCATAAAGTTCTGCCACACGAATTAGCACATTCCAATCCGGACCAATGATTGCCGTTACCTTTTCATAAGTTTCAATTGCTTTTAATGGTTTTGAAGTTTCATATAACCGTGCCAATTTATAGTAAAGTTCAACATCCATAGAATCCAGCCGAAGTGCGTTTTCCAGTGTTACTGCAGCGGAATCAAATTGTCTTGCTGTTGAATACACATTTGAGAGAAGAATAAAATATTCTTTTTGATAGGGATTTAATTCGATTGCTTTACGTGAGTTTTGTATAGCAAGTGATAATTTATTTAGGTTGTAATAATTTTTCCCAAGCGCATAGTAAACTCCCGCGCTTGGATCAAGATTTAGAGCATCCTGAAACTCAAGCACAGCTGTTGCAAAATCACCTTTGGTTTCGGCAATAGATCCATTAATAAAATGATCCATGGCTTTCTTCTTGTAATCTTTTTCGGCTCGGTCAATTTCACTTTTCGTCTCAATTTTATTTTGAGTGATTTCCTTGCTTGAAGAACATCCGAAAGAAAATAGAAGTCCTATAAAAACTGAAAACAAATATTTTTTATATGTCATTGGTTAACTTATGATTAGAAAATATTAATTCGTTAAATGTAATAAGATAAATTTTTCAAGAGATAACAGACTAAAATTCATTCACAATGGTAACTTCTTGTCTGTAATTGTTGCATACAAATATAGTAAACTATATCTTTGCAAAAATATAAAAGCATGATGAAAATTTTTGATCTTAGTATCGCCTATAATTGGGAATATGATATCGATTTTATCTCTCTGTTAGAAAAAAATCTTCAGGAAGCAGGATTAAGCACGTACGTAATTCATCAAAATAATGTGTTAGAGGTTAAGGAAGATTTACTTCAGAAGAAATTAGCATTTAATTGTTATATCGATCGAGCTTGGGATGTAGACGAAAGATTTGAAGAAATCGGTAAAATATTGCAGAGAAGAAAAACCAGAATATTTAACCCCTATAAACAAGTACTACACGCAATTGATAAAGCAAGTATGCACTTAGAGTTCATTTCGGCTGGATTAAATGTCCCTTACTCTATAATAATTCCTCCGTACAGTCAGAAAGAGGATGTAAAATTATCCCTAGAAGATCTTGCAATTCTTGGTAGACCATTTATTATTAAACCTTGCAATACTACCGGCGGTGGAATTGGTGTTGTAACAGGGGCTGAATCGTTAAAGGACGTTCTGGATGAAAGAATTGCTTACAATAACGATAAATATTTAATTCAAGAAAAAGTTTATCCAGGGATGATTGATGGAAAGCGAACCTGGTTTAGATGTTTTTGGGTATTTGGTAAGGTAATAGTAGTTTTTTGGGACGATCAAACTCATGTTTATGAAGTTATTAGTGAAGATTTAAAATCAAAGATCAATATTAAAAAGTTGAATCATATCATTAAAACAATCTTTGGAATAATAAAGTTAGATTTTTTTTCAACTGAAGTTGTCTTGACAAATGAAAACAAATTTGTGGTTATAGATTATGTTAACGATCAATGTGATATGAGATTAAAATCGAAACATCCTGACGGTGTTCCTGATGAAATTGTAAACCAAATAATTTCTTATTTAATAAAGGCAATAATAAAAATTAAAAATGAATTATCTTAGACAACTAAATATTAATCTTTTTGAAAAAATTTCTGCTATGAAAAAACACATATTAAAATATTTAATCCTCTGTGCAATAATTTCAGTACAAATTTTTGCTCAGGGTTCTGCCGGCGAAAGTGCAAAATATCAGTATAGATTTCTAATCGATATGCCAACTGCCGGGGTACTTAATAAAGGATTAGTTAGCATTGGCACTGAATATCTTCCGCTTGGTGTTGTGATTGCTCGACTCGAAGTCGGTGTATTTGACGACATAAGTTTTGGTATTTCATATGGAGGAGTAAATGTTATCGGAGCCGGTGCACCTGTTTGGTATAAACTGCCTGCGGTCGATGTTCGCTTTCGTTTGTTCCAAGAAACACTGCTTGCACCTACAATCACCTTAGGATTTAACTCTCAAGGCAAAGGAATATTTTCTGAATCTTCCGGAAGATTTGATATAAAATC
The DNA here is from genome assembly GCA_001803045.1 of Ignavibacteria bacterium RIFOXYB12_FULL_35_14. GTDB lineage: Bacteria > Bacteroidota > Ignavibacteria > Ignavibacteriales > Ignavibacteriaceae > XYD12-FULL-36-8. The sequence continues at coordinate 11,279 of MHAR01000079.1, read as the reverse complement.
GCCGGGATTTTTTGGAGCCGTTTCAAAAAACTTTGCTTTGTATGGGTATTTAAGTCTTCACGGTTCTGCAAGTTACTCTCTCGAAACCCGTGATGGTGATAACTTCATAAACATTACCGGAGGATTTGAAAAAACTCTTGGTGAAAACTTTTCTTTAGTGGGAGAATATGATTTTGCCTTCAATGATAATCAATCCGAAATTTTTGGAAAGGGAAACGGCTACCTCAACCTCGGGATAAGATGGACAATGGGTGAAGGATTTACTTTTGGTTTTGATCTTCGTGATTTGCTTAGCAATAAAAAATTATCGCCAACTACCGCCGACAGAGCAATAAGGATTGAGTTTATTAGAAACATTTAGAAACTTAAGCAGATGAGAGAATGATCAAAAAGTTCTTTGTGCGTTGTTATGTCCGTCAATTGACGGATAGTGATATAGTAGTTTATGCGTTGAATTTACTTGGTAATTAAGATATTTATTTGCCAACAGGCTACAAAGACTCGAAGACACTAAGATAATTGCTTTTTGGCTGGTCTCACATCTACCAGCCCCCTTTTAACTTCTTATTTCTTGTCTTTATTTCAATACAACTGAGTTTTATTTAGTATACACTCCAATTCTGATAACCCTCAAAATAAAATCATTTTGGATACTTTTTCTCACCTTTTATTAGGCGTGATTATTGACGAAATTAAAGTAGTTAATTATAGTGGAGGAATCATGAAATCAAAATATTTTTATCTGCTGCTGATTATTTTTACTTCAACAATTTTTCTTGCGGGCTGTTATACTCATATTGCTACAAGAGACAATAACTACTCCAAAGATCGCGAGGATTATGGTTATTACGATCAAGAGGAAGATTATGACTCAAACTATGTTTCCAATGAATATGACAGTGATTACGAATATGAAGATGATGCCGATATCATTGTAAACAAATACTATTTTGGCTCCTATCCAACCTACCGACGTTACTTCTGGGGATATCATCCTTCAGTTTATATCGGATTCTCTTTTGGCAATTGGTACTATGATCCTTTCTGCTGGGATCCGTTTTATTATTGGAACTGGTGCGGATCTTCCTGGTATTATCCTGGTTATTACTACTCCTACTATAATCCTTACTACTATTATCCGCATTATAATTGGGGTTACGGTTACAGTTACGATAAGTATAAATATCGAGACAGAACAAGAGACAATTACAGCATTAGGAATAATTCTGGTTTACGAAACAGTTACGTTACAAGAGGTGGCTTGACAGGACGAGACTCCAGAACGCTTAACAAAGAGACTAGAACTCGAGACCGAAGCAGAGATGCGATTCTTAACAGAAATACGACTTCAAGAAGTAAAGACCTCGATAAGCAAAGAACCGATTTGAAGAAAGAAGAAAAAAGGAAGAACCCGGTGTACGATAATAGCACAAGGAATAGACGCGATGACAATACAATAAGAAAGGATCCGAGGAATCGTCAAAACGAAACGAAGAAACGAAACGAAAGTGTATTCAAAGATAGGTCTAAGGAAAACAAAACTACACCTCCGCGAAAAGAGGATACAAGAAAAAGAGAATTGAATAATAGGAACACTCCGAATATCAAAAAGGATAATTCGAATACACGGCAAAAAACTGAAACCAGAAATCGTAATGAGGTAAGAACTGAAAAAAGAACCCAAGAGACTCCGAGGTCGTATTCGCCTCCGCAGAGAACTTATAGTCCTCCAAGTAATAATTCACCAAGGAGTACTTCACCGCCTCGATCATCCTCTCCTTCAGGTAATACAAGTCGTAGTGGAGATAGAAGAAGGTAAATAAAATGAAGAATTTCATTTTCATACCAGCAATATTGTTCGGAGCATTTTTAACGCTAAGCGGGTGCTATACGTATTTATCATTATCCAATGACGCAAAACTTGCGCACGTTCCATATGAACCATATTATCCGCCGGAACCAGCGCCTCCACCAGATCCTGGTCCACCTGGATGCCCCGAACCAGGACCAAGACCAATTATCATTATCTATAATCCTCCTCCTCCATCAGATCCTTATCAGAGACCAAAGGAAATCTCTGATATTCGGAACGAAGGAGAAGGAAGAAATTCTGATACTAGCAGAAGAAGAAGGTAAATAAAATGAAAAAAAGTATTTTAATTTCAATAGTGATGATTTCGTCGATGCCCTTTTTGAGCGGCTGCTATACAGTGCTATGGATGCCGGAAGATGAATTCCCATCCGAAAGTACAGTAAATGATTTTTATTCTGAAACTTATTACGGTGATTATTATTCGTTTTACGACTATCCATGGTGGTTAAGGTTAGCTCCTCCGAGCACTCCCGTTGGAAGCGATTACATCAGAACTGAAAACGGAACGACCACATCAGTTCGAAATGAGGGACAAGGAAGAGGAACAGACAACGATAGAAAGATACTCACTACCAGTCCGCCCAGTAGAGATGCTTCCACCAATTATAATTCCTCGAATACCAATTCTAACAGCAATAAATCGTCAAACAATAACAATTCTTCATCGGTGAATTCTAATAACAATAATTCCAATACAAGAAGCACAGATAACAATTCAATTAGAAATAACGATGGAAATAGAAACTCAAACAGTGGGAGGAAATAATGGCTAACTTTAGAATTTCATTCATTGCAATCTTACTTTTTTTTCTGGCTTTTGCTCAGAATGAAGTTTATTCTCAAAATACAAATGATGCATTAAGACTTGGTTATTCAGGACTCGGCTCAAACGCCCGAGCATTAGGAATGGGAAACAGTTACATTGGATTAAGTGACGATGCATCAGCCGCATTTTTTAATCCGGCAGGATTTGGTTTGATCAAAAAAATTGAACTCTCTGGCGGACTATCCTATTTAAGCTTTAAGAATGATGCGGAATTTTTCAAAACCACAACTAATTATTCCAACAGCAATACAAATCTAAATCGAATTAGCTTTGCGTTTCCAGTCCCAACTACAAGAGGAAGTCTCGTATTCGGTTTGACCTATCATAATACTACCGACTTAACAGGTGCTTTAAAGTTTGACGGAACAAATAATAAAGACTCATGGGTAAACTATTTCAGCTTAAGAAACAACAACATTCCCTATGATTTATACTTAAGTTATCCGCTTCGAGATGCACAAGCCAATTACATTAAGGACACAACCATAATCGGGAGCGGATTAACTCAAAGCGGAAACATTCTTAACTCAGGAGTGGTTAACAATTGGACTTTTTCGGGCGCAATCGAAGTTTATAAAAATCTTTTTGTTGGACTTAACCTTAATGTTGTAACTGGAAATTATGAATCTAACAATGATTATTATGAAGAAGATCTTAATGGAATTTATCAGGGAGAAACGAGTCCAGGTGAACCAAAAACCACAGATTTCCAACTTTTTTATTTGAACAGATTAATAAAATGGGATCTAGAAGGCTGGAATGCAAAATTTGGAATGCTTTACCAGTTTAATCAAAATGCGAGGTTCGGATTAACGGTTCAATTCCCTAAAGAATTTGATATAAAAGAAAAATTTATTGTTAATGGAAGAAGTGACTACGCAAACCAAACTTATTTCCTTATCCAGGAAGATTACAGCGATGAAGTCGAGTATAGAATTCGAACACCGTTTGAATTGAGTGGCGGATTATCTGTTAACTTTAAAGGATTGATTGCCTCAGCTGAAGCCACGTTGATCGACTACTCGCAAATTGAATTCAGCAACAAAGCCGGCTTAGGCGAAGATTATGTTGCCAGAGTAAATAAGGATGTGAAGGATCTTTTAGGTACTGTAGTAAATTATAATCTTGGCCTTGAGTACACCGTTCCGGATTTAGGTCTCAGGCTTCGAGGAGGATTTTTTGTAAAACCCTCTGCTTACAAAGAAGATGATCAGAATTTTGATAAAAAATATTTTACCGGAGGAATCGGTTTTCTTGCCGAAGATGCGGTAGGAATTGATGTCGGATTTGCTCACGGATGGTGGAAAGATTTAGGTGATAATTATGGCGTTAATTTATCCCGCACTTTTCAAGATGTATCGGTTAATCACTTAATTTTGACCGTTACTTATAGATTTTAAATTTGCACTCCACTTTTGATTCTTTTCAAGAAGCGCTATATTTTTTCCGTAGCGCTTTTTTATTTTTATAGGAGATTTTATTAAAGGAATTGTCTGCAGAGTAGAAAGTAAAGACCTCTATGTTCGTTCTTCTGAAAATGGTGAGATGATTCGCTGCGGTCTAAAAGGCAAATACAAAAAAGAATTTCAACTCAAGAAGGACAAACTTTATCACACCGATATTGCTATCGTTGGAGATGAAGTACTTTTCGATTTGAACCGTGATGGCACAGGAATAATCCACACAATTAATCCAAGAAGAAATTATTTATCCAGGAAAGCCCCCAAGATGCGTGGAGCGAGTTATAGAGGAGAAAGACTTGAACAAATTATTGCCGCAAACATCGATAACTTTTTTATAATTACCAGTGCAGCCGAACCCCCATTCAACAATAAAGTGGTTGATAGATTCCTCGTTGCGGGTGAAAGCTCTCACCTGAATGTAATAATCATCTTTAACAAAATTGATCTTGATGAAAATGATTCAATGGATAGCTGGGTAACTTTATATAAAGGTATCGGGTACAAAGTTCTAACAACAAGCACTGTCAGCGACGAAGGTTTAGATGAACTTAGATTTTTATGCTCCGGTAAAATAAATATTTTTTGGGGACAATCAGGCGTCGGTAAATCTTCCCTTTTAAATAAAATTTTTCCTCATCTTGATCTTGAAACAGGTAAAGTGAGCGGTTCGACCGATAAAGGACTTCATACGACTGTTACAAGTATTCAGCTTAAAGTTGATAAGGATACTTTTGTTATTGACACACCGGGGATTAGAGAAATTGATCCATTCGGAATCAGAAAAGAGGATTTGTGTCATTATTTTTTAGAGTTTGGAGAATATGCTGCCAAGTGTAAATTCAACACATGCACGCATAATCACGAACCGGGATGTAAGGTCGTTGAAGCTGTAGAGAATAGCCAAATTACCTCTGAACGTTATGAAAGTTATTTACATATACTTGAAACGATAGAAGAGGATATAATCTTTTAGTAATTTTACATGTGATACATTTTTCAGAATTAAATTAAAACATGACAAGTAACTTAAACGACATAGTTAACCAATTCATCGATTTTCTTACCGAATATAAAAACGTGATCGGCAGACAAGAATTTTCTGATGATTTGATTAGTTATAAGCTTCCCGCAATCGATTTCCGAATAGAGAACAAGCTTTCAGCATTTATTGAGAATTATCAAAGATTTTTTTACTTCGAAAATGCACACGAAAATTTTTCTTTAACCGGACTTGGTACGGCATTAGAAATGTCCAGCAATGGTTTGGGAAGATTTTCAGCAATCAGCAAATCTGTTCGAGAATTGAAGAACAAAGTGATCAGCAATTGGAGCGAAGAACAAAATAATTTTCCCTTAATTTGCGGCAGTATGAAGTTTACTGCAGAGCATTCGGAAGAAGAATGGGAGGATTTTAAGGATTCCGATTGGTTTGTGCCGGAATTCCTTCTTGTAAAAAAATCGAATTCACATAATCTTTTCTATAACTTCGTTAATCAGACTTCATCAATAAAAAAGCAGACTGACATATTTTCACAACGGTTCGAAAGTATAATCAACCTTCAAAATAAAATTGAAAACAAAGCATCAATCATCTTGACGGCTAAAGGACTTTCACCTAAAGACAAAAAGAAATGGAAAACACTTGTCGCTGAAACATTAGATAAGCTTTCTGACTTTGAGATTTCCAAAATCGTTCTTTCCCGCAGGGTTGATATGGTGTTGTCAGCAGAACCGAGCTGGGATGAAATCAGAAAGTATTTCTCCGATAATTACTCCGGCTGCTCCACTTTTATTTATCATAATAATAATTCAACCTTTTTTGGTGCCAGTCCTGAGAGATTAATTAAATTTCATGATAAAAAAGTTACAATTGATGTCCTTGCAGGCTCTATTTCACGCGGTAAAAATTCAGATGAGGAAAAGCAACTTGAAAGAGAGATGATATCCAGTTCAAAACTAAACCGTGAGCATGATTTGGTTGTTCATCAAATTAAAAAAGCTATTTCTAAATATGTCACGAAAATTTTTACAAATAAAATTCCCATTAAAAAATTACAGAATATTCAACACCTATATACAACCCTGCAATCAGAATTAACTGCTGACACAAGCATGTTTGAAATTATTGAGGCGATATATCCTACAGGTGCAATTTGCGGTGAACCGAGAGATAGAGCTTTGAGCTTACTTAAAAAAAATGAAGATTATAAACGCGGTTTATATTCCGGTATGATTGGTTATTTTAACCTTAACGATGAAGGAGAATTTGTAATTGGCATCCGTTCAGCTTTGCTGCATGAAAATAAATTATTTGCTTATGCCGGTTGCGGCATCGTTGAAGGATCCGACCCCGAAAAAGAATTTGAAGAAACCGAACTAAAGTTAAGAGTCATCTTATCCTTTTTTAATGAAAAAAATAAAAGTAAATAGAAATATATTGTGGGCTGAAACTTTGGTCGCAGAATTTGTGAATGCAGGTGTTAAGTATGCATGCATATCGCCGGGTTCCAGAAGCACACCACTAACTTATGCTTTCGCTACAAATAAAAAGATAAAATCATTTGCCATAATTGATGAACGCAGCGGCGGATTTTTTGCGCTCGGCTTAGCAAAAGCTATAATTTATCCAGTTGTGCTAGTGTGTACTTCTGGTACGGCAGCGGCGGAATTTTACCCTGCAATAATTGAAGCATATCAAAATAAAATTCCATTAATTGTTTGCACTGCTGACCGTCCGCCGGAATTACAGAATGTCGGGGCTAATCAAACAATTAATCAAAACAACATTTACAAAAATCATATTCGCTGGTTTGCAGATGCAGGTTTACCGCAAGTAAATAAAAAAAGATTGAATGACATCAAGAATATTGCCCGAAGAGCTGTAGTCGAATGTTCCATCAAAAATGTCGGACCGGTTCATATCAATTTCCCTTTTAAAGAACCATTTGAGCCAAATTCATTTACCGATGAGATAACTCAAGTTGAATTAAAAATCATTCGAAGCATTTCTAAAATTTCATTGAATCATGATGTGGGCGAAAATCCAATTAGCAAGAAAACTCTTCAACTTATTTCAAAAAAAATAAAAGACAATCCCAAAGGAATTATTCTTATTGGATTGGATAGTTATGCCGAAGGATTTTTTAAAGAATGCATTAAACTCTCAGAACAAACCGGCTATCCCATTTTTGCTGATGCAGCTTCAAATATGAGATTCTCTGCACACACGAATCAAAACGTTTTAACAAGCTACGATTCATATTTACGGTCGGAGAAATTTATAAAATATCACAAACCCGAATTCATGATTCAGTTCGGGAGAAATTTTTCATCGAAAGCTCTGTCTAACTTTATTGCCGATTGTTCAAGCAAAAAATTATTGGTAAACAAATTCGGCGATTGGAATAATCCTAAGGATAAATCATCATCGGTTGCAGTTTGCGATCCTGAAACATTCTGCAGAGAATTATCATCATTGATTACACATAATGCACAGCAAAAAAATAATAAGGAATGGCTAAACGGATTTCTTGAAATAGAAAAAGCAGCATCTAAAATTAAAAGAGAAATAATAGAGACAGCTTCTTTCCCAAATGAAATCAGAATTGTGAGCGAGCTTATAAAAGCAATTCCGGACGGCTCTAACCTGATGGTATCGAACAGTTTGCCAATTAGGGATTTAGATTTATCGGTTCCATTGATGAAAAAGAGAATTACTATCTTTCATAATCGCGGTGCGAGCGGAATTGATGGTATCACTTCAACGGCTTTGGGTATTGCTCAATCATCAAAAAGAAAAACTTATTTGCTAACCGGTGACCTTGCTTTTTATTACGATCTCAATAGTCTTCTCACAGCAAAAAAATATTCCATTCCACTTACGATCATTTTAATCAACAATAATGGTGGAAGAATATTTGAGGTGCTGCCAATATCAAACTACAAAAAGATATTTGAAAAATACTTTGTAACACCACATGACTTAGAATTTAAGGTCTTCATTCAAGCATATGGAGGGAATTATAAGCTTGTGAAAAACTGGCAGAATTTCAGACGGTTACTCAAGCAAGCTGCAAATAATAATTCCTTTTCCGTTCTGGAATTAAAAACTAATGCGGTTGAATCTCTTTCTCTCCGCCGAAAATATTTTGAAAAGGTCATTTCAACTTATAATCACAAATCGAAAAAACTGTTTTGATAATTCAAACATCGAACGTTAGGATAAATGTTGAGTACTTCCCTTCTTCAGAAAAAGAATCCACATTTGTTTTTCTATTGCATGGTTTCACTGGCTCGACAAATGATTGGAAGGAAATAATTCCCCTTCTCAGTAATAATTTTTCTTATGTCGCTATAGATTTGATTGGACACGGAAAAAGCGATGCTCCAAACGAATTAGAACATTATAAAACGCCTTCAATGATTGCCCAACTCGATGACATTTTCAGACATTTTACAAAAGAGCGATTCATTCTCATGGGCTATTCTATGGGCGGAAGAGCAGCTTTATCGTATGCCGCACAATATCCCGATAAATTATCGGGATTGATTTTAGAAAGTACAAGTGCGGGGATTGTTGACGAGAAGCTAAGGAATGAGAGAATACTTCATGATGAGCAGGTCATCGAAATAATAGAAAAAAAATCGCTTGAAGAGTTTTTTAAGTTTTGGATGAGTCAAGATTTATTCTCAACTCTTAAATCAATTCCAGAAGAAAAATTGTCGAAAGCTAAAGCAGCAAAGCTCCGAAATAATAAAATTGGTCTGATAAATTCTCTTGGAGGGTTTGGAACGGGTGTAATGCTACCGTTGCACGATAAGTTGGATTATATTAAGTGTAAAACTTTACTTATAACCGGGGAAATGGATTCCAAATTTTCAAATATCAACCGAGAACTGAGGGAAAAAATAATTAACTCCCGTCATGAAATTGTCAAAGATTCCGGGCATATAGTTCATTTTGAGAAGCCGGAAGAATTTGTAAAAGTGGTTAACGGGCATTTAACGGGGGTAAAGATGGTATCTTTTGACTAAAAAATATCCCGAAGAAATTATTTTTTCATGAGGTAATCACTCAATCTTTTCAATAATTTTTGATGACGGTGTTCCGATATTTTACCAATTGTTCCGGCAATCGTATCTGCTGAAATAACTGCGAGGAAACTTAACCGAATTATTGATTCCTTAATTATTCCGCTCCGCTGAAAGTCATTGTCTTTCGGGCGATCAATTCGTCAAAATCGGAAATCATTTGTTTAATCTGGGAGCTGATTCCGCAAACCAGATAATCATTATATGGTGATGGAAGTTGACGAAGAAGTAAAACTGGTCTTAATTTTGTTTTTCCATCTGCTTGAGGCAGAGCTGCAATGACAACATCACCTTCTTTCATTTTTATTTTCCGGATTTGGCTCTTTAACTAATGAAAGTGAATATTCCGGTTCATCCGTAGAATATGCTTTATTCAGTTGAGATAAAGATGAAGCATTCCACTCTTCCCTTTCATCCGCATTAATTTCAGATTTTAATATTGTCACTAATAATTTGTCATCCGGCTGCAAGGTAAAGGGAGTATCAAGTATGATTGCATTGCCATCAAAGTGTGCGGGCAGGGTTACTAATGGTTTCATAATTTTTATTCTAAAACTTTTGCTTAAAAATAATAATAAAATGAGTGAAATTAATTTATTAACATGCAAAATCCTTCCTCTCGGCAGAACATGTTGTTATAAAAAATGCCGGGCATGTTGTGCATATTGAGAAGCAGGAGGAGTTTGTGAGAGTTGCTAATGGATTTTAGGAAGATAAATAGCTCAATAGTCATTCATCTTCTCAACAAATCCTCAGCCCAGGTTTTAAATCTATCAAGATGCTTCCATAGTAAATCAATATCCTTAGCTTCATATACTTCACCGCTATAAGAAACAGAATTCTTGTGAGCTATCATTTTTTCGAGGTTTTGAAATGCTTTTTTATTTTCATCTGAAGATGCTAATATTTCTTTAAGCAATGATACAGCTTGAATGTGATCTTCACCTTGACTCTTAACACCAGCATACTTTATACAAATAGCGTCAGAATAAGCGATAGCAGAATGGATAATTAACACACCTGAAGCATTCCAGTATTCGTATTCTTTAGCAACTTCTGCACCGTCATAAAAACTTTTCGCAACTGTTTGATAATCTTTCGACTTGACCCTATCTACTTGTTTTTTTGTTGCTTTTCTAACCATGTATCATCTGTATAATAGTTTTGCCGAATAAAAGTCTACCTTCTTTAATAATATTTGTCACTGGTGATTTTTTGGCATTGGCTTTTTTAACAAAATCCCTTTCAGATATATAGAAAGGTGCCAAAGAGACGCCGTACTTCTTCTTAAGTGAAAAACTTAAATCAGTAATTACCTTTTCGAGTTCGATTTTCGCTGCTGCATTTTTAAAAACAATACAAATATCTAAATCACTATCAACTTTTTCTTCACCTCTTGCAGTGCTTCCAAATAAAATTACACTCACAGAGTGTTTTCTTAATCCTAGTTTTATGTTTTTCAAAAGAGAGGAAATGAATAATTTTTCTAAATTAAGATTAGGAATTACAATTTTATTCACCAGAAAATGCTCTCGATTTAAAAAAAAGAAATGCCCTCTTCCACCTCGCTGACGGGACACAATGTTTAAGTTTTCGAGAGTGGAAAGTGCTTCAAGACAAGAGGGAGCGCTCATTCCCGATTGCTTTGCAATTTCTCTACCTGATAAGCCTATCTTGACTTCATTAAGTACCCGTAGCACTGCAATATTTGACCAGGTTGAAAATAAAATATCCAGAACTCTATGAATTACCATTTTTCTTAACTCCTGCTTTGTAAGGTTTTCCTAACATATGTTAGCTTTTCCTTACAAAAATAGACTAATGATGTTGTTAATTCCAAAACACCTCTTTAATAAATTCTAAGCTCGTAAAATCATTCCCTCAGCAAAACATGTAATTGTAAAAAACGCTGGACATAATGTGCATCTGGAGAAAGCGGAGGAGTTTGTGGAAGTGGTTAAGGAGTTTATAGAGCTGGATTGAGTTTTATTTCAATGCAAACACTTCGTTGAAATTTTTACATCTC
>MHAR01000078.1 GCA_001803045.1 Ignavibacteria bacterium RIFOXYB12_FULL_35_14 | reverse complement strand
GTTCCTGCAGATTGCTGCTTGTTTACTAGATCAGCAATTTGTCTTCCAAGAATATCGAATACTTTTATACTTACTAATCCCGGTTCTGCAATAGAATATGTAATCTTAGTGCTTGGATTAAATGGATTGGGATAATTCTGATTTAAATTATAAACGTTAACTAAGTTTGGCTGATCATCAACGCCTGTAACTTCATCTGATATCCAGGTATAGGTCCATGAATCTACATAACGCCATCCATTATCCCTATTGGAAGGCGAATAAAATATCATACCTTCTCTATCTACTCCTGCGTGACCTGCATCCGCTTCATTACCGTCATTATCATTTATTCCGATGTCAAAAGGAATTCTATCTCCAACCTTCCAGCTAATTACATCTGTTGTTTGAGAAGGACTGTTTCTCTTTGTTGCAAGATCTATTAATGGTATTCTTGCTTCAATGATATATCCTGATGGGAATTTTTCTCCCCAATAATAATTCTCACTACCTCCAATTGGTACGATATCCGTGTTCCCATTTGCTATTACTGAATCACATTCTGCACCACCACCATCATTACGTATTTTGAACTTACCAAATCTTATATGATAATCTGGTTTAGTACCGCGCCAGTAAGCTCTGTGAGTTTCTGTACTATCATAAAATCCAATATATAAATCTGCTGCATCATTTTGCCAAGTAGAAGCATCATCAACCCAGAAAACAGCATCATCAGTAACATCCATCATTACATATAAATAAGTATTATCTAATGCTACTTTCACTTCAGCAGAACAATCAGCATCTCCATCTACAACCTGGGGAGGTGGAGGAACATTAGCTGTTCCTAAAGCAGCAGACATAACAAACGGTGTGATACCATCCCATTCACTTATGTTACCATCAGCAACGAATGCAGTTGGAGGATTGATAGAAACTGTGGGAACTCCTTTTGCCTTATTAGTCACAGGCCCAAAGGTTCCTGCAGAACTAACATTACCTGCAAAATCTTTACAAGTTACAGCGTAATAGAATGTCCTGTCTTTATCAATTTTAGCAGAATAAAATTGATGCACATACACTGAGGTATTTTCAGGTATAGCACTTACCGTATAAAGTGGCTCTACACCATCTGCAGCAACATCCGTAATTGGATTTGCGCTGTAATAAATGGAATACGTTTCACCGGTTTCGCCGGGAACATCTATCCATGTTACCAGATTTGAAAAAGAACTCATAATCACTTGTACAACTGGAGCAGCAGGTGCTTCCGTATCATCAAACTTGAAACCAGACTGTTGAAGAACATCAAAAAGAATTTGTCCGGTAAATATTTCGTTTTGAGGCCCATAGTCATTTCCACCAGCAGAGAATTCTATTTTATAACCGGTAATTGATCCTTGGTTAAAAATGTTGTCTCCGGTTATACTCCACCAAGTTTGAGCAAAACCAGTTTGCGGGAAGCGAGTTTTTCCTGCGCTATCAGTCCAAACTGTATCTTGCTTTAATGGAAGGTAATATCGTGTCCATTCACCAGCTTCCTCAAAATTGATCGGGACTTCAATTACCCAATCTTCGTTGGCACCAGTACTATTTTCCATTAAGAAAAAGCGACATGTGACACGCTGGGGGGTTGTCCCAGTTAACGGGTTAACATTCTTTACATAAAGAACTAAAGCAGTTCGATTGGCAAAGCTATCTGGGAACACCCATGTAGTGTCCGTCATGTTAATATAACCACCCCAGCCTTGAGATGCATTAACAGTATAATCGAGCTGCATTGAACCAGTGCCCTCTACAAAATCAGTGGTATTGTTAGATAAAACTACTGAACCCTTACCGGAAGGACCAGCCCAGCTCATATCATCAAATGTAAATACGTCTGTTGCGGCATTGTCAAATGTTTGAAATGGACTGTAACGATTGCCAACAAGTTCTAATTTATCAATAAGAATTGAACCAGTTGCAAAGGGCGTATTAACTGTACCACCAGCAGTAATATACACCACCGACATCTCTAAACCCCTTACCTTATCCAACTGGAGTTCTCCATCTCCTCCTCCAAATTGAAGTGAGAAACCAAGCGTGTTATCGGCGTTTTTTTCTAAAGGCATAGTAACTTCCTGCCAAGTACCAGAGGCGTCGAAAGGATTAAGTGCCATATGATGAAGCCATAGATCTCTATTGCCTGCTTCATCTATTTCTGCGAGCTTTATTTCCATAAAAACAGTTCCATCCTGTGATGTATCTGCAGGAGTAAGAACTTTATAACGCAGTTTTAGATGTGTACCAGTAGATAAATCTATGTTGGGTAACTGAGTAACATCGAAATCATGATAGTTGGTTCTAACACAATATCCCCCCCAACCATCTCTGGCTTCCACCCTATAGTCGATTTTCATAGAACCAGTACCTTCCATATGATCAGGATCATTTGTAAGATCCATAAAAGCTGTTAGTCCATTCGCATAAAAATTAGTATTCAGTACGGCAACATCTGCAAATAAGGGACCGGTGGCACCTGCAACAGGACCAACAGCATTGTCGAAGGACTCAAATACCCATTGTGCTTGTAAGAGTCCCACAAACCCGAGAACAAAAAGTAAAACGAAAAGTTTTTTCATAACTTTCCTCCATTAGTTATAGATTGAATAAAATTACGACCAATATTAAAAAATATAATTTGATCGCATTGTTGATTAAAGTTCGTCATTAAATTTTTAACTCCATAAACTCCATACACCAATAATAATTAATAGAATGAACCCCGACATAATAAAACTTGTTCTTGAGCTGCTGATTTTATTGAATGGTGGAATTTCGAGAATACTCTCCCTGACAGAATAATCTAAATGGTTCATTTCTTTTATATTCTTTGAGTGCGTAATAAAATTTATCAAAAACAAAAGAGTAGCGCAAGTCAAGAATAAGAAAATAGCAAAGTGTAGAAAGTTTATACTTGAATAAGCTAACAACAAAGGATGATTAACATATCCCAGGTTAATTAATAAATCAGTTGCAAATCTTGAAAGCCCTATAACTTCACCTGCAATTAAAGTAATAAATGCTGCTCGTGACGAGATTTTCTTAAATAAAAGTCCAAATATAAATACTGCAGCAATTGGCGGACTTATAAATGCTTGCGTACTTTGCAAGAACAAATACATCTGAGAATTAATTGCTTTAACTAACGGAACACAAAGTATTGCTGCAACAACTACAAACGTAGTAGCTAATCTTCCTGCTAAAACTAATTTTCTTTCGTTTGCTTCAGGATTTCTGGGTAAATAAAAATCATTTACAAAAAGTGTGGCAATTGTATTGAAGACTCCGGATAATGACGACATAATTGCAGATAAAAGTCCCGCAACTACTAGTCCTTTTATTCCAATTGGCAGAATATTGCTTGAGAGCAATGCGGGATATGCTTCGTCCCCAACTACTTCAGGAAATAAAGCAAATGCAATTAAACCAGGAACTACCAAAATGAACAATGGTAATATTTTTAATAATGCTGCAAGAAGCGATCCTCTCCTTGCATCTTCGATAGATTTAGCACCTAAAATTCTTTGAATTATGTATTGATCGGTGCACCAATACCAAAAGGCAATTATAGGTGCGCCAAAAATTATTCCTGTCCAGGGAAAATCCGGATCGGTTATAGGCTTAAACATACTAAAATAATCTGCAGGCAACTTTGCTTTAAGCCCGGAGTATCCACCAACTTCGTACAATCCAAACGCGGTAAGTAAAACAGCTCCGAATATTAATATAAATGCTTGAACTACCTGTGTCTTTAATACAGCAGTAGCTCCGCCAATAATTGTGTACACGCCGGTAACAAGTATAATTAGTATTGCAAAGGTGTAAATGCTTAATCCAAACATTTTATAAAAAAGTATTCCACCGGCTAATAAAGTGACCGTAATTTTAGTTAAGAAATAAATTCCGATTGATAAGCCTGCTAAAAATTTTCTGCTTCTAGAATCAAATCTCTTTTCAAATAATTCAGGAACCGTTGTTACACCAGATTTCAAATAAATTGGAGCTATAAACCAGCCTAGCAAGATTAAAATAAATATTGCCATCAATTCAAATTGTGCAACTGCAAGACCCCTTGTCGCTCCTGATCCGGCTAAACCAATAAAATGCTCGCTTGATATGTTTGTAGCAAAAATTGACATACCGATTGCAATCCATCCAACATTTTTCCCCGACAAGAAATAACCTGAAAAATCTTTTTCCTTTTTCCTTGATGAATAAAATGCAATCACTAATATTGTTACTACGTAAAATATCAGTATCAAAACATCCAATATTGAAAAATTATCTAGCAATTTATTTTTTTGTTATTCTATTTTTATTAGCACTCATCTTTATTAAAACGATGTACTACAGCTATCTTAATAATACAAGTTTTTTTGTGCTTAAATATGAACCAGCTTTAAGCTGATAGAAATATACGCCAGAGGCGTATCCGCCCTCGGTTGAAAACTCAACTTCATAGCTACCGGGAGATTTATATTCATCTACTAGTGTCGCAACCTCATTACCAAGAACATCAAAAACCTTCAAGGATTGCCAACTGCCGACTGCCGACTGCCAACTAATTTTAGTAGTTGGGTTAAATGGGTTCGGATAGTTCTGCATCAATTCAAACGTATCGGGCATGATTCTGCTTTCATTCTCAACATCGGTCAACACTCCATCCATATTATAATACGGCAAATATGCAGCTTTAAGTGTTGCAGCAACAGGTTTAGCAGTTGTTCGATCCATTTGATAAAGACCCATAGTCTGTAAACTTGAGCTCATACGATACCAATCGAATACACACCACCAGGTACAAGCCATCAGCGAACCATTTACATTTATACTTCCAACTGAAGTCAGCGTTGCATGCTGCTTAAAAGCCAAAAAAGTATTATTAAAAACATCAATTTGCTTTTGCTGCTCCGATCCATCCAGGTTTGACCAGTATCCAAACTCGGTATCAATCAATGGTTTATCCGGGAAGTTCGTTTTTGCCTGATTAAGGAAATTGTAAGTTCCCGTAAAGTAAGTAGAACCATGAAATATCCCGAAGTACATTGTCCATCCTGCTACATCGAGTGGTCCTTGAGTTATGTCTGCAGCACCCGGATTATCAGCCGCTGAGGATTGTGATATAAGCCGATGATCTTCATAATTGTTTCTTAAATCATCCACTACCATTTGGTTATAAATTATTCTATTTGTTTCCTCGTGGCATTCATTCGACGTACTCCAAAGAATCATGCTTGGGCGGTTGTAGTCTTTAAAGACCATTTCTCTAAACATTTGAAGATGCAACTTCCTCGTATTGTTTTGGATAAGCCAAGGTGTGGCTTGATCCATCTGCCAGATTGGGACTTCTTGCATTGCTGTAATGCCAAGCCGATCTAATATCAAGTATGTGTACGGATGATTTGGATAATGTGCTGTTCTCAGAAAATTAATATTTAAGCTTTTTACGATCTTTAGATCATCATAAATAACGTCTTTAGTAACTGCTCTTCCGTAAACTGGATGATCTTCATGCCGAGCTGCGCCTGTCAAGAATACGACTCTGTTATTTAGCAAAAATTTATCGCCTTTGTTTTTAACTGTTCTAATGCCAAACTGCGAGCTAAATTCGTCAATGATTTCACTTCCCTCTTTCAACGTCACTTTCATGATATATAAATTTGGCTGTTTTGGAGTCCATAATTTGGGATTATTAATTTTGACTAAAGTTCGCCAGGCGGCAGAGGAGTCGCGCTGAATTAAAAGAGAATTTTGTGTAATCCCCGATATCGAAATTTCGTTACCTGTTAATTGATATGAAAACTCTGATTTGATATTCCCTGAGTCAATCGCGGCTTCATAAACTTGAATTGTAACATCGACAGTTGAATAATTACCTGAACTATTATAAATTACTAATGTATTCTGGATATCACCGCCAACATTTAAGGGAACAATATCACTTCGGATTATAGAGATTGGAGATGAAAACTCTAAATATACATCATGAATGATTCCAGCATAATTAAACCAATCAACCGTATTGTAAGGGATAATATCGTTTCTTTCCCCCCACGGTATTAAATCAACTCGAACTGCAAGTGTGTTTGTCTCACCATATTTTAATGCAGATGAAACATCAAAAGCAAATGATGTATAACCTCCTTCATGATAACCTAAATAATTTCCATTGACCCAAACATCGGCAATGTAGTTCACTGCGAGAAAAACCAATTTTACTAATTTTCCGGAATCAGCCGCTTCAACGTTGAAAGTTCTTCTGTACCAAACGCCATCACTAAAATATTCAGGAATGGTTGGATATGAATGCATCTCGTTTTCAACCCCAGGAATATTTTTAGTTTCCCAACCAGAGTCATCGTAATTTGATAAATGTCTTCCGCCGGATTCTGTTATTAAATTTGAATAACCGGTAGAATCCCTTTTACTTAATGAAATATTATTATTAGCAGGGCGTCTTTCTTTTCTCCAAGCACCGGCGAGATCAATAATTTTTCGGTTTTGTTTCTCAAATGACGGCAGCGGAATACCGTTTTGAAAAGGAATAGATATTCCGTTTACTTGCTGCAGGACAAGAGAGGTTTCGAGAGTGGCCGTCTGAGGAAGTGCATTAGAATACAAGAGTAATGACACTAAAACAGGACTGATAACCCCAATTTTTAAACACAAGCATTTCGATTTGCTTATTGTCATCCCTGCTAAGTTTATTAATTATTATTGAGAAATAAGTATGATTTTATATGAACCAGACAATTTTAGTACCAGAGAGATTTAAAGAATTTCTCTTATTTGTTGTGAAAAATTGAGGGATGCAGTCGGTTATAAATTAAACTACTTATTAAAGTAATAAGAGCGGCTTATTAAAATAATAAGCCGCTCTCATGTAAGGAGTACGCTATAAAGACTATTTCATTAATGTCAGCTTCTTGGTTTGAACAAAATCATTCGCCTGCATTCTTAGGAAATATGTACCGCTCGCCAATTCACTACCATTAAATGAATACTTGTAGTAACCTGCTTCTTTAACTTCATTCACCAAAGTAGCAATTTCACTTCCAAGCATATCATATAATTTTAATGATGCTTTTGCAGTTACCGGCAGTTGATACTCAATTGTAGTTACCGGGTTGAATGGATTGGGATAGTTTTGTGATAACCCAAATTCTGTCGGCACTACTCCAACTGCTTCAACCACCTGTGAATACCAGAATGATCCATCCAAATTAATTTGTTTGAGGCGATAGTATACTTTATTCCATGTGTTATTATTATCACTGAAAGTGTAACTATGTTTTTCAGTTGATGTACCAGCACCACTCACATAACCAATTGCAACAAAGTTAATTTTATCCGAACTTCTTTGGACCTCGTAACCTTGATTATTAGTTTCTGTTGCTGTTTCCCAAAACAAATTAATTTTATCTTTAGAAGCCACTGCACTAAAGGAAGTAAGCTCGACAGGGATTATGTAATCAGCGGGAACTTTATAGTTATTATACATATCTAAAATTTCAGCATCTGAAAGTGCTTTATCGAACGCCGCTACGTAATCAATATTACCTTTGAGATAAGCAGGAATACCTGCAGTTCCGCTTTTGCCAAGCATTGCGATCTGACCTGGTAAGATTGTTCCGGTTAATGGAAGAATTCCTTTCATTATGCCATTGAGATAAATTTTAGCATTTGCACCGTCGAAAGTTCCAACAACATTAATCCATTTACCTGTAATCAATTCTGCTTGAGGAATTCCTGGGCGAGCAGCGCCAGCCGTCGTGGTAGCTTTGAATCGTAGTTCCTTGTTTCCCCTATCTTCATAAATAACATACTGGTCTCCTTGAGAATCGAATACAGGCCCAAAAGCCATTGTCATTTCAGTTGGTAAATAATCTAACTTAACCCATGCAGAAACCGATACGCCGGTGGTTGGAGAATCGAATGATGGCGAAGATGCAAACTGAACAAAATCATCTACTCCATCGAATCCTAATGCGTTACCCGAATGACCTCCTACAACCAATGGACCATTTGTGAATACTCCGTTATTGGCATTTCCTGATGCATCAAAAAGAGTATCGACTCGAGTTCCATCCATCGAATAGTATGCAATTAAATCTTGTGGAAAACCAGTGTGACTGAACGGATAATAGCTGCCGGTAACTACAGAATTTGGTACAGCTGCTCTATCTTTAATATTTGTCGGCACAAGCTCATACGAGCCAACCGCCAACGGCGAAGTTTCAAGAATAACCGTTTTGCCATCAACACCAAGATCAGCTTTTACAACACTAATACCATTAGTAATCGCATAATTATTAACATCCTCCGCACTCGTCTCATCAAGTAACTCGTTAAATTCAACCACTACCTTTGTATTCTCTTCGCGTGAAGTTATATACACAACCTTTGGAACTTTAGTATCGGCTGCAGTTAATGCAGTAACTTCGTTACTATAGCTGGGGCTGTACAATGCAGCTGAATTTTTTGCTCTAACACGATAGTGAAACGTCTGATTTTCAGTATCTGTATTATCAACATAGCTGGTCTGGGTTCTATCTACTGTTGCAATGAGAGTAGTTGGATCGACAGCAACATCCCTATAAATCTCATAACCCATAATCACACTCTCATAGGTTGTGGCCGTACTCCATGATAGTGTAACTGCTGTTTCATCAACAGAAGTTGGATCTAATACAACATCTGAAGGTCTGGGATCGACACCTGCAGATTTGGTTTTTGAATACAAATCCATTACTTCAGTTTCTGATAACGCTTTATTGAGAACTAAAACATGATCAATACTTCCTTTGAAGTATGATGGGGTTCCGCTTGTACCACTTTTACCAAGCATTGCAACTTGACCGGTATTAACTGTTCCAGTGATAGGATGAGTATCCTTAAGTTCACCATTTAAATAAATTTTAGCGCCTGATCCATCATAAACACCTACAACATGTATCCATTGATCTGTGACCAGTGCCGATGCAGGAATTCCGGGCCTTTCTGCTTTTACATTCGTGGTTACTTTGAAGCGCAATTCGTTATTTCCTCGATCTTCATATAAAACATATTGATCTGATTCCGAATCGAATAAAGGACCAAACGGAAACGTTAGTTGACTTGGCAGATATGCTAATTTTGTCCAAACCGAAACTGTAACTGCCGATCCGCCAATATCGAAGGATGGAGAACTTGCGAACTGAACGTAATCGTCCACACCATCAAACTCCATTGCATTTCCCAAATATCCGGTTCCGATGACCGGACCGTTCTTAGATAAGCCGTTGTTTAGATTAGATGTTGCATCAATAACCAATGTGTCTGCACCAACTATGCTTACATTATCCAATTGATAGTAGGCAACAAAATCGGAATTACTGTTTACATGCAAAAATATTATCGATGCAGTAACCATGGTGTTTGGCGCAGCAGCTTTATCTTTAACATTTTTTACAGTGATAGTGTAGGAAGTATCAAGCAAGTGAGTAGTGGTCAGCTTTACGGTTTTTTGATCTACTAAAAGTTCCGCACCGATTACAGCCACACTTTTGTTGATCGTGTAATTCGTTGTGGTCTCGGATGTTGTTTCATCCACTCTCTCATTAAATTCAACGTAAACTGTGGAAGTATCTCCTTGTGATGATACAAAAGAAACAACCGGCTTGGTTACATCAGTTGAAGTGGTTGCGGAGACTTCGTTACTATAGTTCACGCTTTTTAATCCGGCCCCATTAACTGCCTTAATTCGATAATAGAAAATCTGAGTTTCGGTTAGAGTGTGATCAACAAATTCCGTTGTGTCTCCAACGGTCATATACAAAACGGCGGGATTGGGAATAATGTCCCGATAAATTTCATAGTTTGAAATAGCACTTTGTGAATCAACTGCAGCCTGCCAGCTTAACGTTATATCAGTTTCGCCGGTTGATAAAGCTGAATTAACCACCACATCCGATGGAGGTGTGGAATCTGTTACGGCAACAAAAGTTTGGGGAAAGTTTGTTGTAATCCCATCAATACCAAGTGCTATTAGCGCCAGCATCTGGCTGCCGGAATTAATTGTCCATGCGTTAAATAAAATATTCTTAGAATGCGCATAATCGATTAAAGCCTGTGTTATAGTACCGCCGCTTCCAACCCATTCGCCGTTCATCGAAGCTACCTGATCAATCATTGCATTTGTAATAGTACCAAAAAGCTGAACGTCAATTGATGGATCGAGTGATTTGGAAATAGTCAATTGCGATTGTGTAAAGCTTGAAACAATAACCCGGCTTTGCATCCCATAAGCTTGAATCATTGCAACAACTTTTGGAACGATATTAAGATTTGTTGATTTTATTTCAGCGACAATATCAATGCTTCCATCTGTTTTTGAAAGTTCAAGCGCTTCTGAAAATGACGGAATTTTTTCACCTGTAAATTCAGAACTAAACCAAGATCCGGCATCGAGGGCACGAAGCTGTGCATAGGTTAATGAGCTAACAGTACCTGTACTGTCAGTAGTCCTATCAACTGTGTCATCGTGCATAATAACTAATGAATCATCGCTTGATAGCTGAATATCCAGTTCAAAGTAATCTGCACCTTTTTCAATTGCCTTAACCCAGGCTGCATAAGTGTTTTCCGGTGCAAGCGAGGAACACCCGCGGTGAGCAATATTTTTAACCATTGAAGAATTAGCAACAGTTAAAAAAACGAAAAAAACAAAAATGAGTAGCGATTTTATTTTCATAGCATCCTCCAATATTTAGTTTATAGTAAAGAAATAATTAGATATTCAAAATGATAATCGTCCTGATTAGAAAAATATTATAACATTGCAGCACGTACAATCGCATGATTGTGGTATCTTGTATTGGTGTCCAAAAATGTTCTATCAATATTAAATCCCTAACGGGATTATAGTTGAGTTAAACATATACTAAAGGCTCTTTGTCCTGTGAGAAACACATAGGTGTCAACTCAAAGAAGATTTAATAAAGTTCTCCTTTGTAAATATTTCTTAAAATCCTTATTAAAATTCGGAATATAGTGCTCCTACGGAGCACACTCTTTTGGGGGGATATGTTTTTCTACAATCATTTCGCTCCTCTGGAGCGAAGACAAGGGAGGTTTTAACTCCGTTAGGAGTTAAATGTTTGTAGTATAAATAATCCCTCACAATAACGAACTCCGCTAGGAGTTCTATCATAAAATTTGATCCATTTGAGAAAAAAATAATTCATTGAGAATTAAGGAATTATAAAAAGAACAAACAAAATTAAGTTGACGCATATGTGTGAGGGACAGAATATCATCAGTTGAACAATACAAACAATCAGTTTCTACAGGTCTCGCTAGGGACGTAATAATTATTTTTGTTGGACAGTTATCGTATCTTGTAAGCCCATAACCTGGCGTGGTGCTCAAAATTATATAACACTTTACAAAACAAAGGCGGCATCATGCTGAGCAGCTAAAGTATATTTTCTTTATAAACTTTTGAGACAGCACCTGATAGCGTATTTACATGAAGCTTGGTATAAATGTTTTTAAGGTGAGTATTTACAGTATGGAAGCTTAAAAACAGTTTATCTGCAATTTGCTGCTTAGTTAAACCGGCTACCGTGTGCTGAAGAATTTCCTTTTCCCGTTCAGTCAACCCATAATCGGCTTTTTTCTTTTTGAATTGCGCAAATAGTTCGAGCACTTTATGAGCAATTTTCATGTTCATTGGTGCCCCGCCTGCAAGAACCTCCTTTATTGAATCGATTATTTTTTCTGGAGTGGAATCTTTTAGAAGATAACCTGATGCACCGGCGCACAAAGCATCAAAAACTTTATCGCTATCATCATAAATAGTTAGAATGACTATTAATGTTGATGGAGAAAGCTCTTTGAATTTCTCAATTCCTTGAATTCCGCTAATCCCCGGTAAGCCTATATCGAGCAAAATAACTTTAGGAGCGGGGTGTTCGGATAACGCTTTTATCGCTTCTTCACATGAAATGAAAGAATGCGGACAATGCATGCCTTCTGTACCGTTTATTAATCCGGCTAACGATTTTCGGTACTGAAGATTATCTTCTACCAGCCATATGCTTGTTAAATGACTCTCCAAAGGAGGAATTTTCTTCATTATCTGTTACTATTAAAATATTACCAAAAAACTGATTCTTCTATACCATGATTGTGGCATTTGTAATTTTTGGCAGATTTATTTACATACCACATAAAAAAGCTGCGTATTTCATCTTTTAGATTTTACATTCAAACTGATAGTTGTGCCTTTACTGGGTAAGCTATCAATAACTAAAGTCCCATTAATTTTTTCAGCTCGATTCATCATGCTTAGTAAGCCGGTACTTTTATCAAAATGTTTAGGATTGAATCCATTACCGTCATCTTGAACACAAAGATTCAATTCGTCAGATTGACCGCCGATCTCAATAATACATTTTTTTGCCTTTGAGTGTCTAATGACGTTTGTCAGCGCTTCCTTGTAGATTAGAAATATATTTCTTCGTTGTTCCAATGAAAATGATTCAAACTTGATTCCCTCGGCAGCATTTAGGTACCATTCCATTCCGACTAAAAGTTTGGCTGCAGTTTCTCTCATTTTAAAAATTAGATCCTCCCCTTCATCATTTTTCGGATTAATGAACCAGATGATATCCCTCATTGCATCGAGCGTAAGTGAAGCAGTTTTAGCTATATCCGAGGATAGCCCATGTTCATATTCCGTAAGAGAATTACTTTTCATCAGCATCTGGCCATCAACAGAAATACTGCTGAGATTACTTCCAATCTCATCATGCAAATCACTAGCAATATTATAACGGATTCGCTCAATTTTAAGTAGTTGGTTTACACGATATTTGTACACCAAGAAACCTAAGAGTACTAATCCTATCAGAATAATTAATTTAAACCACCATGTCATCCACCATGCGGGATTAATTACTATTGATAAGGCAATTGGATCGCTCCAAACATTATCTGTGTTACTGGTTTTTACCAGGAATCTATAAGAACCGGGATCAATATCTGTATAATGTGCAGTGGTTCTTGATCCGGCGTTTATCCAGCTCGGATCAATTCCCTCCAGCATGTACGAGTAATTATGTTTGTGAGGCAATGCCAAATCAAGACCGACAAATTCAATGGAAAAAAAGTTTTGATAATACTGCAGCACTATCTCCTTAGTTGCGGGCAACGATTGAGGCAGCGTTGCTTCTTTATCAAAAACCTTAAACGACGTAAATGCAATTGGAAGTTTGTTTGAATCGGTCTTAATAGATTCAGGATCGAAGGATATGAAACCTTTCAATCCTCCAAAAAACATCTTTCCTGTTTCATCTTTGTAGCTTGCACGCCAATTAAATTGGTTATGAATAATGCCCTCGGACTGATCATAAACCCGGAACGACTTATCCTGCGGATTAAATTTAGCTAATCCGTTAAGCGTACTAATCCATAAGCAGCCGGTGTTATCTTCCTGAATTCCAAATACAACATCGTTCGGAAGGCCATTCCTGGTTGTGTATTGATAAAACTTACCCGATAATTTGTCGAATTTATTTATGCCTCCGCTATGAGTGGCAATCCAAATAAAACCCTTAGAATCCTCAGTGATATAAGTTACTTTATTACAACTTATACCGAACTGATTTTTAGTATCAGGCAAATAATGAAATATTTTGCCGCTTTGAAAATCGTATTTGTAAAGCCCTTGAAGCCAGGTTCCTATCCAAATATTTCGATCACTATCTTCAAACAAAGCGTTTACAGGAAGATTTCGGGGAAGTGCTGTAGATTTATCCTTCAGGTAATTTGAAAAGTGAAGAAACTTATGGGCCTTGCGGTCAAAAATTTGCAGTCCGTCGTTCGTTCCAACAAGTAAGCTGGAGTTGGACGTTTCGATTATTTGCTGCACCCAATTGGATGCAATGCTTAAACTATCCTTTGGATTATGAAGATAGACTTTGAATTTTTTTGAAACAGGATCAAACCTGTTTAAACCGCCGTATAGGGTACCAATCCACAAAATGCCTTTACGATCAAGATAGAGTGATACAACATCGTTAACGGAAAGAGAGTTGGAATTGCCTGGAACATTTTTAAAATGTGTAATAGCATTTTTATTTAAATCAATTCGATCAAATCCTCCGCCGCCAAATCCAACCCAAACTGTACCTTTTTTATTGCCCGTTATGCTGCTTACAACTTTTCCTCCAAGTCCCGTACGGCTTATCGGATTATAAAGATATTGAATAAAGGGCTTATATGAAGGCAGCTTGCTTAAGCCCTCTTCGGTTCCTACCCACAGATTATCGCTTCTATCCTCATACAGCCACCTTACTCTATTCGATATTAATGAATTGTTATCGTCATCTTCATTCATCAATCGAATAATATTGTTTTGACTATGATTGTTTTGAATTAAAAAAAGGCCTAAATAGTTATAGCTTCCTATCCATAAATTTCCTTTGCGGTCTTTAATTATTTGGCGGAGAATAAGCGTAAAATTAATGTTAAACTTTTGGAGAACATCCGAGTAGGGATCGATTTCATTTGTGCTGGTATTAAAAATATCCATGCCTGAATAAGTGCTCAGCAAAAGAGTTCCATCTCCATTGTTGAAAATATTCCAAACCCTGTTATTTGAAATTGAATGCTTATCCGACGGATTACTTTTAAACTGAATAAAACTTTGCTCGGCAGGATTGAACTTGACTAATCCGCTATTCCAGGTTCCAATCCATAAATTATTTTTTTCATCTTGATCAATGGATGCAATATTTTCATCCGGAAAATTATTTTTAGCCGGCAAGCCAGGTCTATATATAATGATTTGCTTGGTTTTGGGATTCAGCCTGTTAAGACCGCCTGATGTAGTTCCATACCAAATAAAATTTTGATGATCCTCGAAGAGCGCTTGGATATAATCATCGTCGGTGTACTCCAAATCATAAGGGGTGAATGATTCATTAATTGGATTAAACTTACATAATCCACCGCCCCATGTACCTACCCAAAAAGTACCATCTTTCGATTCGAACAACGACATTACATAGTTTTCCGGCAATGATTGTTTATTGTTAGGATCGTTCTTATAAATTTTGAAGTTCTGCCCATCGAATCTGTTTAATCCATCCTTTGTTGCTATCCATAAAAAACCATCTTGAGTTTGAAGAATGCAGTTGATGGAATTATTTGATAACCCGTTGTTTATTGTAAAGTTTTCAAATCGCAAGGAATTTTGCTGCGGAAAATTCAGATTCGCAAGAAATTGAAAAGCAATAATTAGGAAGCGAAATGATTTTAATTTGGTTTTCATGTTTGAATCATTAATCGAAATTCTCATTACTTCAAGACAAGCATTTTCTTCGAAGCTATAAAATCACTTGCAATTAATGTGTATATATAAACTCCGCTTGCTAAGTTGACGGCGTTGAATGTTACTTCATAATCTTCTGATGTTTGTTCTCCATTAACAAGTGTGGCAACTTCTCTTCCGAGGATGTCGTATACTTTAAGAGAAACGAACCCAACCTCGTTCCTCCCCTTTGCCAAAGGGGAGGATGAAGGAGGGGTTGGAATTGAATATTTAATTTTTGTAGATGGGTTGAAAGGATTGGGGTAATTCTGAAGCAGCTCAAATTGGATAACTGTAAATAGTTTTTCTTCTACTTTCACAACGGTTGGATCGAATACTTTTGCGTCTACCACTCTACTAAATAATATCGCATGAGCTTTATCATTTAGATGAATACCATCCCCAGAATCATATAGAGGATCGATACTTCCCCCAGTATCGGCAATTGTTGTCCAAAAATCTACTGCTTTTTCGCCAAATCGGACAAAAGTCGAATCCCTCATTTCAATTTGCTTTAAGATTTGACCACTGCTGAAATTTCTTGGCTGCGTAGTAGTTACCCAAACAGGAATATTATTATCTGAAGCAACCGAAAGAATAGTATCATAATTAGAGAGCTGCTCGTTGATTGAATAACCCAGGTTTACATCATTGGATGGCAGGTTGATTATGATTGCCTCAGGAACGTAGGTTACGGCTTTAGAAATATTTCTACCAATTTTAGGAGTTGGTCTATTTGGCGGTGGTATAAATCCGGTTGGCATAATATCGTAAGTTGTGTAACCGCCAACAGCAAGGTTGTTTACTTTCATGGTCGTATTTTTTTCAAACAAATAATTTCTGTATCTAGAAACCCATGCACTGTCTGAAGTGCTTGGTCCGATACCCGCCGCAGTAGATGATCCTAAAACAACTAAAGTATGTGTAGATGTATCAGTCGTAATTCGGAATAAGGATTTACTCAAATCAGTAATGCCTGCATCATCATACTTGCTTATTCTAACTAAACAGCTATCCGATTGAATTTGTGAAGGTACCACCCATTTTACGTATGACCCTGAAGTAGCAATGGCTGCCGGTGAAATTACAGTCCAATTTGTACCGGCATCATATGAAATTTCAATTTTAATTACAACCTAAAATTCTAAAATAAAAAACAGGAAAAGTGGCATAAGCTGTTTATTTTTGTATAGATAAAAACAATAAATCA
>MHAR01000077.1 GCA_001803045.1 Ignavibacteria bacterium RIFOXYB12_FULL_35_14 | reverse complement strand
ACATTTTTAATGCTTGTTTCATCATTACAATTTTCAAATAATAAATTATAAATCATCAATAATAAATTAAAAAATAACTTTCGTCATCTTTTTCACAAGAACATGCGTATCACGGTTTACGGCGGTTGGACCCCAGTAATTAAAATGAAAAGTAAACTGTCCATAACCGCCGGCAAGCAGATTTGGTTTTAAGTGCGTTCTTGTAATGCTGTTATTGCCTCCTGCTCTTCTGCCGCCGCGGATTTGCGATTTAGGAATTGTAATTGTCCTTTCAACCGTATGATAAACAATGCAAACTCCTTTGGGAATTCTGGAACTAACAACAGCACGAGTACAGTAAACGCCATTATCATTATATACTTCGACCCAATCATTATCCTGAATACCAAGATTTTTTGCATCCAATTCATTCAACCAACATGGTTCGCATCCTCTTGATAAGGTTAACATTCTCAAATTATCCATATAAGTTGAATGTATATGCCATTTACCGTGAGGAGTCAAACAGTTCAGAACAAGCGCATCACCATTTTTCATTGTTTCTTTAAGATCACCATAAACTTCTGGTTTTGGCGATGGTTTGTAGGTTGGCAAATGTTCACCGAAAGCAATATACATGTCATGATCCAGGTAAAAATGCTGTCTGCCTGTTAGTGTTCTCCATGGAACTAATCTTTCAACATTATAAGTGAACGCAGAATATGCTCGCCCGTTATTCATTAGACCTGACCAAACAGGTGAGGTATTATATCGTCGCGGCTGAGACTGCAAATCTTTAAAACTCATTCTAACATCTTTGCTGCCTTCAGCAAGGTCGGCAAGAACCAAACCGGTTTTTACTTCCATGTTTTTATAAGCTCTGTAAGTTAGTTCTCCATTAGTTAGGGAAGATAAATGGAGTACGGCATTTGCAGCAAACACATCTTCTTTTAATGAAGGATAAATTTGACCATCCATCTCTTCAACCGGAAAGTGGTTGGATTTTATCATCTCTTCATAAAAGTCTTCACATTTGTAATGATTACCGTGAGCACTCATGCCTTTTGATTTTACATTCGGACCAAGAGTAATAAACTTATCATATATTTTTGTATAGTCTCTTTCAATCACTGCAAGCTTATGCATTGTCTTTCCCAACACAGGCTCACACTCACCAATGTACCAGTCCTTAATTTGCGGTTGAGTTATCTCATCAGCAGAATCGTGAGAAAGAGGAACTGTAACAATGTCAGTTTGCAGTTCGGATAAATGTTTTTTTGCTACTTGACTCGTTGCATAAGCAATGTTTCTGAAAATTTCCCAATCAGTTTTGGATTCCCACACGGGTGCAATTGCAGCTGATAAAGGATGAATGAACGAATGCATGTCGGTGCTGTTCAAATCGTTCTTTTCATACCAGGAAGCTGCCGGTAGTACAATATCAGAATATAGAGCGGATGAATCCATTCTGAAGTTAAGATCGACAACTAAATCCATTTTACCGACCGGAGCAACATCGTGCCATTTTAATTCTTCAGTTTTTTCGTCGTTATTATCTTTTGCTATCAAATTAGAATGCGTGCCGAGGTAATGTTTTAATGCGTATTCATGACCTTTCATGCTTCCTGAAATTGCATTACCTCTCCATATTATCCACACCCTCGGAAAATTTTTATCGGCATCAGGATCGCCAATGGAATATTCCACTTCACGGGATTTTAATTTCTCTATCAAATACTTTTTTATTCCTTCAGGATCTGAAGTTTTTGATTCTTTACTGATATTCAAAGTGTTTTTATCAAACTGAGGATAGAAAGGCATCCAGCCCATTCGCACTGATTTAAAAATCAGATCTGCCATGTGTTTTTTGGTTAATTCGTTTTGGGGTGCGGCATTGTATTTTGAAGATAGACCATCGTATCTGTATTGACAAGTGTTTATATAATGCCAGATAGGTGTTTGTTGAAGCCGTGCAGCATCAACCCAGTCTTTAGCAAATGCAATAGTTCCCCATGAATCCGATGGCGCCAACTTTTCCTGACCAACATAATGGTTTAATCCGCCGCCGTTTTTACCAACACAGCCGCAAAGCATTAAAGCCATAATTCCAGCACGATACATCAAATTATTATGATACCAGTGATTTATTCCGGCACCAATTATTATCATACATTTGCCTTCGGTACTGATGGCAGTATTTGCCCATTCGCGTGCAAAGCTCAGGACAGTTGCCGAATCAATTCCTGTAAAAATCTCCTGCCAGGCTGGAGTATATGCGGCATCTTTATCAAGATAATCTTTTGGATAATCACCGCCTAAATCTCTATCAACTCCATATTGAGCCATTGTGAGATCATAAACTGTAGTTACCGGAATCTTAGCACCATCAACAGTTTGAATAAATTTTACAGGAACGCCGCGCAGTCTTTTTTGATTTAAACCGTACTCAACAAATTCCACTTGAAGAATTTCGTTCTCTTGATTAGCAATGCTCAAAACAGGATCGTAAGAATAATCGTCTGTTGAATTTTCCAATTTCAAATTCCAGCTTCCTTGTTTCTGATCCCATCTATGCCCCACGCTTCCCTTTGGAACAATAAGCTTACCAGATTTTGAATCAATGTTTACAAATTTCCATTCGCCATTGGGAATATCTTTATATTCAGAAATTTGATTTGCCCGAATGAGTTTGCCCGGTTTGTAGGTACCATTTTCATTAACAAGTTCTACAAGATAAGGTGAGTCAGTATATTTTTTAACGTAATCAATAAAATATGGTGTTTTCTTTTCATGATGGAATTCTTTCAAAATAACATGAGTTACAGTCATCCAAAAAGCGCCGTCACTTCCGGCATGAAGAGGAATCCACTGATCGGCATATTTTGCAACTTGATTGAAGTCAGGAGAAAATACAACTGCTTTCGTTCCGTTATGTCTTGATTCAGCAAAGAAATGACAATCCGGAGTCCTAGTCATATTCAGATTTGCACCCATTACAGCTGTCATTTTGGAATTATACCAATCAGCACTTTCACAAACATCAGTTTGCTCACCCCAAATTTCAGGAGAAGCATTCGGAAGATCGCAGTACCAATCATAAAAGCTTAAGTTCACACCGCCGAACAATTGCAAAAACCTGCTACCAGCAGCGTAACTCAACATAGACATAGCGGGAATTGGAGAGAATCCAATTACACGATCCGGTCCGTATTTTTTCGCAGTGTAAATATTTGCGGCAGAAATTATTTCTAACACCTCATCCCAGCTTGCTCTTCTGAATCCTCCCTTTCCACGTGCTTGTTGATAACCGATTTTTTTATCTTTATTCATTTGAAGATTTTCCCAAGCCGAAACCGGATCGCCAGTTTTTAACTTCTCTTCTCTGAATGCATCTATTAATGCACCACGTATTAGAGGATATTTTATTCTTAGCGGACTATAGAGATACCATGAAAAAGAGATTCCACGCTGACAACCTCGCGGTTCATACGGCGGTAGTTTATCATCCAAAAGCGGGTAATCCAATTGCTGAGTTTCCCAAACTACAATTCCATCCTTCACATGAATTTGCCAGGAACATCCACCTGTACAATTAACTCCGTGAGTGCTTCTAACAACACGGTCGTGTTGAAATCTGTTTCTGTAGAACTCTTCCCATTTTCTTGTATCAGGTGAAATAATATCTTTTATCCAGCTCATATTTTTAATTCTCAATAAAAATTGAAAAAATTAACGAAGATTTGTGCTGTACTTTTTAACACTATGCCATCTTATTAGTAATACAATCAGAACTATGTTTAATCCTACTACTATACCAAGTAATAAGGTAAATTGTAACTGTAGCGACGAAAATTGTAAAGCACTTTTCTTATTTGTTTCATATAAAAATGCCAATAAACTTTTTACCTCCTCATCAGTTAATGGCGAGGAACCAAAGCCATTTACCATTGAAGGAAAGGGTGGGTTTCTTAAAATACCATCAATACCCGCAGCCCCTAATCGTGTAAAAGCTCCTGTTAGATCTATTGCTAAAAGTCCTCCATTAAACATACCTGCATAATTAACATTATGACACGAAATACAACTTGGGCCATTGTTCGTCAGTCTTGATGTTCCATCAAATATTTTTCTTCCTCTTTCAATATCCAGATTAGTAACTAACGCAGGACTAAAAATCTGAGCAGGAGTTTTTTGGGATGGATTATTAGCATCGGGACTATTGATAGCTATAAATTCAATAATGGATTTAATTTGATTGGCGTTCAAGTCCTGATCCGGCATAACAACTTTGTTATGCTGATTAAAAACAGCTACAGCGACCGAATCCCCAGACTTGATTAAGCTTTGCGAAGATTGAACAAATTTTATTATCCATTCCTTCGTTCGTCGGTTCTGAATATTAGCTAAATCCGGACCTATTAATTTCCCATCACCAATGGTATGACAGACTTTGCATCGTTGTAAAAATAGCTGGTCCCCCTGGTTCTGGGCATTCAGTGAAACCGTAAGAGAGTAGAAGCAAATGAGAATTACTAAAA
The DNA here is from genome assembly GCA_001803045.1 of Ignavibacteria bacterium RIFOXYB12_FULL_35_14. Taxonomy (GTDB): domain Bacteria; phylum Bacteroidota; class Ignavibacteria; order Ignavibacteriales; family Ignavibacteriaceae; genus XYD12-FULL-36-8. The sequence continues at coordinate 12,260 of MHAR01000077.1, read as the reverse complement.
AGTTTTTACACATAGAATGTACTTTATCTTATAAAAAAATTTTCACTTTGCTAATCAGGGATTTTATAATCGGATTTTATTGTCTGATAATAATCTATAAATATTATTTTAGTTTGTCAATAATCTTATAAGTAAATATTTTTTAAATACTGCGATTGGTATAAATTGCTTCTTAGTTGAAATTCTTTTTCAAAATAAAGAATAACTAAAAATCTTTTTTACTAAATGACTTTGTACTTAAAAATATCGGGACAACAATCCAAATCAATAAGAAGAAAATTGAAATGAAAATGCCAAGCATACTTCCAAAGAAATTTTGGAACACTGCTCCTGTGTAACCCATCAATGCAGAAATGTTAAACTTGATTAGAAAAATAATTCGTGCAAGATCAATTGGATTTGTTATGCTTAATCCGATCATAACCTTTTCAAGAGGATAATCTTCAAAAAAGTAAACCACTAAAAGAATAAGTCCATCATAAATCACCGCAAGCAGCAGCCAGATCATTAATGAAAATCCCAAGCCCTTTGCCTTATCATCTTGTCGAATTGAGATAAGAAATGCAATTGCAGTGAATACAAAAGACAGTGCAGTTCCTATTATTATTAGCATTATCAACCCATCAAACTGTTGATAGTTTTTTGCGAAAAGCAGGTAAGGAATAAAAATGCCTGCTGCCCACGATAAAGAAAGCGGAATTGTAGTTCCAAAATAAATTCCCAAGAACAAGGACTTTCTATCAATCGGCTGGCTTAACATCATTTCTACAAACTCACGTGAGTTGTATAAATAAATTGATCCGAAGATTAGCGAGACGATTGGGATTATGATGAGCACAATGTTCATCAAACTGATGTACGCTTTATTTACATCACCACTAAAAGCAAATAAAGCATAGCCAACAAAGAAGAAGAAAAAAGCGTAAATGATTACCCATTTATTCCGGATTGTGTTATGGATTTCATAACGTAAAATTTTATTCATCAATTTCATGGCATTGCCTCGTTCATCAGCTCGGCAATAGCCCTTTCAAGCTTAGTTTCTTTCTGATTTTGCAAGAGTGAATCAATCGTACCTTTGAACCTGATTTCACCTTCCAAAAGGAAGACAATTTCATCTGCAAGTTCTTGAACTTCGCTCATAATGTGCGAGGTTAAGACAATCGTTTTCTTGTTCTGCTTCTCCTTTAAAACAAGATCTTTGAAGAAGCTGCTTGAAACCGGATCCAATCCGGCAGTGGGTTCATCGAGAAAATAAATTTTGGGATTAAAGGCAAATGCAATTGTCGCAGACACTTTTTGTTTCGTTCCGCCCGACAAATTCTTAAATGGTTTTTCTAATTCATCGGATAACTTAAATGATTTAATCAAATCACCGGCATTTAAATCAGAAGAGTTGCGCAGTTGCTTCACAAGTGATAGTAATTCATTTGCCGTCAAATTCTCCGGATATCTTGCTATCTGCGGCATGTATCCAATTTTATTTCTGTAAGTAAAATTATTATTGATATTCTCTCCATCAACTTCAATCATGCCGCTTGATGGTTTGACTAATCCCAGCACTGATTTAATCAAAGTTGTTTTCCCCGAACCATTTGGTCCAACTATAGCAGTAACTTTCCCGGCTTCAATCGAGAGGTTGATGTTTTTTAATACCTCAGTTTTTCCAAAAAACTTTTTGAGGTTGATTATCTCAATTAATCCATCAAAAGTCAGATTTTTCATTTATCATTCTCATTCTGGGTTTCGAATCAGTCAATGCTTCTGGTGTTAGAGCAGGAATAATACTTTCGGCAACATCAAGAAGCTTGATAAATAAACCGTTAAGAAGAATTAAAGAAGTCGGCTGTTTTTCCACTATCATTGAAAACATTGTAACGGGTCTGAATGGAACATCTCCATAACCATCTTTATTCAGATCATATCCGGAATAACTCGACCAGTAATTTTTTTCAAAAGTATTAAAATTTTGTTTGCTGTTCGTTGAAACATCAAATGAATTGGCGATAAAATTATTTTCGTTGAAAATATTACCCATTGAATTAGCCATTAACTTGATTGCCCAACCGTTTTTTCTAAAATCATTTTTTTGAACTAAAATTCTACTGCATCCTTCTATAAAAATTCCAACAGTATTTTCTTCAAATTGATTGAATGAAATTTTACTATCTGAAATATCCTTTAATAAAATGCCGTAAGAAGCGGTTCCCCAGTTATGCCTAAAATAATTTTTTTCCATCAAGACATTTTTAGTGTACATAACCGCAACACCTGCACCATTATTCTCAAAAGTGTTTTCCCTGTATTCGCAGCTGTCAGAAAACATAAAGTGCAAACCATATCTTAAATTCCCCTCACTGTAATTGTTTCTGATTCTTCCGTTCCTTACAAACTCAAAATAAATTCCATCCCTATGGTTTAAAATCGTGTTATTATTGATGCTCACATCTCTGCAATACCAAAGGTGAATTCCATTGCCGGAATTTGATTCTCTTTTCTTCACACCAACAATGTAATTATTAGAGATCTCACAACTTGATGACTTGGCTAAATAAATTGCGAAAAAATTGTTAACAAACTTATTGTTGGAGATCCTGCAATTACTTACTTCTTCGAGCCTTATTCCCGCATTTTCCTTTAAATAACTGGTACCGGAATTTTTTATAACCAAGCCGGATATTTGAACATTGTCTGCCGTGACAGTAAAAATTTCTCCGTCATCCTTACCATCAATAACCGGATCATCGGTACCAATAATTGTAATTTGTTTATCTACAATTATGTTACCTTCAGCATAATAGCCGGATTTTATAAAAATCTTATCCCCTGCTTCGGCAATTTGAATTGCATGATTAATTGATTTGATAGGACTTTTTTCCGAAACAATTATTTCATTTGAGAAAAGGTTAGAAGTGAAACATAGAGAAGAAATGATGATGGTTAGAAGTGTTCTCTTAAAAATTTTAATCCACATTTTGTTTAAACTTGAATGGCTTTGTAAAAATATGTCACATGCTGCTTAATTTTATCATCTCAATTACATCCAACCAGATAATCTTCCTTCCGTTATTATCAGAAAAAAATTTTTGCATGTCAGATTCATTGCCAAATGCTGAAACATTCAAACCCATTGGGCTACGGATGTTATCGTTATGAACGTAAAAAGCAGATTTAGCATCTACCAATTTAAGTGGGTTTGAAAAATCAGTTACTAGAAATGTTTGCTTTTCATCACCGAGAATATTTTGTTCAAGGGCATATTCCACAAGACATTCGATTGAATCAAACTTATAGATTTTTCCTTTATCGGTTATTACCTCTGAACCATAGCGATTGTCCGAAATTAACATTCGGCAATATTCACATTCATCTTTTCCATAATTGATGGGTTCGGGAGATAAATTACATGAATATTGTAAGACCGATAGATAAAATAGGAGTGAATTGTAAGCAATCTTAAGTAAATTGTTGCTATAGCCTGAGGAGCTATGGTTATCTATTAACCCCAGCTTTAAGGCTGGGGTTAGAAAAATACCACACATGATATGAACTTTAGTCCATAAAGTTTTAAAACCTACAATCCGAGCGTGACGTGAGATAATAATTTTATTCATTAACACTATTTGTTTGTTCTTCTATCAAGAATTAAAGCAATCACAGCCAATACCACTGTAAAGAATAAAATGTAAAAGCTGATATTAGGAAGTGAAATAGCATTAAAATTTAATAGCATTTTTGAACCAATAAGCGGAGGTTGATAAACCATTCCATGTATTTTAATAGCTGCATGAGGGTTCAAATTATGTCCGTAATCATACTCCCACATATAAAAATCATAAAGACCAATTGCGGCAAGTATAATGAACAAAGCAATCCATGCATAAACAAGAAATCTTTTACCGGCTAAGGCTGAAACCAAACCAAAGATTATCATGAATATTATAATATAAGGCATGATCTTAAGTTCGGGAATTGCATCCGGAACAATTTCTTTCATCCCGATGTAATGATTTAATCCATTGATATTATTTAAATCATTGGGCTTGAGTCCTGTTATTTGATTGATCCAAATTCTCAATCCAATTCCCTCAGGATATTGCGGTGCTTCAAGATCAATTGACCACAATGGAAAAAAGAATGTAAGGATTAAGATTAAAGATGCTGTAATTAAAATTACTTTTGATTTACTATTCATTTTTCCCCATTAACTTGGGAATAAAAAGGGGGAACTTTCGTTCCCCACTATATGAAACTAAAAACTATTTTCCAGTATGCCAGGCAAGTTCTACATTTGAACCTTTTGGCGATACCCGGATGTAGCCCTGCATTTCTTGATGAAGTGCGGAACAAAAATCAGTACAATAAAATGGATAAACACCTTCCTGTGCTGGCAGCCATTTAAGAGTTTCGGTTGAACCTGGCATAATTAACAACTCGGAATTGTTTGCACCTTTTACTGCAAAGCCATGGGGAATATCCCAATCCTGTTCAAGATTTGTAACATGGAAATAGACCTCATCGCCAACTCTTATGCCTTCAATATTATCCGGTGCAAAGTGTGTCCTAATGGTTGACATGTAAACATGAACAACATTTCCGTTTCTAACCACGCGAGCATCTTTCTCCGCTTTTATAGAGTATGGATTTGCATTCTCTTCAATTGGGAAAATCTTTCTAGAATTTTTCATAACAATATCCGAAGGTATTGCTTGTGCATAGTGAGGTTCTCCAATTGTCGGAAAATCCAGAAGCAGTTTCATCTTTTCTCCCGAAATATCAAAAAGCTGTGCAGATTGAGTAAGTTCAGGACCAGTTGGCAAGTATCTATCCTTAGTAATTTTGTTTAAAGCGATAACATATTTCCCCCACGGTTTTTTAGTATCTCCACCAGGAATACAAAGGTGACCGATGGAATAATAAGTGGGAATACGATCAACAACTTCCCAAGTACCAATTTTCCACTTCACAATTTCGGAGGAAATGAAAGATGAAGTGTAACCATATCCTGCATCATCAAATTCAGTATGTAAAGGACCTAACCCAGGATTTATTACCTCACCAGCCATAACCGATTCATACTTAAGAATAGGGATTCCATCAACATCACCATCAAATTCCTTATTTTCTATTGCCTTCATCATCTTGCTGAATGAATGCACAGGAATGATTGCTGCAAGTTTTCCTCCGGCAGCTATGTATTCGCCGGTTGGGTCTACGTCTACACCATGCGGCGATTTGGGTGTAGGAAGATAATAAATCAGACCCGGACATTCACTTGGTATTAAGATTTTAACATCAGACTTCTTTTCTGAAAATGCCATGTGCTTTTTTTCATCAAAATAATTTCTAAAGTAATTCGCACTAAAAGTTTTATACTTACCTTGTTTAACATATTCTTCTGCTTTTTTCCAGTTCACTGCAGCTATAAAGTCTTTATCATTTTGCGAAGCATTTACTTCGAGCAACGTATTCGCCTGCTCGGTGTTATAGCTTGTGAAGAAAGCCCAGCCATGTGAAGGACCTTTACCACCATGTGCAAGATCATAGTTAAAACCGGGCACAAGAATTTGGAATTCAACATTCATTGCACCTTCTTTAGCAACTTTAATAAAACTAATTGTCCCTTTAAAATTTTCTTTATATGAATTTAAGGGTACATCTTTATTTGGAATTGGTACACTAAACCTTGTAGAGGCAACAACATACTCGGTATTTTCTGTTAAGAATGGAGAACCGTGATTACCACCGGAGTTTGGTATTTCAATTATTTCTGCAGTTCTAAATGTAGCAAGATCAACCCTTGCAATCCTCGGTGTGTTATTTCCGTTTATAAATAACCATCTTCCATCTGCTATTCCATCAGTTTGCGAAAGCTTAGGATGATGTGCATCATCCCATGGTACAAATCCATAGGAAGTCATGAACATAGGTTTTGATTCTTCTGAGTAGCCCCATGCTTTTTCTGGGTCTTGAGAAAAAACCGGAATGACTCTAAAAAGTCTGCCTGAAGGTAAACCATAAACCCCGACCTGCCCGCTAAATCCGCCTGAAGTGAAAAGATAAAAATCATCATAAGTTCCAGGTTTAACATAAACTTTTTCAGCTACATCTCCCGAAACTAAATCTTTTGATTGCTGGCAGCCATTATGAATAATGACCACGGTTGCAATAATGGCAACAGCAATAGAGAACATGTTCAAATATTTTCGATACATATGCTTCCTCTCTGTAAATTATTTATTTATAATTATTTTTTAGGCAATTCTGAATCAAGTAATCTGAAATATTCAAGCAGTTTTCTCGCATCCTCAAGATTGATGTTTTGATTGGTCATCTTCTGCATATATTGTGCTAACATTTCTTTAGAATGCGGATGTTTTTCAACATTCTCTTCAGGATTTAAAACCATATTCATAAAAAATTCCGGCGTAACTCTCTGTAAAACATTTCTTTGAGCAGGACCAACATATCTTTCATCGAGTTTATGGCAGGCTGCGCATTTTGATTCAAATATTTTTAGACCTTCACCCGCCATCGGTTTATCAATAGGCATGAGATATAATTTCTTCTTTATAGGTCCAAATCCATTTTTAAATTCCCAATCAGGAAGACCTGAGGTATTTGATTTATCGACAGTTTGCTTATCAGAGTTCGACTCTCCACCACATGATATGTAGGTAAATGTTAAGAAAACAATCAGGAAACTCTTGAAAATAAATGAGTTAATTCTCGTCATACAATAATCCTTAGTTTAATTTAATAAATAATTGATGTTAATAATATGATTATTTTATACAAATAAATTTACATAAATTATAATCAGATTATTTTATCTGATTAAAAATAGATTGCTAAAAACAAAATGTCAATAATATTATTATTGGTAAACTTTTCACTACACTTACTTAATCATAGTTAACAGCATTTTCGATTTCTGTGCTGCTTTTAGTCCGTGAGAAATATTTGGCGGCATAACGATAATTTCTCCCGTTTTAAGATTGTATAGTTTTCCATCTATCGTAATTTCCATTTCACCATCAACCATATAAACCACAGCTTCGTAAGGTGATGTGTGTTCTGTTAGCGATTCATCTTTATCAAATGCAAATAGCGTAATATTTCCGTTTGGTTTTTTAATTATCTGCTTGCTTACAATCGAACCATCCTGATAAGCGATAGCATCAACAAGTACTTCTTTGTTAATTTTATCTGGCATTATTCCTCCTGATTACTGATTTATTAGTGTTTATGATGTTCTTCAACTTTATTTTCTTCACCATTAAAAAGTCCTTCTATATAATGAATGAAGTGAACATACGCTTCAACATATTCTCTTCCTGCTGTCAGATCATTCACATTATAATTCTTCTTCGACTGCAGGTTATTGAATAACTCTTTTACCCTTTGATGATATTTTTCATCAAGATGGCTTAAAACATTCTCAACGGAGCCTTTCCCAATTGCAATATCAGCAGCTTCAATTCCTTCTTCCGGTTTATAGCCTGCTGGTTTAAGTCCGGTATAGCTTTCACCTTCTCCCATTCTATGAACTCTTACCACGGTTTCGAAAAAATACATATCTGCAAGTTCTTTAGCTTCATCGTTAAGTTTACGGATATGTAAAACCTTTTCGAAAAGATTTTTAATTTCTTGTTCATCTCTAGCCTGCACCCAAATCAACACGTAATTGATATTGCCGGTTTCAAGTGCTTTAATTGATGCTTTGACAACGGGACCTTCCATAGAATCGCAGTGTGCAAGAGTAATATTTGCAGCCAGAATTAAGATTGATACACTTATGAGCATCATCGCTGAATTTAATTTAGTAAACACAATCTTCTCCTTTAATTTATTTTATTTTCTCTATCGCGTCCATCGGACAAATAACTATACATTTAATTTGCTTTAAACCAGAACATTCATCACATATATCTGTTGCTATATAAAAATGTTCATTTGACAGAGGAGCTAAAGACCTTCCATTTTCTTTCCAACTTTCACCGGGTTCATAAATTGCTTCCGTAGGGCATTCAACCGCGCAAGCTCCGCAATTAATACAATCTTCTATTATTACCATTGCCATTAAAACTTTTCTCCTTTTGCTTCTCTGTACTGGCTTCCAACCGGTCTTATTCTGCCCCATATTGAATAGAAAAATAAAAACAGCGCAACAACCTGTAATGATGAGAAGATAAAGATTGAAGTGCTGATCCATTCTATAAAATAGAATGAACCGATAACCTGTGAGATGAATCTTAAAATTGTTGCCGCAGTCATAAGCCAGTAAACAACAAGAATCAGATTAGGATTATATTTCTTATCATCCTTTTCTGCTCTCGGAAAAAACCAGAGAGCAACACCCATTATCATCATCATAATAGAACCAACAAGGATTAGGTGAGTATGAGCAGAAATTAATTCTTGTGTATAACCGATTTGCCAGAATCGGTCGTTTTGTGAAAAGACATATTTTGCAAAGGACATATAAAGTCCCGTTAGGATTCCAATTGCAAGAAATGTTAAGCTTGTTTTGATAAAGTATCTTACTGTTGTAAACATAAAATCCTCCCTTACATTCCAATCTGTTCACGGGCTTCGCGTGTCATCTTCTCTGGAGTCCATTGCGGTTCCCAGACAAGACTGACAATCACTTTTTTATCGGGTTCAAACTGATTAACGATTTTTTCAACCCAGCTTGTGATACTGTTGTGCATCGGGCAGCCTGGTGTTGTTAATGTCATTGTAACTGCAATTGATTCATCTGTGATGTCAACATCGTACACAAGTCCGAGATCAACTATGTTGATTCCAATTTCCGGATCAATAACACCTTTAAGCACTTCAAGTATTTCTTCCTTATTTGCCATAAATCTACCTCCTAAAAATTGTTATCATGTTAAATGAAAAGATAATTGAATTGATGAACATCAATGCAAATGAAATTATCAAACCGACTTCAGTTTTAAAAGTAAGAGAACAAACGGAACCGATTATAGCTGCAATCATAAGATAAAAACCATATTGTGCCAATTTTTCGTTAAACATATCCTTTAACATTGGAACTTTTTCTAAACCAACTTTACTGCTGTATTTGTGGTACCAAACAAGAAATGGAACAATCTTATACATTTGTCCAATAATCAGCATTGACAAATACCCAAAAATTATCATATAACCGTAGATGAGAGTAAGATTTATTATGTTTTGATGATCAATGAATGCAATAACAGTTCCGAGTATTGTAGTTAATCCGAGCATTAAATAAGCGTAAGAAGAAAATGTTAAACCTGCATCAAGTTTTTTTCTAACCCTGTTTTTAAAGATGATGTGAACCTGAACAAGGAAGAAAGCTATTCCCAGTGAGATCATCGGCGTAAAAATGAAATGGAGAAAAGTTGTGTCCTCATAATGCATTATGGTTGTGATTCCGAGAAGTCCGAAGTTAATCATCCAGAAAGCACATTTAGCATACGTCATTGGATAACCGTGAGAGAGAGTGAACATTGGTATCAACTTGTAAGTTACGCCCATTACCACCATTGATACCCATCCGATAAATGCAACGTGCACATGAAGGTTTAGGTATTGAAGATGATCAATTTTAATGAAAGGATAACCAAGATTGATTGCAAGCAATAATCCGGCGATTGCTGTTACGATCAAATGAAATATTGCTGCTGCGAGATATAAACCAGTGATATTCCACTTTTTAACTTTAGTAAAAGTCATTATGATGTTGAAAGAAAAAATAAACATTGCAAGGTTTAATAGTATTGCTGAAATGTTCATCAGCATTCCGATGTTGAAATGCCAGAAGCAGTAAACCATTCCTATCACACCAATTAAAAAAATCCAGAACTGGATTTCGGCAAGTACTTCGCTGAACAGGTTCACTTCAAGTACAACAGGGATAAGCTGAAACAGAGCACCGAATATTATCATCGTAACCCAGCCAAGGGTAGCAATATGAGTTATAGATAGAATCTTTGGATTGAAATGGTGTCCGATGATGTTTGAATGACTAAGCAGTAAAAACAAATTGAGCGTAACAAAAGCAACTATAGCCGCTATAAAATATTTTGAGACTATTCTGAAAGGCGGAGAATAAGCAGACGCTATGGAAGAGGACTGAATCAACTTTATTAATTCCTTTTCTTCGTAATTACAACTTTGAAATAATTGTCATTAATCTTGTTCGCTATTGCAGAATATCCTCTTTCTTCAAGCTTTGGATAAAGCATTACAGGTTCACGATGATGATGAACTGCTATTACTGTTTTATCATCAACGCGGGAGATATTCTCCAGAATTTTCATCATCGGTTCGGGTGCGGCCAATTCACGGACATCAAGTTCTATTACGTTTTCATAATCGTGTACCGGAGTTGGTTCATTTTGTGTTTCTTGTTTCGCATAACTTTGCGATTGGGCATCCTTATAAAAGTAGACATTAAAAATGTTGCCGTTTTTTTCTGTCCAGTGTTTAAATCCTTTGCTTTGCATAACTGAGTAAAGCGGAAGCGGCTCAAAGGAATTTATAAGATGAAAGACCTCATCTTCTTTCAATGATTTTACTTTTGCCATTATTTCGAGGAAAGGATCTTTTCCTAAATCAATGATTGGTCTTACATCAAGCTTTTGAATTTTATCTTGATTGATGTTTAAAAGCACTTCCGGTTTTTGGTTTTGTTCCATTTTTTCTTCCAGGTTTTCACATTCAATGTTGGTTATGGTATTTAGGTTAATCGCTTTGTTCAGTTCATTTAAGAGTAGAACAAGATTAACTCCGGCGATTCCTGCTGCTTGCTCAACGTTAACCCTGCCTGCCAATGTTTTCCTCAATATTCTGTTATTCAGTTTATTGAAGTGCGGACTGAAATTAATAAGCACTTCAAGAGTCTGGGGAAACTCGGCAAGCATCTTTGATATTTTCATATCTTTAGTTATCATAGTTTAGTCCTAATAAAAGATGTCTTCTTTCTCTTTTATTTTTTAGAAATATTAACGCGCCATACTTGCGGACCCTGTTCAACGTATTCCCATCCAAATTGATTTGGTCTTTCAGCTTTGAACTGATAATAAAACGGCATAGGATCGTGATCATTCACTAACTGAAATTCTTCACCATTTTTTAGTGCATCAAAAGTTACAAAGATTGTTGGATGTTTTTCTTTTGGCGGAACGGTACGAATATCGAGTTGATTATTTGTCATCTCTATCTCCTTTTTTTAATAAGACTAAATTTCTGTAGAAAAACTAACAAAAGAGATGGTGGATTTCCTTGACTTAAGTCAAATTGCAGTGTTTATAGAGAAAGTATTTTTAGTAAAAGAGGATATCTAATCTTTTCCCAACTTTTTGAGTTTCGAAAAATTCTTAATAAAAATCTTTTTCCCCTTAACTCTTATTATTTCATCATCGTGTAATTTTTTAAATGTGCGTGAGAGCGTCTCGGTTATTGTTCCGAGATATGCTGCAATTGTTGATTTTGGGATGGTAAGTTTTACAAATGGTTCGGGAAGATTTTCTGTTCCGCTTTTCTTTATTTCTTTAACTAAATACTTCGCAAGTCTGTTCACAACTTCTTTGGAGGAAAGGTCTTCAATATGGGCAACTAGTGATTTTAATCTCTTAGCAAAACCTGCTAACATCTTTAAGGATATCTCGTGATTCTTTTTTAATAAATCTATAAATCCTTCTTTGGGAATGAACAATGCCAGGCTTTCCTCAGTTGCCTGTGCATTTACAGGATAATTACTTCCTTCAAAAAGTGGTATATCTGCAAAAGCAGTAAGCGGTTTTACTATATGAACTACTGATTCTTTCCCTTCGGAAGTTACTTTAAATATTTTTACGGCACCTTTAAGTAAGATAAAAAAACCTTGATAGTAATCACCTTCGGAAAAAATAAATTCATGCTTAGCAAATTTCTTTACACTACTTATAGTAGAAATTTCTCTCAACTGCTCGATGCTAAGTTCTGAAAAGAGCGGAATATCTCGAAGTGTCTTATTAGATTCGAATTCTGCAATTTTCATTTTAATCAGTATTTTCAAAGAAATTTATTATGTAATGACTTACTCTAAAGAAGGAAGATTTTCTGCCCGAATACGTTTTTCAACCATGCGTTTCCATAATCTTTCTTCGAAAAGCTTACCTATTTCAGCGCCAATTATAGTATTGTCATTTAAGTTTTTGTTTTTTGTGTAAAGATATTAAGAGTACAATAAAGACCTAAGTAAAGCATCACAAGCAGGAATA
>MHAR01000076.1 GCA_001803045.1 Ignavibacteria bacterium RIFOXYB12_FULL_35_14 | reverse complement strand
AAATGGTTTTGACATTGATATTAGCGGGAATAATTTATCCACAACAGCAGATAGATATACCCTGGCCGACACTTGCAAAGAGTCCCTGGCCAATGATTGCTCACGATCCGCAAATCACCGGCAGATCACCATATTCAGGTCCTAAAACACCAACTATAAAGTGGGCAATAGATTTACCAAAGGGTGTTTGGTCAGGTCCTATTATTGGAGAAGACGGAACACTATATGTGGGGTCGGGTGCTTATGGGGATACTACTAATTACTTTTACGCAATAAATCCCGATGGTGAGATCAAATGGAAGTTTTCAACAGGTAATCCGGGCATGATTGAATCCGGTTATTTAATAAATAATGAAGGGACAATATTTTTTGGCTCACAAAGTGGTTGGTTATATGCTTTAGATAGCAATGAAAACTTAAAATGGAAATTTAATACTGGCAGTAACATTTATCAACAAGTTATGAATATAGACCTGAACGGTAGTATTTATATTGCAGATGCATCCAATTATTTATACTCAGTTTCTAAAAATGGGGAGTCGAATTGGAAAGTAAATTATGGTGGCGGATTGGGTGCAAGATCAGTCGCCTTTTCTCCTGATGGTAATACAATGTATACAGCTAAGGACAGCAACATTTTTGCATTAAATCTTGATGGCAGCATAAAATGGATTTTCGAATGCCCCGGTATTAGACGTTTGCCATTAACAGTTGACAATTCCGGGAATTTATATTTCATACCCGGCTGCAGTGGTGGTTTATTATCACTAATTTCAATTGATAGTTCTAAAAATATAAGATGGGAACATTTTATTGAAAATCCAAGGGCAAGCTTCTTTGCTAGTTCACCTGCAATTGATTATCAAGGTAATATATACTTTGCTTATACTGCAGATAGCGGAGCAACCCGTTACGGTAGGATAGAAAGTGTTGATCACTATGGAAATTATCGATGGACATACCAATTCGAGCAACCCGGTGAGGACATAGACATGCCATTAGTTGTTGATAAAGATGGCACAGTATATTGTGGTTCTACCTGGGGTTATAATTATTATGCTGTTTCAAACAGGGGTGAATTATTGTGGCAAATTCCTTTAAATGGAGGGTACGTTGAAAATTCAACTGCAATTGACTCGGATGGCACTTTGTACGTCGGTAGAAGGAATCAGCTAGCGAAGACACTAATTGCAATAAAAGACACAGGAACAGTATCAGTAAATGAACCCTCTGTTGCGCTTTTGGATTATAAATTGTTACAGAATCATCCCAACCCATTAAACCCAACAACAACAATAAACTACCAGCTAAAGGAAAATGGATTAGTAACCTTAAAACTGTATAATGTACTTGGGGAAGAGATAAAAACTTTAGTAAATGAAGAAAAAACAAAAGGCAGATACATTTACAACTTTGACGGAAGTGATTTAGCAACCGGTGTTTATATCTATCACTTAAGGGTAAATGATTTTATTTCATCGAAAAAGTTAATGCTGCTTAAATAGGCTAACAAATACACATATGAAATGGGAATCGCCTGAAAACGATTCCCATTTTTATTTTAAAGACTATCAAGTAAACTCAATAAATCAAACCGCTCATAACCTTTTTAGAAGTTGCACAAACATTCTCAACATTAAAACCATACTTTTCCATTAATACTTTTTCAGGAGCCGAGGCACCATATTTTTCTATGCTGATATTTGCACCGAATCGTCCGGTGTACTTCTGCCAGCCCTGTGCTACTCCAGCTTCGACTGATACTCGCGCTAAAACAGATGAAGGTAAAACTGATTCCTTATATTCATGTGGCTGCATCTCAAACAGTTCCCAGCTTGGAAAGCTTACTGCTCTGACTTTTATTCCTTCTTTCTCCAACTCTCTTGCTGCTCTAAGAGATAGATCAACCTCAGAACCTGATGCCATCAGAATTACTACTGGTTTATCACTGCTGTCGTAAAGGATGTAGGCACCTTTCAGCAATCCTTCAGCAGAAGGAAATTTTTTCTGATCAAGAATTGGAAGGCCTTGTCTTGAAAGAATTAGTGCAACCGGACTCTCTTTATGTTCGAGTGCTGCTTTCCAGGCATATACTGTTTCATTTGCATCTGCCGGACGAATAACAATTAATTTAGGAATTGCATGAAGAGATGCCAATTGTTCCACCGACTGATGAGTCGGACCATCTTCACCCAATCCAATGCTGTCATGCGTAAAAATATATATTGGTCTTATCCCGGAGAGCGAAGCAAGACGAATTGAGGGACGCATGTAGTCTGCGAATACTAAAAATGTTCCACCATAAGGTATTACTCCTCCATAAAGAGCCATCCCATTTAGAATGCCCCCCATAGCATGTTCACGAACACCGAAGCGGATGTATCTACCCTTATAATTCGAAGCTGAAAAATCTTCGTATATTTTTGCACGGGTATTATTTGATGGAGTAAGATCAGCAGAGCCGCCAATTAAATTTGGAATTGATGCTGCTAACGATTCTATCACATTACCTGATGCAGCGCGAGTGGCAATTTTCTTTCCATCATCTTCAAACACAGGCAGTTTTACTTTCCACTCATTCCCTAAGTCTCCGATGATCCATTCCATTAATTGTTTTGATTTTTCAGGATATTTTTTCTTGTAATCATCAAACAACTTTTGCCATTCCACCTCTTGCTTCTCGCCTCTCATTTTAACTTGCTTGAAATGATCTCTCACTTCTTGGGGAACATAAAAAAGCTCATCATACCGCCAGCCGAGATTTTTCTTGGACAGCTTAACTTCTTCCTCACCCAGGGGAGAACCATGAGCTTCCGAAGTATCCTGCTTGTTAGGGCTGCCAAATCCAATGTGTGTGTTCGTGATAATTAATGTCGGCTTGTCCAAGGATTTTTGTGCCGACTGGATGGCAGTTTCAATTTCATCAACATCATTCACATCCCTAACGTGCAGAACGTTCCAATTGTATGCTTCAAATCTCTTCTGAACATCGTCAGAATATGCTAACGATGTTTTTCCATCTATTGAAATTCCATTGTTGTCATAAAAAAAGATAATTTTGTTAAGCTTAAGATGACCAGCTAACGAAGCAGCTTCGTGCGAAATTCCTTCCATCAAATCGCCGTCGCTGCAAATTCCGTAAATGTAATGATCTAGAATTTTTAAGTCACTTTGATTGAAGTTAGCAGCAAGAAAAGCTTGAGCTATTGCCATTCCCACAGCATTCGCAAATCCTTGCCCTAAAGGACCAGTAGTTGTTTCAACTCCCGGCGTTAAACCAAATTCGGGGTGACCGGGAGTCTTGCTTCTCCACTGACGAAAGTTTTTTAATTCATCTAAAGAAAGATCATAACCACAAAGGTGAAGAATGGAATAAAGCAGCATGCTTCCGTGACCTGCGGATAAAACAAATCTATCGCGGTTAAGCCATTTGGGATTAGCAGGATTATGCTTCATATATTTTGAATAAAGAACATAAACAATTGGTGCACAAGCCATCGGCATTCCAGGATGACCCGAGTTTGCTTTTTGTACCCCATCTACCGATAAAAATCTAATCGTGTTAATTGCAAGCTCATCAAGCTGCTTTGAATGAATGAACATGATTGTACTCCGAGATTAATTTTCGATTGAGTAAAATTGATTCGAAAGATCTGATAAACAAAGAAACTTATTAACTGATATTACGCAAAATAGAAAAATGTCATTCCAAAACTCTAAAGCATGGTTAATAGGTCGTTCCTACGGAACTTTAAGGAAATTATCATTTATTTCGTTCTATAAACAGAGCGCCCCTGACGGGGCTAATCCTGAGAAGTCTAACATTAAGTTGAGCACCATTGGTGCGTCCTGTTTGTAATTACACTGCTCGAATTGCAGCTCAAGCTCCAGAGGGAGCGACCTTGTTTTTGCCTTTGCATAACATCAGTGATTAATTGAAAATGGAGTTAAAGTAAGCAACAACTCCGGCATGAACTGTCAGTAAATCCGTTTTTGATTTTGAAACCTGGTAAGTAACTGGAACTGTAGTTACATTGACAGAACCTTCTTTAAGATATTCTGCCTCACTGCCGAATAAGTAACGAGCTTTGATATCAAGAAATAATTCTCCAAAATCTTCACCCTCATCCGCGGAATACAAAAGAATTAAAATCCCTCCACCTGCGCCGTAGCTCCACGCAAAATCATCAAAGTTAGTTGAGCTTGCTACTTCGTCAGTACCGCGACTTCGAATTGTCGTTTCAGTAAAAATATAAGAACCGCCGAACAGCCCTTCAATGTACGGGCGAACTGACCCGCTTGGAAAACCTAGCTGGAATAATGCGTGAAAGTTAACGAAGTTATTGGATCTTTCTACATCAACAGTTACATCGGGAATTGTTAAGCTGAAAGGTTCTCTGCGAGTTTCTTGTCCGTAGTTTAGATAACCGATATTTAATCCTATACCAAAAGGGCGATCAAGAGCCGGGGCAAGAAATAAAAAATGCCCGCTAAGACCAAATCCTGTTCTTTTAACATTTTCTTTAAATTCTCCTGATGGGAAACCAAGCATAAAGTTAAGCCCGCCTGCTTGGGCTAAGGTTTTGCTGAAGCTAATAGCTGTAATAAAAACAATAATAATAAATACTCTTGTTCTCATTTGAATGTCCCTCTGATATTAGAAAATATATTTTTCCTGTGTAAAGATAGCATCACCACGGGAAATCATCAAAGATTAACACAAAGATTTCAATCTTTAATAAAAATTTTATAGCCCCATCGATCCAGGGAAGAGTTGATGCTGTTGGAAAAAGACATTTTCTCTCCGGTAAAATAATCTGTATAATCTCCCGATAAATTTGGGTGCTGTAAATTGAAATTTTTAGCTGAATCAGAGAGATTGAAAACAGCCAAAATCTTTTCGTTATCGTTTTGTCTCAAGAAAGAAAAAATTGTCGCATCATCTAAAGCTTGAACTCGCTCAAGTTCGGCACCTCGTTCGCCATTTTGTAAAGCTGAGCTATTCATTTTTAGATGAAAAAGCTTTGAATAGAGATCGGTAAACTTATGCTCTTTCCATTCTATTGGATCCTTCCCAAAGAATTCCAATCGTTTGTTCAATCCTGCTTCCTGTCCGTTGTATATTAACGGCATCCCGGGAACCATCACAGTAAGCACTGCAAAAGTTTCGGCAGCTTTTCCTAATCTTTCAAACTCACTTCCTTCCCAGGAATTTTTATCATGATTTGAAGTGAATCTCATTCGAAAAGCATTTTTAGGATATGCTAATTTCTCGTTTTCATAAAACTCAAATAAATCTGCTGCGTTCTTCTCTTTCTTAACAATACTATTAAAAATATCGTAATCGCCCCATGAATAGGTCATATCAAAAGCTTTCTCGTGCATCTCGGGAGTTTCCCATTCTGCAAGCATGAACACGGGTTTGATCTCATCGAGTTCTGCTCTTGCTTGATTCCAAAACTCAGTCGGCATCATTCCTGCAACATCGCAGCGGAAACCGTCTATGTCATACTCATGAACCCAAAACTTAAGAGCCTCGGTCATGTATTTCCACAAGTTTTTATTGTCATAGTCAAAATCAACAACATCCTGCCAATCTTCAACTGGTGGGACGAATTTTCCTTCAGCATTTTTGGTGAACCACTCCGGATGTTCTTCGAGAAGTTTATTATCCCAGGCACAATGATTAGCAACCCAATCGATTATCAAATACATTCCCAGCTCGTGTGTTTTCTTTACTAGCGATCTAAAATCCTCCGCTGTTCCGAACTCGGGATTAATAGCAAAATAATCTTTAACAGAATATTGACTTCCTAGGGTACCTTTGCGGTTCAGTTCACCAATTGGGTGGATTGGCATTAGCCAAATTATTCCCACGCCCATTTCTTTCAGACGCGGTAAATCTTTTTCAAATGCTTTGAAAGTTCCCTCAACAGAATACTGCCGCAAGTTCACTTCGTAAATGGTTTGGTTGTAGCTCCAATCGGGGTGCTTAACATTGTATTGTTTTTGTTGGGGCAGTAGATTGGTTTCGAAAATGAGTAAAAGAACAATAAAAAACGACCAAAAAATTGTGAGGTTATTTTTATTTTTCATTTGTAACCTTTTCGGTTGGTTGTTAGTTGATAAAACATTTAAGAATAGAATTTTTACTGCTATGTTCCGCATTTTCACAATTACTAAATTTTTCCTTCTTTATACTTCTTCCAAAAATGAATTTTTTGAAGCTGTCTTTCAATGATCAAATCTGCAAGAGCAGCCGGAATATATGCTCTGTTTTTACTTCCGAATAGCTCATTAAGCTTTTCCTCGTTCACATCGATGCGGTAAAGTGTGTTTACTAGAATATTAAAATTGTTGTCGAGTAAATCCTTCAGCTTTTCGGTAAGAAATATTTTTAGCTGACTGAGATTTTCAACATCGTCTGGACTTAGAGGCAAATCGAGTCCAAAGCGATTGAACACGCTCGATATGTTTTCCGAGACTTCCTGAACTTCTGTTTTTTCAATGTCGCTCATAACTAAAATAATTTTTTATTATAAAACTAATCGGAGGTTACATGTTTCAGCTTATTCAAATTTAATGATGATACAAAAATAAAACATACATAAGTGAAAAAGGGTGCAGCAAAAACATCTATGACATAGTGAACGTGCTGCAAAACTATTGAAACTCCAACTATCACAGCACTTATAAGAAAAATATATTTCAATCTTTTTGATTCCACAACCAGGAAAAGCATAAACAAAGTAGCAGTATGGCCTGAAAAGAACAAATCCTTTGTTAATGCTTCACCCGACCCAAACAATTCCACAAAAGGATCTTTGAGAACAATTAATTTCTGCGGAGCTTCGAACGGCACTAAGTACATACCTATAATTCGAACTATTACAATAGCCGTATATACTTGAAATGCCAATAGCAGCTTCTCAGGATTTTGAATTAAAGCGATAATTCCAACCACCAGGCATAAATAAATCAATCCGAAAATTAGCCATGTGAGATCAATTGGTTCAAATAGTTTTAAAATCGGGTCAGGAATTGCAGCTCCAGTCCGTGCTTCTGCGAAATCCAAAAAATTTCTGTAAGCGAATAATGAAAACGATAGAATAATGAGAGAAAGAAAAAATTTTACTCTAAACTTTGATGAACTTAAAAACGGCTTCCATATTGTTTTAATGTTTCTCAAACTTCGCAGTCTTTTCTATATTATTAGAAATTTATTCTACTTAGATAATAAGGAAGCATCTGTCTCCATGTAGGCCAATCGTGAACAACGTCGTGCCCCCAAATATCCAACCAATGTTTTATCCCTTTTGAATTTAAAATATCGGATAATCTTTGCGATTCTTCAGGCGCTTCATAATCACCCTGACCGCTTGAAATAATTATCTGCTTACTTTTTAATTGTTTAAGGATTTTCTTGTCGGTAAGATTTGGGAGATAATCTACAGGAGAATTAAAATAGCAGTTATCGTCATAGTAACCATCCGAATAAGCTTTTATGTCATAAGATCCGCTCATTGCAATTACCCCGGCAAAAAGATCGGGTCTTCTAAAAAATGTGTTTGCCGAATGAAAAGCGCCGAGTGACGCACCTGATGTTACTATCGGAACTTTTCCTTTGCAATGCGTTTTAATAAAAGGCACAACCTCATCCGTAACATATTTGTTGAACTGCTGATGTCTTATTGCCCTATCTGCAGGATGTAAATTCGTGTTTAGCCAGCTTTCATTATTAATGCTGTTGATCGAGAAAGCTTTTATTACACCTTTTGCTAAAAACTCACCAATGCTGTCTATGAGATGATTTCTTTCGTACTCAAGAAAATCTTCGGCTGCTGTTGGAAATAGCAGGACAGCATAACCGGAATACCCATACACAACAATTTCCATATCTTTGTCAAGATTCGAACTGGACCATTTGTGAATTTCTCTCATAGGAATTCTTTCAATTAAAATTATCTGAATTTTTGTTTTGAAATCTATTCAATTTTATTTTTTGAAAGAAATTGTAAAATTAAAGTATTAAATAAAAGGTGTGATTTGTTTTTGTTAAAAAAAATTGCATATATTTTAATACTAAAGGAAGAGCGTTACCATAATTTTTTAGAAGTAATTTTTTATTCTCTGTAGATTACTATACTTGCGATTAGACTAAACTATACACTTACACTAAACTAGAATTTGCATGCTGGAAAGGAAGAATGTAATACATAATTTTTTAACACCTCTTTTTCTTTGCATCATTTTCTTTGTGGGGATGATTGGTCATCTTCTTCCAATTACAAAACTGTTAATGATTTCGCTTACTCCTTTTACTTTGTTGTTAGCTGGGGTTGTAACTCTTTACGCATCAGTTCAAAAAGGAAATTTAAAGCTTATAATCTGGTGTTCGATAGGCTATACAGTAATCTTTACGCTTGAAGTTGCAGGTGTAAAAACAGGTTTTATTTTTGGTAGTTATCAATATGGAGATATTCTTGGATTAAAACTTTTCGATGTTCCTCTTATAATCGGATTCAATTGGGTAATTGTAATTCTTGGAGCGATCGGCATTGCAAGCAGAATACATCGGAGTGCTCTACAGATTGCATTGCTTACCGGCACATTCGCTGCTTTGTTTGACATAATGCTGGAACCTGTAGCTGTGAAACTTGGTTATTGGACATGGGAACATGGATTTATTCCACTTCAAAATTACTATGCATGGTTTACAATAGGATTCTTAGCTGCATTGTTAAGCAGTAAGCTTAAATTAGAATTAGAGGATTCTTTGTTCATTTACTATTTTCTAATTCAGTTCATATTTTTCATTTTGCTTTCAATTTTTATGGTTTAGAAAAATATGGGAATTATAATTTCCTCGACAGTAATTCTATTTTGGTTAGTAATTTGATAAATGCCCTAAACTTTGCAGAAATTAATTTCGCTTCACCGATGGTATATTTTCATGTGCTGCTTCAAGGTCATCTTCAAATAGATTTTAATTTTCACCTAGTTGGTTGGTCGACCGCCTGGTTAACCTACAGAAAAGCAATTCGTAACATTTCAGGCTAGTTGAGGTAAGTTAATAAAAATAAAGTGAGATAATTATAATAGAATTGCTCTGAACGATTCTATCAAATCAGCTTTTGTAAAAGGTTTGATGATAAACTCTGCTGCCCCTGCTTTGTAAAACTCATTAATTTTATTTTTATCGGTTTCGCCGGACATGATGAATACAGGACGTTTAAAGGGATCTTTGTTTTTAATTTCTTCACATAAAGTCATTCCATCATTCCACTGATTTAGGTTTATATCAAGTATCACTAACTGATAATCATCTGTTTTTATCAGATGATTCATGAACTTCTCGAACCGATGAACTGAAACTTCAGCAAAATCTCGCAGAAACACTTTAACCAATTCTGATGTTTCGCCGAATTCATCCAACATTAAAATTTTTTTGAAACCATCTTTATCGCATTTCCTTTGGGAGGATTCTATCTTCCTCATCTTTTTCGAAAGCGGAAGGGTTAAAGTAAAAGTCGAACCAACACCTTTTATGCTGTCCACTATAAGTGAGCCGCCCAATTTCTCAACGTATCTCTTTGTAATTGCCAATCCCAAACCATTACCTTCATAGTTGCGGCTTAAGTTTAAATCTTCCTGTGAGAATGGGGAATAAAGATGCTCTAAATACCCTGCTGAAATTCCAACTCCCGAATCCCTAATCTTACAAAAAGCTAGTTCATGATCTTTAAGTATGCCGGCTTCAACTTCAATGAACCCGCGTGAAGTAAATTTAACGGCATTGTTTAACAAATTATTTAAAGCATTTTCTATACAATGTAAATCAATATCAACTAAAATGCTTTTTTCCTTGATATTCGTTTTTAAGTCAATCTGTTTTTCCAAAGCTTGCTGCTTAATGCTTTGAATACTAAAATGAAGCATTGGAATGAGATCCACAGTTTCAATGGCAAGTTTAAAGTTACCGGCTTCCAACTGTGCAAATTCCAGCATTTGAGAGATGCTATTAAACAACCTCTCGCTTCCATTATGCAAATTATCCAAAAATACTTTTTCTTCAGTTGAGACCTTATCCTTTAAGCTTTCTTTAATTATTGTGCTGTACCCAAGTATTATATTCAATGGTGTTCTAAGTTCGTGTGATAAAACATTTAGGAATGTGTTTTTTAATCTATCGGCTTCCTTGATTGTTTCTCTAGCTTTTTTCACTTCGGCTTCGGCGAGAAATATTTCTGTGCGATCTTCGTGAATAAGGATGAAATAATCTTCTTTTTCAAATGTTACCGGAAATATTTTTGTCTTATAAATCGGTGCTGTTGTCTTTTTACTCTTCATTAATGAGTCTGTATAATTTCTAATTTCCGTAGTAATATTTTCATCAAAAGCTTTTTTAATATCGGTGAGAAGTTTGGTTCTCTTCAATGATATATCATTAAAAATATTGTACTCTTTAAGTTTTGAAAGGTCATATCCCCAAGAATCTATAAAAGCTTTGTTTACAAATATCAACTTGCCATCTCGCCTAAACACTCGAATTGGCAGGGCAAATTCATTATAAAAAGATAAAAAATATTTCGTTACATCTTGCTTCATCTTTAATTCAGTGGTAATGAGAATAATATTTTTACGCCCTTTTCAGAAGCCAATACTTTTATTTCACCGTTATGCAAATCAATAATGCTTTTGCATAAGAATAATCCATAGCCAGGCTTTTCTGGCGATGGAGGATTAAAAACGGAACTCACAATTTTCGGGGGAATTCCCGGTCCATCATCGGAACAAACCACAATAATTTTGTCTTTTTCAGAATATGTCTGAATGTTTATAGTTGCATCCGGTTGTGCTTCGACAGTATTTGAGAATAGATGAACTAGCAGCTGCTGAATCTGCTCAGAATCATATTTGATAACAGGCAGGTTATTTAATTCGGTTTTAAATGTGACTTTACTGAACGTTTTAATTGGCGAGATATATTTAAGAATAGATTGAATTGTTTTATTCAAATCCCCGCTATCTTTATTCAAATTCATTATTGAAGTTTCTAGCAAGGCTTGACCAAACTTTTGAATTTTACTTATTGAATCAGCCGCCACTTTTAATTTCAATAAAATTCTATCAAGATTAGCGATGGTTGATTCTTCGTTCTTATTAACAATTTCCTTTTGAGAAGTTTCAATCACCCGCATTGAGCTTTCAGTCTCGAGAAGCGCGAGATGTACAAGACCCTGTAGTTCCTGCCCGATCTCACTATCAATGCTTGCCTTCAATGCTTTCCGTTCCACTTGAATTAGCTGCTTGTTGGCTTCCTCCAAAGCATTGTAGGCATTAACCTGATTAACGTATAATTGAGCATTTCGAATAGCAGTTGCTGCTTGTCCGGCAAGAATCTCGAAGGTATTTGTAATTTCACTTACTTTTACTTTGTGAAGATGCTTGCTGTCAACATACACCACGCCAATTTTTTTATTTTCAGTGATGAGAGGTGAACAAAGAATTGTCTCTAGTTCCAAACGTAAGATGCTTCTGCTAGGATCAAAATTTGTATCGCTGTGCACCCCCTCAATAAATTTTGATTGACCGGTTGTGTAAACATCTTTAACAACCGAAGTGCTTACACTAAAAGATTCCTTTGGCAGCTTATTCCCTTGTGCATCTAAACCTAATTTATATTCAAGATCGCCATTAGGATTAATAAGTACAATAAATCCCCGTTCGGAATTTGTAAGCTCAATTGCATTTTTAAGAACCAGTATTAGTACATCATCAAGAATTAAGGTTTGATTTATAGTATTAACTATATCAAGAATAACTTCAAGGTTCTTAATTTTATTAATTGATTGATCTTTAACTAAAACCGATTCATCTTTGTTGTCAACCAATTTTTTAAATTCCGAAAATTTCATTTCTGACTCCTAATCATAATTACTTCGAATAATATAAAATATTATTGGTTAATTCTAAAATAACATATCAAATTCTTAGCCATAAATTTTGTCCTTACGAGTAATTATTCTTCGCACAATACCAAGCTTATATAAGCACAATTAATTCTTAAGAAGTTTTAGGGAAAGAAACCATTCCCAATCACTACCATTTTGGAACCAGGCTTTTGCAATACCTGCCGAAAATGTAGACTCCAGATTATCCCAATGCTTAAAAATAAAATTAATTTGACCTCCAACATCACCCCAATACTTACCTAAGTCGGATTTAACGAGCAATCCTTGTGAATAGATAGATAGATCAATATGATTCAAGTAATGTCTGCCAATTGAAAAATTTGAGAGGCGAAGGGGGGGCAAATTATTTTCCATCATTAACTTTACAAAATTATCTGCACCCAAGCTATAAATTGGTATTCCCGGAAAACGAAATACTTTTCTGTATTGCTTAACATCAACATTTTCAACCTCTCGGTTTCCGAATCCCCCAAAGTAAAATCTCGCTTGTCTCAAAACATCATTGGGTTGATGATAGCCGCCCGCAATTCTTAAGTAAAGTACATTGTGTGGGAATAACCAGGTGGTAAGGCTGCCAAGCTCTGCCCATATTTGATAAGCAAACTCTGGATTCTTCGGATCTGCGCCAAACACCATTAGGGTTGTAATAAAATCATTCCCATGTTCAAAATCAGAGCTGCCAATGCTTCTTCGTTGATTCTTAATATCAAAAATTGATTGGGCAACCATAAAATCCGGTTCAGATACTCTTACCAAATTATCGTTTATAAACTCGACATTTTTATACAATGCAACCTGCGTTTGCTGTTTGACCTTGAGAGGATTATCATACATCCAATAGTAAGTATGCCCCATTGTTATTTTTGTTCCAATCATTCCTCTTTTTCTTTTATTAAAAAGATCATAAAAATCGGTTGCATTGTGATCAATTCCGATTTCAAATTGCTTTTTATAATCATACTTAAGCTTTGCATGAAACTTTGGGCCTAATGGATTTTCTTTGAATGGAGAATAACCTATCTCAAAAGTAAGATCATGATTAAGAACCGGGTCTGCTATATGGCCATAAATTCCGACCACTTTTTGAGATTGAAATCCGCTGATTACAGGTACAAATGTTTGTACCGCAAGATTAGACAAACCGTTATATTTTTCTTTTGGGATAATTGTTAACTGCTGTTTAGATTCACCGGCAGATGGTAAGTTAAGATCCATCAGGCTTGGATATTTATCCAGAATAAGCTGTCCTAAATATGAAATCGCTGGAACATATTCTGCAGGTTTGTTAGCGATCATTACAGGGATAAAACCTAAACTTGTAAATTCAAAAGCAAAAATAGAATCTTGATTCACATATAATGGTTTAAATAATCCCCGCAAAGTATGGCTGAGAACTTCAACTTTGAGAGTAGAAATATTTAACCTGTAGATATTCGATACCCCGTTTGTGTATGCATTCCAAAAAATAAATTGTTCATCCATACTCCACGAAATATTTTCGGGAGATCCGCTGGTATAGAGTATTTCGTATTTAATACTCTTAGCAGATTTAATGACATCAATGTCTAAAAGAATAATCTTCTGATCGCCACTGCTTTGGTGAAAAACGGCCGCTAAATATTTACCGGATGGGCTTACTGATAACTGTTGAATCTCATCTCCAACATCAAACTGCAATATCATTTCAAGTTTGTTATAAGGATAAGTTGAGTAAACCAAAGAAGCTGCAGAAGCTGAATGCTCAATTCCCCAAAGTTCATGAGTAATTGGAGAAATAGTAAGGCTACCGACTCTGCAATCTTTGAAAAGTAATCTCCTGTTTTGTTTCTCGGTGTCCAATACCCATAGATCTCTGTAAAGCTGATTATTATTTGTTGTGAAGAAGAACAATCCCAAATTTTTATCGTAAGCGGTTGAGGAAACCTGCAGCATGCTTGGAGTAGGTAATGTGGCAATGTTTTCTGAAATTCTATACTGGAGATTATACTTTTGAATTTCTGCAAGTTGATGAGAACGATGGAATCCAAAAAAAATACTATTACCCAATTTGTCAAGATATGGCTGTGTAACCCAGCCAAAATTTTCATCGCTTAATCTCTTTACTTCAGTTAATGTGTAAGTTTTTAATTTTTGAATATTGGATTTCTGAAAATCTTTTTCAAAACTTATGAATTCATTCCAGGAGTCAACCATGTCAACTTTATAGATATCATAAAACTTGTTCTCAAAGCTTTGATAGAATTCGCAAGATTCAGTTTTAAACCATTTTATAAGTTTTTCTGGTCCATGCTTTAGAGTTAAAAATGAGGCGAATCTAGACCCATAGATATAAAAAATTGTTTCAAGTAAAAAAGAATTATGTGAAGTTTTAGCATCTAATTCAATTTCACCCGCAAATTCTAGGTTGTCTAAAACAAGTGAACGGAAATACATCTCATCAAAACTGCCTAAGGTTCTTCCAAATCCGCCATTCATCCAGGTTTCTAAAAACACCGCCATTGATTCTTGATGCCAACGAGGAGTATAACGATTATAGTTGGTTAGCAAACTGTAAATAATTGTTAATGGCTGGATTTGTTCAGGAACCACTTTAGAAAAAAATGACCTCGCAAAGCTTTCCACATTTGATGATTGATCATTTACAACTATATGCACTAATTCATGACTTATAATCCACTGGAACCTGTCATTATAAGGAACACTTTCATAACCAGGTTCCATTGGTTCAATTTCTAACCTGATAAAGTTTTGAGGAACTGATGTGGCAGCACCATAACCATAATCATAGGCATCATAAGTATTAATTATAATTTTTTCACTCGGAGTGTATTTGAATAGCCTTTTTAATGTAGATAGAGCAGTCTCGGCAGAATGAAAAAGCTGAGGAACTAAATGGGCATGACTTCCCCTGTAGATAATCTTAAAATTTTCACTCTCTTGTTCAAACCAATCACTTTGACTGTTAATTGGAATTGAAGTGAATAAAATAAAAAATAATATAAGCGAAATTTTTTTAATAAATATTTTTCGAATCGAATTAAATTTCAATGTACTCCAAAAGATAAAAAAAAGCCTTTAATAAAAATATTAAAGGCTTCCATTATAAGAAAAGAAAAAAATCTTTATCTATCTTAAAAAGCCATAGCGGCTGCCTAACTCTTCCAATTGTAAGTTAGATCGTAGAAAACCATAGCGACTTCCTAATTCATCCAATTGTGAGTTAGATCGTAGAAAACCATAACGGCTGCCCAACTCTTCTAACTGTGAGTTAGTTCGTAAAAAACCATAACGGCTGCCCAACTCTTCTAACTGTGAGTTAGTTCGTAGAAAACCATAACGGCTACCTAACTCTTCCAATTGCGAATTGGATCGTAGAAAACCATAACGGCTGCCTAACTCTTGAAGTTGAGATGAAGATCTGCTTTCAAGAGCAAGGATATTCCAATAGGACTGCTCGGAAGATTGAATGTAGCTCTTCTCCACTGTAATTTTATCTTTATCGATACGATTACGTTGAGCTTTTTCTACATTTTCCGGAACCTGAGCGGTGCTTGAAATAGCGAAAACCGCTAACAGTAGGAAAAAGAGCATAGATTTTAGCATAGCATGCCCTTCATGAAATAGAAAAACTAACCCTACTAAAGGCCTAGCAGGATTACTTTGTTATTTTTACACGGGGTATGTACCTGATGACACTTATCAAGCAATAGCCGAAAAGAATATACACTCCACAGAATTCTTTGTCAACAAAATTTTTTGTAATTTTTGTCACAACCCTTATCAATAAAAAAGGGATCGGTTTGGTCCTAAGGGGAAGAATGGCTTCACTTTAATCAGAATTAATAATTTCGGTAAATTTTTCCCATGCTTTTTTTCTATACGAACTATTCAAATAAATATCCTTTGCACTATCATCCTTGAACTGATCAACCATAAAATTGATTAGTGATCGCCCATAAGTGGCATATTCTTTGGCTTTCAAAACATTCCCCCTTTCAAAATAATAATAAGATAGCTCGAGGATTATTTTGCAGGTAGTCTCGCTTACATTTAAATCGCTCATCAGATTAAATGCTTCATTAAAATAGAAAATGGAACTTTCAGGATAAAGTGCGGGATTCACTGAAGCGGTTTTACCTATCAAATATAATTTCTCTATCTCTAAGTAAATATTAGAATTACATATTTCTGCAAAATTCTTATCGGATAATAAATCAAATGCTTTTCGGGATTCACCTTGTAGCAAATAATAATTTATCAAAAGAGTCATCACTTCGAAATAGTTGATACGCTCTTCTTGAGACAGGTACTCTCTTACAAGTCGATTTAAATCACCAACATCTATCTCTTGGTTAAGCTCAAAACGCTTAATATATTTTAGAAAATCTAAATGCAATTTCACTCTTTCCGAAGTGTCAGTACTTTTTGCAAGACTTTCAACTTCCTCAATAATTTTATTAAACTTGGAAGAGTCGCCAATTTTATAGTGAGCTTTAGCGAGCAAAAAAAGTGTTTCTACTTCCTCAAGAGAATTTTGAATCTTGAAAAATATTTCTTTTGCACTATCTAATACGTCAATTGCATTTTGGTATTCACATGTAAAAAGATATACTTCCCCAAGATTTATCTCGCTTCTGCCATAGCCAAGCTTATCACCTAAGGTATTAAATATTATGGCTGCACGCTTATAGTTTTTAATTGAATTTTCAAAAGACTGTTTGTTGAAATAATAAATGCCAAAATTCAACAATATTTGTCCTTGATGAAAAAAATTACCAAGTGAAGAACTGATTTCTAAAGATCTATTCCAGTACTTTTCAACTTTTTCATAATCGCCTCGCATATTATATATATTGCCAATATTCCCTTCAATTGCTGCAATAAGTTGTAGCGAGTTAGCCATTTTATATTCTGCTAAACATTTTTCAAAATTAATTAGGGCTAAACTCAAATCATTCTTCTGATAAAAAGCTATTAATCCTAATAGATTATAACCGTTTCCCCGATTTTCAGAAGAAGCTGAAGGGTGACATATAATAGTATGGGCAAACTCAGAAGCAGATTCGAAATTATTGGTATCAAGCTCAGCATAGGCAATATCTATCATCAATTTTATTTTTATTTCTTCCTTTATTGTCTCTTGCAACAATGACCCCAATATCTCCTTTCCTTCTTCAACTTCACCTAATCTTATAAGTGCGTTTCCTTTTATGATTAGCAAATCGTTCTTTTCATCCTCATCCAAGATTTCCTTTAAAAGCTCTTCGACGAGGTCATAAGCACTTTTATAAATATTCAGCAAATGATAAAGAGAGCATAATTTAAATTTAACTTCTAACTTCTGTTCCGTCTTGAGAGGCAAGTTTAATAATTGCTCAAGTATATTTTGTTTGTACTTGAATGCTGAAATTTTATCTGCTTCTTCAGCTTCAGCGAGTAGTAATGAATAACTATCATCAAACTTTTCACAAATTTGAAATTGTCTTGCAAGCTCAACTTTGCTGAACTGCGGAAATTTTTGGTGGATTGTCTCAGCTATATTTTCGTGATATTTTTTCTTATCCGGAATTTGAGAGTATATAAAATTCTTGATTCCATCAGATGAAAAATTTAATCCGGTTTGTGATTGAGACTGAAAAATATGTTTATGCTGAAGTTCTTTCACAATCTGGGTGAATCTCTCTTCAGATAAATTAGTTAATTGAATAAGATTGTTTTTCTCCGGAATAATCTCGAAAGAGGACAACAAAGCAGAAATTTCTATTTCTTCCTTGGTAAGAGATTTATAGCGAATATTATAAATCTCTTGAAATAAATTTTTAAGGATTTTATCCGAGTTGTCATCAGATAGAACTTTAATTCCATCATAATCAAATTGAATAATCTTTAGTAGAACGATGTCTTTTAGAAACTCGATGATATTTCCCGGGAGGAAATCGGCATGCTGCATTACTAACTGCCTTACCTCTTTTAGCGGGAAAAAATTAGAGTATGTTTTTTCTAATAGTTCATCGGTTTGAGCAGTGGTAAAAGATGAAAGATTAAGCTCTATTATATTGCTTATGAAACCCGTAACATAATCCAGATCAGATTTTTCAGTAAGTATAACATTGCATCCGTTTACCTGAAAAACGGGAAATATTTCTTTGAAAATTTCTAAAGTAAAATTATCATACAAGTTAAAATCATCAAGCAGCAGTATGAATTTGCTTAGCTGAGATACTTTATTTACTATTAGCCTAAGATCATTTACAAGATTTTCGGATTGATTGTTGAATACTTTATCAGCCAGTTCAAGGGTTTCGTTTGGCAGCTTATGAAATATAAATTCGTTGAAAAGTAATTTGTTAAGGAAGAACTTGATTAACTGTGTACCGCTTTTTGTTCTATCGTTACTCAGAAAAATAAAATTTTCATAGCGAGAGTAAAGCTCGCGGGAAACTGCAGACTTCCCGGATTTTTCAAATCCTCGAATTACAATTATTTCCCCCAACGATGGTGTAGTTACATATCTGTTAACTATGTTCAGAATATCGGTTCGGTCCGAAAATACTTTTACAGGAACCCAATTTTGATAAAGTTCTTGAGTGATTGGAATATTCAAATCATACAGCACCTGAACTGAATTAAAATATCTTTCCTCGGGATTTTTACTGAGAAGCTTCTTAGCAACATCTATCAGCTTCTTCGAAAATTTTGTATCTGGAAATACAAAATTCCTTTCAATATGCTCTTTATAAATCTCAAGCTGATTTTGGGATTGAAAAGGAAATTTCTTGTAAATAAGCCGATAAAGAAGTATTCCCAAAGAGTATAAATCAACCCGATGATCATGTGGTTCATTTTTAAGAATTTCCGGCGCCAAATATTCTGCTGTGCCTGTTACATTAGTATTCTCTTGTGTACGTAGTCGAGCAAAACCAAGATCAATTAACTTTATAAATGGCCTTCCATTTATTTCGCTAATAAGGATATTTTCCGGCTTTAGATCATAATAAATGTAGTTTGATTGATGAAGATAGAGTAAAACGGAGCAGATTTGAGCAATGATTTCTTTAAGAGAATTTTCGTTACTAACAGGAAAAGAGAGCAATTCACTCCCATCGAAATATTCCATGGCAAGATATTTCGAGCCGATCGAAATTGGTTCATTCTCAGAAACTTCTACAACAGTTCCGCGCTCATAAGCTTGTATAATATTTGGATGATCAAGTTTTTGAATGGTTTGAAATTCATCTTTGAAAACTTTTTGTTCTTCGATAGAAGAATTTGCTGATAATATTTTTAACGCATAATTTTTCCCCGCTTGTCCTCCATCTTCACACAAATAAACCGAGCTTCTTCCCTGCCCTAATTTTTTCGTTACAGAATATCTACGGTTTATCATTTTCTTAATTGGGGATTAAAATGAATTCTAATTTTTTGTCCGAGATCATTTGCAGAGTAAAGAGTAATTATTAAAGCCAAGCCTGGAAAGCAAATCATCCACCACGCATCCTTCAAATAATTCTGGCCGGCGTCAACCATGCCCCCCCATGAAGGATGGTTGCTGCCAGTACCTAATCCCAAATAACTTAACGAAGCTTCTGCAAGAATTACGCTGCCGAATAGAAATATAAGATTTACAACTATAGGAGTTAATATAATGGGTAGAACTTCTTTTATTAATAATTGTTTTTTAGAGAGGCCTATCATTTGTGCAGTAATAAAAAAGTCTTTATGCTTTAATGAAATAACTTCGCCTCTAACAATTTTGAATAAGCTCATCCAGCCCGAAAATCCTAAAACAAAAATCACGGCAAACATTGAATTTCCGAATAGTGCCAGGATGATTATAATAAGAAATATTGCCGGGAAAGAAAGAAATATATCTGTTAATCTATTCAAGGCTATGTCAATTTTTCCGCCAAAATAGCCGGACGCAGATCCTAATAAAAGCCCAATCATGAACGACAATAATATCGAACAAATGCCAACAAAAATCGAAACCCTTGCACCATAGATCAACCTTGAGAAAATATCCCTTCCAAACTCATCAGTACCTAGCAGGAAAAACCTTGAATCGAGTTTGGGGATCTTTTTATTATCTTTCAAACTATCGATGGATATTTCAGATGTGTTTTGATTTTGGTAGTATAAGATTTTTTCTCCGACATGAATACTATCAACAAAAATTAATTCCGCATCAAAGGAGTATTTTATCACTTTCCTTTTTATATCTGCAAATTTGTCAATCCCATGGCGTTCTTCTATAGCATTTTGTTCAAATTTTAAAAAAATTACATGGCTGAATGGGGGGAGAAGTTTTGTCAATCCTATGTTTTTTTGAAAATCAGGATGCGAATTTGAAATTAAAGGTGAGAATATGAAAACCAAAAAAAGCGTGCCGATGACTAACGAAGAAAAATCTAATTTGCTTTGAAAAATTTTATGACTTTTAAATCTAAAAAAGATAATTAATGGTAATAAAATTATTAAAACACCTGAAACAAAATAGTCTATAAGCTCAAAATTTAGTTGGCTAATTGCACTCGAAAAATCTGTTAAAAGCAAAATTATGTAGGAAAAGAAAAGGGAAAATAATTTAACGATAGTAAGAAAACGTACTATGATCAAAGTAATGCAAAATGTTATGAACAAATGCCAGATCTTAAATTTAAATTTCATTTAATTCAGAATGTCCTTCAGTGACCGTTTATCAATTTTAGCTTTAACAATATCCGCAGTAAGATTACTTATTATTACCAATACCCCCGCTGTTAAAGTACATCCAATAATCAAAGGATAATCGCGCTGCAAAATTGCACTAACAGCCAATCTGCCCATTCCCGGCAAGCTGAATATAACTTCAGTAATTAATGCGCCGCCTAATAACATGCCAAGCTCAACTCCCGCAACTGCAATTAGTGGACCCATTGCATTTGGTATGATATGTTTTAGTGTGATTGTTTTTTCATCAAAACCATTTGCTCTAAGATTAATTACAAACGGTTTATTTTTTATTTCTTCAAGACCGTCTCTCAGATAGCGGAAAAAAACTGCAATCCCGCCAAGAGAAAGGGTTATCACTGGCATTATCATATGCAAAACGTAATCTTTCACCTTACCGAAAAGTGAAAAAGAATCAAAGTCGAATGAACGAATTCCTGAAGAAGGAAGTATATTAAATAATTCAGAGAAGATTAGAATAAGAAACACGCCTACCACAAAAGAGGGCAAAGCATAGAATAGCAAATTCATCCTCGAAATTACTCTATCCATTGGTTTATTGATTTTTCTTATAGCCAACAGAGCTAATGATCCTCCAATTCCCATCTGAATAAAAAAACTGATAAATGAAAAAATTAGTGTAAAAGGTAGAAACTGCATAATTACTTTGGGAACGGGCTGGCGGTAATTATAAGAAATTCCCAAGTCGCCCTTTAATAAATTTATTAGGAAAGATTTGTACTGATCAATGATAGAACTGTTAAGGTTAAATGATTCCCTAACTTTATCTGCAAGTTCAGCGCTTAATTCCGGAGAAATAAATTTTTGTGCGGGATCTCCGGGAGAAATTCTAAGTAAAATGAAAATGAATGTTGTCATTAAGAAGAGAACTATAAATGATGTAGCTATACGTCTTAATATAAGTTTAACAAAATCTTTATTCATGCTTCGTTTAAAACACTGATTGGCTTGGTTGTAAAAAATTTGAATGTGAAATAATCTTAATAAATTTGTCGGTAAATTATTATTTTGTACAACAATTACAAAAGAAATGTCTCCATTATGCTCAATGTCAATATTGAAAGATTAATCGTCCATAAAGAAAGTTATAAAACTATATTGATGAGTAGTGTGGTGTTTGAGCTTAATAAAAATCAGATTTACACCATTGTTGGTAAAAATGGAACTGGCAAAACAACACTTATAAAATCGATAACCTGTTTACTCGATAAAAGATTTTACGCGACAAACGGCAAGATAATTTTTGAAGGAAAAGATTTGTTATCGCTTAATGATAAAGAGCTTAAATTCATCCGTAAGCAAAAGATAAAATACGTCTTTCAAGATGCACGTAATAGTTTCGATCAGCTAAAAAAATTGAAATATTACTTCAACTACTTAAACAAGTCTCCAAATGAAATTAATAATACCCTGGCTTACTTCCTTCTGCCAGGATTATCAGAGATTTCAAATCTTTATCCTTACGAAGTAAGCGGAGGAATGGCTCAAAGAATAAGTTTAGCTCTTGCCCTTCTAGCTAATCCAGCTTTAATAATACTGGATGAACCAACTTCCGGGGTTGACTCTGCAATTGCAAATTTGTTTCTGCTAAAACTAAAAGAATTTGCAATGAATGATTCGTGTTCGGTTTTACTAGTAACTCAAGATTTAAGCTTTGCAAGTATGATAAGTGATAAAATTGCTTTGATAACAAACAGGAAGCTGACACAATTTTTGCCGCCTGATGAATTTTTTAAGTCCCAAGAAAATATTCTGGCTGATAATTTAATAAACTCATTTCGGCAGCTCACAGCATGAAGAACATAATCGAAGTAAAAAATCTTTCCTATTCTGTTCGAGTAAAGGATTCAACAGGCTCGCCTTTTGAAAAAGTAATTTTAGATGATATCTCATTCTCTTTACAAAAAGAGAAAGTTCTTGGTATTGCCGGAGAATCCGGAAGTGGAAAAACCACTCTGGCAAAAGTTCTTGCTCAAATTCTTCAGCCAACATCCGGAATTTTTTCTTTAAATGTATCTAATGATTGGGACAGCAGGAAAACCAAACCGGTTCAAATCCTTTTTCAAAATACCGGCGAGATTCTTAATCCGCTTAGAAATATTAACGATATAATCGATGAGGCAATTAAGATTAGATTTGGTAAGCAAGAATTGGAATCAGAGAAAAGAAAGATTCTGGATTCGGTCAACTTCATTAAGAAATTATGGCAGAGGAAAGGATTTGAATTAAGCGGAGGCGAACAGCAAAGAGCAGCGCTGGCAAGAATTTTATCTGTTCAACCAGAAGTTTTAATTCTAGATGAACCCTTCTCAGCTCAAGATCCGATATCTCAGCTTAATCTTCGGGAACTTTTAAAATCAATTAATAAAGAATTTAAAATTTCAATGATATGCATTTCACACAATTTAAAGATGCTAAGATCTCTTTGTGATGATGCGATAGTTATGTACAAAGGAAAGATTGTAGAGAAAGGTGAAATAAAAAATATTTTTGAAAACCCGCTACATCCCTATACAAAATTTCTTTTGAAAGCTGAGGATTACACTTTGAGTTACGATGAAATACAAAATGAGCGTGAATTACTTATTGAATGAACAAAACAAACGTAATCAGACTTCTCGAAGCAAATAAAATTCCTCACGATATTATAACCTGCGAAGTAAATGAAGATGACTTAAGCGGAGCTTCGGTTTCTAAAAAAATTAGCACTGATGAGATTGTCTTCAAAATTTTGGTCGCTGAAGGAGATAAAAGCAGAATAATTATTTTTTGTGTTCCGGTCAACTCGGAACTTAATTTGAAAAAAGCAGCAGAAGTAAGCTGCAATAAAAAAGTTGACCTGATTCCAACAAAAAATCTATTAAATGTTACGGGTTATGCTCGCGCATGTTGTTCTCCAGTTGGTATGAAGAAAAAATATCTAACATACATTGGTGAAAGCGCACAACTTTTCAATATGATTTGTTTTTCAGCCGGAATTAGAGGAATGCAAGTTGGCGTTCACCCTGATGCTTTGCAAAGGCTTACAGGTTCAGTTTTTGCAGATTTAACATGGCATTTAAGACTAACTCAGTCCCCTATCTTTGAAGCCAGCATTTTAGAGGAACTGGGTTAGTGAAAAAAACGATTGCCTTTTTTAGACTGCCGTATTTCATTATATTTCACAACAAATTTTAGGAGAAAAAATGGCTAAACAACAATCATTTGCAGATAAAGCAAAAGTAAAAAAGAAAGACTCTCACGTAAATGTTAAAGTCGTTAAGGCAATTAAGACCGATAAGGGTTCTTACAAGTTTAGTGAGAGGTTTGTAAAGCTTGATGACATTAGCAAGGTAACAACAATTAAGTAAAAATTTTTACATTTGGTAAAAAAGCAAAAGCTCCGCATCAACGGAGCTTTTTTATTTTTGTAATACAAGTACGACTCAAGTTAAAAGTGAGTCTTACTTAACTTGAACCTTCAGACACACAAGAAAGTGTGTTCCACCAATGTCCTTTCACTCAAACAACTCTAAGCTCAAGCTTCCCTCAAGCTCAAGCAGTTTTTCTTTAAGTGAAACTCCGCCCGAGTAACCGCCAAGCTTTCCGTTGGATGCTATTACTCTGTGACAAGGGATAATAATCGGTGCGTGGTTAGTGGCATTTGCTCTACCAACTGCCCGCATTGCGTTTTCATTTCCGAGCATGATAGCAATCGCTTTGTAAGTCATCAGTTGTCCATAAGGAATTTTGAGAAGCTCATTCCAAACTTTTTTTTGAAAATCAGTTCCCAAAACATCGAGCGGGACTGTAAACTTTTTCCTTTCCCTGTTAAAATATTCCTTAAGCTCGGCAAAGATATTATACATGTAGGGATCATCGGGATGAAGCTTTGTTAAAGATGCCGACTTAATCTTGGCTTCTTTATCATTCAAATAAATTCTTCTAATGCCTTTTTTTGTTGTAAATACCCTGAAATAAATTCCTGATATTTTTTGGAAAGAAAAATATAGATTTTCTTGGCTTTTCATTATTATGAATCAAATAACTGATCAAAATTTATGAAAAAGAATGAAAAGGGGGAAGTGTTTTAAATTAAACCTTCACGCCTGAACCATCAAGGTTGCAAATGTGAAATAGACGTTATAACCTTGAAGGTTATCTCCTTTAAGCAGCAACAACATCAATTGCCGGGTTAATATCCCTTCTTAACAAACCTTCAATCGCTCGCAAAGTCCCATTGATAGAGCTTGGGCAGCTTCCGCACGCACCTTGATACTTAATTATAACTTTGTAACCCTCTAAACCTAAAACTTCCAAACCACCGCCATCGCCGGCTAAAGCAGGGCGAACTCTGTTATCTAAAATTTCGTTAATCTGTTTTAACAGTTCACTTTCATTTTCATCAAGCGGTTTAACATCTTTTTCTGCAGGAATTAAAGTCTTATCAAAAGTTTTGAGAAAAATAATTAGCGGTTTCTGTATCTGTCCCCAATTTGTTTCTTTGGATTTCTCAATCGTAATGAATTTATCAGTGTAAAAAACTGATACTACGCCGGGAATTTTAAAAACACCTGAAGCAAGAGGATCATTTACCGCTTCAGTTTTATTTCCGAAGTGTCTTTTTTCAAAGTTTAATAGTTTCTCGTTCAAAATAAATTTTAACGCATGTGGATTTGGAGTCAAATCTACGTTTTCAACACTTAACATTTCTATCTCCTAATAATTAGATATTAAAAGATAAGATTTAATGATAACTGCTTCAAGTCTATTTTGATTTTTAGGTCGATAAGCAAGCATTTTGCGTTTCAAAAGCATAAATTTGACCACATAATTTTTAGCGATAAAATGAAATGAAGAATATTCTTGTTGTTTTTACCGGCGGCACTTTTTCAATGATGCTAGACGAAAAAACCGGCGGGGCAGTCCCAAGATTTTCGGGTAAAGAATTATTGAGGAAAATTCCGGAGGCAAAAAAGCTTGCAAAGATTACCTGTTATGATTTCGGCAAATATCCGGGTCCCCACATGACTCCGGAGCTAATGTTCAAGCTTTCACAAACAATTAAAAAAATAATCTCTAAGAAAAAGTTTGATGGAGTGATTGTAACACACGGCACTGATACATTGGAAGAAACAGCTTATTTGCTTGATCTAACAATCAAAACAGAAATTCCAATTGTAGTAATTGGTTCGATAAAAAATAGCTCCGAACAAGATTGGGATGGGCCCCAAAACCTAATTGATGCAATTTACATATGCCTAAACCAAAATTGTAAAAATCTTGGTGTTCTTGTATGTCTTAACGGAGAAATAAATGCAGCTAGTGAGGTAACAAAAATCTACACTGAACAAATCGACGGCTTCCGCAGTTTAGATTTTGGTGCACTTGGATTTGTCCAGAATGAAAAAATAATTCTTAACCGTTCACCAAGAAAGCTTGAGACAATTAATACAAAAAAAATTATTACTAATGTTGACCTCCTAACGGTTTATGCCGGAATGGATGAAAAATTCTTCAAATACTCCGCCGATAGTAAGACGAAAGGGTTAGTTGTGGAAGCTTTAGGAGTTGGCAATGTTCCACCCGCAGCATTTAAGGGAATAAAATATGTTATAGAAAAAAATATTCCTGTGGTTTTGGTATCTCGATGTCCTGCAGGTGAAACCCTTGATATTTATGGTTATCCCGGGGCAGGCAAATGGCTAAATAAAATTGGTGTGATCTTCGCAGATTATCTTAATGGACAGAAAGCAAGAATAAAATTGATGTTGGCGCTTGGAATGACAAAAGATAGTGAAAAGCTAAAGAAAATTTTTAGTTAAACCTCGATAAACCTCTTTTACTAGCTTCATTTCTTTAGAAAACCATATTTCTTTATGTGTCGATACGCAAGATAACCTACGGCACTTACTTGAGCCATTCCTAAGGCATATCTAAATGGATTAAATTTTGAATCTTCTTTATATTTTTGATAAAGAGGATGTGCCATTTCATTAAAATTTATCTCTGATTGAAATGATTCATCCTTTGAATTCGAAA
This sequence comes from Ignavibacteria bacterium RIFOXYB12_FULL_35_14, assembly GCA_001803045.1. Classification (GTDB taxonomy): domain Bacteria; phylum Bacteroidota; class Ignavibacteria; order Ignavibacteriales; family Ignavibacteriaceae; genus XYD12-FULL-36-8. Next base: position 32,612 of record MHAR01000076.1, on the reverse strand, counting down.
TTGCATACGAGGTCAATAACCATCGTGTATTTGGATCACTATTAAGTAGAAATACCTTATTTAAGTTTTGCAGATCAAGATAAAAATCCAAACCATCAAACAGAAACGAAAAATTTTTATTTGGCTGGATTGTTTGGTTGTTTACTTTAAGACTATCTGAAATTTCTTGAGAAAGAGAAATGGATGTTAAAATTATAAAAATGCAAGATATTTTTACAAAGCTGTTCATTGTTTCAATTTTATTACCTAATTAAAAATAGAAAAGAAACCGCAAATCGTCCATATAATTAACTGGTAAATTCGCTTCTGATTTTCTGCAAATGTTCCGCACACTAAAGTGTAAAATAATCCTGTAATGGAATCTTCAATAAAGAAAAAGCATCTCATCTTATAGCAACAAAAATATTGTTTTGGGACTGAAGATTTCAAAATTTTTACTGTGGTTATTTTTTTATTCTTTAAACCTTAGTTAATTTATAACTGTCTTATTGACAACACTAAAAAATGTTATCATGTTACGTTTCATTCTTATTACCATGCTTCTAACTTCACAGATAGCTTTTTCTCAGGTTAATTTAATTTGGAACTCCTCACAGATAAATTACTATACTATATCGGGTTGGGTTGATTTTGAAAAAGCCAGCGATACCTGGAAAAAGAGAATTTATCAGCTCGATTCCTCTTCTTTTCGAATTATGACCGATGGTTTTTCTGTGACTCCTCAATACACTTACACTTTTAATCAAAATGAAAAGTTAGCCGGTTTACAATTATATGCAATAGGAGGTGATCTGAACGGTAATGGAATCATGGATTTTTACGTTCTTGCATACTACGGGAGTTCACCGTATAGACAAACAGTGAAAGTTTTTGATGTTTCAACAAACCAGGTGATATTAGAAAGAAACGAACCCAGTTTTTATTTTTCATATCCAACACTTCTTGATGTAAACAATGATGGGCTAAAGGAATGTATTATCTCGAAATTTGATTATCCATTTTTTAACGGTTATAATATTGAAGTTTATTCAACCCCCGTAAGTGGCATTGGGGAATTAAACACCCCAAACCAATTTCAACTATACCAAAATTTCCCCAATCCGTTTAATCCTTCTACAACAATAAAGTTTAATATCCCTGACGGTTCTGTACAGGTAAAAATATTTGATATCAAAGGCGAACTAATTAAAACAATAGAAACTGATGTAAAAATTACGGGAGAAAATGAAATTATATGGGATGGAACTAATGATAAAGGAATTAAGCAGCCAAGTGGTGTGTATGTCTATCAACTAAATTCAAGTGCGAACACCGAGGTACGAAAAATGATTTTATTGAGATAATATTTAAGAGTCAAACCATGGTTAATTTTATAATTCCAGAAAATATTGCAATCAGCGAGTCCGGTTTTTTATTTCTCGCAGGAACAGGTGAGACATTCACCTTAAACCAAATCGGGAAAGAAATATTTAATCTAATCCGATCAAAATCTTCTGAAGAAGAAATAATCAATTCAATTGTAAATGATTATGATATTGACAAAGCAACTGCGCATAAAGATTTCGCTGATTTTATCTCACAACTCAAACATTATTCCATTCTAAAAGAAGCATGAAAATAGCAGTAACCGGTTTAAACGCCACTGATAATCCGGGTCCAGGGGTTCCGGTCATAAGAAGTTTAAAAATGGCAAAAGATTTTCAAGGCAGTATAATTGGGTTAGCATACGATTCACTCGACCCCGGTATTTACATGGAAGGATTAGTTGAAAAGGCTTACATAATACCTTACCCCTCGGGTGGCTTAGAACCACTACTTGAAAGAATTAAACTTATTCATGAAAAGGAAAAGTTAGACCTTATTATTCCTACGCTCGATTCTGAACTTTACGGATTTGTTAAACTGCAGCCAAAGCTTAATCAAATGGGAATAAAACTATTTCTGCCAACTCTTGAACAATTGAATATCCGTGCCAAAGATAATCTTTTCAAATTTTGCGAGGATAATCAAATCAAAGTTCCTAAAAACTTTTTGGTTTCCTCTCTTCACGATCTTTATTTACTATCATCAAAAATAAAATACCCCGCTGTTGTAAAAGGAATTTTTTACGAAGCTTACATCGTAAATAATTTTGAAGAAGCAGAACATTCATTCAATAAATTGTCAGCAAAATGGGGCTACCCAATCATAATTCAAGAATATTTAAAGGGAGATGAATTTAATGTTGTTGGATTAGGTGATGGAACAGGCAGAACAGTCGGTGCGGTTCCGATGCGGAAACTGTACATAACAGATAAAGGAAAGGGCTGGGCAGGCATAACTATAGATGATAAAACAATAATTGACCTGTCAAAAAAAATTATTGAAAAAACAAAATGGAAAAGTGGGCTTGAGCTTGAATACATAAAATCATCCGAAACAGGAGAATATTTCCTGCTTGAAATAAATCCAAGATTTCCCGCCTGGGTTTATCTTGCACCATCAGCCGGACAAAACATGCCTTATGCGCTTGTTAAGCTTGCTTATGGTGAATCTGTGGAAACATTTTCTTCATTCAAGGTAGGAACAATTTTCGTTAGAAGCTCTTGGGATTTAATAAGTGATATTAAAACATTTGAACAAATTGCAGCTATTGGAGAAATATCAATATGAGCACAAAAAAAAGATATGAAAGACCGATCATAACCAAATATCAATCTGGGTTGATGAATAAATTCGGAAGCGGTCCATCCGCAAAAGCAAAAACCTCAATCGACGAAGTTGCTGTTTCAAAGCTTGTCGAAGAGTATGGTTCGCCGTTATTTGTAATGAGTGAACGGCAGTTGAGAAACAACCAGCAAAATGCAATAAGAATTTTTAGAACCAGATACCCCAAAGTTCAGTTTGCCTGGTCATACAAAACAAATTATTTGAATGCAGTATGTTCTGTCTTCCATCAAGAAGGATCACTTGCAGAAGTGGTTTCTGAGTTTGAATACGATAAAGCGAAACTGCTCGGCATAAAAGGATCAAACATAATTTTTAATGGGCCAGACAAAAGCAGAGCCGCTCTTCAAAAAGCAATAAAGGATAATGCTAAGATTCACATTGATCACTTTGATGAGCTATATGAGATTATTGATCTTTGTAACTCCGAAAATCTAAAAGCAAATGTCGCCATACGCGTTAACATGGATGTTGGTGTTTATCCCCTCTGGGATAGATTTGGCTTTAATTATGAAAATGGTGAAGCATGGCAGGCAATTAAAAGAATTATGTCCGAGAAAAGTCTAAAACTTACCGGTCTTCACACTCACATTGGTACGTACATGATGACAGCAGAGGCATATAGAATTGCCGCATCTAAGCTTGCTTCCTTAGCAAACAGTATAAAAAGAGAATTCGATATCAAATTAGATTATATTGATATGGGCGGCGGGTTTGCTTCAAACAATACTTTAATTGGTCAATATCTTCCTGCAGAACAGATTATCCCTTCAATGGAACAATACGCAGATGCAATCTCATCGGGAATGTTTGAAATGAATGCAACAGGCAGCGACTTACCGGCTCTAATTCTTGAAACCGGAAGAGCATTAGTAGACAATGCGGGTTATTTGATAACTACTGTTCTTGCAAATAAGAGATTATCAACCGGCAGAAGAGCAATTATAATTGATGCAGGAGTCAATATTCTTTTTACAAGCTTTTGGTACAAGCATAAAATTTCACCTGCTCAGGAGAGCGGTGTACATGTTGAAGATTCTTCCCTATATGGTCCTTTATGTATGAACATTGATCTCATACGCGAAAGTATTTTGCTTCCCGCCGTTAAGAAAGGCGAGCATTTAGTAATTGAAGATGTCGGGGCTTATGCTATGACTCAGTGGATGCAATTTATAACTATGCGTCCAAACGTTGTTATGATAATGCAGGACGGCACAGTTGAATTGATACGAAAATCTGAGGCTTTGAATTACATCCTCGACCGCGAACTGCTTCCAAAACAACTAAAGCTAAAGTAGAATTTCTAATGCAGTTTTTTTTAGATTCTACTTTATATTCTTACGCTCAGATTTTCTTTTCAAACAGAAAATGGTTTGGTGCAGCCATATTGGTCGCCTCTTTCTCAACTCCCTTGCTTGGTTTGATGGCTCTGCTTGGAGTTTTAATTTCAAACCTTGTCGCCTACATTCTAAAGTTTGACGCGGAAAAAATTAGAAGCGGTTTTTACGGTTTTAATGGAATACTCTTCGGCGCTTCAACCGCCTTTTATTTCGAGCTTAATAATTTATTGCTGCTGCTCATTCCGATATTTATAATTATAACATTTTTAATTTCGGCGGTACTCGAACATTACCTAGAAACTGCCTTTAATTTACCGGGCTTAAGTCTTCCGTTTGTTATTAGTGTTTACATATTTGTGATTTTTTTAACGAACTACAATTTTATCATTCCGAATATTCATCAGTACGGGGTCGACAGCACATCATCATCGCTTACTTATTATATGGAGATTTACTTTAAATCACTTTCCCTAATAATTTTTCAACCAGAAATCACTGCGGGAATAATCATCATAGTTGCAATCTTAATTTTTTCACGAGTGTTGTTCGTTCTTAGCATTGTTGCTTTTGTGCTGAATGTCTTACTTCTAAATTTTATTCTTCCAAATCATTTCGATAATCTTTTAATTTTATCGAGCTTTAATTCAATTTTAGCTGCATTTGCCCTTGGAGGCAGCTTAATCATACCATCACGAAAAAGCTTTATGCTGGTTATTTTATCCTCTCTAATGGTGGTGATCTTTACGGGATTCTTTTCCCGGCTGCTAAGCGGAAGTTTATTTCCGCTATTGGTTCTCCCTTTTAATTTTATAGTGCTTGCAACTATCTACAGTCTAAAATTCAGGAAGGATCAAACTGACCTTGTGCTGCTGTATTTTAAACCCGGTTCACCAGAAGAAAATTTTTATTATCATCAAAAAAGAAAAGCACGCTTCGAGAACTTCAAATATCTTTTTCCGGAATTACCATTCTTTGGTGAGTGGAAAGTATCTCAAGGATTTAATGGTGAACACACCCACAAAGATGATTGGAAGTATGCGTTGGATTTTGTAGTAGTCGATAAAAATAATTCCCAATATTCTAATGAGGGACTTAAATTAGAAGATTACTATTGTTACAGCCTGCCCGTTACTTCCCCTCTTGATGGTGAAATTGTTCGAATAGTATCGAGTGTTCGGGATAATGAACCAGGTGATATTAATCTTCAACAAAATTTTGGGAATACTATTATCATTTCTCATCAGTACGGATTATTCAGTTCAATCTCTCATCTCAAATCCGATTCAATAAAAGTAAAAGAAGGAGACAAAATTAAAAAGGGAGACATAATTGGGAATTGCGGCAACAGTGGGCGGTCACCTTACCCCCATATTCATTTTCAATTTCAGCTTAACGATAAGATTGGGGATAAGACTCATCTTTTTCCAATTTCTCATTTTATTGAGAAGGAAAATGGCAAGACGTACCTGCGAACCTTTGCGTATCCCAAAGAAAATTCAATTGCACAAAACTTGGACGTTCATAAAACTATTAAAGATGCTTTTGATTTTAAGATTGGAGATAAACTCAATTTTAAATACGAGTTAGAAGGCAAAGAACTCGAAGAAAGCTGGGAAGTTAAAGTAGATATTTATAATCAACTTTATATCGAATCATCAAGTAATGCTAAAGCAGAAATTTATTTAACCGATAAAGTTTTTTATTTTACTTCATATATTGGCGAAAAGAATACTGCACTTTATTTTTTCTATCTTGTGGCAGCTCAAGTTCCTTTATGCTTTCAAGAGGATTTATATTGGGATGATACTTTTTCTATTTCTCTTTTGCCTATTGGATCTATACGATATCTAGCGGAGATTTTTCTTTTCTATAAGAATATGCTAAGTACCAGAGGAGAGTTTACGTTTGAAGAAGATGAGGAGACACAAAATTATTTTATAAAATCCGATATTATAGTTATGGGCAGCGGGTTATTTGCTTTTTACAAAAAACAATTTAATGGAATTGTAAAAATTGATGAACATGATGGACTTAAAGAATTTGAAATAAACGGCGATAAAAACCTTTTATTTAAAGCAACAAAAACAAAATGAAGGAGAGCGACATGAAAAAATTCGCAGCCATAAGTACAGCATTCATTACCATGATATTATTGTTCTTTGCAATTAACCTAAATTCAAGAACACCAGACGAGAAAGTAAAATCATTCAATGAATCTATTAAGCATGAGAACAATAAAAACATAGATAAGGCAATAGAATCTTTAAGGTCAATTTATGCTTCTAACAAGGAAAATTATTTAATCAATATTCGACTTGGCTGGCTTTATTATCAGAAAAAGGATTATTCAAAGTCAAAAGAATATTACTCTGAAGCAGTAATAATCAATCCTAAAAGCATTGAAGCAAAACTTGGGCTGACTCTTCCCCTCTCAGCAAAAAATGAATGGGACAAAATAAAAGAACTGTATTTTGATATTCTTAAATTAGATGCAATGGATTACACTGCAAATCTTCGCCTCGGGCAGATCTATCTACAAAATGCCGATTATAACAACGCCAAGAAATATCTTGAGATCGCATTCACCTCATTCCCAAGCTATTATGAACCAAACCTCTCTTTAGGTTGGACTTACTATTATTTAGGGAATAAGGATAAAGCCAAGATGCTTTTAACACAAGCTCTCATGCTTAATGAAAGCGATTCCCTTGCTGAAGAAGGATTAAAGTTGATCCAATGAAAAGATTTTTTCTCCTTTTTATCTTCACAGCATCCTTGACGTTTGCTCAATATTCGTATGAGACTTTGTATTTAAGTCCATCTGTCTACTTTACAAATGGGAATTACTCGACGAGCGTAAAGTCCAACTCCATATCGTTTTACAATACACTGCAATTAATCAAAGAATTTTATCTAATTAATCACTATGACCACCTGCTGATTGATGATAAGGAATATGATTATAAACAGCAAACATTCTTGGCCGGCGGCATTGTTGATCTTTTTCCTTATTACATAAAGTTTAGTTATGCACACTATAAGGGTGATTTTGATTATAAGCCCTTTTCATTTTCCTTTAACGACTATACTAATCTTTATAACATTGACCTGGTTTATTATGTAGATTGGTTTTATTTGGGGGCGGCATACACTCACCTCAACCAAATTGGTTTTGCTAAAGCAGCTTCAAATCAAGTTACCGTAAGACTAGAAAGAATTCTATCAAATGAATTTTTTATTTCAGTAAAACCAAACTTTACACGGCTTGATAATGGAAAAAATCTTTTTTCAGCTTCATTAAAGCTGCATTACGCTCCAATTGCAGATTTTCTCCTAAAAGTTGGTGGATTTGCCGGCGAGAGAGCTTTTTATTTTGATTCTGATTTGCTAACAATCTTCAATCAAAATTATGTACAAAAGTATCAGGCTTTTGGACAGGTTGAATATTCTCTATTAGCGCTATTTAATGTAATAGCAGGTTATCAGCATAATAAATTCACAGACTTCAATGTTGATTATTTGTATGCAGGTATAAAAGGAAATTTCCAAATTGCCAAATGATCTTCAAGAAATTTAAGCAGCTATATCCGCAAGAAAGATATCAAACTGCAGATTTGCTAAAAGGATTTGCAATATTGATGATGATTCAAGTTCATTTGATAGAATTATTCGCGAAACCGGAAATCAATCAAAGTTTGCTTGGAAAAATATTTCTCTTTCTTGGAGGACCACCTGCAGCACCCTTATTTATGGCTGTGATGGGTTACTTCTTAGCAGTGTCAAAAAAAAGCTTTTCGCAAAATCTTAAACGCAGTTTAATTCTTATTCTAGGCGGAATTCTTCTAAACATCGGGCTTAATTTTCATTTTTTAATCTTAATTTTTATTGGTAAAGTTCAAGCCAATCCATTTAGATATATCTTCGGAGCCGATATTTTGCCTCTTGCAGGACTTAGCATAATTCTGATTTCTATCATAAAAAAAATATCCAGTAATAGTTTTTACACTACCTCAATCATTTCACTCTTAATCTTAATCTTCATCTTAATCTTTCATAGTATCTCAGTTGACCATCGAACAAATAATCAGATTCTTGTATATGTTCAAGCATTTCTGTGGGGAAACATTGAGTGGTCTTATTTCCCCCTTTTTCCATGGGCAGTTTATCCTTTGGTAGGGTTTTTATATAGAATCATTTTAGAACAATTTAACCTTGGAGAGGATATAGGAGATTTTTTTGCTTTACTATCAGCAGCAATAACATTTTCGGCTTTCACTTATGGAATTGATGCTGCGTCAGATTTGAGAAATTATTACCATCATAATTGGTTATATACATTATGGATTTTTCAATTCTTAATTCTGTTAACGTTTAGTTTGGATAAATTGGAAAATTTCTGTGGTAAAAACTCTTTTTTGATTTATGTAAAGTGGCTGGGAAAGAATGTTACATCGGTTTATGTTTTCCAGTGGCTGTTAATAGGTAATATCGCAACTGCAATTTTTCAGACCCAAAACGAATTTGCTTTAGCGGTTTGGTTTTTAGTAATTACTATTATAACATCAATACTTGCTTACTCGTATGAAACATTGTCGAAAATCAGAAAAAGGGATATTGACCAGCAACAATTATCCAGAAATTAAAAACCAGCATCCTGAAACTAGGAGTGCACCAGCTCTTCCGGATCAACTTTCATTACTTTATTTACTTTCTTTCCTAAAAACAGTTCCGCAACTTCTTGAAACTTGGTAGGAATATCGCTTACAAATAAATCAAGATTTGGGTGATCTTTGTGATTAGTTTCTAATTGTAACTTATGAATTTCGTTTTTTACAACCTCTGCAGCTGCAACACCGGAATCTATTAGCGAAACGTTACTCCCTATTACCTCTTGAATGACATCAGCAAGAATAGGATAATGTGTACAGCCAAGAACAAGCGTGTCAATTTCTTTTTCTCTTAACTCCTTTAAGTACTCCTCAGCAATTTCATACGTTGCACGATGGTGTGTCCAGCCTTCCTCTGCTAAAGGAACAAACAAAGGACAAGCTTTCTCAAACACCCCAATATTTTTATTTATTGCTTTTATTGCCTTTGAATAAGCTTGATTATTTATTGTGGCGCGGGTTCCGATAATTCCAATTTTACCGTTCTTCGTTTTATTTACAGCCATCGCTGCTCCAGGTGAAATCACGCCGATCACAGGAACTTCAAATTTTTTCCTCAGTTCCTCTAAAGCAATTGATGAAACCGTATTACAAGCAACAACAACTATCTTAACATTTTTGTGCAGAAGAAAATTTGTGTCTTGAATTGAATACTCGATCACTGTTGAATTTGATTTAGAACCGTATGGAACACGCGCCGTATCTCCAAAATATACTATGTGTTCATTAGTTAAAACTGTTGAAAGGTGCTTTACTACTGTTAAACCACCAATTCCGGAATCAAAAACTCCGATTGGCTTTTCTTTAAGTGATGTGCTCAAATAATTTTCCTATAACATTTGATTTATTGTGTTAGTCAACTCGATTTTTACAAACTCCTGATCATACGAAGGAATTTTCTTTCCATTTCTGTCCAAAACATAAAATGAATCAACGATATCATCTTCCCTTGTCGAAATTTTTGCAAAGTAAATTACCAGACCAAGCTCATTCATCTTAGATGTTACCTGATAAAGAAATCCGAGCTTGTCAGGAGAGAACACATCTATGATGGTATATTTTTCATGTTCCTCAAAAGCTATTTTCACTTTACCGGAACGTTTGAATAATCTGTTTTCAATTCTTCTCCAACGTGATTTCATTTTCGCAAACTCAACATTCAACTTTAGTATACCGGAAATAACCGCGTTCATGTCTTTGCTTATTTTGCCATACCGGGGGGAATCCAACTTTTTATGAGTTCTGAAATCAGTTACATTGAAAGTATCGATAACAACCCCATCTCTCCGGGTAAAGATTTTTGCATCGTGAATATTGGCATCGTTAATTGAAAGAACTCCACAAATTTTAGAAAGCAGGGACGGAAAATCCATCGTAATAACTGTTACGTTTGTAAAATTATCAAGCTCTTTAAATGAAGTAGAAACGGTTATCCCCTTTTGAATTTCCTCAATATGGGCAGCAATTTCCTTATCGGTAAACTGATAAATGTACGAAGCATCTGTAATCGAGTCCATATGCTCTTGCACGTGTTCATCAGAAATCAAATCGGAATGCTTACTGATTTCACCGGGGACAAGATAAGTGCCTGACATTAGCAGCTCTTCACCAGAAATTTGATCTTCAAGCATTGATCGAGATTTTCTGTAAAGTTCAGAGAGCAGTTCACTTTTCCACGAAGTCCACACAGCAGGATTTACCGCTGAAAGATCTGCGTAGGTTACAAGATAAAGTAAATCCAATTCTTCAGTTGATTTGAACTTAGAGGTGAAATTATTCAAGGTTTCGGGATCATTGAGATTTCTTCTGAAAGCAATCTGCTCCATCAGTAAATGGTTGCGCACTAAAAGCGTCACTTTCTCAATTTCTTGGTCACTATAACCAAGTTTGTACAGAATAGATTGAGCTATCTCTACTCCAAGTATTTCGTGACCAGCGATGTTTATAGGTTTTGCAATATCATGGAAAAGTAACCCAAGAAATAAAATTTCTCTTTCTTGGATGTTATTAAAAATTCTTCCAAGAATTGAAACATCCTTTTCTAGTTTTTCGATGTTTTTAATTGTTAGAAGTGTGTGCTCATCAGTAGTGAAACAATGATAAACTCCGTGTTGAACGTAACCATTTAATTCTTTAAATGCCGGCAGAAATAAACCAAGCACTCCATATTGATTCATGGCTGAAAGTGTTAAACCGACGTTACGTTCAAGCTTTAATATTTCTCTAAAGAAAACTGATGATTCCGCCTCAAATTCATCTTGCAATCCATAATTCTGAACATATTCTAGTATAATTCTTCTCAATTGCTCATCAAAATATGCTCCATAACTTCCGAGATAATAAAATGCGCGCAGTATGTCCGGAAAACTTAGCATAACGCTGTGCTTTAGAAATAATTTCTTTCCAAGAAGACTAAAATCATCATCGAGTTCGATAGTTAAATTACCCTGGCCTGAAATTGAAATTGCCTCTTCAAAATGTTTTATCATTGCAAATGAAAATCTTTGTATAGCATTAGCCGCATCAAAATATTCCTTCATGTAGATTGTCAAAGCGTCTTTATCGGTGCTATCCAAGTTGACAATTTTTTTCTGCGAATTGAATTCAAATCTATCATTTTTTTGAAGCGAGAAAAGATGAATAGAATTCCGTGCATAAAGAATTTGATTGTAACTATCGAGTAATAGTTTTGCTTCGGTTTGAGAAATGAGGCTGAGATTTTTTATTAAGTCAAGAAATGATTCGGCTTGAGTTATTTCGGTTTGCTTGTTTAGCAGAGTCTTATTAAAAATAATATACATCCATTCAACTGCTTGAAAATCTCTTAAACCGCCGGGGGACAACTTAACATTGGGTTCCAATGCCTTTGCCGAATCACCATACTTTTGATATCTGTCCTCAATATCTTTTATTAGTTTGGCTAATATCCTTTTTTGATTTTCTGCAGATAGAGATGAAAACAGATTCTCGTTCCAATCATTATAGATTTTATCGGATCCCAATAATAATCTGGTTTCAAAAAATTGAGTGAAGGTATGAAGATCAGATTCAAGAAATTTTTGAATATCCGAAAACTCCCGAACCGTATGCGAAACATCTATTCCATTATCCCAAAATTTTTGAACCAGTTCACTAATCTCATTTTTAACCTCGGAAACAGAGTGAGCTATGAACATCAAATCAATATCGGAAAAAGGAGAGAGTTCACGACGGCTGAAGCTTCCGGCTGATACAAGAGCAAAATTAAACTTCTTGCCGTTTGCAAGCCTATGTATTTGTTCCTCGATAAGTAAACTAAACTCCATGCTTGCTCTCAAAGCATTCTTTTTTAGAAAATTCTTTTGAAAAAAAATTTCTCTTGATGCTGTGAACTGACCTTTATTTGAAACTTCAATGGACATTTGAATAGACTAAAAGTTTTTTAATTATTGATTTTTTTATGCTCTGCTACAATCACTGATGAAATGCCGCCTCGTACATTAAAGTCGGCTGTAATTTTCATATAACGCGGCTTGCAAACACTAACAAGATCATCTAAAATTTTATTAGTAACGCTTTCATAAAATATGCCATCGTTACGATAAGAATTTAGATAAATCTTTAATGATTTAAGCTCGATACAAAGCTTATCAGGAATGTATTCAACCGTGATCTTTCCAAAATCCGGTTGACCGGTTTTCGGGCACAATGAGGTAAATTCCGGAGCAACGTGAGTAACAGTGTAATCTCGATTCGAATATTGATTTTTGAAAACTTCGAGCAGTTTTAATTTCTTATCCATAATAATCATTTAATTTGTTTTACGAAATGTTTTTATTCTTTATAAATGGGTTTTACTTTGTACTTGATAGGATCTTCTAGACCTGCTAACTGAAATCCTTTCAGCCTGAACGCACAACTATCACAAACTCCACATGCCTCCTCTTCTTCCTGGTAACATGACCAGGTTAAATACAGCGGAGCATTTAATTCCAAGCCTTTAAGAACAATATCTTTTTTCGTGAAGTTAATAATCGGAGTTACAATTTTAATTTGTGTTGATGGTTTTGTGCCAATTTCAACAACTTTTTCAAATGCCTTGAAAAATTCAGGTTTGCAATCGGGGTAACCGGATGAATCTTCCCAAACAGCACCAATAAAAATGGCATTTGCATTTATTACCTCAGCCCAGCTCACACACGCTGACAGAATGTGCGCATTTCTGAAAGGCACATATGAAGTTGGAATTTTTGTACTTGCTAAATCTGCTTTACTCACTTCAATATTTTTATCAGTTAAGGAAGAACCTCCGATAAAAGATAAGTGTTTCTGATCAACGACCATCCTATTGGTTACGCCATAAAAATCTGCAATATCATTAAAAGATTTAAGCTCTCGCTTTTCCGTTCTTTGTCCATAATTCACATGTAGAAAAACCAGCTCATAATCTTTAGCTGCTATTGCTGCCGTTATGCAGCTATCCATTCCTCCGCTTACCGCGATAATTGCTTTATCTTGCTTTGTCAAATGTGAATTTTTTCTTTGGTTTTATGTAAAAATAAATAATCGATAATTTACATAGAAATAATTACCATAAAAGAATCTCAGGTGAATTGCCGAGGTTAATCATGTTAGCTATTTTTGTTAAGCTCAATTTAATAATTATCTAATCAAACGTAAGAGGAAAAAATGCGAATCAAAGTAATTGCCGGCAATTGGAAGATGAATAATGATTTATTTGAATCAAAAGATTTGATTTCTAGGTTACTCAACGGATTGATAAATACAACCGCAAACTGTGAAGTTGTTATCTGTCCGCCTTTCACATCACTTTCAGAAGCATCAGCAATGATAAAGGGCAGCACTATAAAATTAGGTGCGCAAAATTTCCATCAGGAAGAAATTGGTGCGTTCACAGGTGAAGTTTCTGCAAAAATGTTATTAAGCACCGGTTGTGAGTTTGTGATAATCGGACACTCAGAGCGAAGAACAATCTTCATGGAGACCGATGAACTGATTAACAAAAAAATTCTGCGTGCAATAAATAATAATTTGAAACCAATCTTCTGCGTAGGAGAATTACTTGAGGAGAGAGAAAAAAATATCACCGAGCAAGTGATCCAGAGACAAGTACTAAAAGGATTAGAAAATTTTTCCGTGGGATATTTGAAGAATTTGATAATTGCCTACGAACCAGTTTGGGCAATTGGTACAGGAAAAACCGCAAACCCACAGCAAGCTGAAGAAGTTCACCATTTTATTAGAAAACTCATCGAGAGGCACTTTTCCCAAGAATTTGCCAAAAGCCTGCGTATTCTTTATGGCGGAAGTGTAAAACCTGATAACTCTAAGGATTTATTAGCTCAAAAAAATATCGATGGTGCCCTGGTTGGTGGTGCCTGTTTGAATGCAGATTCATTTTTAAACATAATAAAGTCCGCCTGATCTAAAAAAATTTATAGATAATTGCCATAACTCCTTTGAAAAGAAGAGTTTTCTTGGCATTTTGATTGATTTCGCCTTCATTCCTTAGTATATTTGCAAGGTTTTTTTAATCCTTTTCAAATATCTTGGATGGTCTTCCTGAAGTATATCTATCTATTAATATTACTAATACCTGTCCTGGCTACTTTGCCTCTATCAGGACAAATACTTTTTAAAAATTTATTAGAAAAAGACTTATTGGTTGAAGACTCTCTTTTTCTAGATATAGGAAAAACGAGGAAAATCCAATCTCTTCATGGGAAATGGAATGTTTATCCTACGAATTCAGACAAAATTGAAAAGGTAAGTGTTGAAATTCCGTCGGTTTTTGAAGGAGAAGCAGACCTAGTTTTTGAAAAAAGCTTTTCCCTAAGTTCCTCAGACATTTCAAATTATAAGCTAAAAATGAACTTTTTAGGACTGAATTACACCGCTGATATTTCCTTAAATAATATAAGCATCTATCGACACACCGGGGGGGAATTTCCTTTTGTGGTAGATCTGTCCAAAGACATTCTTCATGCGGAGAAAACAAATATTTTAACTGTAAGATTATCGAACAAATCGGATTCTAAGAATACAATACCCGTAAAGCAAAAATTTCTATTTCCTAAAAGTTTAGGCGGAATTTTTAGAGATGTATATATTCATTTTACACCGAATGTTTTTGTTTCAGATATTAATTCAAATGTTAGGTTTGATGCAAAATCGAAAAAATATTTTCTTACTGCTAAAATAAAGATTGAGAATAGAGAACTAAGTTCACCCAAAGATACCCTTGGCGGATTCGGGTCATTCGCACTAAATCTTAATTTGTCTTCCATTAACTCAAATGGTATTCAGAAATCCGGAGAAATAAAATTCCAGCTAAGCAGTAATAAAGAAATTTATTTAACTCATTCTTTTGAATTAACCTCACCAATATTTTGGAGTACGTCAAATCCTAAAACATATTTACTAACTGCAGAGATTACTCGAAATGCAAATTTAATCGATAAAACGACTCGTTCTCTAGCAATTGATGAAATTCGAGCAAATGACAATTCGTTAACTCTGAACAACCAAAACTTTAAGATAAAAGGTGTTACTTATTACCCGGTATTTGAAGACTATGGCGGATTGATTAGTTATGAACGCATGGAAAAAGATATCAAACTTATCCGTGCAACAGGTTTTAACACTATTAGATTTGCAAAAAAAATTCCACATCCTTATTATTTAACACTTTGCCAGCGATATGGTTTGCTGCCTTTTATTGAACTTCCAATCAATTCTATACCTGCTTCAATTCTTGAGAAAAAAGAATTTAATGATAGAGCAACCAATCATGTTAATTCTTTAATGCGGGGATTTAAAAATTATACAATTGGTGGCTTTGGTTTGGGAGGTTCTTATTCTGCTGAATCTGAGACCGATATTAATTTCATCGAAACCCTAGCGGGGTTGATTAAGAAAAATTTTAATACAATTACTTATGCATCGTTTATTGATGGCAGCATAAAAGAAATAAAGAATTTAGATCTCTACGGTATAGAAATAATTAACCATCCGATAGCTTCAAGCAGTTTAAACCAAATTTTAACAAACGAACAATTTAATCCCAACAAAATATTTTTAAGCGAGGCATCATATCTTGTTAGCAGAGGCAATACAGATGGTTACCTAAATGATAATTCATTCGAAGCTCAGGCAAAATTTTTTGAAGATGTAATTGATTATTCAAACAAAAATTCTCTCCTCGGTTATTTCTTAAACAGCATGTTTGATTACAGAAGCGATTATGCCTCAATCATTTCGGGTTACAATAAGGAAAATCTTATTCACCTTGGGCTTGCCGATGAAAACCGCAGCACGGATAGAATGAGCTACAAAGTCATCTATGCAAAGCTTAACAATACTGAAAAGGTTACGATCCCAATCGGAAGCAAAAAGGAAGACTCACCAATGTTGTTCATCATAACCGGAATTGTAATTGCAATTGTAATTGGCATTATGATTAATTCCGGTAAGAAATTTAGAGAGGATTCATCAAGAGCTTTATTAAGACCATATAATTTTTTTGCAGATGTGCGAGATCAAAGACTCATTTCGGGAGTACACACTGTAATTATGGTTTTCATTATAGCCGCAACTTCAGGTTTACTTCTCAGCAACATTCTATTTTTCCTAAAGGAAAATATTCGATTCGAAAAATTGCTTTTAAGTTTTAGCAGCTCAAGCCTTCTTCATAACGTGAGTTATCTTGCATGGAATCCTTTAGCTTCAATTTGGTGGCTATCGCTATTAACTATTATCGCTCTCTTGGTATTAATTATTATTATCAAAACGGCATCGTTTTTTATTAGAACACAAGTTGCTTTCAGCAGTGTTTTTCACACGGTAATTTGGTCTTTTCTACCGTTGGTGGTTTTAGTTCCAGTTGGGATAATTCTTTATCGTTTGCTTAGTGCAAATGCAATTAATATTTACTTGTTCATCGCAATGTTTGTTTTTACAATTTGGATATTCTATCGCTTAATGAAGGGAATTTATGTGATATTCGATACCCATCCGACCAATGTATACCTTTACAGCCTCATCATCTTTTTTATTATTGCTGCTTCATTTGTAATTTACTTTCAGTTAAGCAATTCCACATTCACGTATATCTTACACGTACTAAAAGATTATAAAATTTTAGGTTAAAGATTGTATTTATCTAAGCTCGAAATTTTCGGATTTAAATCGTTCGCACAAAAAACCGCAATTAGTTTTAACGAGGGAATAACATCTATTGTTGGCCCGAACGGCTGCGGAAAAACAAATATTGTGGATGCTATAAGATGGTGCCTTGGCGAACAAAAAAGTGGAGCACTCCGAAGCGATAAAATGGAAAATGTGATTTTTAACGGTACAAGAAGCAAGAAACCTATGGGTATGGCCGAGGTTTCTCTTATCATTCATAATACAAAAGGAGTTTTACCTACCGAATATACCGATGTTACAATTACGCGAAGAATTTTTCGCTCTGGTGAAAGTGAATATCTGTTAAACAAGAACCTGTGCCGGTTAAAAGATATTACAAATCTTTTTATGGATACAGGTATTGGCGCAAATGCTTATTCAGTTATAGAATTGAAAATGGTAGAGACAATTCTTAACGATAAAGCTGATGAGCGACGAGTTATGTTCGAAGAAGCAGCTGGTGTTAACAAGTATAAACTGAGAAGAAGACTTGCTTTACGAAAGTTAGATGACGTGAAAGCAGATTTAACCAGAGTTAACGACATCGTTGCTGAAGTTGAGAAAAAAGTTAATTACCTTGAACGTCAGGCGAAGAGAGCCGAAAAGCATAACAAAATATCAACTCGTTTACGTGAACTTGAACTCGATCTTGCTAATCGGGAGTTTGCTTTATTCCATTTACACAGAGATGAGCATTGTTTAAGAAAAAACGAGTTCTTTGAGAAACGGCTGGGTTTAGATTCTGCTGCAGGCAAACAAGAAGAAGAGTTAAGTAGCATAAAACAAAACCTGAGTGGTATTGAGTCGGTACTAAAAGAAAAACGTTCCGCTGTTCAGCTTCAAACCGAAAAAATTTATAATCTGCAAAACCAAATTTCAGTAGCCAATGAAAGAAAAAAATCGATAACTAGTTATATCGAGAACTACAAGCTTGAATTGAGCGAACTTAATGATCAGCTTAAAAATGCGGAACAGCTAATCGGCGACAACCAAGTTTCTCTTGAGGATTTCACTTCGAGGATATCTCAAAAAGAAAATGAAAAACTTTTTGTCATTTCCGACCTGGATAGATATAAGAGTAATCTCGAAGAACAAAGACAATTGTTAAAATCGCAAACGGAGCAGCTTTTAGAAAAAGTTAAGGAAATCGCAAATAAAGAAAATGAACTCTTTAGCCTAGATAAGCTAATTGAGGGGAAAATTAATCAATCAGAAAAGTTAAACCACAAGATTCTAATTCTTACAAGTAACATTGCAAAAACAGTCGGTTATATTGAAGAACTCGAGCAAGAAAAGTCGGAAGCCAATATAAAATTCCAAGAAGCCGAGGCTGTTTACAATCAAAAGCAAAGAGAAAAAGAGGAATTAGAACGGCAGCTTAATGCCCTTAAAGGAAAAGAACTTGAGGATAGAAGTTTACTTAATGGAATAAAGGACCGAATCCATTTTATTCAAACACTAATAGATAATCTCGAAGGTGTTTCGAAAGGTGCGAAAGGTTTACTAGAAAACAATAACTGGAACCTCGGAGATAAATCTCTACTTGCGCATATTGGCAACACTTCGGAGAATTACCGCATAGCAGTTGAAGCCTCACTAAAAAATAATCTCAACACCATTTTGATTGAATCGATTGATGATTTACAAAAAGGCATTGATTTCTTGAAGAGAAATGATATTGGGAAAGCTGCTTTCTACGTAGCACAAAAACATTTATCGCACAAAAGAAGTTTTTTTCAATCGGCTAAGAATTTCTTCTTCAAAAGAAAATGTAAATCGATCGAAAAGGAGAATGGTTTTATTGCATGGACTAAGGATTTAATTCAAACTGAAGATAAATGGAAAATTTTCTTTGAGGAATATTTACATAAAACAGTTGTAGTGGATTCAATTGAAAACGCATTAAAGCTTTCAAGAAAGTACAATGAATTCAATTTTGTTACTGTCGATGGAGATTACATAGATCAATTCGGAATTATTGAGGGAGGTTCAGTACCTAAGCCTGACGATTCTGTTTTCGGTAGAAAGCAGTTGTTGCAAAATCTTAAAAGAGATTTTTCTAAAAGAGAAAAAGAGCTTATAGCTGTAAAAGAAAAGATTGATGAGACAGAGAATAATCTTTCATTAATTGATCTTAAAATTTTATCGGAACAAGGGCGAATGCTGCAAAACGATATTGCAAATATCGAAAAGCAAATTGCACAATTTGGGTTCGAGAAGAAAAAGGCTGATGATGAAATTGAAAAGGCAAGGGAAGAAATTAGGGATATTGCACTTGAATCTAACCAGATTGATAACGAACGCACGAATTTAACAATGCTTCTCTCAATGTATACCGATGAGAAAAGAAAAGCAGATGAAGAATTTGTTAAGCATGAGGTTGATTTTAAATTCAGTGAGGATAATTACAACAGTACAGTGTCTAATCAAAATAGGTTGAACCTTGAATTTGAAAGATTAAGCGGCGAAAAGAAAAATATTGAAAACTCTATCAACCGGGCAAAGGAATCCATTGAGCTGATTAAAAAATCACAAGCAAAACGCCAAAACGACCTTACAAATTTGCAAAATGAATTATTACCGCTCGAAAATTCAATTGCTGAGAAAGTTCCCGGTTTAAAAGAGCTTGAAAATGCAAAATCACTTCTTTTAAAAGAAGAAGAAAAAATTGAATCTCAATACAGAGTAATTAGAGATGAGATCAATAAAATTGAAACCAACCTCGCAAATTTTCGCAAGCAAAGAGAACAACTTACCGATGAGATACATGCATTAGATATAAAAGTAAACGAACTGGATATAAATATTTCAAATTTAAAAAACAACATTCTCGAGAATTATTCAATTCATTTGGAGATAAAGGAATTTGAAGATCTTTCCGAATTTAATTTTGCTGAAAGAAGCGATGTGGTTCATACGCTAAAGCAGCAAATAAAAAATTTGGGTCCGATAAATTTACTTGCTTATTCAGAATATGAAGAAGAAAGAGACCGCTTTGAATTTCTAACAAAGCAAAGAGATGATTTACTTGAATCTGAAAGTGATATAGTTAAAACAATTGAAGAGATAAATGTAACCGCACAGGCTTTGTTTATGGAAACCTTTGAAAAGATAAGAGAAAATTTTATAAAAATATTCAGGAACTTATTTAATCCGGGTGATGAAGCTGATTTACGATTGGGTGAAAATGCGGATCCATTGGAATCGAAAATAGAGATTATTGCAAAACCGAAAGGAAAGCGTCCAACCTCAATTGAGCTTTTGTCTGGTGGTGAAAAAACCTTAACAGCAATAGCGCTTCTATTTGCAATTTACCTTGTAAAACCGAGTCCATTCTGTATTCTTGATGAAATTGATGCCCCGCTTGATGATGCGAACATCGATCGCTTTACAAGAATATTGGATGACTTCAGCCAGGACACACAATTTATTGTTGTTACTCACAATAAGAGAACGATGGAAGCCGCTAGCACTTTGTATGGTGTAACAATGCAGGAAGAAGGCGTATCGAAATTGGTAAGTGTAAGATTTAACGAGGAACTTGATTTTGCCTCTTAACATAACAAGCATACTTTTATTTTCTTCCTCCTTCAAATCTAACGGCATGAATATCGTGGCAGCGTTTTTTTTATTCATTCTGTTTTTTTCAGCATTTTCTTTTTCAAAAACTTTTAACCGCATTAAATATAACCTCGAGGATAAAGCGTACAGAATTAGAGCAACAAATCCTTCCGATATTTCATCAATTTCCGATGGCAAAGGAGGCATTTATCTCTTTTGGAAAGAAAGCAGATCTGCGATGGAAAGCAAGGTGTATTTTGCTTACGTAAACTTAAACGAAGAATATCCTGTGCAGTTGATTGGAAAGAGAATTTCGGATTTAAGCATTATACAAAAGTATCCTATGTCCATTTCATATATTTTAAATGATGCAATCTTAACATGGAAAGATTATTCCACCAATATTGCGGGAGATCTTTTTATGCAAAGAATTTCGGGTGATGAATTACTTTGGGGAGAAAATGGTATTCGTGTGACTGCTTCTGCCGAACATATTTTTGATTACTCGCTAAGCTCCGACAGAGCCGGAAATATTTTTGCTGCTTTCGTAACCAGAAGCGAATATCCTTCTAACAATTATAAGATACTTTATCAGCGAATACTTTCCGATGGAAGCTTAACTTATAAAAAAGAACCCGTGCTGGTAGAAAGCTCTGCAAGAAAGAAAAATAAACTAAAGATAATTCATGACAACAACGGTGGAGCATATATACTCTGGACCGAAAAAATAAATGAAAGAGAATCTCTGCTCATAAAAAAAGTTGATCCTTCCGGCAAGTCTGCTCTGGGCAAAAAACCAATTCGGGTTTCCGGATCTCTTCACAACACCATAAATTTTTGCGAAAGCATCATCAGCAATTCACTACTATATATCGCATGGGAAACTGACGATAAAAATATTTACCACCAGCTAATAAATAATAAAGGGAAAGCTATCTGGACAGTGGGGGGCATTAAGGCGTCTTTAACTAAAGGTAAAAATAAATTCCCACAAACTATTCAACATGACTCGTTAATTACTTTAAGCTGGCTGAATGATTTTGACCAAAATAGGAAACTGATTGTGCAAAAATTCAAAACAAATGGAAAAGAAATTTGGGAAAGAAGTGGCATCCAGATTGCAAATCTGAATAATAAATTTTCAAGCTACTCAATTGATAATGACGGTGAGGGTGGAATGTTTATTTCGTGGTTAAGCACCAATACAGCTTATAGCACTTGTGGAGTTGATGTTCAAAGAATAAGTAATAAAGGAAAGCTTTTATGGGATTCTTTGAAAACCAATGCGAGTTCATACGCCAATTGTGAAAAGAGGTACCTGTCGGTTTATGCTGATCCAAACGACCAAGCAATTATTGTGTATGAGAATCTCTCCAATGAAATTTCAATTGCGAAGATTAAAAAATTTCAAAAACCGGAAAACGATTTTTTGAGCTTGAGCTCAGAGTTAAGTGCTAAATCAGTTAAGCTGAAGATGAACACGAGTATTAAAAACGAAAGGATGATTTTTATTATTGAAAGACTCGCGCACTCGGATACATCTGCAAACGTTTGGGAGTGTGTTGGAACTGTTGATGTTTTACCTTCAAACGATTTTAGTGATTATGAGTTTACTGATCATCCGGTGGAATTTGGTACCTTATATTACAGATCGATTCTAAAGAGTAATTCGAAAGAACTATTATCTAATATATCGCGCATCGATTATTTAGAAGCAGCATCAAAAATTATAGTTGCACAGAATAATCCCAATCCGTATAGAGATTCTACAGTTATAAATTTTTACTTACCCATTTCATCGTCGGTAGCATTTGAATTTTTTGACGAACATGCTGGTAAAATTGGAGAAATGGAAGAAAAGATATTTCCTGCCGGTGAGAATAGCGTAACATTTCATGCCAACGAGCTTCAACCAGGTATATACTTTTATAAGCTCTTCACCAAAGACTTTGTAGAAGTTAAAAAAATGGTTGTTTATTAGATGAACGTGAATAAGTTCAAAGTTTTTGTGGACTTCGATGGAACCATCACAAAAGTAGATGTTGGAGAAGCTATCTTTAGAGCATTTGGAAATGCCGTTGAAACGAACATTATTGTTGCCGATTTGCTGAGCGGCAAAATTACTGCACGGATGTGCTGGGAATTATTGTTCGCAACTATAAAAAATATTAACCTTGCAAAACTCAATAATTTCATAGATCAAATGAATATTGATCCGACGTTTAATCAGTTCCATAAATATTGTTTAGAAAATGAAATTGAGCTCTTCGTGCTAAGTGACGGATTCGATTATTACATTAAGCGAATATTTAAAAAGGCAAAACTGAATAACTTAAATATATTTGCAAACAGTCTCATCATAAATGATAAGAATGAAATGATACCTGCGTTTCCATATTTTGATATTGACTGTCAAACCTCGGCAAATTGCAAAAGAAATCACATACTAAATAATAGCGGCGATGAGGAATTTACAGTTTATATTGGCGATGGAAACTCAGATAAGTATTCAACGCAATTTTGTGATTTTATTTTTGCAAAGGATGATTTGCTTAAGTTTTGTGAAAAGGAACGAATTACTTTTTTCCCTTTCAATAATTTTGAAGATGTAATTACACGGCTTGATTTACTTAAATCAAAAAAAAGATTAAAAAAACGTTACCAAGCCGAATTAAAAAGAAAAGAAATTTATCTACAAGAATAATATGTCCTTCATAGCATCAAAGATATTTAAATATAGAAGCTACACCCCAATTCCCTTTTTAATTGTAATGTTCTTTTTTGCAAATCCAAACATCTGGAGCATTTTTACCGGATTGGGTATTGCACTTGCCGGCGAAGCAATTAGAATTTGGGGAGTAAGCTGGGCTGGCAGCGAAACCCGCACAACCGGCAATGTTGGAGGATCATTTTTGGTAATTAGCGGACCCTTTGCACATGTCCGTAATCCGCTTTATGTGGGAAATATTTTGATGTACACCGGTTTAGGAATCATGTCTTTTGCTCTCTTTCCATATTTACAGATTTTGGGTTTAATCTTCTATTATTTTCAATACAAACTCATCGTTCAAGAAGAAGAGCTTTATTTAGAAAAAACATACGGTAAGGATTATGAAAATTATAGGCAGAAAGTTCCAAGCTTTTTTCCAGCGCTAAAGGCATATAAAGTTGATGGGTTGAAACAACCGGAATACATTTTAAGCAAAGGGTTGCGTTCAGAAAAAAGAAGCTTGCAAGCATTTGGTTTTGTGGCTGTAACAATTCTTCTCCTTTGGTTTTTGCGCCGACTGTGACGATAGTAAAGAAAAATAATTTGATGATTATTGCCGGTGAGGTCTCCGGAGATATGTATGGCGCAGCACTCATACATGAGCTCAAAAAGCTTGATTATGATACGAAGTTTTATGGAATCGGTGGAAATTTAATGAAGAGCGAGGGCGCATACTTAATTTATCATCTAAATCGAATGGCTTTTTTAGGTTTTGTTGAAGTTGTAAAACATATTCCATTCATTAGAAAAGTGCAGTCCGAATTGATTGAATTTGTAAGAGAAAAAAATATCGATACCGTTGTTTTAATTGATTACCCTGGGTTTAATCTTAACATTGCAGAGAAGCTCAAAAGCTTGAATGTTAAAATTATTTATTACATTTCTCCGCAAATATGGGCTTGGGGGAAAAATCGAATTAATAAGATCAAACGATTGATTGATAAGATGATTGTAGTTTTTCCATTTGAGAAGGAAATTTACGAGAACGCAGGAGTCGATGTAGATTATGTTGGTCATCCTTTAATGGAGATTATCGACAGCCACAATTATTTAAGCAAAGAGGAATTATTCAAAGAGTATCAATTAGATTCCGCAAAGGACATTTTGTTGATTATGCCTGGCAGCCGAAAACATGAAGTGGAAAAAATTTTTCCGGTAAGTATTAAGGCCGCTGAAAAATTAAGTAACGATTTTAATATGCAAATTGTGGTCAGCGCTTCACAAAATATTAGTGAAGAATTTCTATTCAAGATTGCCAAGAAAAGAAATTTTAAGATAATTAAAGGTCACACATATGATTTAATGAAGTACTCAAGGTTTGGCATTATTAAATCCGGTACTTCAACTTTAGAGGCAGCGATTTTTGAGCTTCCAATAGTGATAGTTTACAAAACAAGCAGCTTAACCTATCTAATTGTTAAGAATCTTATCAAAGTCAAGAACATCGGTATGGTAAATATAATTTTAAACGAACAAGTTGTTCCAGAGCTGATTCAACATAATGCTTCATATAAAATGATCTATGAAAAAAGTAAAGAAATTCTATCTAACCAGGATCTGTATAATTCTATCAAACAAAAACTTAGCTTAGTAAGAGAAACGCTGGGTGAAAACGGAGCATCGAAAAAAACTGCTCAAATAATTTTTGCAATGATGAATGGCACTTAAAAAAATTAAACATGATGTTTTAAGGTTCACAGGTAATTTCATACTATTTTTCGGAATTAATGTTCTTTGTAAAACACTGCGAATAACTTATTTAAATAAAAAAGTTATTGATAAGCTTGAGCATGATGGGAAAAATTACGTGCTGGCTTTTTGGCACGGAACAATGCTTCTACCGTGGTATTTGCATCGCAATAAAAATTTTGCCGCACTTATCAGCAAGAGCAAGGATGGAGATTTACTTTGCAAAATATTAAAGCGCTGGAATTACAATGTTATTCGCGGATCAAGCAGTGTTGGAGGAGATGTTGCATTGAGCATTATGGTGAATTTTGCTAAGAACAACAGCTCGATTGCGATTACAACCGATGGACCTCGAGGACCAGCTTTCAAATTGAAAGCGGGTGCAGTTGTAACTGCCAAGAAAAGCGGATTACCACTTGTGCTTTTAGGAATCGGTTTTAAAGGTAAAAAGCTTTTGAAAAGCTGGGATGCATTCCAGGTTCCGTTTTTCTTCACGAGGGCAAATGTTGTTTTCTCAGATCCGATTTATGTCAAGCATAAATTAAGTTATGACGATACATCTAAAATAATAGAAAGCTGTGAAATGCAATTGTGTATGCTTCAAGCAGAAGCGGAGAAATTTAATTAATGCTATCGTCTAAATAACAAATGAAGATTATACGGTTCATCTTAATTCCTTTTGTCCCGATTTTTGCTTTAATAGTTAAGCTGCGAAACAAATTATTTGACAATGACATTTTTAAGATTCAATCGGTCGATGCGAGAGTTATTTCGGTTGGAAATATAACCATCGGCGGTTCCGGTAAAACACCTCTTGTAATATTTTTGGTTAATCTTCTAAAGAATGAGGGCAGAAAGGTAGGGGTATTAAGCCGAGGCTACAGACGTAAATCAAAAGGTTATTTATTGGTTTCGGACGGAAAAAAAATATTTACAGATGTTGAAACCTGTGGAGACGAGATTGTTTTTACTGCGAATGAATGTGAAGTTCCAAGTGCAGTTTCGGAGAAAAGGATTGATGGTGCAAAAAAGTTAATTTCAGATCTGCATGTTGATACAATTGTTCTTGACGATGCATTTCAGCACCGATGGTTAAAGCGGGATGTTGATCTGCTTATCTGCGAGCAAAGGTTTCTGATCAGTCCCGATTTTTTTGATCACTACCTTTTGCCAGCAGGAAGCATGAGAGAACCGTTTAGTTCATTTGAACGGGCGAGTGCAGTAATAGTAAATAGAAAATTTTCACAGCCCAGAGAAATTCCTGATAATGTGAAAAAATACCTCGCGAACAAAAAAATTTTTAACACATACTATTCTGCAAAAGAATTTGTTGATATAAAAAGAAGAACCGAGTACAATCTTAGCGAGTTTGAAGGACAAAAAAGTTTGGTAGTTTGCGGAATTGCTAACCCATACTCATTTTTTACGGCATTAAAACAAACAAATGTGGATACCGAAAACTATTTGATATTCCGGGATCACAAATATTATACAAACAAAGAAATTCAACAGATAAGAAAAATGTTCTATGCTACGAATTCGCATTCTGTGGTTACAACTCAAAAGGACGCGGTGAAACTTTCCGAGTATCACAATGAGTTAGATGATATAGATATCTTTTATCTTAAAATTGAACTGATGATGGATGACACTTCATCATTTAAAGATTTTTTATTAAAAAAATTAAATTAAAAAAAACACAATACTCTTAATCCAGAATAAATTACACGGAGGATCTATTTAATGGCTAAAAGAAAAAAATATGTATACTTTTTCGGCGGCAAGAAGGCTGAAGGAAAAGCAGAAATGAAGGCGCTTCTTGGTGGAAAAGGTGCTAACCTGGCAGAGATGGTAAATTTAGGTTTACCGGTTCCGGCAGGTTTCACAATTACTACCGAAGTTTGTATCCATTATTATCATCACCATAAAAAATACCCCAAGGAGCTTGAGAAGCAAATGAAAGAAGCTCTCGTAAAAGTTGAAAAAGAAATGGGAGCTAAGTTCGGTGATAAAGTTAACCCGCTATTACTTTCTGTGCGTTCGGGTGCAAGAGCATCTATGCCAGGAATGATGGAAACAATTTTAAATGTCGGTTTGAATAATGAAACACGCGAAGCCTTAATTGCAAAATCGGGCAACCCAAGATTCGTTTATGATTCACATAGAAGATTAATTCAAATGTATTCTGATGTTGTGATGGAAAAAGCTGCAGGCATCGAAATTGAAGAAGGAAAAGGCGTCCGTCAACAGCTTGAAAAAGAACTTCATAAAATGAAGGAATCTAAAGGGTACCATAACGATACCGATTTAACCGCAGATGATTTAAAAAATCTTGTTGAAATTTATAAAGCTAAAGTACAAGAGGTTCTTGGCAAACCATTTCCAGAAGATCCAATACAGCAGCTTTTGGGTGCAGTCGCTGCGGTATTTCAAAGCTGGATGGGTAAACGAGCAATCTCTTACAGAAGAATTGAAGGAATACCTGATGATTGGGGAACCGCTGTTAACGTCCAATCAATGGTTTTTGGAAACATGGGTGATACTTCTGCAACTGGTGTAGCGTTTACACGTAATCCTGCAACCGGCGAAAATCATTTTTATGGTGAGTGGTTAACTAATGCTCAAGGCGAAGATGTAGTTGCAGGTACAAGAACCCCAAACCCCATAAACATTGTAGGGAAAAGCGAGCATACCGAGCATCTTCAATCCCTTGAAGAAGAAATGCCTGAAACATATAAGCAGCTTCACAAGATTGAAAGGAATCTGGAAAAACATTATCGCGATATGCTTGATATTGAATTTACAATTCAAGAAGGTAAACTGTACATGCTTCAATGCCGTGTTGGAAAAAGAAATGGTCCGGCAGCCTTGAAGATGGCTCTTGATATGTACAAAGAAAAATTGATTTCAAAAGAAGAAGTAGTAATGCGAGTTAAACCCGAGCAGCTTGATGAGCTTCTTCATCCTATAGTTGATCCAATGGTAGAAATGACAACCAAAGCAATTGCTAAAGGATTACCGGCGGGACCTGGTGGAGCAACAGGACAAGTTGTTTTCTCCGCAGCAGACGCCGTTGCATGGGCAAAGGAAGGAAAGAAAGTTATTTTAGTCCGTGAAGAAACTAACCCCGAAGACATTGAAGGCATGAGAGCCGCTCAAGCAATTCTTACTGGACGAGGAGGAATGACATCACACGCAGCACTTGTTGCACGCGGCTGGGGTAAATGCTGTATTGTTGGTGCGGGATCTTTAAAAATAAACTACAGTGAAAAATATTTCACGGCTGGCGACGTAACAGTTCGCGAAGGTGATTGGGTCACTCTTAATGGAACAAAAGGAGCAATTTATGTTGGCGAACTTCCTATGATAAAAGCTGCCGAAGAAAATCCGGATTTTGTTGCTTTCATGAAGATATGCGATCAAGTGAGAAAATTAAAAGTTAGAACAAATGCCGATACACCTGAGGATGCTGCAAGAGCAAGAGCTTTTGGTGCAGAAGGTATCGGATTGTTCAGAACAGAACATATGTTTTATGGTAAAGGAAGTGAAGAACCATTATTCAAGCTTCGCAAAATGATCGTTTCAAAAAATGAAGCTGAAAGAAGAAACGCTTTAAACGAATTATTTACTCATGTAAAATCTGATATCAAAGGCACTCTCGAGGCAATGGACGGATTCCCGGTTACAATCAGAACTCTTGATCCGCCTCTTCATGAATTTGTTCCGAACAGAGAAGAAGAAAGAGAAAAACTTGCTTCAAGCCTGGGTATTTCACTTAAGGAATTAAATGAACGAGCTGATGCTTTGCATGAGAACAATCCTATGATGGGGCATCGCGGTGTTCGGCTAGGTATCACTTATCCTGAAGTTACTGAAATGCAGGTGAGGGCAATCTTTGAAGCTTCTGCAGAGCTGACGAAAGAAGGAAAGAAACCATTTGCAGAAATAATGATCCCGGTTTTAAGTCATGTAAATGAACTGAAACATCAATTTGAAATTGTTCAAAAAGTTCATGCGGAGGTTTGTGAAAAATTCGGATTGAAGAAAATTCCGCATCTCACTGGAACAATGATCGAGATTCCTCGGGCTTGTTTGACCGCAGATAAAATCGCTGAGTATGCTCAGTTCTTCTCATTTGGAACAAACGATCTCACACAAATGGGATTTGGTTTTTCACGAGATGATATGGGCGCATTCTTAGTAGATTATCTCGAAAAGAAAATAATTCCTGTCGATCCTTTCCAATCAATCGACGTTGAAGGAATTGGTCAGTTAATGGTTACCGCAGTTCAGAAAGGAAGAGCAACTCGTTCCGATTTGAAGATCGGTATTTGCGGCGAGCATGGCGGCGAACCTGTTTCTGTTGAATTCTGTCACAAAATCGGATTGAATTACGTAAGCTGTTCTCCGTTCAGAGTTCCGATTGCGAGATTAGCTGCTGCAAGAGCAACAGTTAAAGAAATGGAAACCAAAAAAACTAAATCGTCTAAAAGCAAGAAATAGCAAATAATTCGTGGTGCTGCATCAAGATTCTTTGTGAATCTTTGAGTCTTAGCGTTTTTGTGGCAAAAGTTACAAATCGCTAAGGCTTAGAGAAATAAGGTTACACAAAGAAATTGTTACACATAACAATGATGCAGCTCCAAAATAATTTTTTATTAATTAGAGGTAACTGCAAATGAAATTATCAGACTTCAAATACAATTTGCCCAAGAACTTGATCGCTAAATACCCTGCTTCTCCTCGCGATAAGGCAAAATTGATGGTAGTAAACCGGAAAACAGAAGAAATCGAAACAAAAAGATTTACTGATGTTGTTGATTACATGCAAAAAGGCGATGTAATGGTTGTGAACGAAACTCGTGTGTTTCAAGCCAGGCTTTTTGGCAAGAAGGAAAAAACCAACGCTAAGATTGAAGTTTTTCTTCTGCGTGAATTAAATGCAGATGATTATATCTGGGATGTTATTGTCGATCCGGCAAGAAAAGTCCGCATCGGCAATAAAATTTATTTTAACGATAAACTTTGGTGTGAAGTTATTGATAATACAACTTCGCGCGGAAGAACCGTAAGATTTAATCAGCCGGGAAATATTTACAGAGCTGTTGAGAAAATCGGCGTCACTCCCCTTCCGCCATACATTAAGAGAGATCCGGAAAAATCCGATAAAGAAAATTATCAAACAGTTTATGCAAAAGTTGATGGCGCTGTGGCAGCTCCCACTGCAGGACTTCACTTTACACCAAAACTTCTCAACAAAGTTGAAAAAAAAGGTATTTATATTGTACCTGTTGTTCTTCATATCGGATTAGGTTCATTCAGGCCTGTTGAAGTTGAAGACTTAACAAAACATAAAATGGATTCGGAATACTTTGAGATCGTGCTTAAGTCCGCTGAGCAGATCAATAAAGCCATCTTAAGCAAGCATAATGTTTTTGTTGTAGGAACAAGTGCTGCGAGAGCATTAGAAACAAGTGTTACTGCCGATGGATTAGTAAAACCAAATCGAGGGTGGACCGATAAGTTTATTTATCCGCCTTATGACTTCAAAGTGGTTGATAAATTGATAACAAATTTCCATTATCCCGAATCGACATTGCTTATGCTCGTTGCTGCATTTACCGGTTTAGATCTTACAATGAGAGCTTACAAACGTGCTCTTAAAGAAAACTATAAGCTGCTTAGCTATGGCGATGCAATGCTTATTTTATGAAAACCTTTGCAATAATTCCCGCAGCGGGAAAGAGTAAGCGCACTGGTCTTTCGATTCCAAAGCAATACTTGAGGTTCAACAACAAAGAACTGATTGCGTACACGTTAGAAGCATTCCAGAAAAATAAATCAGTTGACGAAATAATTATTGCTGCGCATCCGGATTATTTTTCACTTTTAGAGAAGATCAAGAAAAAATATAAGTTGACTAAAATCAACAAGATTATTAAAGGCGGGAAAGAAAGACAAGATTCAGTTTATAACGCACTTCTTTCCATTGATGCGAACAAGAATGATTTAGTGGCGGTTCATGATGCTGCACGACCGCTCCTTCCGCAAAAAGTACTTACAAATGCAATTATAACTGCTCGCAAAAATGGCAATGCACTTGTTTGTATTAGAGCAAGAGACACTTTGATAAGGGGCACGGATATTGTTGAATCTTACCTTGACCGTGATGAAGTATATTATGTTCAAACTCCCCAGGTTTTCAGATATCATGATTTGATGAGAGCTATGGAATTGGCATATGCCGCGGATTTTTATGGAACCGATGAATCTATGCTAATTAAGAACTTGGGATTAAAAATAAATATTGTGAGAGGAGCGTTGTGTAATTTTAAGGTTACAACGATGGAAGATATTGAATTTTTACAACATTACTTTAAAAAATAAAGGAGTCGATTTCTCAACTCCTAAAAAAGTTAGTCTATTTGAGAAAAAACTACTTAATTAACATTAGCTTTTTTGAAGCCATAAAATCATTAACACGTAGCTGGTATATGTACACGCCGCTTGGTAAATCCGAACCATCAAAATTATATGTGTATCTTCCTTTATTCTTCTCTTCATTTACCAATGTTTTTATTTCTTTGCCGAGAACATCGTATAGTTTAAGAGTTACCACTCCGCCTTCCTTTAACCTGTATTTTATTGTTGTGGTTGGATTAAATGGGTTAGGATGATTTTGTAACAATTCATAATCCATAATCTCAAATAACGTCTCTTTTATTGATACTGTTCCAGTATCTTTTATAGCGATTAGAGTTGTTTGATTTTGTCTTTTTGTCAACCCAATATATAGTGTTCCATCCGAATCTATTGTAGTTGAATACTCAATATCCCTTCCTTCCAGTGGAATTTGCCAGAGTAACTCTCCATTTTTTGAAAGGGCATAATAATTATAACCCCAGTTAGAGCCACAGTAAACAGTGCCATCTTTATCAACAACTAATGGGTCTACATCCTCACGTGGATGTTCAAATTGATATGTCCACCTGTAATTTCCATAATAGTCAACACTTTCTATTCTGCTATCCCATGTGCTACTGGTATGTACCTCGTATGTATAATATATATTTCCAAGATAATCCATTGCGGGGGAAGTGTCTGTGAAATAAGCATTACTATTGTTAATAACATATTCCCATCTTATTTGACTTGTGCTGTCCAATGAAACTAGTGCCCAGGGACGTTTACATCCTGGCAGAAAATAAATGTTACCCGAATTGTCCACTAAGAGAGGTAAACGTAGACCAACAGCACATTGATATATCCATTTTATACTGCCGTCAAGATTTAGTGCATACAGATTGCTGTCCTTTCCTGTAGTATACATTGTATTACCATCGGGGGAAAATACAACTGATCTTGCACCTAACCCACCGCCGTAATTTACTTTCCAGTTCAATTCTCCATCTTTGGAAAAGGAATATAAATAGTTAGTACTATTTGCTATGTATATATTTCCTTGTAAGTCTGTATTCATAACTCTCTGAAAAATATTGCCGCCGGTATCATATTTCCATTTTAGGTTTCCACTGGTATCTAAAGCGTATAACCAACCGCTCTGTGAACCAAAAAATATTGTCCCTTCATTATTTATTAAATATCCAGATTCAATCAAGCCCGGATTGCCTGTTGAAAACTTCCATTTGATCTCACCATCGGGATTTATTGCGTAAAAGTAATTAGTAGTAT
>MHAR01000075.1 GCA_001803045.1 Ignavibacteria bacterium RIFOXYB12_FULL_35_14 | reverse complement strand
CCTACGAGACGAGGAATATCTCCGCTTAAAAATTCTCACTTGTATGCTCAAGAAGATATAAAATGACCCACTCGATTACGCGAAGACCCTTAATTTTTTACAATAAATTTTCTAGTACAAAATTATTTTGACACTACTGCCCTGCTCAAATTCTTTTTTATAATGAACTGCGGGTGGATCCTGCTTCTGTGGGAGAGCTACCTTTTCGGCGGAACAGGCTGGGTTTCTACTATTGATTATTACCGGACGATAAATTTGGAAATCAACAAACGGCTGGGCGGACATAATGCCGCGCGGTGCATTCTATATTCTTTTAACTATGCAGACATTGATAAACTAAATCAAGCAGAAGACCATGCGGGAGTTGGTAAGATGATTTTAGAAGCGGCACTCAAAATTAAAGTCGCATCTGTAGACTGTCTGGTAATTCCTTCCGTTAGCTAACAGATTAATAAAGCAGGAAGACACGCACCTGCCTGTTTTTAATACTCTTGAAATAAACGCAAAAGCTGCTGTTTATTTTGCACTGAATGAATAGTAATTAAGATTGATGGAGACTTTTTCGGTTACTCATCCAATCTCAAATATTTAACTCATTAAAAATTCAGCTTAACACCGCCATTAATAATTCTTCCATCTGTGGGGGCATAAATCTCAACAAACTGCGGATCGGAAGGCGAACCGGAGTACATTGGTCCGTACTTCGATTGTCTTGTATCCAAGAAATTTTCAAAATTCAGGAACAAACTAATCCTGCCGAATTTCTTTTCCATCATCAAACCGTTTATCCAGTAATCAGTTGTTGTTTCACCGGTGCTCAATTTTTGCTTACCGGTATAATATGCTTCCAGTCCTATTCTGAAATCATCATGCTTTTCATAAATCAGCACAATGCCAAGTTTATGTTTTGGAGTCAGCGCAAACCCCGTAAGATTTTCCTCAATATGCGCTCTGGCATCAACAAACGTATGTCCGATAAACAGCTTATAATGATCATAAGTGATTTTTATATTTGTTTCCACACCGCGTGTATCGAAGTGGCCGGGAAGAGAAGAATATTCATATAACGAAGGTGCTGATTCCACCATAGAAAGAACAGCAGGCTTTTCAATTCGTGTGTAAAAGAAAAGCTGATTAATTGAGAGTGTCAGCTCATCAAGAAGAATTGTCCTGTAATTAACATCGAAATTAATTCCGTAAGAACGTTCGGCTTCGACTTTATTATTATTCATTGGCAGGACATTTTTGAAAGAAATTATCTCTGCGTCTTCTGTAAAAATGGTTGGTATTTTATATCCAAAACCACCGCCAAGCCGTGTTGTAATATTTCTGCTCCATTTTGTAAGAAGGGAAACTCTCGGTAGGACGAACCAGCCATAATCTTTGTTGTAATCAGTTCTCAGTCCGCTTTCAAGAACAAATCTCTCGCTTATATTAAATATGTTTTGAATGAAAGCTCCAGTAGTAAGATCTGAATAATCTCTTTTTTCAGTCACAGCGCTTTCATCTGAAAAGTCATCACTTAACAGATTGGCTCCGAATATCCAATCCGATCCATTACCCAAAACCGAATATGCTAATTCTGTAAAGCTGGAAATCTGCTTACCGCTGAACGAGTAACCGGGCAGTTTGATTTCACGATTAAAAAATCCCACGCTGTTTTTAAATGTAAATGAACTGGACCCATCAATTTTGTGATCCAAGCGGAGAAGTGAAAATGCTCTTTCCGAGTTATTTTCTTCTGTGTAAGTATAAATTGAATCTCTCTCTCCTTTTATAACAGGCAAGCTTCCCCCAAGCCGGTCTTCAAGCATTGCTGTTCCTCCAAATTCCAACGTTGTGTTTTCAGCCAAATAAAAATAGAGTTTGGGGTTTACAGTATATTTTTCTATTTGTGGAAGGTCTGAGAATTTGTCATCGTTATTATCATAGGCACGCTGGGAACTGCGCGATGCTAAAACAGTCAAACCATAATCCTCAAACCTCTGAGAGTAAAACCCGCTTACATCTACTCCGAGTGCACTGGTCGCGTTCAAAAAAAAAGAGAGGTCTCTTTCTTCACGGGGGACTTTTGAAATAAGGTTTATCAGTCCGGCTATTGCTCCGCCGCCGTAAAGTGTTGATGAGCTTCCTTTAATAATTTCGATCTGACTTAGATCAAGCGGAAGAATCTGAGAAATGCTTAAGCTGCCTGAAAACCCCGTAAAAAGAGGGAACCCGTCTTTGAGCAGTTGAGTGTATCTGCCTTCAAGTCCTTGTATCCTGAATGAATTATTGACACTGGAGGCTGAAGTCTGTTGAACCTGTATGCCTGTACTCTCGCTTAACATCATCGAAATGTTTGAAGGATCCATAGATATCTTTTCATCAATCTCTTCTCCCGCAATAACTTCAGCACGTGTTGGCTCGTCCTCAATCAATCTTGATCCGCGTGTTGATGTAACCGATATCTCTTCAAGCTCCTCTGCTTCCGGCTCAAGCAAGACTTCGAGCACGTCTTCTTTTTCCATGGGGAAAAATAAAGCGAACTCTTGATCTTCATATCCGATAAATGAAAATTTAATAGTGTAATTACCATTGGGTATATTTTTTACTTCTGCATATCCTGCCACATCGGTTGCAGCGCCTGTCTTTGTTCCTTCTATAATTATGTTAACCCCGGGAAGGGGTTCGGCGGTGTCCGCATCTTTTACTAATGTTCTAAATGTGTTCTGTGAAAATGCATACGCAGAAAAAAGTAACAATACAATTAATGCAAGTGAAAATAACCTCATAACAATACCTTCTAAAAAGTTTTTACGAAAAATAAATGAACCTGCCGGTTGAGCTGAGGTTATTTTTCGGAGGCCGGAAGATTTCCTGCGGTATACGGATTACAGTTCCATTAAGATATGACGTGTAAAAAGTTTTTTGATCCAAACTCTTTGAGGGTTTTAAAATTTTCGTAGTGATGAACCATGTTAAACAATCCCCGCAATGCATAACCGGCGAGCAGTCACCCTTGCAATCATCCTCTGCCTCAGAATTTCCTGTTAATGTGCCTGTCCAACTGACCAGGGCGGGCGGGAAGGTCAATGTACTCTCTTCTCCTTTGCAGCATTGCGAGTATAAAGTACACGGCAATACTGAGCTGAGAAAGAAAAAACAAACAAATATGCAGCTGATAGTTTTTCCCAAAGGTATACGTTCGTACATTGTTAATGGGAACAAAATTAAGAATAAATCAATCGAAGTGAAATATATAAACCTATAGTGGCAAGGAATTAAATGGATAAATGTCCCAGTGCAGGAAAAACCCAAACGCAGAATTGGATTTTGATCTTCTCCAACCCCCTACTGCCAACTCCCAACTGCCGGATTTCCAATGCATTGAAAACCGTGATGCTTGGCGACATGTTTTTTGACAGAGCAGAAAGCAAGGAAATGATAATACTTGACGGCACAACCAAATTTAATCCAGAACTACGGCAGGCAAATTGGGAGAAGCATTTAAAAACTACGTTTGAAGCGGGGGGATGTTTGTGAAAATAAATATTGAGGAAGTGAGTTGGAGTGATTAAGTTTGTTAAAAGTATTTGACCATGGAAATTTCAAAAATAACATCAGCGGGAAGACTGACCATCCCAATAGCTCTTCGAAAAAAATATAATATCAAAAGGGGGGCAAAGATAGTTTTTATAGAAAATAAGGATCGAATTATAATTCAAAAGCTTGACAAAAATTATTTTACCAACCTCGCTGGCTCACTTGGCGAAAAAAGCAAAATGTTTAGGTCTTTAATTAAAGACAAATCACAGGAACGAAAACTTTAAAGAAAATGAAGCGCGCTTTTTATTCAGACTCCATCACCAATTTTCTAAAGTCTTCTGAAGAAGAAATAATTGGCAAATTAACATTGGGCAACCAATTTTCTTTAGAGCAAACCCAACGTGAAGCATGGCTTGTTGAAGTAGAAATTCTCAAAAGGGTTCTCTCTTCTTATAATGGCTCAATTTATTTTGAATATTCTATCCCACGCATGGGACAAAGAATTGATGTCGTGGTACTTATTGGATCAGTGATCTTTGTTCTCGAATTTAAAATCGGTGAAAAGGAATATACTTCTTATGCTATAGATCAAGTCATGGACTATGCTCTGGATTTGAAGAATTTTCACGAATCTAGCCATGATCAATTCATTGCTCCAATTTTAATTGCTACGAAAGCAAAAACGTTCTATTCAATTGTCGCTTTAACACTGCAAAATGACAAACTGCTTCTTCCTATCAATTGCAATGGTGATTCACTTAATGATGTAATTGAAAATGTTTTACACTTCTGTGAAGGAAATGAAATTGATCGAACACAGTGGGAACGGGGTCGATATCGTCCAACTCCAACGATTATAGAAGCAGCAATAGCTCTCTATAACAATCATTCGGTAGATGATATTTCACGTAGTGATGCTAGCGCAATTAATTTGAGCCAAACATC
The DNA here is from genome assembly GCA_001803045.1 of Ignavibacteria bacterium RIFOXYB12_FULL_35_14. Lineage (GTDB taxonomy): Bacteria > Bacteroidota > Ignavibacteria > Ignavibacteriales > Ignavibacteriaceae > XYD12-FULL-36-8. The sequence goes on along the minus strand of MHAR01000075.1, from coordinate 12,878 downwards.
AGATGCGATATCAAAAATTATCCAATACTCAAACGAAAATTCACGTAAGTCAATTTGCTTTGTAACTGGTGTTCCTGGGTCTGGAAAAACCCTAGTCGGTCTCCATGTAGCAACGACTCACTTTGATAAATCCAACGACCTCTATAGTGTTTTTCTTTCTGGTAATGGGCCACTTGTCGCAATTTTGAGAGAAGCGTTAGCACGAGACAAAGTAAAGCGAGAAAAAGAAAAGGGTAATAAGATAAAAAAGCACGTTGCAATGAGTGGGGTGAAAATGTTCATTCAGAATGTTCATAACTTTCGGGATGAATGTCTTGTTGATATAACATCACCCCCCATTGAACATGTTGCCCTATTTGATGAAGCTCAACGAGCTTGGAATTTGGAGCAAACTGCAAGCTTTATGAGCCGGAAAAAGAAAACACCAAATTTCAAATATTCTGAGCCAGAATTCTTAATCTCTTGTCTAAATCGGCATCCAGACTGGGCTGTTGTTGTTTGCCTAGTAGGTGGTGGTCAAGAGATTAATATTGGTGAAGCAGGAATCAGTGAATGGATCAAGTCTCTCGAGCGATCTTTTAAAGATTGGGATATTTATGTCTCTTCTCGGCTAAGCGATAGTGAATATAGTGCAGAAGAAATGTTGGAGAGACTAAAATCTCGATCAAATGTTGAGTATAACGATGCTTTGCATCTGGCAGTTTCAATGCGCTCTTTTCGAGCAGAGCATGTTTCTCTATTAGTAAAACAGTTACTAGATCTAAATGCTGATGAAGCCAGAAATACTCTAGAAAAAATAAAATCGAATTATCCTATTATTATCACCCGTGATCTTTCAAAGGCAAAGCAATGGTTGAAGCAACAAGCGCGTGGTTCGGAGCGCTATGGTATCATTGTTTCATCACAAGCTGAGAGATTAAAACCTCAATCGATATTTGTTAAATCTCCAGTAAATCCTATTCATTGGTTTCTTGATGGTAAAGATGATACTCGCTCATCATATTATCTAGAAGATGTCGCAACAGAATTTGATGTCCAGGGATTAGAGCTTGATTGGGTTTGTGTTACTTGGGATGCTGATTTTCGATATGCAAAAAACGGATGGCAGCATTGGTCATTTCGTGGAAATCGTTGGCAAAAAATAAATAAACTCGAAAGACAGATTTATTTAAAGAATGCTTATCGCGTATTGTTAACACGTGCCCGGCAGGGAATGGTAATTGTCGTTCCTCAGGGTAATGATGAAGATCATACCCGTCCTCCAAAATTCTATGATTCAACTTTCAATTATCTGAAGGAAATAGGTTTCGAAGAAATATAACATGTCTTCAAATGGCGGCACATTACTAACTGCTGCAAACGTCCGCATACTTTGAATGAGGTGTAACCTTAAAAAATCGAATCCGCCTTTGTTAAATCACTCCGGCGGACGGGTAAAATATTAACTGTTCCGCCGATTTTTCTCTCATGATAGGTATTTCTTATCCTTCGCCTTAACTGCTCCATTAAGCTAAGAAAGCGAAACTCCCAGACCTAATATGGACAGCGATTTGAAGTCTTTCAAAAATCAAGTTGCTTAATTGACGGTATTAGCGTAAATTCCGTCAGTTAAATGACGGAATTTATATGATCGTTGTAAGAAAAGCGGAAAATCTAATAAAAAATAAAGTTAAGCCTGGCAAAGTCGTTGTATTGCATGGCGCAAGACGAGTGGGAAAAACTTTTCTAATCAAAGAATATCTGAAAACAGTTGAGGAAAAGTATATTTTTTGGAACGGGGAAGATTTTGCCGTACACGAGCTGTTAAGCAGAAGGAGCGTGCAGAATTATAAAAACCTTTTAGGCAGCACTAAACTGCTTGTGATAGATGAAGCTCATAAAATTCCTGATATTGGTCATATCCTTAAGCTGATAGTTGATTCGTTTGAGGACCTTAAAGTAATTGTAACAGGCTCGTCTGCCTTCGATATAGCTAATATTACAGGCGAACCTTTAACAGGAAGAAAATATGAAATAATGCTTTATCCAGTATCAGAGAGTGAGTTCAGCCAGTTTGAAAAACCGGAAGAGAGACACGATAATCTATTGCATAGGTTAGTTTATGGAAACCTGCCCGAACTAATTAGTATCAGCGATCCTGATGACAAGGCGGCATATCTGCGCGATTTAGTAAATTCATATTTGCTGAAGGATATCCTCGCCTTTAAAAACATCAAAAACTCGCTCAAGCTTCTCAATCTGCTTAAGCTTATTGCATATCAAATCGGCAGCGAAGTATCTATTGAAGAACTTGGTCGGCAGACTGCAATGTCAAAGAATACAGTTGAGAAATATCTTGATCTTCTTTCAAAAGTATTTGTGTTATATAGATTAAATGGTTTTAGCAGAAACCTGAGGAAAGAAGTTGTTAAAAATTCGAAATGGTATTTTTATGATAACGGGGTACGCAATGCGATAGTCACAAATTTTAATCCGATAAGTCTTCGAGAAGATAAGGGAATATTGTGGGAAAATTATATGATGAGTGAACGAATTAAATATCATAGTTATTCCGAAACAGTTTGCAATAGGTATTTCTGGCGGACATATGACAAGCAGGAGATTGATCTTGTTGAGGAAAGAGAAGGAAAATTATTTGCTTACGAGTTTAAATGGAAAAACGATAGAATAAAAATTCCTGCAGCATGGCGAAAAGCTTATCCGAACTCATCATTCGAAACAATTACAATCGAGAACATTTCCGATTGGTTAAGCTGAAGGCTATAATACACTCACCGATTATAAATGTTAGGGGAAAAGGTTTATCTGCTACTAACCCGCAAAGCAGGGCAGGTGTTCAAATTTTGTGTATTGAGCCAGAGGCTCATCAGCCTTCGGCTGAGAAGTGTAATTTAATAAAGTCGAATCCGCCTAAGTTAAATCACTCCGTCGGACAGGTAAAATTTTATCGGTACCGCTGTTCTTCTTTTCCTAAAACCTTTGCGGTCTTTGCGGTAAAAATTTTAACCGAGTAGTCAGAAAAGAAATTTACAACGGAAGTTTTTATTGGCTACCACGCATACCCAATATCAAATCTAAGTAATGGAGCTGTTCCATTTACTTTAGAAAAATCATCATCATCACCTGAGAAGAAGTAGTAATCAACGCCAATACCAAGACCGATTGCAAACTGCTCGCCCGGGAACCACTGCCAGCCAATCAAACCGCCGAACGAGGTTATTGAGATGGACTCATCACTGTCGTCGCTTGATAGATTATTGTATGAAATATTTGGAGCAAAATAAAATCCCCGCAAATTATTTCCTCTTGGATAAAACCTTACTTCTGCATTTACACCAAATCCATTTAAACCCGATATTGTAGGCATTTGAATACCGCCGCCAATCGCTGTCGCGTCGTTTAGTTTATAAAAGTACGAAATATTATAGAACAGTAAAAACTTTAGCGGGTTGATAACTATCATACTGCTGCGTGGTGTAATATCCTCGGATTCAGTGATGATGACTGCTTCGGTATATATTGTGTCCCCGGTTTCCGGATCAATAGTCCATTTTCTCTCATCAGTACGCTCCTGAGCAAAACCGGATGTGAGCATTGCAGCGCCGATTAACAGTGCAAGTAATAATGTTTTCATTATTGTCTCCTATTGTGGAATGTTTGTTATTAAAATTTACAAAAAAAGTAATGACAATTCGAATGCCGTTCAGGCGATAGATGATAAGCGGTTGATGAACAGGATGAATGAGTTTAGACTGACTAATTTTAAAAATAAGAAATACTGCAAGTATATTACTTTATACAATTAGTGAAGGATATATTGTACAAATGCAGGCAAACAAATTATCTTTAGCGATGAGGCAGATGCAGAAGGTAAACGGATGGAGTTTTAGTTTACACCGGCATTGTTTCTAATTCAAATATTCGAAGCACGGGTAGTGTCGTGATTTTATAATTAAGACACCACCAAAATTTCTTCGGCGGGCAGCTAATAAAATATTATTTATCCATACCTAAAACCGATAGACCATTATCCCAAATCTCCTCCCCAAATAAAATCCTTAAAAGTTGGCGATGGATAACGGCTGACAATTAAAATCTTTATAAGCAGTCATTCTTAATTCCTTTACTATTTATCATTGATGGTTTACAAATAGTATTAAGAAAAATTGTTGTTATTTGTGCAGAAAAGAAAATTTGATTTGTATCACAATCAAGCTTCTGGTGTTTCGATTATAACCACATCTTTTTAACTTGAGTCCAATTAATTTTATAAGTGGTGTTATGAAAAGCGTAATTATTTTTTTGTTCGTTTCATTCATTTCTCTTAGCTGCTCTAATCAGAGGAGAGAAGGGGGTGAGGACACTATGATTATGAACTCAAACGTGCAATAAAACAGATTTAAGGGAATATTAGTAACATGGGATATAACGAAAAATTAGCAAACAGAGTAAGAGAAGCCCTCATCATCAAACGTAAAGTGGAGGAGAAGAAAATGATGGGCGGATTAACTTTTATGGTAAACTATAAAATGTGCATCGGCATCCTTCAAGATGATCTTATGTTGAGAATTGATCCCGCACTTTACGAAAGCGCTCTTGAAAAGCCAGGCTGCAGGGAAATGAACTTTACCGGCAAACCAATGAAAGGATTTGTTTTTGTAGGTGAGGAGGGATTTAAGTCAAAGAAGAATTTCGATTACTGGATCAACTTCGCATTGGATTACAATAAAAAAGCAAAGTCATCGCGCAAAAGCAAAAAGAATTATTTCTCGGGGAACTTTACGTCTTCTCTACATTCTCTGGTTGATTCCGCCGGGAATTCGTATCAGGTTTAACAATAAAACTAAAATCCTCTTGTTCCCAATACGGGAACTTTATATATTTGACTGTGCGGATTATTGCGATTAAAATATTAAGGGATTTTTGGAAAAAGCATAATGATGCCGAACAACCGTTAAAGGCATGGTATGCAGAAGCAAAAAGAGCAAACCGGGAAAAACCGCCTGATATTATTAAGCTTTATCGAACAGCAAGTGTTTTGCCCAATAATAGAATTGTTTTCAATATAAAGGGGAATGATTACAGATTAGTAACGGCAATTAACTATGACTTTGGGATAATATACATAAGATTCATAGGCACACATAAAGAATACGATAAAATAAATGCGGAGGAAATTTAAAATGAATATTAAACCAATTAAGACTAAAAAGGATTACGAAACTGCGCTTAAAAAGATTGATGAGTTGTTTGAAGCAAAACCAAATACTCCTAACGGTGATTTGCTTGACGTACTTACAACCCTTGTTGAATCCTATGAACAGAAACATTTTAACATTGCGCCTCCGGATCCAATTGAAGCAATAAAGTTCAGGATGGAGCAGCTTGGCCTAAAGCAAACAGATATCGCCGAAGTAATTGGGGGGAAAAATAGGGCGTCGGAAATTCTTAATAAGAAAAGAGAACTAACTGCAAAGATGATGAGGGACCTTCATCATAAATATAGTATTCCAGCCGAATCGCTTTTAGCTTAGTCAAAATCTCTTTTTTATTACGTCATCATATCTTCTAGCAAAGCGGATCATAATTCCATCAAGCAGCTGCTGAATGCCAGGGGAATTTATTTTCGGGTTAACTAAGAGCTCGGCGTCCTTTCCACTTTTTTTGTACTTCCCGCCAATTTTTATCAGCACCTAACTGGAGTGAAGAAATCTAGAAGCGATCGCAGAGGATAATTCAGACAGATTGTCACCAATCTTAGCAAATCTATACTAAACAAATCAAGAAGATCGGAAAACATTAATTATTAAAAGGAATTAGATATGTGTTCTATTCTCAAAATCAAAGAGATTAGGGGAACAGTTTCCTTAGTTTTGCTTCTTATTGGTTTCTTATTCGTTTCGAGTTGCAGCAAAGATGATAGCTACTCAACGAATAGCAGCGGCAATACTGGTACCCCGGGAGCGAATGAAATATTCATCAGCGGCTTTGCATTCTCACCGGCAAGTAAAACAATTTCAGCGGGTACAACGATTAAGTGGATCAATAAAGACAATTCTACGCATACTGTGACGAGTGGGATTCCTGGAACGCCTTCAGGAGTATTTAACTCCGGTAATTTCGGGCAAAACGGAGAGTTCAGCTTTACATTCAATCAAGCCGGAACATTTAAATATTTCTGCAATCTTCATCCATCGATGACGGGAACGATCATAGTTCAATGAGCTTAAAATCATTGAATCTACTGCGATAAAATTATTTAACTACATGCGTCACAAAGACATCGATTTTTAAATACCAGCGGTCATCAAATGGTTGATGACCGCAGGAAAAATCAATCATCTATTTAACAGATATTATTATGCTGCGGGCCACAACCAGCCGAATACTCCAGCCGTAAATAGAGCATAAATTAATCCATCGAACATGGATTTTAATGTTGCGCTCCAGCTCTTCTTGTACCAGATACTATTTTGCATTAAGGCAAGACTATATCCGACAAACGCCGTAGCACCAGCAAAACGAAAGACCGAAAGATAATCTGTTCCAACTGGTACAGCTCGCCCCGCAATGTATGCAGCAAACACACCAACTATTAAGCAATAAACAAACCATTGTGCAAGACTTGATCCCATGCTAATTGGTCCGCTTGGGAACAAGGTCAAAACACCGGAGGGTCCCTTGCTCATCTTATCTTTAAATTCCTGTGAATTCCTTTCTTTGTTGTGAGTACAATAAGGAAACATATAATCACCGGCCGGAATGTTCGCCTTTCGCAGATCATCCAGTACTTTATCTTCTCCAGGCAGCTTTTTATAATCCGAGTTATGATACTTTAAAAGCATATGGAGAATAGAACTTAGAATAAAAACAACAATAGCAGAAAGAAGGATTGGAAGCCAGAGTGAAACTACTGAAATCATTTTATCTCCTTTTGTTAATTAGAAAATAGTATTTAATTAGTGATTCTATTATAAAATACGGACAAACCCTTGTGATATACAAACGGTAAAATAATATCGCGGTAGAAGTGTGAAATGTATCGCATGCAGTTTACCTTTTGAGATATATGCGAATTGTTTATGCTCTCCGTCTGATTCGGATAGATTTTGAGGAAAAATAATTGATCGTTAAGCCCTAAAGATCTTTAAGATAATTTTTAAATAGCACAACTTCGGTTGGTTATCAAATCCATCTTCTTACTTTAGCTTGTAGTTTTTGAACTCTGCTCCAAAAGCCCACATCATAGTTTCTTCTTAATTGCGAATGAATAAAACTTCCATAGCTATTATAGAAATCATGGTACCGACTAAAGCAGTAACTGAGCCGAGAAAAATTCCCGTGCTGGGTAGAAATGCTGCTATGCACAGGTAAATTTGATTGAGGGAAAAGCCGAAAGGTAACGATGAAAGTTCACAAACAAACCCGGTTCCTATGATTTTAAGGACCATGCGTCAGGAAATGGGTTTGTCATTTTGCGTAACATGAGTAAGTAAGTATAAAAATGAGTGGTTGGAAAATCCTTTTCATAATGCTTCCTAATGTTTCATTCTAAGCTTATTCTTTTTTAATTATTGATTCAAAGAGTCATCTTGATGGTTGTTACAAAATTTCATAGGTTGTTATAGATTAATAACAATTAGTAAACGAAATGGGAATAGTAAGAAAAATACTCGGGCCAAAATCTAAATATGATAAAAGCATTCCTTACACCTATTTCGCTAAAGCTCCTATCGTCGAAGGTGATGAAAGCCTTGTTAACTATTACTTTTCAGATACAATTTGCGGACTGATTGAATATCTTGACGAAAGCAATATCAATCCCGAAGAAGTAGAATTATTCGGGTGCTATCTAAAAAAGGAAATTCCTATTGATAAAAAATATTGTTTATCGGAAGATGGCAAATGGTTGAAGCGGCCCGACATATGCGCTTCATTAGAGATGCACTATCAGAAAACTATGGAAGAGCAATACAAAGGGCATGTTGCATTAGGCGATTGTTCTTTTGATGACAGGGGTCGAAAAGGACTCGGACCGAGCTAAATAAAAATTGCATGGCTTATACGGTGTGCAACAATCACTTTTAAACCAAATAGAAATTAAGCGGCCAAATTTTAAAATGTTCTCTGTGCTCATTGTACATCTCTAGTTGAACCTTGTGGTAAAATAATTAACCCCGCGTAAATTAAGAAAAGCTGCCGGATTGATCTAATACTCCCCCTTTCCCAAAGAAAAGCTATTATCTTGGTAAAAATTTTTCAATTCCGAAGCTTACCTTTTGAGGTTTGTAAAAAGTTTATCTATGTTTCAATATAATTTGTTATAAAATTTTAAATGCTTGTCATCAATTCAGAAAAGAAATACTTCTCCAAACCAACTTTAAAGGAGATTTAGCATCATGACTATAAACAAATCACTTTGGGTTAACAGACAGAACTTAAAACTTGGCGTGTCCGCATTTGGTTTGCACGGTAAAAAAATTGGTTCGATTAAACAAATTGTGCACGATGGCGACACGCTCAACACAAGGCTAACTCACAATCTGGGTGTTAGATTTTTAGGCATTGACACTCCCGAAACCAGCTTTCAATTTCCAGGAACACAGACCTTTATCAATCTTTCAGACAAAAAATGGGATGATTTTTTCAGATCAGGCAAGTGGAAAGAAAATTTTGCAATTGGTCAGGATCTCTATCATTACTTCAACAATATAATTGGCAATGGTAAAAATGTTTCTAAAAATCATGCGGACCTAGCTGGCGAAGCCGAAAAATCCCTAGTGAAAATAATTAATTCGGATTTTAAGAAGAGCAAAAAAAGCACAAGATCGTTTACCTTCTTCATGGCGTTTGGCAATGATTTTTTAGATGGATACGGAAGACTTTTATGTTATCTGAACAGCGCAACAGATAACTTTAAAAATCAAAAAGATAAAGACGAAGTAAAAAAATTTTCATACAATGAACGGCAATTAGCAGCAGGCTGGGCTGTTCCGTATTTTATTTGGCCGAACATACAACCCTTCCTATCAATAAAGGCATTTTTAAGAGAAAATGTACTCCCTAAAAATTTTTGGACATTAATAAAAAAAGCGAGCAAGCTTCATCAAGCAAGAAAGTTTGTTGGTGATGCTAGACTCAGCAACAAGGGAATCTTTAATAGTACAAATCCTTTAAAGCTGATGCCTTTTGAGCTGAGAATAATATCGAGGAAAAAAAGTCCGGATAGATATGTAATTGATCTAAGAGACGAAGGAAACAATGTTTTGTTAAAGGCGGAAGAGTATATAAAAATTCCACATCAGGAAGATAGATTGCATATTCCGACAGAGTACGTTCCAATATTTCAAGTATTTGGCTGGGTAATAAAGCAATAAACAGCATCCTTTGTGATCTTTGTGACAACTCGGTGGGCTTTGTAGTAAAATATTCTTTGTTAAATAATGAATTTAAATTTCATTTTTAATAGAAATTGCAACTATAAGAAGTCTACAGAAAAGCCAATTCCAAATTTTGAAATCCTTCTATCATAATACGAGCTGAATATATCTCTTCCGGAATAGTAAGCAGCATAAATTACAATTCCCTTTTTATCCCAGCTTCCAAATTTCATTCCCGCTATCAATTGATTGCTGCCGGTGTATTTGGCGGTACCATCTAGAAAAAAATGCTCTGCCAAAAATAAGCTTGCATCATTATTAAGTACTTTACCGAATATGTTCGGAACAGCAGCCTCAAATCCGGCATGAAAGTTATACCTTTTCAGTTCCTCCGGACGAACGAGAGTTGCATAAGACATTCCACCATAATATTTCACCATAGCATTATCAAAATGAACTTTATGTGCTATGGTTATTTCCCCGAAATCTTTGGTAAAGGGAACAGGTTTCTTTCCATCTATCCATGCGTCATTATCTGCATCGTAACTTCCATCTACAAGGTGAGCGCTGTTGTGAATTATTCTAAATCTTGCAAGCAGCGAGTTCTTATCAAATTGTTTCGAGAAAGAAATGTTTCCGCCAAAGAAACCATCAACAGCAGAAATTTGCAGCCGTTTACCCGCATAGCTTTTTGAAAATGCATAAGTCATAAATTCTATACCCGCTGCAAAGCGCGTTTGTGAATCATTAGTCGCAACTGATATAAGGTCAACTGTGTTGCCAATATCTACTTTTAGGTTTGTGGTTGATGTATAATACAAAACGCCTAATCTTGCTTCTTGATTATTGGCTTTTAACGGTATGAAGTTAAGTCCACCGGGAAGAAAAATGAAATGGTAATTGCTTTGTGAAAAAGTCTTAAGCGAGAAAACCAAGGTTACTGCAATTATAATTATGATTTTGTTGTTCATATATCACGAAATAATTATTGAACTAAAGTTAAGAAAAAAGTTCTAATAAAATCTAAAAAACGATTTTACTTATACCTAAGCCCGTATTGTCCAAAATAATTTCAGATTTCGTCAAAAAATCATAATTCGGCTTATTTCATAAACTTTTAACTAATTAATTTGATAATCCCTTATTCCGTAAATACGGGACTTACTTGCTTTTTAGCAGCAAATCCAGCCATAAATATTCAGTCCCCTACGGGACAAGATGTAAAAAAAGCTAAAAAAGCATTTTAATTCAAGAGGGACGAAATAAATAATTTTAATTTGGACAGATATGACTGAAACGCAGTTTTGTGCACGTAATAAAACATTTTTCGTAAATTACCTAGAAGCACCTTGCATATATTTTGCAAATGCTCTATCTTTAAATAGAAGTTGATGGCGGGGTGCTAAACGGTGCGGTCAGCGTGCTTCATTTTGGAGGGACCAAAAGCGTAGGCTTTCAGATCTCATCACCCTATCAAAAAAAACAATTAACTCTTATTTGTTCTGATTTAATAATTAACCAGTTATTTTATTAATGTTTCTGAATACAATTGCATTTGTAAAAGTTGTAACAACTGCGCTTTTCTATTTGAGCTAACGCTTTCTTGAAGCAGTTTTATTCCCGGTTCATAACATTTTCTAAGTTCAAATTGACGAGTAGAAACATTTTTATATAAGTATCATTAAAAAACATTCGAGCTTTTATTTTATAAATGAGATGTTATTCATAAGTAAATACTCTATTAACTTTGTGGGTGATAAGGATGAGGGCTGTAATTCTTATGCCGCCTAAAAACACCAAAATATTCTTTCCCACATTTACTTTTTTAATCGCTTTTCTATTCTCATGCTCTGGGCTTTCTCAATCCAATTATAACATGAACCTTTCCTACCCGGTTATAATCAGTGAAGACGTGCTCGAGTTTGAAATATTTATTAGGAGTATAAGTAATAATTTTTATTTGACTTCGTACCAATGTTCTTTTCTATTCAATTCTAAAATTGCAAATGGTGGAGAATTGAATTTTACTTACATTGAAGGCACTTCTCAATTAACAAATCTTCCAACTTTTGCGAACGGAATAAATTCGCTTGATGGCGTACCCAAATTAACTTTTGCTTCAATGGCGGATTTAGATACTATTACAGAAGTGCAAAGACTTGTCGGTAGATTTCGGTTACAAAACACCACGGCGTTCTTAAATATTTATCCCAACATTACTTGGAATTTTAGTGGAATTGTTTCTACCTTATTAACCGGGGAATTTTTTCAAAACATCACTATACCAGAAAATCACACCTATAACATAACTCTTGGTTTTAATTCGCAGAGGACTATAATATTAGATGAATATAAATTGTTTCAGAATTATCCCAACCCCTTTAATCCAACAACCAAAATAAAATTCAATCTACCCAAAGAAAGTAATGTTAGTTTGTTGGTTTACAATTTATTAGGTCAAGAGATAGAGACTCTGGTCGATGACCGTATTGAAGCCGGGACACATTCCGTGGACTTTGTGGGTGAAGGATTACCAAGCGGGATGTATTTTTGTAAGTTAAAGATTGAGAATAAATTTTTTGAGACCATTAAAATGATCTTGCTCAGATAGTTTTGCATAACCTCCTTATAGAATTACCCCCGTCAACAAAAAATATAGCTTTGTCCCAATAAGACCTCGTTGGAAAAACTGCTGTCACGGCTCTTTACTGAAATCATCATATTTCATCTGCCGAGATCGATCCGAACAGACCGAAAGAAAATCGTTAGATGTTTTGACAATGTTTTTTATTTACTAAATTTCAGTTAAAAAATGAACAACGTTCATATATTGATAATTTAATGGGCATAAAAGAAAGAAAAGATAGACAGAAAACAGAGATGAGAGAAGCTATTCTCTCAGCAGCACTTAAATTATTTTCCGGCGATGGTTTCGACAACGTTACAATGAGAAGGATAGCAGAGAATATTGAGTACAGCGTTGGAACCATATATCTATACTTTAAAGACAGAAATGAAATATTTTTTGAACTTCACAAATTGGGTTTTGAGGAATTCTACAAAAGACAGTTGGCAATTCAGGATGTCAAAGATCCGCTTAAAAGACTGACAGAACATGGATTAGTATATATTCAGTTCGCCATTGATTATCCGCTGTACTACGATTTAATGTTCATATCGCGAATACCTGGAAAGACAATTAAATCGCAGCACGATTGGAAATCAGGGCACAGAACATATGATCTACTTAAATTGAACATTAGTCAGGCAAAAGGCGCTGGATATTTTAAAAATGTTGATATAGAAGTTGCTGCGTTTTCTCTTTGGTCATTTGTGCATGGAATTGCTTCGCTGTATGTTAGAGACAGAATGATGATTGTTCCACCGGAAGCAGTAAAACCGCTAGTGACAGGCGCATTAAAATTCATAGAACGGGCATATTAAAATTTTGGTTCTACCGTTAATAGTGTGAAAATAATAATTTAAAGATATGGAAAC
>MHAR01000074.1 GCA_001803045.1 Ignavibacteria bacterium RIFOXYB12_FULL_35_14 | reverse complement strand
TTATCCATCTCCTACCTCTTATTTTCTTTCTTAGAAATTTAATGATTTTCTTCTTCTTTGCGTAAGGTGAGTTAGTAACAAGTATTCAGCTATTTAATTGTTAGAGAATGGGTATTACTTTCGACGGAATCTGAATTTATTTATTGTTTAGCTATGATGACCAGCGAGTAAAAAGTAAGTATAACCTAATGAAGTGATAAGCGATGAGATTATTGAATTTTCATTTTCTAATTTTGTGTGCAGTTATTTTAGCTCCTCATAATTATGCACAGCACGTTGTCATAAATGAGCTCATGGCATCCAACAGTTCCACAATCTCTGATGAAGACGGCGATTATTCAGATTGGATTGAATTATACAACCCGCTAAGCGAGAATATTGATCTTACAGGGTATGGTTTATCGGATGATCCTTCTAATCCATTCAAATGGATTTTTCCCGCTGTTACATTATCACCCCTGAATCATTTGCTGATTTTTGCCAGTGATAAAGATAGAAGAAAATATATAAAACACTGGGAAGCTGTTATCACCTGGGGAGATATTTGGAAATACAAACTGGGAACAAGTGAACCGCCAGCAAACTGGAAAAATTTAGGATTTAATGATCAAACTTGGCAATCAGGTCCTAGCGGTTTTGGATATGGTGATGATGATGATTCCACTTTAGTTCCAACCTCAATCCACACAATCTACATTAGAAAGACTTTTTCAGTTGAGGACGTTAATAACGTTGAAACTGCTGTATTACATGCAGATTATGATGATGCTTTTGTAGCTTATTTAAATGGAGTTGAGATAGCACGAGCTAACATCGGCACTATTAATATTCCGCCTGCTTACAATACATCTGCGGATACTTACGTTGAGCCGGTTTTAGTTTTCGGTGGAAGGCCAAAATCATTTACCATTCAAAATTTTCAATCATTATTGCAGAACGGTGAAAATGTTGTTGCTATCCAGGTTCACAATTATGGAACTGGATCATCGGATCTAACTCTAATTCCGTTTTTATCACTTGGGATGAATACCGTTCCGCCAAATCCGAATGGAACAAACCCACTCTTAGATTTACCGAATAGGTATTTGCATACGAATTTTAAATTAAGTTCTGGTGGAGAAACACTAATTGTTACCCATCCTCAAGGTAATTTAATTGATCAAATAAGTTATCCTTCATTGAGTGCTGAGATTTCATTCGGAAGGCAGCCCGACGGAGGTAATTCATGGTATTTTTTTCCGGGAGCTACTCCCGGTGAAACAAACTCTACTCAAGGATACTTAGGAGAAACTGTGAACCCGGAAGTTTCATTAAATGGTGGATTTTATTCTTCTCCAATTGATGTTAGTTTAAGTGCTGGTTCGGTTAATGATACAGTTTATTACACTCTGGATGGCTCTGAACCGAATATCTCTTCTCCAAAATATAGTTCATCAATTCAGATAAGATCAACAACTGTATTGCGGGTAAAAGCTTTCAGCCAAGGGTTTTTACCAAGTAAAACCATCACAAACACTTATCTAATAAATTTTAACACGCAGCTTCCCGTTGTATCGATTTCTACTAATCCGGAAAATTTCTTTGATGAAGAAATTGGGATTTATACTTTAGGAGATAGTGCTCAATCCTCCTTTCCTTACTTTGGAGCAAATTTTTGGAAGGATTGGGAGGAACCCGTTCACATTGAGTTGTTTGAAACTGGTGGTTTAAATGGATTTAGTATGGATGCGGGTGTTCAAATATTTGGAGGATGGACCAGAGGTCATCCTCAAAAGTCGCTTGCAATTTTTGCCAGGGGAAGATACGGGTACAGTGCAATTGATTATAAACTTTTTGAAGATCTACAATTCACGGAGTTTCAAGCATTTGTATTGCGAAATAGCGGTAACGACTGGACGTCCACAATGTTTAGAGATGGGCTAATGACAAGTCTGCTTGGCGATGTTGATGTTGACAGACCATCATTCAAGCCGGCAATTGTTTTCATCAATGGTACCTACTGGGGGATTCATAATATTCGTGAAAAAGTAAACGAACATTTCTTAGCTCAACATCATAATGTAAATCCGGATGTCGTTGATATTTTAGAGCTCAATGGAGAAGTAATTCAAGGTGATAATGAGGATTATCTTTCATTGTACTCGTTTATTGAAAATAACAATTTGGCAGTTACAGCAAATTATGAACATGTTAAAAGTAAAATTGATGTAAATAATTTTATTAAATATTTTGTTTCTCAAATTTACTTTGCAAATACAGACTGGCCTGGAGGTAACATTAAGTATTGGAGAAGTGATAGGAATGGCAAGTGGCGCTGGATACTTTTCGATACTGATTTTGGTTTTGGATTATTCGATGCAAATGCATATAAGCATAATACACTGGCATTTGCTACTGCTACCAACGGTCCTGACTGGCCAAATCCACCCTGGTCAACTCTCTTCTTACGAAAGCTCCTAGAAAATTCCTCATTTAGGAACGATTTTATTAATTGTTTTGCGGATTTCTCAAATTCAATATTTAAAGCTGCCGTAGTAAATGAAAAAATTACTGCACACAAATTAAGGATTGAAGCAGAGATTACCAGACATGCTCAACGCTGGAATCAATTCGATTATAACGGTTGGTTGAATAATGTTCAGTTGCTAAGATACTTTGCAAATCAACGGATAACTCAAATGCAGCTGTATTTTGTTCAGAGGTTTGGTTTAACAGGATTAGCACCGGTAAACCTTTCCATTAATGATACAAGCATGGGTTTAATTTTACTCAACTCGCTTGCTATAAACTTACCAACCTGGAATGGAGGCTATTTCTTGGGAGTGCCAATTAAATGTATTGCACGGCCAATATCCGGTTATAAATTTCTTCGATGGGAAGGCTCAGTTTCCTCAAGCGAAGATTCATTGACTCTATCATTTTCAGCAGCACTAAATTTAAAAGCAATTTTTGCAATTGATTCAAATTATGCTCTCCCGAAAATCGTGATAAATGAAATTAATTATAACTCCTCTTCAACATTTAATCCAGAGGACTGGGTAGAATTATATAACAATGATAGCACAAATGTGGATTTATCTGGATGGATTTTCAAAGATTCAGATGATGCCCACATATTCAAATTAAGCCAAGGTAAGAATTTAAAACCTGGTGAATTTATTGTTCTATGTACTGACACATTGTTATTTAAAGCGTTATTTCCTGAAATTAATAATTTTATTGGAAATGTAGGGTTTGGTTTGAGCGGCAGCGGTGAATTAATTAGACTGTATGATTCCCAAATGAACATGATTGATTCACTCGTATATGATGATGCTTCACCTTGGCCAATTGCACCCGATGGAAATGGCCCAACTCTTTCGTTAAAAAATCCAGATTTTGATAATGCTTTTGGTGAAAATTGGACTGCATCGCTCGGAAATGGAACACCAGGAAAAGTCAACGATGTACTGACTATTATTAAAGAAGTAAATAAAATCCCATCAGAATATTATTTGGGACAAAATTACCCAAATCCCTTCAATGCCACGACGATTATTAACTATTCGGTTCCTTTTTCATCTAACGTAAATATACAGGTTTATGATATTATTGGACAACAGGTTGTTTTACTTGTTGATGAATTCAAATTAGCAGGAAACTATAGTATTAATTTTAATGCCGAAAGTCTGCCGAGCGGTGTTTACTTTTGCAGTATGCAAGCGGGCGATTTTTCTGCTAATAAAAAATTAATAGTATTAAAATGAATAAATTATTTTTTCTCGTTCTGATTGTTATCTCGGCTAATGGAAACCTCTTAAGTAAAAAGTTAGATTCAACTTCATCCAGCAGTAATAGCTTAAATGTTGTTTCATTTACTTCATCCAATCTTCCAATTATTGTGATAAATACTCATGGTCAGCAAATTGTTGACGATTATAAAATTACTGCCGATATGGGAATCATTTATAATGGCGAAGGAGTTCGAAATAATCTTACCGATCCTTTCAATAATTACAATGGTAAAATTGGAATTGAGATAAGAGGCTCATCATCTCAAATGTTTCCTAAAAAACAGTACTCAGTTGAAACGCGTGATCTCTCAGGTAATGATTTAGATGTTTCTCTTCTCGGATTTCCTGCTGAGAACGATTGGGTTTTATATGCGCCTTATAATGATAAAAGCTTAATAAGGGATGTACTTGTGTATAGGTTAGCAAATGATATGGGACGATATGCTAGCAGATCAAAATTTTGTGAAGTCGTTTTAAACAATGAATATGCTGGAGTCTATGTTCTGTTCGAAAAAATTAAACGCGATGTAAATAGAGTTAACATAAAAAAACTCAATCCTACAGATATTTCCGGAGATGCCCTTACAGGAGGTTACATAATTAAAATTGATAAGACGGATGGCGAAAACAATGCAGGTTGGTTTTCGAATTATCTTCCATTTCCTCAGTTACCTAATAAAATTTTATATCAATACCATGTACCTAAACCAGATGAGATTGTACAGCAGCAAATGACTTACATACAAAGTTTAATATTCAACTTTGAAACCATAATGAAGTACAGTTCGAATATTGCCGATTCAGCAACGGGATATCCAAAATATATTGATACAGATTCCTTTGTTGATTTTATTTTAATTAATGAATTAGTAAAAAATGTTGATGCATATCGACTAAGCACATTTTTGTATAAAGATAGAGACAGCAGAAATACTAAATTATTTGCCGGACCTGTTTGGGATTTTAATATCGCATTTGGAAATGCTGATTACTATGAAGGATGGATGACAAATGGTTGGCAATTGGAACATCTAACTAATTCTCAGAATATTCCTTCATACGAACCTTTTTTAACTCCGTTTTGGTGGAGAAAGTTGTTTGATGATACTAAATTTAGAAACAGAGTTTATGCACGATGGCAGAATGTGAAAAATGGTTCGTTCAAAGTACAGAACATTTATCATTATGTGGATTCGCTTGTGCAGCTTCTTGATGAATCTAAATCTAGAAATTTTGAAAAATGGCCCACACTTGGTATATGGGTTTGGCCTAACTATTTTGTTGGTCAAACATATGAGCAAGAAATCAATTACTTAAAAAGCTGGACAGCAAACAGGATAAATTGGCTCGATCAAAATATGATTGGGGAACCCACCGATTTAAATGATCCCAATTATCCATTACCCTCAGATTTTTCTCTTGATCAAAATTATCCTAATCCATTTAATCCGGAGACGATAATTCCCTTTAATATGAAAAGTTCCGGCATTGCCGAAATTGCCGTCTTTAATATTTTGGGGAAAAAAGTTTTTGACAAGACTTTATATGGATACGGAGGAGAAAATCAGTTTGTCTTTAATGGCAGCAACTTAGAAAGCGGTATATATTTTTACAGCTTGAAAGCATTTGGTTTTAATCAGGTCAGAAAAATGTGCTTAGTAAAATAGATTTATTACCAATTCTTAGAATTAGCTTGACAAATGAATTAAAAGAATTTATATTGCAAACGTTTTCGCAAACGTTTGCAGACTATGAGACATACAACAATAACAGACATAGCTAAAAAATTAGGAATTTCCGTTTCCACAGTATCACGCGCTTTAAGCGATCACCCTGATATAAAAGCAGATACTAAAAAACGAGTTAAAAAATTAGCAAAAGAATTTAACTACAAACCTAACCCAATCGCACAAAGTTTAAAAAATAACCGGACGACAATAATTGGTGTGATTGTTCCTGAAATCAAACATGACTTTTTTTCTTCTGCCATTAGCGGTATAGAAGAAGTTGCTTACCATTCCGGTTACACTATTATTGTGTGTCAATCAAACGAAAATTTTGAAAGGGAAGTTGTAAATACCAATGCTTTAATACAACAAAGAGTTGCGGGAATTGTAGCTTCCATTTCTCAGAACACCAAAAACGAAGATCACTTTCAAGGTGTAATTAATCACGGAATTCCATTAGTCTTTTTCGATCGTGTATGTAAAAATATCTCTGCGAGTAAAGTTATTATTGACGATACCAAAAGTTCATTCGATGCAGTTTCTTATTTAATTGATAAAGGATATAAAAAAATTGCACATTTTGCTGGTCCCAAAGTATTGGAAATTTGTAAGCGAAGGCTAAGTGGATATACGGAAGCCTTAAATAAGACTCGTATTCCAATCGTGAAAGAACTTATCTGCTATGGTGGCTTACATGAGATTGATGGTTACAATTCAATGGATTATCTTCTCAAGAAAAATATTGTTCCCGATGCAATATTTGCAGTTAATGATCCTGTCGCGATAGGAGCTTTTCAAAGAATAAAAGAAGCGGGACTAAAAATTCCTGCGGATATCGGGATAGTTGGATTCTCGAACAATAAGATTACAAGCTTAGTGGATCCTACTATCACAACGGTAGATCAGCCGTCTTTTGAAATGGGAAAGAAAGCTGCTGAAATTTTGATAGAGTTGATTGAAAACGAAAAAAAGAACGCACGTACAAAAACTATAGTATTAGACGCAAAATTAATTGTCAGAGGTTCAACCTAAACTGGAAAATTTTATTTTCCCATTTCCGACAAACTTTTGCGGGATCAATTGAAAAAGGTATATAACAGGATTTTATTTAAATACCGTTTGAGTTTTCCAAATGAATGGGACTCAAGCGGCGAAGCTGTGTTTTTATTGAGTATGCCATTATCTTTCAAATGAATAAAAGTTAGAACCTTTAAGAATTTTTTTAGCATAGGTTATTTCGAACAACAAATAATGGAAAAATTAACTTCTTTTTCTGGCGAAATGATAATTTTTACAAAAATATTAGCAATGACATAAATTTCAGGAGATCCTATTATGAATAAATCTTTCATCATTTTTATTTCAATGTTCATTGTCTCAAGTAGCAATCTATGCCAAAAAAAAAATGCTACTGCTTTTTGGAAAAGTAAACCTCAAATGGTAATCACTCAATCAGAAGCGCAAAAGGAAATAGAAGAAAAGCTGGTTCGAGTGCAAAGTTTTTTGAATGAGCAAAAACTGGATGGACTTCTTCTTACGCAAGTTAGAAATTTCTATTGGATCACAGCGGGATTAGCTAATAATCAAATTGTGTTAAATAAGGATGTTGGAGCTGCTTCATTATTAATAATGAAAGATGGAAAAAAATATTTACTATGCACTGGAAGTGAAGCTGGGCGGCTGATGGATGAATCACTTGGAGAACTAGGTTACGAATTAAAAAATTTTAATTGGTACGAGGCAAATGCAGAGAAAGATGTTCGGAGTGATCTGATAAAGGAAATTTCGAAGGATGGTAGAATAGGAAGTGATATAAATTTTCCTGGAACGGTTTTGATTTCAGATCAATTCAAAAAAATACGTTATTCACTTCTAGAGTCAGAGATAAAGAGATATCGCTGGCTTGGGAGAGAAGTTACAGAAGCCATTGCTGAAGTGTGCAAAACCATTAAACCGGGAATGGACGAATTTGAAATCGAAGCATTGACTTCAGCATCTTTGCACACACGTGGAATTTTGCCAACTGTCTTACTTATCGCAGTTGATAATCGAATATTTAAATATCGACATGCGCTTCCCGGTGGAGCCAAACTTGATAAATATGCTATGATAAATGTTTGTGCGGAAAAATGGGGGATGCCAATTGCTGTAACTCGTTTTGCCCATTTTGGGCAGTTACCTGAGGAACTGAAAAATAAATTTGAAAAAACAGCAAAAATTTTTACACAGTATGAATTAGCTACAGTTCCTGGCAATACATGTGCTGATATTTTTGAACAATGCAAAAAGTGGTATGAAGAAGCAGGTTTTTTAGATGAATGGAAAAAACATCATCAAGGTGGTGCCATAGGATATAATGATCGTGAATATGTGATCTATCCGGGCATAAAGGAGACGGTTCAGGACAACCAGGCTTTTGCATGGAATCCAACAATTACAGGTGCAAAAGTAGAAGATACATTCATAGCTTATAAAGATCATTTCGAAGTTATAACGAAATCTGAAGGTTGGCCAATGATTACTGTAGAGATAAATGGAAAGACATACGAACAACCTGGGGTATTGATTCGATAATTGACGATAGAGCAAATCTCAATAATAAACGAGGAGTAGAATTGAAAAGAAAAAATTTTTTGCTTATGAATGAAGTCCTTACTCCTCATATAAGTTCTACGTTTTTCCGAAGACGCTGCTTGGGAAAAAGCTAAAGGAGAAAATAAATAATAAATATCGAACAAGGAATTTCGAATGATGAAGTTGAAATACAGATTGCATTCATTTCAAAATTCATGATTCCTTGTTCAATATTCGATATTCAATTATCGTTAAAATTTTATTAAAAACGTTCCCTAAGAGCTTAACCAGATAACCATTGGTGCTTTAATTAATAATTCACTTTAACTTGTGTCTAATTGTTTGATGAAAGGAGGTGTTACTACAATAGACAATTTTTCTTTTAAAAACAATTGGCAACATTGGTAATTGCCAAATCTTTGAAGAAGAAATAAAATAGTGAGCTTCTTCAAAACTAATTTATACAACCAACAATAGGAGATAATCTTATGAAAGTCTTTTCTTCAATTTTCGTTTTCGCAGTGTCGCTTGTGTTATACGAACAAGCGCTATTCGCTCAAGCACTTGAAACGATTGGCGGTCCATACACTGCAGATTCAAATACCGTTTTACTTTTGCATTTTGACGATGACTATACTAATGCTGCAGCCACTCTTGGGAAAACAGCTCCCGCCGCAATTCCCCATTCGACAAATTTAGCGACAAAACTATCGTTTCTAAGTCATAGCGGTCCGTTAGCGGTATTAGGTAAGAGCCTTCGTATTGATAATTCATCAATCAACGATTCAACGTATCTAACTGTAGCCGATACTGCTGCTTTAGATATGACAGGAAATTGGACAATCGAAGCTTGGGCAAACATCTTTACATTTGGTACTGGATCTAGTGATTATCGTTGGGTTCCACGTGTTGTTATGAAACCCGGTGATGATGTGTTTTGGCATCCAAACTATTGGTTAGAAGTGTGGGGCGATAATCGTTTGTTCCATGGCGGTTATTATACTGCCAATGATGCATTTATCTCTGTTAGTTCGCCTAATAACATGTTTGTTCCTGGTGAATGGGTTCACTTAACATTTATTCGCGACACTTCCCGAGCATTTATTGCAGTAATGGTGCATGATGCAAATTTAAATCTTAAAGGATTTTTAACTCGAGGATTTGATAAGGTTCAGGATATTCCAAACTTAACTGCTCAAGACCTGCATATTGGATGGGCTGGATCTAAAAAAATTGTAGCACCAAGTACGGATTCTTGGCTTGATGGATTTGTAGATGAAATCCGTATTAGTAATGTTGTACGTAACTTTGCAGGTCCTCCGGTGATTCAAAATGTAACAATACTACCTAATCAACCCTCAACAGCAGCTTCATATCCCGTAGAAATTTCTGTCTTCCCATTGAATGCAGGCGGAAGCATGAGCAGTGTTGAATTGAAATACCGCGCTGACACTCTTAGTGCATTTAGCAGCGTAAGCCTTTCATCTATTGGAGATAACAAATATACCGGAGCCATTCCGACTCAGGCGTTCGGGAAACAGGTTCAATATTATTATGCAACAAAAGATAATAATAATTTGACCTCTTTTTCGCCAACAGCTGCTGAAGATCTGACAAATCCAAGTTACTATGCATTTTGGGTTTTCCAACCGAATGCAAAAACACTTGATTTGACGTTTGAGGAAGGACCAAGTGGTAACCCGATCGACCATTCTTCAAATAATGCAACAATAACAACCTTTGTAGACTTCAAATATTCTATAGATCCTCCTGTAGGTGGCGGCACGTATTCATTGGATGTAAAAGCCACAGATGGAATTAAAATTGATTCAAACTGGGTCACAGCCTCTTCGCCTTTTCTAGCTGCCGAAGAGTTTACATTAGACTGCTGGCTAAAACCAGATTCAGCTAATAGACATGCTGCACGCATCATAATAAATCCATCTGCAGAACAAGATTGGAACAATGCAAACATTGAGTTAAGCTTCAGAAATGGATCGAGTGGTCAACCAGTATTCACAGCACGCTATTGGAAGAATGACGGTTCAGGAGCTGTTGCTCTTCAAGATACACTTGTTGCTCAAACGAATCACGTTGGTAAATGGCGTCACGTTATTATCGAACGAAATAAAACCAACGGAAATTTTGCAATGGTCATCAAGGATGAAAACGATCAATTGATGTTTAGTAAGACCGTCAATGAAATGAAAGCTCCTCTTATGGCTGGTGCTCCAATGGTAATTGGCCGTTCATGGTTTCTTGTTGACGATCAATACTATGTTGGACCATATCGCGGCTTAATTGATAATGTTAAGCTATATAACTATCCCGCAGCTAATATCACCGGAGTTTCCGAAGAGCTAGAGATGCCAAACGAATTCAAGCTGTCACAAAACTATCCAAATCCGTTCAACCCCTCAACCGTAATTGAATTTACACTTCCAAAATTTCAACAGGTTTCACTGGTAATATATGATATTCTTGGACGATCAGTAAAGACGCTGGTGAATGAAGAACGGCATGCAGGTCAACATCGTGTAACATGGAATAGTACAAATAACTTAGGATTAGCAGTTTCAAGTGGTGTTTATTTCTATGAGATGAAAACTAATGATATGGTAAAAGTTCGCAAGATGATGTTGGTCCGTTAATTTGTGTATAGCGGAGATCGGTGTCAAACCGATCTCCACTAATTTAATCTTCCGTAAAGGATAGGGATATTTATGAAAAAAGCATTTTGGTCCTGTTTAAGATTATTTTTTTTATGCATGTTCCTCTTAGGTGGATGCAACACAGGAGTGGAACCATCTCCGGATCCGGGAATTCTTCGTATTACAATGAAATCGGCTGAAGTAGATACATTGCTAGTCATTCTTGGAGATACGGTTAAGTTTTCTAGAGTAGATCACTATGATGTTATTTTTAGTCAGGGTCGTCTTTATCAAGGCAATAATTATGCAGATTTATTTACTGATTTGAGCATAGATCGTATTAATTCCGATACTATTAATATACTTCAGCGTGCTTGGTTGGATGGACGTCTTATAACACCAACTGATTCTGTATTTGATGTTGAAACCTTTCAATCTCGATATGTAAGCAGTAAAGTAATTGAATGGTATGTGCCTCCTGGAGCTTATGACAAGTTACAATTTAATTTTAAGGGAATTGAAGTTTTTGTAGCCCGACCACGACAATTTAGAACCCCGCTTCAACTTGCCGAGGGTGTTACACCGATTATGAGTTTTAATCACCCAATTACTGTCAATGCAGGCCATGTCACAGAAGTGAACTTGGAAATATTACCCTTTGAATCTATTCGACGGTATAAAGATTCTTATATCTTTGATCGTAAAGTAAGTGTAACAAGCGTTCGGAACTATTAAAGTAGAAATTTACTAAAAGGAACAGGTTTGTCTATGAGAAAATTCAGTATTATCACATTCGTTGCATTTTTTATAGGAATAATTTGGAACTCATGCGAGTACCCTACATTGCCTCCAAATCCGAATAATCCCCCTGACACAAAATTATCAAATGTACCAAAGGATAACGATACGATCTTTCCTTTATCAAACATGTATTGGACTGGCGGGGATAATGATGGTTATATAGCGAGATATCAATATCGGTATATTACTTATCATCTAGTAATGGGAACAAATAATGAGTGGAAAGAATTTGATTCGACCGAATGGAAGGATACTAGTGCCACGGCTGTTACCATTGCATTTAATTCGAGTGACAATATCAACCGTCAAAGATTTATGGTGAGGGCTATTGATAATACTGGGGCAATGGATCCGGAACCGGCTGAAAAAATTATATATACAACAAGAGCAAGTCCGCCTGTTACAAAAATTATTACCCCCATGAAGAATGATACGATTTTAGCTTTAAATACTATAAGTGATTGGTGGACGGGAATCAAATTAACTTTCACTGCATCAGATCAGACGATTAACGGAGCCATTGTTAATTATGCTTGGTCAGTTGATGGAGGTCCGTGGCATTGGAATAGTGATACAACGTTGACAATTGCACCAGACAATTTTACTTTACCCATAACGGGTAAACATTATATCAAAGTGACTTCTAGAAATAATACAAACCTGATTGATCCAATTGGTGATTCAGCAGCTTTGTATTTAGTTATGCCATCATTTGAGAAAAAAGTTTTGGTTATTGACGAAACTGATGAATTCAACTTCCCATTTGTAACGTATAATATTTCAGATGCTACTGTAGATAATTTTTATTCTCGTGTTTTCCCAGATGCAGATCATTGGGATTATAAAGCAAATAAAGGCATGCCGTCTCGAGCGACACTTGCAAAATATAAATTGGTTGTATGGCATGCGGATGATTGGCCTCAAAGCAATCCACACAAAATATCTGATCCAAGAAATATCGAAATATTTACCGATTATCTTATAGTAGGGGGAAAATTTTTAATGAGCGGGTGGGGAATCTTAAAATCCTTTGCTTACAATAGTAATTTTCCATATACATTTCCTCAAGGATCTTTTGTGTATGATTATCTTCATATTCGGACGGTTGGAGTGACTGAACTTATCGGAGATTGTATAGGTGGAGAAAGTACGATGGCGGCATTCAGTAGTTTTAAAGTCGATTCAGCAAAAATAGCATTTTTCCCTTTTAGCGGTAAACTTGGGCAAGTAAATCTTATCATCTCTCCTGCTGGATTTACAGTCAGTTTGTATACTTATATAAATTTACCAAGTAGCTCATACGTTTCTTATCGTGGAAGAACAATAGCTCTTCGGTATTATGGAACGACGTTTGACGCCGTTGTACTTGGTTTTCCCTTATATTTTATTAATGAGGATGATGCTATTGTGATGGGAAAGCAAATTCTTCGAAACTTGAATATTGAGTAGGAGAAAACATGCAAAGTCTTAAATCGTGGTTCGTCTTTCTATTGTTAGTATTATTTTTAGCATCCTCATTTCTTTTTGCAGGTAATACGGGAAAGATAGCCGGACAAATTCGTGATAATGAAACCCGTCAGCCGATAATTGGGGCAAATATTTTAGTCAAAGGAACAGCGCTTGGTGCAGCGGCTGATGAAAAAGGTTATTATTTTATTCTTCAAGTTCCTCCTGGTACCTACGATTTGCAAATATCTATGATTGGTTATCAGACCATAATAGTACAGAATGTAAAAGTGCAAGTTGATCTTACTACGACAATTAATGTAGAACTCTCTTCGACCGCTCTGCAAATGGGAGAAGTTCTTGTTACCGCAGAAAATAAGTTCATACAAAAAGACGTTACATCTACTCGACGTGAGATTACACGAGAAGATATTCGTGAGACTCCGGGGCTTGAATCAGTAACCGATATTTTTAAAGTGCAAGCAGGAGCAATTATATCGAGTGTGCCTCAAAATATTAAACTTGCCGATGGAACACAGTTACAGATTCGTGATGAAAGTCTGAAAGATATTCATGTGCGGGGAGGACGCGGTGGTGAAATTTTATATGTAGTTGATGGGATGCCCGTAACTCATCCGATTTATGGTGGTCGTAGTGTATTAGACCTAAATGTTAACGATGTTGAAAATGTTCAATTGATTACAGGTGGATTTAACGCAGAATATGGTCAAGCTCAATCTGGAGTAGTAAATATCAATACAAGAAGCGGCAGCAATATTTTTAAAGGTGGAATAGAGTATAAAACAGATCGTTGGAAAGCTTTAGGCGAATCATATTTAACAGACTACGCCTCAGCATATTTTAGCGGACCTGAACCGATTACTCGAATACTTTTTCCCGCTCTTGGATTTGAAATTCCCGGGGAAATGGATTTTTTCATTTCAACTAATTTCAATCTTTCAAATACACCATATAACAATTTTCGTGACAGAAAGAATTTTAAGATTTTTGGATTGAATGTTAAAGAACGTCAAGATAATTCTTTTAATATGAACGCAAAAGTAAACTGGGGCATTACGGCAGAAAACAAATTGACTTTCAGCTACCATAATACTTTTCTGCAGTGGAGCACTTATGATTGGTTGTGGAAATATTATCCGAATAAGCTTTCAGATTATAAAAGAGATAACACAGCAGGAAGTATTCAGTATAATCATGTAATATCACAATCATCTTACTTTGCTATTAATCTGGGATATTTGGGCGTTACCTATAAAGGTTCACTTAACGGTAAAACACCCGCAGATTTCTGGGTGAAAGACAGTTCAGGGAAATTGATTTCGACTATCTCATCTCCTCAAATTGATCCACGGACAGGTTTTTTTACTGGACAGGGCTCAGAGAATATGTGGAGAGACGACAAAACATCTTCTTTTACCTTTAAAGGTGATTTTACTTCGCAAATTCATTCAGCGCATTTAATCAAAACTGGACTCGAACTTCAATTACACAATATTAGTTATATTGATATTCAAGATGGCGGTGTAAAGCTTTCAAGATATGGTTTGGGCTTGGATTCATTGCCCCCACCAGGTCCATTTCCTCTCTTTGGACAGTCGCGGTGGGTATTTGATGTAAAACCGATTATTGGTAGTGCATATATACAAGATAAATTTGAACTGGAATTCTTGATTATTAATGCAGGGCTCAGGGTTGATGGGCTTTTGCTTGGACAAACAGTTATGAACCACGATTGGAAGCAAAAATGGGAAGACGCAACTGGTTTGAAAGCTGATTGGAAAAAGTACATTTTTCGTTTCAGTCCACGCTTCGGAATATCTTTTCCAATTTCCGAAGATATGGTTATATTTTTCTCATACGGTCACTTTAATCAATTACCGGAATTACAATACTATTACCGAGATCCATATAGTGGTGGTACTACAGGAAATCCAAAATTAAATTATGAACAAACAATTCTTTACGAGTTCGGGCTATCAAAACAAATAACCGATCACTGGGCAATTGATGCTAAGAGTTATGCGAAGGATATCTCTGGTCAAGTTGGGACAACGCGATTGCTCGCTGCGCTAGGAACACCGGTTGATTTATTTGATAACAAAGGATATTCGCGTGCACGAGGGTTAGAATTTGAACTTAACAAAAGCTATTCTGACTTTACTTCAGGGAAATTAACATACACTATTCAATGGACAAGCGGATATTCCTCTTCTGCTTTTGACGATTATATTCGTTCACAAAATGATTTCCCGAATCCTATTAGAGAGCGTCCGCTTTCATGGGATGTTAGGCATCAAGTAATTTTTCAGGGGATGCTTTCAGCTAACAAAAATCAAGATGTTGAACTGTTTGGTATAAACCTTCCTAACGACTGGTTATTAACAATTCTTTACCGGTATTCTACAGGTACACCTTATACTCCTGGACAAGCCACAACAGATCCTGCAGAACAGCAAAGAAAGGAAAATACTGCGATTGGTCCATCATATTCATCTACTGATTTGAAATTTGAAAAAGGATTTATGCTTGGCAACGGAATTCGCCTTGCATTCTTTGCCGATGTGTTTAATTTGTTTGATCAACATAATCTTCAAATGTCGTATGGGTTTAATACGTGGACAGGTAAACCGTATCGCTATGGAGATGTACAAAATCCACAAAACAATTTTATTGACTATTATACTATGCTAAGCATTTTGGATCCTCGTCAATTTTCGACAGGCAGAACAACAAAACTTGGTATTCGAATCGAATTTTAAAAGAGAATTTCATGAAAATATTTTGTTCAGTTTTACGATTATTCTTACTGAGTGTTATTGGCTCATCAAGCCTTATTGCACAATACAACACAAAACTTGATTGGAAATTGCATAATGTTGGTAAGGTGCGTCAAGCTATCACAAATATGGGGACAATGAATAAAGCAGCGACGAATTATCCTGGATTGATCAATGCAGAATTTCCTCCTAACAGCGATGAAGAACATTTATATCAAGGTGGAATTTGGATTGGGGGGATTGATTCAAATGGCGACACACTTGTTTCTGTTACTCAAGCACATTATAAAAATGAATTTTATCCATCTGCTAACGAAGGGGACACAATCTGGACAGTTCAACGCGGTGATACAGTTCAGATTCCTTATTGGTCGAATTATGTTGGTATTTCAGATCAGGATTTTGTTTCCCGGTACGCAGATGATAATCTTTTGAATATTGAAAATCATACACCGCTTCATGTCGAAATTATTCAAGCAACACATACGTGGAGTTCGCCGCCGGTGGATGAATTTATTATTTATGAATATAAAATTATACCGAAGAGCCCGATAAAAGATGCTTATATTGCTTTTTGGATGCACAGTGCAGTAGGGGTAATATATACTGCAAATTTTATTGACGAAATAATCAAGTATAACCGCGAGCAGCATCTTGTTATTGCTGAAGATGTCCCTGGCGGAGAGGATGGCACTGCAATTAGTCCAATTGGTTTCAGAGTACTGAAACCAGTTGATCCATCATTACGGTGGTCAATGAGATACTATGAACATGAGACATTGCCAACATTCAATACAAGCGAGTATAAATCTATGAGCAGCGGAATTATTGATGAGGACCGGCTCGACCAACCGGCACGCGCACACATTATTCTTGGTTTTGGACCATTTCAACTTAAAGTTGGTGATACATTAAAAGTGGAAATGGCAGAGCTTTTTGGATTTGGATTAAAAGGTCTAATGAAAAATTCAGACTATGTTGATTTCTTACAATCAAAACAATTTCGTGTTCCGTCACCGCCGCCAAAACCAATAGTATCCGTTGCTATTAAAAGCCACGGCGTCACGTTAAATTGGGCAACAACTAAACAACTGGTCGAATCATATGTTGATCCCAATAGAGGAGACACAATAAAGTATCCATTCGAAGGATACCGAGTTTATAAAAGTACAAAATCAACCAATGGACCTTGGACACTGCTTGCAGAATATGATACGATCAATGATATTGGGTCGAATACTGGTCTTAAATATGATTATGAAGACCGCGGGCTTCTCAATAATATCGAATATTATTATGCAGTAACCTCGTATTCAAGAGAAGATAAAGTGTTAAATTTTCCATCACAAGAAACGAGTATCTCAAACACTGCAAAAGTAATTACACCTGGAACTACACCGCCGGAGACTATTGGGCAAGTAAGTGTTGTTCCAAATCCGTATCGAGGAGATATCGCATACAACACTTACGATCCACCGTGGGAAAAACCTAAAGGCTCTCGTTCACGATGGCTGGAGCAAGATCGCAGAATTCAATTCGTTAATATTCCTGCTCAATGCCAAATTAAAATTTATACACTCGCAGGGGATTTTGTGTTTTCTATCGATCACGATGACGCAAACAAAGGCTTTGAAGACTGGAATTTGACTTCGAATGTTGGTCAGGCAGTAGCGAGCGGCATCTATTTGTTTACCGTTGAAGATAAAGCCAATGGGAAAGTTCAAATCGGGAAATTTGTGATCATTAAATAATTTATAATTTGTGAGCAGTTTATGATTCTTAAATCTCTGATATTGTTTTTTATGTTTCCGATATTTCTT
>MHAR01000073.1 GCA_001803045.1 Ignavibacteria bacterium RIFOXYB12_FULL_35_14 | reverse complement strand
GGGATAGCAAAATTTGTCTGACCTGGAAGTCCAATCATTCTGTAACTACTGGACTGAGTAACGTTAATAAAATCGAATGATTTGTTAATCGCAATGGTTGATGGATAACCTGATGAGCCAGTAATTAACTGAAACAAATCCAATCCAATATAATTTGATCTAATACCTTCTGGTCCTCCTTCAAAAAGGTAATAACGAATCGCAAATCTTATTGTGGCATTTGAAGGAAAATTATAAACAAAAAAATCGTCCCAATTAGTTGTATCAACCAGGTATCTTCCTAAGGATATGAAAGCAGAAGATAAACTGTTGAATAATAATTGACCAGCTTAACCTCAACAACATTTTGATTATCAATCACTAATTTTATTTTGTCACCAACACCTAAACCATCAAGGTAAGTTTCGGTCTCTTCCGGCGATCTGAATACATATCCATTAATACTTCTGATCCTCTGTCCTTCAAGATTATAAGTGCTGCCATCGCTTAATTTAATTATTGTGATTATTGATTCGTTGAATGTTGTTTGGAAGGGCAGATCGGTTTTTAATGAGATCAGGTAAATTCCAACTGCACCGCAAAGATATAAGAGTGCGTCCAATAAAAGTATTGATTTAATGGACTTCGGAATGATTGACATCTTAACTGATCTAAATTAAATATTAAATTGAGTAATGATCTTGTTAAAAAATAAGTCAAAGCATTAACATCTTCAATAAGAAGCGTGATTTATTTTGAACTTAATAGTCAAATAAGTTAACATTTACGGTGAGTGTTTCTGAAAATATTATTACTTTTGATACATAATAAAATTCAGGAAGAAAAAAATGCGCAAAGTTATTTATCCTGGATCATTTGATCCTGTAACATTCGGTCACATTGATATTATAAAACGTGCCCGCGATCTTTTCGATGCTGTGGTCGTAACAGTTGCAGTAAATCCTACCAAATCCCCTCTTTTTACTGTTGAAGAACGGGTTCATTTTATTAAAGAAAGCATTAAAGATTTTACCAATATTCAAGTAGACTCATTCGACGGATTAGTTGTTGATCATGCTAAATCCGTTGGTGCCAGTGGAATTATCCGCGGCTTAAGAGCTATCAGCGATTTTGAATTCGAATTCCAAATGGCACTGATGAACCGAAAATTGGCAAATGATATTGCTACCATCTTCCTCATGCCGCATGAAAAATATACGTATCTTAATTCTTCTATCGTTAGAAATCTTGCTTCATTAAAAGGAGATATTTCTGATTTCGTACCTCCTATTGTGCAAAATGCATTAAAAAAGAAATTCGAGGGAAATAACTAAAGCAGTTCCTCAGGTACAAGATAGAGAACGTTAAGGAAATGGGGTGGTCACACTTCGGATATTAAAACTTTATCAACCATCATTTTTTATTTCATAAATCTGTTCATTTTACTTGCTTAAATCTCTTACTAAAGATAATTTTGAGATATAATTGTTCTACATTTCA
This sequence comes from Ignavibacteria bacterium RIFOXYB12_FULL_35_14, assembly GCA_001803045.1. Lineage (GTDB taxonomy): Bacteria > Bacteroidota > Ignavibacteria > Ignavibacteriales > Ignavibacteriaceae > XYD12-FULL-36-8. The sequence goes on along the minus strand of MHAR01000073.1, from coordinate 16,359 downwards.
GGGGTTAATAAAGGTAAAATTATGAGTCTAAGCTTAATAGCCAAATCAATCAAAGCATCTCCAACTTTAAAGTTGAATGAGAAGTTCGCCATTCTTAAAGAGAAAGGTGATCCGGTAATTCACCTTGGGGGAGGTGAACCAAAAAGCAGAGTTCCAATGGAAGCAATTCTTGCAACTGTTGCTCATGTGAATACAGGTGAAGTAAGATACGCACCTGCGGATGGAATTCCTGCACTCAAGCAAGCAATCATCCGTTACACTGAAGAGTTCTATGAAAGAAAAGTAAATCCCGAAAATGTAATAGCTTCCGGTGGAGCGAAGCAAGCAATAATGGTGGCATTGCAAGCGATATTAAATCCGCAAGAAGAAGTTCTCTTCCCTGCTCCTTATTGGGTAAGTTATCCTGACATGGCACGGTTAATTGGTGCAATTCCGGTTCCGGTTTTACCCGAAGACGGAACGTTTTATCCGCGAATAAAGGACATCACAGATAGAATTGGTTCATATACAAAAGCAGTGATTATCAACAGCCCGAATAATCCTACAGGCGCAATGTACTCAGAAGAATTTGTTGCTGACGTAGTTGAATTTTGTGAGAAGAAAGATATCTGGTTGATCATGGATGATATTTATCATCGTCTGATTTTTGATGGAAAGAAACTAATCAATTGTTACAAGTATGCTAAAAAGCTTGATGAAAATTCTAAGATTATCGTAATCAATGGAGTTTCAAAACAATATGCGATGACCGGATTCAGAATCGGCTGGGCAGTTGGTAACAAAAAAGTTATCGAAGCAATGAGCAATATTCAAGGACATCAAACTTCAGGTCCTTCTGTTGTTCTTCAAAAAGCTGCAGTAGCCGCTTTAAATGGCATTCAATCCGGTGTTGAAAGTTTGCGGGCAACATTGGAAAATAATAGAAATGTGATGATTGATCTTCTAAGATCATTTGAAGGTCTGAAAGTAACTAAACCCGACGGAACATTTTATTGTTTTGCAGATTTTTCTGCCTACGAAAAAGATTCCAATAAGCTTTCTGAATTTTTAATTGATAAAGTACAGGTGCTTACTGTTCCGGGTAAGGAATTTGGATTAGAAGGATATTTAAGATTAAGCTACTGCGGAACAATCAAAGATGTTCAGGATGGTATAGAACGAATGAAATGGGCGCTCGATCCTAATTCACCTAATGAACTTTATATTGGAGACAGAAAATTAGTGAGGGATTGGTCATGAGTAAATATCTCGAATTCAATACGCCTGCAACAAAGCAGGCAATGGAACTTGCTTCAGATTTCAGATTGAAGAATCAAGGGCTGACAGATCTTGACAGAGTTTTTTGGAATCTTCCTGATGAAGCATTGTACGAGGAAGCTATTTTCCGTAATGAAGCAAAGCTAACTAAACATGGTGCACTCGTTGTGAATACAGGTAAACATACTGCACGAGCTGCTGCCGATAAATTTATTGTGCAAGAACAAAGTACAAATGATAAAATTTGGTGGGGCGTTTATAATCGCCCATTCAGTTCTGAAAAATTCAATCAGTTAATGGGAAGAGTTCAATCGTTTTGTCAAGGTGAAGAGTTATTTGTACAGGATTGTTATGTCGGTGCCGACCCGGATTACCGTATGCCGATAAGGATTATCACAGAAAAAGCATGGCACAGCTTATTTGCAAGAAATATGTTTATCACGACAGATAATAGAGATGAACTTAAAAAATTCATTCCGGACTTTACTGTTATTGCATTACCAGGATTCAAAGTTGATCCATCAATTGATGGAACTAGAACTGAGACAGGAATCATCTTAAATTTCGGACAAAGGACTGCCTTGATCGCAAACTCTCTTTACGGGGGTGAAATCAAAAAATCAATCTTCACGCTCCTCAATTTTCTTTTAACATTTGAAGATGTACTGCCTATGCACTGCTCTGCAAATGTCGGCAAAGATGGAGATGTTGCATTGTTCTTTGGATTAAGCGGAACCGGAAAAACCACTCTTTCTGCCGATCCTAAAAGAAACTTAATTGGGGATGATGAACACGGTTGGAGTAGTCAAGGTGTGTTTAATTTTGAAGGCGGATGCTATGCAAAAGTTATTCGTCTTTCTGCCGAGCATGAACCGGAGATTTACGCAACCACAAGACGATTCGGAACAATATTAGAAAATGTTGTTTTCGATCCTGTAAGCCGTAACATCGACCTCGATGATGATCAAATAACTGAAAATACAAGATGTTCATACCCGCTTGAGTTCATTCCCAATGTAGTTCCCGAAGGATATGTAAGAACACATCCAAAGAACATTATTTTCTTAACATGCGATGCTAGCGGAGTACTTCCTCCAATTTCAAGATTAAATCCCGAGCAGGCACAATATCATTTTATAAGCGGATACACTTCCAAAATTGCCGGAACAGAAATTGGTCTTGGCATTGAACCTCAAATAACTTTCTCCGCGTGTTTTGGTGCACCGTTCATGGTCCGTCATCCTTTCGAATATGCGGCAATGCTAAAGCAAAGAATGTTAAAGCACAAAGCAAATGTTTGGCTTGTAAATACCGGCTGGGTTGGCGGGAGATTCGGTGTCGGAAAACGAATCAGTATTCGCCACACAAGAAACTTATTGAACGCCGCATTAGAAGGAAAACTCGATAAAGTTAAATATCGAAAAGATAAACTTTTCGGATTTGAAGTTCCGTTGAGCTGTCCCGAAGTACCTGAAGATGTACTCGAACCATCCAACTCATGGGGAAATAAGAACGAGTATTGGAAAAAGTACGATGCACTCGCAGCAAGGTTCATCGAAAACTTTAAGCTGTTTGAAAAAGGAACTTCCGAAGAAGTTAAGAAAGCTGGACCGGTTAGGTTGAAAGCTTAAACTTTTTAGATATGCCAGATTTCATTCAGGTTAAGATTTCCCAAATCTGGCTTATCTTCAACAGCAGTTTTCTAAGAAATAATTTTTCTTGACAATTATAAATAAAATTTTCAGCGCATAATAATATTTTTTGGCGAGACAAGCTTATCTATTAATATTTTATAATATTTTACGGAACATCAATGCTGTGTAGCGTAGGGTTTCCGAATATTGAAGCTGTTCATCATCACAATACTCACCGAAGTACGTACAAGTTAATTATATCTCATAAAAACAAACAACCTCTCCATTAATCCCTCTCTTTTGTAAGGAGAGGGAAACCGGGTGCGGTTAATAACTAGTAGTGACATGTTTCATCGTGTTCCTACTAAGACAGAGAGGCATTTGTTTTACTTTTAATTAAATATCTAATAACAAAAATCTTAAGGGAGGATAAAATGTTTAATCGAACAGTTTATCTAATATCATCTATCTTATTTTTATTCGCATTTATGAGTTGCCAGGAGAGTACAAACGAACCGGAAATTATTAATGGTGGCATCAATATTCTACAACATGATCGTGCGGGTACCGTCGACGTAGAAGGTATTGTATATAAAGATTCCAATCCGGTAAATGGAGCCACAGTCAAGTTATATAAGGGTTCAAATTATTTGGCTCAAACAACAACAGATAATTACGGATACTATATAATCAATGTATGTGGGCAAGGTCAAGGTGCAGGTACATATACTATTAATGCAACAAAATATATTCGTGAAGAGGAATGGTGTGACTCGGACAATTTTTATTGGGATGGAGATACAGATCCAGAGTTATTTGTGATTGATTTATACCTAATTCATAATGAACAGAAATAATAACTATTCACGGATCCAAATAATATTGGAGTATTTTTTTATAAAATTAAAGTGTTTTTTTTCGATTCTAATATTAAGCAATTGTTTTTAGTATGAGTTTATCAATAATTTAATATTATTTGTTAAAACATTTAAAATAAAAAAATGAAATTATTTAGAAATAGATCATCGTGTATTCTATTATTAGTACCGGATATGGAGTAAGAATAAGTAAAAAAATTATAACAATGTACTTGTTTAATGAGAGGTGATGATATGTTATTTAGATTTATTGCACTTCTGATAATACTTTCAACTTTAACTGTTGCTCAGGATGATTATCAGCCCTGGATCAAAGCTGAAAGAGAGAGATATGCTAAAATCCTAGCAGCATCAAAAATAAATTATCCGGGTGATTCGAAGATTGACGTGACTTACTATGGTTTGAATTTTAAAATTACCTATCAACCCAATTATTTAATCGGTGCGGTAACAATTGGCATTAGAGTAGATACAACTTCAATCAATTCATTGTTTCTTGATTTAAGCACTGCTCCAAATGGTCTTATTGTTGACTCATTGTTATTAAATGGTTCCCCTGCAGTTTTTACACATATTGATAATAAACTTGATATAACCCTGGATAGAACTTACAGTCTGAATGAAATATTTTCAATCATTGTTTATTATCAGGGACTACCTGTCTCAACTGGATGGGGTAGTTTTAAGTTCGGTTCACATAATGGCCAGCCTCTAATATGGACTTTTAGTCAACCTTACGGCACTAGTGATTGGTTCCCCTGCAAGGATACGCCGGCAGATAAAGTAGATTCGGTAGATGTTTGGATAACGGTAGATACATCATTAATACCTGTATCAAATGGAAATCTTGAAAGCGTTGTTAACAACGGCGATAGTACTCATACCTATAAATGGCATAGTGGTTATCCGATTGCTCATTACCTTATATCGTTAGCTATTGCGAATTATCGCGAATATGTTCAGTACTTTAAATACAGTCCAACCGATTCGATGCTGGTTATCCATTACATTTTTCCGGAAAAATTTACTTCTAGTCTTCAAAAGACATTGGATTTAACAGTACCGATGCTTAAAATATTCAGTGATCGTTTTGGTCTGTATCCTTTTATTGGTGAAAAGTATGGTCATGCTCAGTTCGGAGGGGGAGGAGGTATGGAACACCAGACCATTACGTCGATGGGTGCTTTTGGTCAATCATTAATGTCGCATGAGCTTGCCCATCAGTGGTATGGAAATAAAATCACCTGTAGAGATTGGCATAACATCTGGTTAAATGAAGGTTTTGCAACCTATCTAGCAGTAATTTATGAGGAAGTAAAATCTGGCAAAGGTTTCTATGATGCGCGGGTCAATAGTTATATGAAATCTGCTAAGAATGCACAAGGATCTATATGGGTTAAGGATATAACCAATATTGATGAAATTTTTAATTCCAGCCGCTCTTATTTTAAAGGGGCTTTGGTATTACATATGTTAAGAGGTATTGTTGGTGATGAAACATTCTTTAATATAATGTTAGCTTACTCTAATGACCCTGTTCTTACTTTTAGCGTGGCAACCACCGAAGATTTCCAACGGGTTGCCGAAACTGTATATGGTCAATCACTTCAATATTTTTTCCAAGAATGGATATATGGTGAAAATTACCCAATTTATACTATTTATTGGAATAGTTCTCGGCTAATTGATAGCACTTACCGAATCAGCTTGGATATTGTGCAAGAAATAAATTCGAATCCTTCTTTTTTTGAAATGCCTTTCAATATAAAAATTTACACTAATTCAGGCGATACAACTATTACGCTCTTTAATAATGCTCAAACTCAGAATTTTCAGTTTGAGGTATGGGGTTCACCAGATTCAATAGTATTCGATCCTGAGAATTGGATATTAAAAAAAATCATCAGTATTGTTAGTAGTATAGAAGAAATATCTACTCCGAGTGAATATAGACTTTTCCAAAACTACCCAAACCCGTTTAATCCGGTTACGAAGATTAAATTTAGCATTCCATCAAACGTGAAACGTGAAATGTCAAACGTTCTTTTAAAGGTTTATGATATCCTCGGCAATGAAGTTGCAATTTTGGTTAATGAAGTAAAACCAGCTGGTTCTTACGAAATTGATTTTAATGCCGCAAATTTACCAAGCGGGGTTTATTTTTATCAGCTAATAGCTGGTGATTATCTAGAAACGAAAAAGATGCTGCTGCTCAGGTAAGTGAATTAGATATGCCAGATTTCGTTCGGGTCAGAGTTCCCAAATCTGGCATATCTTTCTTACAGCAAAATCTGGCATATCTATACTAGGAATAAATATGAAAATAGATTATTACACTCCATTTTATTCAAATCAGTTTTATCACATTTACAACAGAGGAAACAACGGAGAGAAAATATTTTACACATCTGAGAATTACATGTTCTTTCTTAAAAGATATGATCATTACCTTTCAGAATTCGCTGACACTTATGCTTATTGCCTTTTACCAAATTCTGATTTAAGTAATTGATAAGGCCAAAATAGGTAACAGATGTTACGCAGAAATAAAAAAGGTCGCTCCTATGGAGCTTGATCCGCCTGTCGTGTTGAGTAATTACAAACAGGACGCACCTATGGTGCTTAACAGAATACTATATTTATCTTGATTAGCCCCATCAGGGGCAACCTGTTTGTAGAACATAATAAATGCAATCTCAGGAAAGCTCCATAGGAGCGATCTATCAACCATCTTTTAGAGTTTTGGTATAATATTTTTCCTGTCTGGGTAACATCAGATTGGTGATCAGCTCAGACTATTATTTCTTAGTTATTCAAAGTCAATAAATAATCAAATCCGGAGAACGGGGAGTTTATTCCAAAAAAGATTTAAACGAACAATAATTGAAGATAAAACTTCATTAATCAGAGCAACTTTATATATTCATTCAAATCCTGCTCATCACAAACTGACTTCCGAATTTATGAATTATCCCTATAATTCTTATTTGACCCTACTATCAGATAAAACTACAAAACTTAAAAGAGAAGAAGTTTTTGAATGGTTTGGTGGAAGGGAGAGTTTCATTAGGTCACACAAACAAAAGCTAAACGAATTTATGTTGGATCAGTTCTTTCTCGAAGACTAATCAGTTAGATATGCCAGATTTTGTTCGGCCAAAGCATTTAAATCTGGCATATCTTTCACAACGGGCAACTTTTCTTTTAACATTTCAAGTTTTATCTTTGCTTCGGGTGTTCTCTAGTTATTTATGTAAGAATTGATTTAGATATGCCAGATTTCGCTCTCTATTAGCTTTGTAAAATCTGGCATATCTGTCACCGTCATCTCATTCACAATTTGTAGAGATTTATGCACACTTCAGAACGAGTAAATAAAATTCACGTATCACCAACAATGCAAGTTGCAACGGAAGCTAAAAAAATGAAAGCTGAAGGAATAAATGTAATTGACTTGAGTGTAGGTGAACCCGACTTCCCTACCCCGCATAACATTAAGGAGGCGGCAAAAAAAGCAATTGATGAAAACCAAACAAGATATACGATAAATGCCGGTACAATCGAGCTGCGAAAAGCAATTGCACAAAAGCTAAAGCGGGATAATCATCTTGATTACAGCTTAAGCGAGATAATTGTTTCCAATGGTGCAAAGCAATGTGTTTATAACTCGATACTCGCTACTGTAAATGAAAGCGATGAGATTATTATTCCAGCACCTTATTGGGTTTCGTATCCTGATATGGTCAGCATGGCAAATGGTAAATCAGTTATTATCGAAACAAAAGAAGCGGACGGCTTTAAACTAAAACCTGAACAGCTTGAATCTGCTCTAACTCCTAAAACGAAGATTTTGATTTTGTGCAATCCTTCTAATCCAACCGGTTCTGCATATACTAAAAGCGAATTAGAATCATTAGCAGAAGTAATAAAAAATAAAAATGTGCTTGTGATATCGGATGAGATTTACGAAAAATTAACTTATGGAGATTTCAAATTCGTTAGCTTTGCTTCTATAAGCCAGGAGATGAAACGACGAACTATTTTGGTTAACGGAGTTTCTAAAACTTACGCCATGACAGGGTGGAGAATTGGTTACAATGCGGGGCCTGAAGATATTATCGAAGCAATAAACAAAATTCAGAGTCACAGTACGTCAAATGCATCATCTGTTTCTCAAGCCGCAGCTATAGAAGCTTTAGCCGGCCCTCAATATGTAATTGGTGAAATGCTTGAAGAGTTTAAGCTGCGACAGGAATATTTTCACAAAGAATTGACATCCATAAAAGGAATTTCATGCTACAAACCTAATGGGGCTTTTTTCCTTTTTCCGAACGTCTCTCACTATTTCGGAAAATCTACCGATGTATTCAAAATTGCACACTCGTTTGATTTCGCTATGCACATTTTGTATGAAGCGCATATTGCAGCGGTTCCCGGCAGTGCTTTTGGTGCTGAAGGTTATATGAGATTTTCTTATGCAACATCTATGGAAAATTTAAAAGAGGCAATTCTAAGATTGAAAAAGGCACTCTCTATGCTTAGCTAATTTAAATTACCGAGATAAAGCTGAAGAGATTTTTGTACATCTTCTTTGGGAAACTCAATCCCCGTCCAAAGTTCAAAAGATTTTGCCGCTTGATGAATCAGCACGCTTATACCGTTCAAAGTTTTTGCCCCAGATTTTATTGCAGTCTTAATTAAAAATGTGCTTTGTGGATTGTAAACCAAATCAAAAACAATTTGTTCTTTCGAAAACACATCCGCTGATGTTGTGATCGAATCGGTATCGTTGGGGTACATTCCGACAGGAGTGGCATTAATTACAAGCTTCGAGTCTCTCATAATTTCAAAAGCCGTTGGCGGGATTAACTCTTTAGTCTTTATTGAGGAAAATTTCATCTTTTCCGAAAAATATTCTTTTAAATATTCAGCGCGTCTTTCGTTTCTGTTAACAATAAAAAGTTTTTTCGGTTTGAAATTACGGATTAAAGTATAGATTACGGCGCGAGCAGAACCTCCGGCACCAATTACACAAACTTGATTTCCCGTTATATCATCTTTAAAAGGAAGAAGAGTCTCAAGTACACCGTATGCATCGGTATTATGCCCAATTAACCTTCCTTGATCATTAACAATGGTATTAACCGAACCAATCATTGAAACTTCTTCGGAGACGCTATTCATGTATTGAATCACTGACTCTTTATGAGGAACCGTAACATTAAAACCTTTAATACCTAAAGCTTTCATTCCTTTTAATGCACTATTTAAATTTGAAGATGGAATATCAAATGGAAGATAAACGTAATCGATCTTTTTAAGTTCAATCGCTACATTGTGAATAAACGGTGAGTAGGAGTGCTTGATCGGATGACCAATAATCCCAACTATTTGGGTGTCGAAATGAAATGTATTTTTCATGAGAATATTTTAATGAACTAATTACCCTCTAGTTCAATGGGAAATATTTTACTGTAAAAAATTAAATGGCTCTAAATCTCACCTAAGAGCTTTTTGAAAAGCTTTGATGATTTGATTTCGGGATACTCTTTTGCAAATTCGGATCTTATTGAAGGATCAAGCATAAATGCCATTTTCAAGCAATCGATTGCTTCTTGCGTACGACTAATGATAAAATAAATTTTTGCTTTTCCATAATAACTTGCTGCATCATCAGGTTTTATTTTTGTGCAGCGATCGAAAGCACTTATTGCATCGAGCCACGAACCAATCTCAAGAAAGGTTTCAGCAAGATTAAACCAGATTTCGAAATTGTCCGGTTCAATTAAAATTGCATGTTTGTAACTCTCTACTGCTTCTTTCAACTGTCCCAAAGAATATTCCAAATCACCTTTTGCATACCATGCATCGGCACAATTTTCAGAAAGCGAAATAGCTTTGTTAAAATCTTTTAATGCGAGCTGATACTTACCAACTGAGTCAAAGCAATATCCTCGTGCAAGATAAGCTTCGTAGTAATTGTCATTAAGATTTATTGCAGCAGTGTAATTTTTTACTGCATTTATCATGTCACCGAGTTCTTCATAAATATTTGCAATGTTATACAGAGAAGCTTCATCTTCCTTATCAATTTCATAAGATTTTCTAAAGCATTCGATTGCTTCGCTATATCTTCCTAAATCAGCCAAGGCGTTTCCTTTATTAAACCACGCACTTGCAAAGTCATCTTTAATAGCTGTTGCAAGATCATAACTTGAGATTGCCTTTTCCAAATTATTGAGACGCGTATACATCACTGCCCTGTTGAACCAGCCATTTGGATTGTAGGGATCTTTGTCGAGAAATGATTCATAAGCTTCGAGTGCTTTTTGAGGATTATTTATCATCTCGTAGCAAAACCCCAATTCATAATACGCATCGGTATAAGAATTGTTTTTATCGATAAGCTGTGTGAAATAATTAATAGCAGTATCATAATCTTCTTTCTGCTGATGAATTACTCCGAGACTGAATAGAGCATCTTCGTTATAAGGATCGCCCGTCAAAGCTGCTTCAAGCGATCTTCTTGCTTGTGCCGTTAATCCTAAATTTTCTTCAGCAGAAGCTCTATCAATTAAAATTTCGGAATCACCTGGATTTAAGGAAAGAGATTTATTGTAACACTCAATGGCTTCTTCAAACTTAGCGAGCCCGCTTAAGAAAAATCCTTTCTTGAACCAATAGTCGGAATTATACGGAGCTACATCAAGAAGCAGGTTGACAAAGTAAAGCCCATCAGAAAAACGTTCATTTTCACCGCATAATTGAAGCACCTCTTCAGCAGTTTCCATGAGTTCAAAAATGCTGCCGGAATCGACTAATTCTCTGCAGCGTTTTATCTCATCGTCAACGTTTTTATCTTCAGAAAACAAATTTCCCTCTTCGCTAAATTCAGAATCAAAATATGACATAGGAATCTCCGTAAGTTAAATACACAAAAAAACTAATGTTATTCAATACTAAAATCAAGTTGCTTCAGTTAGAATTAAGAAGTAAAAAGTCTAGAGACTACTTCAAATTTAACCAGAAGCTTTTGTTCTCACCATAGCGTTGAAAACAAAATATGTGCCGAGTCAAATTTACTTAACCCCGCTTAAAAATTCAGAAAAAATGAAAGGAAAATTAATTTATTTCTAAGTTACTTAAAATTGAGGTAACTTTTTCTGCCGCATCTTTTAAGCTTGATGCTACCTCAAAATTCAGCCCTGATTGATTCAACAAAACTCCGGCCTCCTTTGCATTTGTACCTTCCAAGCGTACAACAATCGGAACGTGAACATGCATTTCTTTAGCGGCATCAATTACTCCTTCGGCAACTCGATCGCACCTTACAATCCCGCCAAAAATATTTATTAAAATTGCTTTAACATTCGGATCGGATAAGATGATTTTAAAGCCGTTTGACACAGTGGTTTTATTTGCACCGCCGCCGACATCAAGAAAGTTTGCCGGCATTCCACCCGCAAGCTTAATTATATCCATTGTCGCCATTGCCAATCCTGCGCCGTTAACCATGCATCCTACATTTCCATCAAGCTTAATATAATTTAAGCTGTACTTCGATGCTTCAACTTCAAGAGGATCTTCTTCATCAAGATCACGGTATGCAACAATATCGGGATGCCGATCTAATGCATTGTCATCAAAATTCATCTTTGCATCCAATGCAAGTACATTCCCTTCTTTTGTAACTACAAGGGGATTTATCTCTGCCAGCGATGCATCAGTTTTTTCATATGCATCATAAAGTGCGGTTAAAAATTTAACACAATTTCGTAATTGATCGCCTGATATGCCAAGTGAGTAGGCTAATTTACGGGCTTGATATTGCTGCAGACCTAATTCAGGTTCAACTGTTTCTTTAACAATTCTTTCCGGAGTTTCTGCAGCAACTTTCTCAATCTCCATTCCGCCTTCAGTAGAAACCATCAAGACATTTTTTGAAAGAGCGCGATCCAATGTTATACCAACGTACAGCTCTCTTAATATGTTTATTCCCTGCTCGATCAATAAACGCTTTACCTTTTTTCCTTCAGGCCCGGTTTGATGTGTAATCAAAGTCATTCCCAATATATTTTGAGCGTACTCTCTAACTTCATCGATGCTTTTGGCAACCTTAACACCACCGCCTTTACCCCTTCCGCCAGCATGAATCTGAGCTTTAACAACCCAAACATTGCCGCCTATTTCATTTGCGGCGCTGACTGCTTCTTCAACTGAAAAAGCAACTTTACCTTTCGGAACGGCTACATTATATTTTTTTAAAATTTCTTTTGCCTGATATTCATGAATTTTCATAGTTTCCTTCCTAAGAAATTTATTACTGAACTTTGATACTACATTTTTTTTCTGCCACGAATAACACGAATATTATTAGTGTTAATTCGTGTCCGTTAGTTAACGGATTAGTGGCAAATGATTTTTACTTTACTTTTTCGCTCACCAATTTTGCTTGTAGGAAAAGAAGCAGATAATCTCTTCCGCCGGCTTTGGAATCCGTACCTGACATGTTAAATCCGCCAAACGGATGACCCCCAACTAATGCTCCTGTACATTTACGATTGAAATACAGATTACCGATCAGCAATTCCTTCTTGGCTCTCTCAATCTTCTTTCGATTTCGAGTATAAACAGCTCCGGTTAATCCATACTTAGTGTTGTTTGCTATCTTCAGGCTTTCCTCATAATTAGATGATTTTATTACTGCAAGCACAGGTCCGAAAATTTCTTCTTGAGATATTCTTGCTGTTGGAGATACATCCACAAACACTGTTGGTTTTATATAATAACCACTTCCTTCGGCTTTCATTCCCCCGTTAAGTAATCTTCCTTCGGTTTTACCAACTTCCATATACGAGAGGATACTCCTCTCTGCACCGGCACTTACAACCGGACCCATTCTATAATTTTCTTCAGCCGGACCAATTTGAATTTGGTCAACAGCAGTTTTCAACTTCTCCACAAACTTATCATAAACTGAGGCATCAACTATCGCACGTGAACATGCAGAACATTTTTGTCCTTGGTAACCAAATGCAGATGCAACAACTCCGTTAACCGCCTCATCAATGTTGGTCTCTTTGTCAACAATAATGCTGTCTTTTCCGCCCATTTCACAAACTACTCTCTTCAACCAAATCTGTCCTGGTTGAACTTTTGCAGCTAATTCATTTAAATGAATTCCAACTTCCATTGACCCGGTGAAAGCAATAAATCTAACTTTAGGATGTGCAACAAGATTATCTCCAACTTCGGCTCCTGAACCAGGTAAAAAGTTAAGAACTCCATCAGGCAAGCCTGCTTGCTTCATTATTTCATAAAAAAGATAACCCATCATTGGAGTTTCGCTAGATGGTTTAAGTACCACTGTATTTCCGGAAACGATTGCTGCCGAAGTCATTCCAACTAAAATTGCGAAGGGAAAATTCCATGGTGGAATAACCACTCCAACTCCAAGAGGAATGTAAACCAATTCATTCTTCTCACCTTTAACCGGAGTGATTGGCTGTTTAGATGAATATCTTAAAATTTCTCTTCCATAAAATTCAAGGAAGTCAATTGCTTCTGCAGTATCTGCATCTGCTTCGGTATAGTTTTTACCGGCTTCCAAAATCATCCATGCATTAATTTCAAATCTTCTTTTGCGTGCAATAGCGGCAGCTTTGAATAAAATTTTTGCTCTTTTCTCCGCAGTAACGTACTGCCATTCTTGAAACTTATCATATGCAGTCTCGACAGCAAGATTAACAAGATCAACTGTTCCTTTTGAAAATGTTGCAAGAACTTCATCTTTATCCGAAGGATTATATGAATTAAACTTTTTTTCAGTTTGGTTTTGCTTCCCGCCAATATGCAAATCATAATTCTTACCAAGCATATTTCTTACTTCTTGAAGTGCCTTTTTCTGTTTCTCAATGTTCGATTTATTCGAAAAGTCATTGATAGATTCATTCTTGAAAGGCTTTACTTTCATCTCCATTCTCCTGTGAATAATTTCGTCAAAAAAGATGTTAAAACTTACTGTTTTTGGCATATATAAGCAATTTTTCACGCAGGTATCAGCTTAAATATTATGGTCTTTTCTCCAAAATTAAAGCAAAGTATCGATGTCTAGAACATTCGCGAGTTTCTTAAAAACAATCCTTTTCGGTTTTGCATTAGCATTTTTACTAAAAATAAAATATTTTGGCGGGCGTAAACTATTAACAATCGATAATTCATTCTTTTCTATTTCTTAAATTAATCAAGAGTAGTATATGGCTCTTTTAGCAGAATTTAAAACCATTCCTGAACTATACGAATTTCTTACTGAAGACTATGGTAAGAAAACTAATAAAAACGTAATGTATCGTAAAGTAGATAACATCTACCAGGGAATTTCATATGGTCAATTTAAAGATCAAACAGATAATTTTGCTTTTGGATTAGCGGCTTTAGGTATTGTAAAAGATGACAAAGTCGCTATCATATCCGAGAACAGACCCGAATGGATTTATTCCGATATGGCAATTTTGGGGCTTGGAGCTATCGATGTTCCAATTTATCCTTCGCTTACTGCTGAGTCGATAGAGTTCATTCTTAATAACTCTGAATCCAAAGGTGTTATAGTTTCAACTAAATTTCAGCTGAATAAAATTTTAAAGATTAAGCACAACCTGCGTTACTTAAAATTCGTTATAGTTTTGAACGAAAAAGATATTACCAGGGAAGAAAAATTCCTTTACACGTTCAGTGAAGTTCAAGATTTGGGAAAGACATTGAAAGCCGCTGATCCACACAACTTTAAGCAAAAAATGAAAACTGTGAAGGAAACCGATCTGTGCACCATCATTTACACTTCGGGAACGACCGGTGAACCAAAAGGCGTAATGCTTACTCATAAGAACATCATATCTAATGTCAGATCCGCTCTTGAAGCTTATCCCATTGGCGAAACGGATATATTTCTTTCGTTCTTACCGCTTTGTCATATCTTCGAAAGAATGGCAGGTTATTACACAGGATTTTCTTCGGGCGGACAGATTTACTTTGCAGAAAGCATTGAAACTGTTGCCCAAAATATGCTGGAAGCACATCCAACTATACTAACCTCCGTACCTCGCCTGTTTGAAAGAATATACTCGAAGATCATTAAAAATGTTGAAAGCCAGCCTGCAAAAAAAAAAAAAAATATTCTATTGGGCAATTGAGGTCGGAAAAGAATATGCTAAGGCAAAAAAGGAGGGACGAATTCCCATTACGCTTTCGGTAAAACAAAAAGTAGCTGATAAATTAGTCTTTAAGAAGTTGAGGGAAAAAACCGGAGGTAAATTAAGATTCTTCATTTCGGGTGGTGCGGCATTATCAAGACATTTGGGCGAATTCTTTGAAGCAGCCGGATTAATTATCATTGAAGGTTATGGATTGACCGAATCTTCCCCGGTAATAACTGCTAATAAAGTTGACGACTATAAATTTGGTACCGTCGGCAAGCCCTTCCCTGGAGTCGAGGTTAAAATTGCTTCCGACGGTGAGATTCTTGCAAGAGGTCCTAACATCATGCAAGGTTACTATAAAAATAAAAAGGAAACCGATGAAGTGCTGCGTGATGGCTGGCTGCATACCGGTGATATAGGAGTTTTTGATGCCGATGGTTTTTTAATGATAACTGACCGTAAGAAACACCTCTTCAAAACTTCTACTGGGAAATATATTGCGCCTACTCCAATCGAAAATCTTTTCCTCAGCAGTAAGTACATAGATCAATTTGTTTTGATTGGTGATAGAAGAATGTTCTTGAGTGCATTGATTGTCCCGGACTTTGAAGCAATAAGAGAATATGCCGACTCTCATAAAATCAAATACGATAACGTTGAAGAGCTTATGAGCATGAAAGAAATTTATGAGTTAATCGATAAGGATATGTCCCAATTCCAAAAGAAGCTGGCAAACTTTGAACGCATCAGGAAGTTTAAACTGTTATCAAAGCCATTCTCAATTGAAACCGGAGAAATTACTCCAAGCTTGAAAGTAAAACGCAAATTTGTCGAAGATGAGTACAGCCAGTTGATTGAGGAGATGTATAAGGATTAGGGGTACTTATTGCTATAAAGTGAAACAGAAAAACGGATCTGACTATGGATGATATTTATGCAGGGGATATTTTTAAATATAAGGAAATTGGGCAAAATTTAAAGTAATTGGAATATAGATATGCAGCACCGTGCATATCTACGTTCTTCAGTTAATTTGCACATGTAGCATAAGTATAAGTTAGCCCTTTACCAGAATTGCTAAACATTTAGTTATAAAGTTTTATTATCTTGGGAAAAGAATTTGAAATTTATTGTTGAGAATTATGGATAAAAATATACTAAACCTCTTTTCAGATGACGAAATTGTTAAAAAAGTTCAAATAAAATTGCCTAAATTATTCCAAATTGCTGAATTAGAAAGCCAACGAGCCGGAAAAGTTGGAATGGAAGTCGGATCAATTAGGGAAAGGATTATAGTTTCTTTATTAATTTACTCAAGTTGACCGCTTAACTAAGCTACCAACAACAAATTTTTAATATTTTTTACTAACGTGTTCTTTGATTTATTGATATTCT
>MHAR01000072.1 GCA_001803045.1 Ignavibacteria bacterium RIFOXYB12_FULL_35_14 | reverse complement strand
TTAATGAACAGTAATTATCCTTTTCTTAAGTTGACAGCATTGCTTCGGGGAGAGACGGAGTGGGGCTTTATGCTAATCCCAATTGAATATTATTTAATTCTCAGCGCATTCATGTTTATTGTTGGCGTGGCTGGAGTTCTTACCAGACGCAATGCAATTATTGTTTTCATGTCAATTGAGTTGATGCTTAACTCGGCAAATTTAAGTTTAGTGACTTTCTCTTCATACATGGGAAATTCAATCGGACAATTGTTTGTCTTTTTTGTTATGGCGGTAGCCGCCGCAGAAGCTGCGGTTGGTTTGGCAATCATCATTGCTTTGTTTAGAAATAAACCAACTCTGAACATTGATGAAATTAATATTTTGAAATGGTAAAAGCCCTATCCATATGATGACTTATAAACAACAACTTGTCATGCTGAATTTATTTCAGCATCTATTTCCTGAGAAATATTTTAACGGAAGATTCCGAAACAAGTTCGGAATGACACTTCTAGTTCGATTTGCACCGATGGGGCTTTATGACTGAGTTTATCTACTTAACCATAATTCTTCCTTTAGCTGGTTTCCTCATCAATGGAATCTTTGGAAGGAAAATTAAAAATGCCTGTCCCGATTCTATCGGGGAAAAAGTAATCGGATGGATTGGGAGTGGAGTTATCGGAATTTCTTTTCTTATAGCACTATTCTCTTTTTTTGAAACTCTTTCATTACCCGCAGATAATCGTCAGACAATTGTCAATCTTTTTAATTGGATTGTTGTTGGCGGATTGAATGTTAGTTTCTCATATCAGGTTGATCAATTGTCGTTAGTTATGGCGATGATTGTCACCGGAGTCGGTTTCATAATTCATGTTTATTCTATCGGCTACATGCATGGCGATAAAGGTTTCTGGAGATTTTTCTCCTATATGAACCTGTTCATCTTCGCAATGATGAATCTCGTTTTGGGTGATAACTTTTTAGTTCTCTTCCTTGGTTGGGAAGGCGTTGGACTCTGTTCCTATTTGCTGATTGGTTTTTGGTATGATCGAAAATTTGAGAAGGGCACAACCGCAGATGCCGCAAAGAAAGCATTCATTGTAAATAGAATTGGTGACTTTGGATTTTTGCTAGGAATGTTTTTAATCTACTTAACTTTTGGAAGCTTAAATTTTAATGAAGTTTTTTCTCGAGCAGAATCATTTAATATTGACGAAAGTGTATTTAATCTAATTGCACTCTTTTTATTTATAGGAGCTACCGGTAAATCCGCTCAAATTCCTTTGTTTGTTTGGCTGCCGGATGCTATGGCGGGTCCAACTCCAGTTTCAGCATTGATTCATGCAGCTACGATGGTTACTGCTGGAGTTTACATGGTTGCGCGGTGTTCGATTCTATTTGCTTCTGCTCCAGCAATAATGACTGTAGTTGCAGTGATCGGTTTATTGACTGCATTGTTCGCGGCTACAATAGGCTTAGTTCAAAATGATATAAAAAAAGTTTTAGCATACTCAACTATCAGCCAATTGGGATATATGTTTTTAGCATGTGGTGTCGGAGCTTTTTCTGCAGGAATATTTCACCTTATGACTCACGCCTTTTTCAAAGCTTTACTTTTTCTTGGCGCTGGTTCAGTAATTCATGCAATGCACGAGGAGCAGGATATTCAAAATTATGGCGGCTTAAAAAAATATTTACCGCATACAGCATTAACATTTTTAGTTGCCGCATTTGCTATTTCTGGAATTCCACCTTTATCCGGTTTCTTCAGTAAGGATGAAATACTCTGGTATTCATTTGCTAATGGCAGTTTCGTATTCTGGCTAATTGGTGTCCTAACAGCACTACTAACTGCGTTTTATATGTTTCGACTTTACTTCCTTACCTTTGAAGGTAAATACAGATTTTCCAGTGAAAAACATCCGCATGAGTCACCAAAGATTATGACAGTGCCATTGATGGTGCTCGCAGGTTTATCCATTATCGGTGGTTTTATTGGAATACCGGAAATATTCTCCGGTGAACATGGAAATCAATTTCATAATTGGCTGGCTCCGATATTTAAATCTGCTGAAAGAAAATTAATCACTTACGGTTCCCATTCACATTTTGAAGAGATTCTTTTAATGGTTGTCTCGGTAATTGGTGCGGCCGGTTCGATCTATTTTGCAAGATATATTTACACACAGAAATCATCAATTGCAGTTCAGATTTCAAAGCGGTTCAGTAAAGGCTACAATCTTTTGTGGAATAAATATTTTGTTGATGAAGTTTACGATGCAACAGTCGTTAATCCTATTTTGAATACCTCGGATTCTTTTTTATGGAAGATTGCGGATAACAAAATAATTGACGGAGTCGTAAACAGTACTGCCTCAATCATTGACGTGGTATCTCAGAAAATTAGGAAAGTCCAAACCGGTGTTGCACAGTTTTATGCCGTGGTAATGATGCTGGGAATCGTTTTAGCACTCTTCTGGATAATTTTTGGAAGATAGAATTAATGCAGAATAATTACTTAATAACACTTTTACTTTTGCTTCCTTTGCTGGGAGGATTATTTTTATTAGTTCTCCCTAAAGGTAAGGAAAACATTGTCCGATATTCCGGTTTAGCTATTTCAACAGTTACGTTTATTGTTTCACTTTTATTGTATTTCAATTTTGATCCAGCAAACGGCGGATTTCAATTCATTCATCAATTCAAGTGGATTGAGAAGTTAAACATCAGCTACTTTGTTGGAATTGATGGAATGTCTTTGCTGTTAGTTTTACTCACTACATTTCTAACTCCGTTAACACTTCTCTCAAGCTGGTCAGGCATTCAAAAAAATGTAAAAGAATTTACCTTTTTCATGATCATGCTCGAAGTTGGAATGCTCGGCGTTTTTGTTTCGTTGGATTTTTTCTTATTCTATATTTTTTGGGAAGCAATGCTCATCCCGATGTATTTTATAATTGGAATATGGGGCGGCGAACGACGAATTTATGCTTCCGTAAAGTTTTTCATTTACACAATGTTCGGCAGCTTGCTGATGCTCGTAGCTATCATTTGGCTCGCAGTTTATGCTTCCAGCCCACTTGGATATTTTACAACGAATTTACTTGAACTCTATAATGTTGGACCTGAGGTTCCATCCACAATTCAGAATTGGATGTTCTTAGCATTTGCATTCAGCTTTGCAATTAAAGTTCCATTGTTTCCGCTTCACACTTGGCTGCCGGATGCACATGTTGAAGCGCCAACGGCGGGCAGCGTTATTCTTGCCGGTGTATTGCTGAAGATGGGCACATATGGCTTGGTTAGATTCTGTCTACCGCTGTTTCCTCAATCTTCAATAACTTTTGCGCCTTACATTTCCATCCTTGCAATAATTGGAATTATTTATGGCGCATTGGTTGCAATGGTTCAAAAAGATGTTAAGAAATTAGTTGCATACTCCTCAGTTGCTCATCTTGGATTTGTAGTACTTGGAATTTTTGCCGTAACTATGGAATCAATTCAAGGCGCAATAATTCAAATGATAAATCATGGCTTATCGACCGGAGCTTTGTTCCTTTTGGTTGGAGTTATTTATGAAAGAACTCATACACGCGAGATATCAGATTATGGAGGAATAGCTAAGATAGTCCCGGTTTTTTCATTCGCCTTAATGTTTGCATCACTTTCATCTGTAGGTTTACCAGGCTTGAATGGTTTTGTTGGGGAGTTTTTAATTCTTATCGGTTCATTTAAATCTGCAGTTCTGAATAATTGGTGGTACACAGTATTTGCTGCCTCTGGAGTAATTTTCGCAGCAGTTTACCTTTTGTGGATGTATCAAAGAGTTGTATTTGGAAATGTTACAAATCAAAAGCTTAATGGTATTGCTGATATGAACAAACGTGAGATGATTGTGATGCTGCCGATTTTCATCTTTATCGTTTGGATTGGAATTTACCCAAGCACATTTCTTAATGTGTCAAAAGAATCATCCAAAAAAGTAATTGAACAAGTTTATTACACTCAGCGTATCTTTCAAAAATAATTATGCTGAACAAAATTTTATTTTCCGCATTAAGTTTTTTAATTATATCGGCATCTAATTTATTTGCTGTTTCGTATCAAGATACTTTAACAAACAATGTTGGCGCTGTATTGCAAACGGATGCAGTTCAGCACACTCTTCCTGATCCATTTATTGTTTTACCTTTTGTAATTCTACTTTTAATGATTGCAACCGGTCCGGTTTTTTATAAGCATTTTTGGGAACATCATTATCCTAAAATTGCAATTATTCTCGGATTGATTACTGTAGTATATTATTTATTTGTTCTCGGTGATTCACATTCATTACTCCACACATTAACGGAATATATTTCCTTTATTGCCCTGCTCAGTTCTCTGTTTGTTGCATCTGGAGGGATATTGGTAAAAGTAGATAAAAAGGTTACACCGGTGCTCAATGTCGGCTTACTTCTCTTCGGAGCGCTGATATCAAATGTAATTGGTACCACTGGTGCTTCAATGTTATTGATAAGACCTTACATTAAAGTTAATCAGAATAGAATTTCACCTTATCACATAATATTTTTCATTTTTATTGTAAGCAACATAGGTGGTGCTTTAACTCCCATTGGAGATCCGCCATTATTTTTAGGATTTTTACGAGGAGTTCCATTTTTCTGGGTGATAGGAGCAGTATGGTTTATTTGGCTGCCAACATTAATTCTTCTTTTACTGGTTTTTTATTTTATCGATAGCAGAAATAAAGCTGAAGCAAATGAGTCTAAAACATATTCGGGTAAAATTGAATTTAAAGGATTAAAGAATTTAATTTATCTGACAATAATTCTTGTATCTGTTTTTCTCGATCCCTCAATTCTTTCATGGGTTCCAAGTCTTTATCCGCTTCCTTTTGGTATAAGGGAAATAATTATGTTTGCTGTTGTGTTCATCTCATACAAAGCTGCAGACAAAGAAGTTCTTAAAGCAAATGAGTTTGACTTTGAGCCGATTAAGGAAGTTGCTTATTTGTTCGTAGGTATTTTCGCAACCATGATACCAGCACTACAGCTAATTGCAAATCAAGCAAAAGAGATGGGCGAAAAACTAAGTGAAGGAATTTTTTATTGGGCAACAGGGTTATTATCCGGTTTTCTTGATAATGCTCCCACTTATCTAAATTTCTTAAGCGCTTCGATGGGCAAGTACGGTTTAGATGTGAACAATAGTTCGCATGTTATTCAGTTCACAAATAATTATGAATCATATTTGGTGGCAATATCAGTTGCAGCAGTATTTTTTGGAGCCATGACATATATTGGAAATGGTCCGAATTTTATGGTTAAAGCAATCAGTGAGCGTGCTGGTATAACTATGCCGAGTTTTTTTGTTTATTTGATTAAGTATGCAGTGCCGATTTTACTTCCGATATTTTTCTTAGTTTGGCTTGTATTTTTTATTTAGTAAAGATTGAGGAATAAGTAAAATGTTTGATAAAAATCTTGAAGGACTTTATTATGGGAACAGGCTTATTTTACCATTTCAATGTTCATTTTTAAAGGTGGTTGTCAACAGGGATATCATTACCGACTTTTCTCCTAAGTCAAAACACCTTAGTATATCTAAAGAAGGTAATTTCACAAACTTATACTTTCACGAATATGAAAATTTAAAAGAAACAATTTCGGAATTTGAAGCGATCAAACTGGTGATTGTTGAAAAAGGGAAAAACGTTTTTGATTTTTCTAATCATATAAAACTAGCCGTTTATCTAGAAGACAAGCATAAACTTAGAATTGAAAAAATTGACGACGATATTTTATTTATTGAATAATACATGATAAACCTTTCAGAAATATTTCAGATACTGCCTCTATTAATTATCGGAGCGGGAATTTTATTATCACTTGTCTTGGAAATGTACTCTAAACAAAGTGAGAAAGTGCTTCCTTGGATTTCGGTTTTTCTATTTATTATTGCAGGGATTTACTCTTTGTTCAGCATAAACGAAACCCGCATGATTGTATTTCACAATATGCTTTCTGTTGGCGGGAACACACATGTTTTCTATTTTATTTTCAATATTGGAGCAGCTTTAGTATGTCTGCTTTCGATTGATTACATCAAGAAATATGGAACTTATTACGGCGAGTATTATATTTTAGTTCAGTCGTCCGTTCTTGGTATGATGTTAATGGCAGGTGCTAAAGATTTGCTCGTTATCTTTATGGGTTTAGAAATAATGTCAGTCTCCTTTTATGTTTTGGCTGGATTAAATCGCAAACGGTTAAGTGCTAATGAAGCGTCATTAAAGTATTTCTTACTTGGTGCTTTCGCCACAGGATTTGTTGTCTACGGCATTGCTTTAATTTATGGTTCAGCTCAAACTACCTCGCTGGAAGTAATTACTGCAAAGTTTAGTGCTCTTTCAACTAATTTATTGTTCATAGTTGGTGTGCTTCTATTCCTGGTTGGCTTTTCTTTTAAGATTGCTGCATTTCCATTTCACATGTGGGTACCCGATGTTTATCAGGGTTCGCCGACAACAATTGCTGGATTATTCTCAACGGGTGGAAAGGCGGCGGCTTTCAGCTCCATCATTATAACTTTAATTGCAATTTTTAGTAATTCTGCACAAAATGTTTTTGCACCGTATTTGGCAGTGATTGCAACTTTATCAATGCTCTTCGGAAGCATTGTAGCAATTGCTCAAGACAATATCAAAAGGATGCTCGCTTATTCTTCCATCTCTCATGCTGGATATTTAACAATCGGACTTGCTGCCGGAAATCAAGATGGAGTTGCTGGAATTATTTTTTATCTCGCTGCTTATACTTTTATGAATCTCGGTGCCTTTGGAATTGTTGCCATGATTGAAGGCGAAGCGGAATCAAATTTAACTATATCATCTTATGCCGGCTTATCTTCCAGAAAACCATTACTGGCAGCCATGTTGGCGTTGTTTATGTTTTCGTTAGCAGGAATTCCTCCGTTTGCCGGTTTTTTTGGTAAATATTATGTTTTCATAGCTGCTATTAAATCAGACTTAACATGGTTAGCAATAGTTGGAGTTTTTTCAAGTGCAATTAGTGTTTACTTTTACTTGAGGATTGTGGTGTTGATGTATTTCAAAGAATTATCCTCAGAATTAACATTATTCGAAAGCAAAACAGGTTTGATTGCAGTAATAATATCTTCAATATTAGTTATTCTCTTAGGGATTTTTCCTGGAAGTATTTTACAACTGATAACAAATTTTATGTAGTTATTATAAGATAGTCAATGTGGCTAAAGCCCTTTTTCTTTTTTTGTTTATCACCGTCAGATAAATCTGACGGTGATAGAATTAGAGGGTGACCAAAAAGTAATTATTCAATTAAAAAATCTGCTAAAATCATTTAAAATCAGCGTCATCAGCGTTCCATTTACTGATAAATATTACTTTTTGGTCACCCTCACTTAATAAAGAAGATAATTTGGCTTTATCCACACTTACACTTTCTACAATTCAATTAGAATAATGATACCTTTATTTTCAACAAAGCTTATTCGAAAAGTTGATGAATATGCAATCAGAACTCTAAAAGTTCCAAGCATTGTACTGATGGAAAATGCTTCACTTGAGGTGTTTAAATATGCAGTTGAAGAATTAAAGTCGGCTGCTAAGGATTGCAGGGTTGGTTTCATTTGTGGTAAAGGCAATAACGGTGGTGATGGATTCGCCGTAGCTCGTCATTTTTTAAATCGTGGCTATAAAGTTACGATAATTTACCTTTTCGGTGAATCAGAGATGACAATAGATGCTAAAATAAATTTTACAATTCTTAAGAATCTATCATCGGCAGAAAAAAATCTAAAGATAGTAAGATTTACTAGTTTAAGGGACTTGAATGAACTCGATGGATGTGAAATGATTTGTGATGCTATGCTTGGAAGCGGCATTCAAGGAGAATTAAAAGAACCGTATAAGTCTATTGTAAATAAAGTAAATAACCTAAAATCAATAAAGCTTGCTATAGATATTCCAACTGGCTTAGATGCTGATAAAGGATTTGCAAGTTCAGTTTTTCATTCTGATGTGACAGTGACTCTCGGTGAATTAAAACCCGGTTTGTTTTTTGGCGATGGATATACTTTTACTGGAAAAATTAGAAAGGGAAGCATCGGAATAAGTTCATCATTTTATCCAAAGGAAAAGACAACAGAATTTTTAATTGACGCTAAAGATGTTCTTAGCTCACTTCCCGAAAGGGCAAAATCAGTTCACAAATATTCTGCTGGAAAAGTATTGACAATAGCTGGTTCAGGGAAATATCCTGGGGCAGCAGTATTAACTGCTAAATCAAGCTTGAAATGTGGTGCAGGAGCATCTAATCTCTGTTTCCCCAAATCAGTCAGAAACCTTGTTCATAAAAATTTGGCTGAAGTTGTTTTGCAAGAATATCAGGATGAACATAACGAGTTCCTGCGAAAAAATAATCTCAAAGATCTTTCGGAAAAAATAAAATGGGCAGATGTTGTTGCCCTGGGACCAGGTTTGGGAAGGGAAGAAGAAACACAATCTGCAGTTATCCAATTATTAAAGGAAAGAAAATTTCGTAAAATTGTAATTGATGCCGATGCTTTATTTGCACTTAGCAGTAAAAAATACAAAAAGCTCAATCTAAAGGATTGTATTTTGACACCACATCATGGCGAATTTTGTTCTTTACTTGGCATCCATCTTGACGATTTACACAAAGATATTCTAAATTATGGAAGAAAGTTCGTAAAGCAATCAGGTTCTTATTTAGTATTAAAAGGTGCCCCAACAATTATTTTTCTTCCATCGGGAAAGGTAATGATCAATTCCGTTGGAAATCCTGGGATGGCTAAATTTGGAACCGGAGATGTTCTTACCGGTGTGATTGCCGGTTTTCTAAGTCAGGTCAAGGATACAGAAAAAGCATTGATTGCAGGAGTATATGTCCATAGTTTAGCCGCCGATCTTTTAGTTGAGAAATATACCGAGCTTGGATTTACAGCTACAGATTTGATGAATAATATTCCTTCAGCTATTAGATACGTTAGGATTTCGATTGTTTGACATTTTAGAAAGACACAAAGTCGTGCTTATTTATTTGCCATTGGTTTTTTATTGGATATTTTTGTTTACACTTACAACATTGCCCACACATTCCGTTCCGGCAGTTGGAGTAAATGACAAAGTTGAGCACATGTTAGCTTATTTTGGATTATCTTTCCTTTTGTACTTAGCATTGCTCTTCCAGAAGAAGTCCAGCACATTAAAAAAAAATGCTATACTGTTTACGCTTCTATTTGTGTTTGCTTATGGTATTTTAGATGAAGTGCATCAACTTTTAATTCCTGGTAGAAGTTGTGAATTGCTTGATTTTTTAGCTGATATTCTTGGAAGTGTTATCGGAGTTATTGTACTTAAAATATTAATCAAGTTTTACAAGTTTCAAGAACAGCCGGCATCTTAGAAAAAAGTTACAAAGGCTGCTCCTTTGAAGGAACTATTTTTAATTAGAATAGTTAAAATTATAGCAGTTTTTCCTATTTGACAAAAAAACAATCATTTATTAAGTTGGACATCAAGAAATTGATCAAAGGAGAATAGATGGCACTCTTAAAAAATCCAAAAGCAGATCTTCGAAGACAATATTCAAGAATCTTCGAAGTCAGTTTAATCCTATCCCTGGCCTTTTTAATCATCGCATTTAAGTTTTTCCCTGATATAAAAGCCAAGAATGCAAAGCTTGAAGGACCTCAAGAACTTTTTACTGTTGAAGATATTCAGCACACCAAACAAGAAAATCGTCCACCACCTCCGCCAAAACCACCCATTCCGATTGAAGCACCATCGGATGACGTTTTAGAGGACGTTGAGATAGGTTCGACTGAAATTGATATTAACGAAATGGTTGAGGCTCCACCGCCTCCAAAAGAAGATAAAAAAGTTGAAGAGGAACCTACTTACTTTGTAGCTGTTGAAGAAATGCCCGAACCCATTGGCGGTATTCAAGCCATTCAAAGCAAAATAGTTTATCCTGAAATTGCTAAGAGAGCTGGTGTTGAAGGAAAAGTTTATGTTTTAGCATTTGTTAATGAGCAAGGTATTGTTACTAAAGCTGAAATTATTAAAGGATTAGGCGCTGGGTTGGATGAAGCAGCATTGGGCGCAGTTAAACAAACTAAATTCAAACCTGGTAAGCAAAGAGGGAAACCTGTAAAAGTTCAGGTTTCAATTCCAATCGTATTTAAGCTTCAATAATATTTTTGGGCTGTTATAAAATTCAATTTACTATATGAATTTTACTTCAGCCCATTTTCATATCTAAGTTGCTCTCCAAAACTTATTCTATTTTAGAAAGTATTAAAAATTTCTTAATAACTATTTTTCGATAATATAATTAGTCACCTCGAATATTGTTAGGGAAAGATGATTTTTCTAACTTTGAGCGTGAGGTAATTGTTTTATAACTAATTTACATCCTCTGTAGTTATCTTTCAGCTTAAAATTATTATTGTTGTAAAACCTTCTATTTGAATTGTTTCTATGAAAAATAAGTTACTTACATTAGGAAATGCTATATCGATTTCACTTATAATTATAGTAAATCTTTTTTTTCTATTTTACCTGAAATATTCAAGTCACAACTTATCGTTTATAGATTTTCGTTTTGTTTTGATAGGTAATCTCATCAACACAGCATTTTCATTCCTAATCATACTGGGAATTTTTATTCTATTCTTCAAAAGTGTGAGCGTATCTCTAAGTATTTTTTATCTTCTAACCGGTTTGCTGAATTTGTTTTTGTTAATGGTAGTTATCCTAACTTTCTTAAACATTCCATCGCAGGAATATTATCTTTTAAGCTTGTCATTCATGCAAGTCTTAATAATCATTGCGTTCGGTTTATTTCAGCTCACACAACTTTTCTTCATACTGATAGTCTGGTTAAAAATTCTAAAGATTGAAAAACTCATCTACTTGAGAGCGTTAGTAAATAGTATTTTTACGGCTATGGGTTTGTTAATTTTTGCTTTGATTTTTATAAACACAAAATCCATTAACCGAAAAGGTGCAACATTAGGGAACAATAAACCAAGTATTGCTGTTGTGTTGGGAGCCGCAGTATGGTCGGATAATAAACCAAGTCCGAGTCTTGCTTTTAGAGTTGATAAAGCAGCCGAATTGCACAAAGAAGGAATTGTAAATAAAATTCAATTAACAGGGGGAAGTGCACCAGGAGAATTAAGTGAAGCCGAGGTTTCGCTTAACCACATTCTTAAAAAGGGTATTAGCAGAGATAATATTTGGATCGAGAAAAATACTACATCGACAATTGAACAAGTAAGATTCGTCAAGAAAGAGTTAATCCAAAAAAAACAGTTTAACTCGGTAGTGATCATTTCCGATATTTATCATCTTCAGAGGGTAAAAGAAATTTGTAATTTTTACAATGTAAAAGCTGATCTAGCCGCATCAAATTTAAATTTAAGAACCGATAAAATAATTTTTTACCAATTAAGAGAGTGTACAGCTTTACTGCTATTTTGGCTTTTCGCATTGTAACAAGTATAATAAAAATATTAGGATTAGCAGAACATGTCGCACACTTATAGACGAAGAATTATCAGAGAAAAAGTGTTACAGCTTTTATATGCTTTTGAGATGAATGCCGCAAATATAGAACCTCTGATAAAGGAAACCCTTGCAGATGTTGAAGATCCTGCTGATAAAGAATTTGCGAATAATCTTATTAATCAAATTATTTTAAACAAAAAAAAGCTCGATGAGCTGATAAAAGCTAGAGTGGATAACTGGGATTTAAGCCGTATTGCTTTGATAGACAGAATTTTACTCAGAATTGGTATTTGTGAAATACTTTTTTTCCCGGATATTCCGCCCAAAGTATCCATCAATGAAGCAATTGAAATTGCCAAAGATTACAGCACCTCAAGCAGCGGAAAATTCATTAACGGAATTCTCGATGCAATTCTTGCAGATTTAAAAAAGGATAATAAGCTGAATAAAAAGGGAAGAGGTCTGCTTGAAGAATCACTTCCTAAATCCTCCTCAAAAAAATAATTCTATGAAAGAGAAGAGCAGAATCTTTATTTGGACATTATTCGATTTTGCTAACACATCTTTTTCAATTGTTGTTGTAACTTTTGTGTATGCAGTTTATTTCAAGAAGACCGTTGCTCAAAATTTACCTATCGGCGATCTTTATTGGAGTATCAGCACAAGCATAGCCATGATAATTACCGCAATAATCTCTCCGATACTTGGGGCGATTGCCGATTATTCGACAGGCAAAAAGCGTTTCCTATTATTTTTTACTCTGCTTTGTATTGCTGCTACTTCATTACTTTATTTTGTGGGTGAAGGAATGGTCTTTTGGGGAGTATTTTTATTTGTCATTGCAAATATTGGTTTCGAAGCCGGTCTGGTTTTTTATGATTCATTTCTGCCGGAAATAACACAACCAAAAAATTTTGGTCGTGTGAGCGGATATGGATTTGCAATGGGTTATCTCGGCTCTTTAGCGACTTTAGCCATTATTTATCCTATTATTCGAAATGGGCTTACACACGAAACTTTTCCCATTACATCTCTATTCTTTTTAATATTTTCTCTTCCACTTTTTCTTTTCTTAAAAGATCGAAGAAAAAAAATAAAAAAAGTTAATTCTTATACCAAAATAGGATTGAATCGAGTTTGGACTACACTAACACATTTGAAGCATTATAAAAATTTAGTTCTATTTCTTCTTGCTTACTTCTTTTACATCGAAGGGGTTAATACTGTAATATTTTTTTCAGGTAATTATGCTAGTACCACATTAGGATTTGACACTTCAGAGCTAATAATATTTTTTCTAACCGTGCAAACCACCGCAATTTTCGGTTCAATCTTGCTCGGTATTCTTGCTGATTCTATCGGACAGAAAAGAACAATTGTCATCACACTTTTGCTTTGGCTGATTACAATCACGTTAGCGTATTTTATTGCAGACAAAACCGGATTTTACGTTGTGGGACTTTTAGCCGGAGCAGCAATGGGTTCAAGTCAGTCTACTAGCAGAAGCTTAATGTCCAAGTTAACGCCACCAGAAAAAAAGACTGAGTTTTTTGGTTTCTATTCGTTTTTTGGAAAAAGCTCGGCGGTTATTGGACCATTGGTTTTTGGATTGGTAAGTTACATTACAAAAAGTCAAAGACTTGCAATCATTTCAATCGGATTTTTTTTCATAGTAGGATTATTAATCCTAACAAAAGTTCAAGATCCAAAAGACTGAGAAACCATTTAAGATTTTCCAATTAAATAAATTGGTTTACCTATCAATTTTTTTACATCCCAATCAAAGTTTGTATCCTTCGGAAAAGCCCTCACTGTACACTCCGTATAATTACAATATTTGCAAAGTTCGTTAACACAAAAATCAAAATGAATTTTTAATTGTGATCCTTCAAATTCATTCTGAATGATTTCCTCAATTTCATTTTCCTCTTTATGAGTTTGCTGAATATTAAAATAGTATGGCAGGATCAAATGAAAATCTAAAAATATTCTGTCACCTGACTGCCAATACCTTAGCTCGTGGATATCAATCCAATAATCCTTTTTATTTTTTGTAAGCACGTTTGTGATTTTATTTAGTACTGCATGATTCGCTTCGTTCATCAAACCGCCAACGGATTCTCTGATCAGCATGTAACCTGTATAAATAATGTTTAATGCCACTGCAATTGCAAAAATTGGATCTAAAAGCTTATACCCAGTGAATATTACTAACAAAACTCCCACTATAACCCCGGCGCTTGTGTATGAGTCAGTTAGCACATGTTTACCGTCAGCGATCAAAGTAATTGAATTAGTCTTCTTTCCGATTCTGATCAGGTAAAAACCTAGAAACATATTTATCAATCCGGCAAGAAAAATTATAATTGCTCCGGTATCTAATTTTTCCAATTCAGGACCTTTTATTATATCAGATACTGCCGAATAAATTATAACAACGGCAGCCGTAAAGATTAAAAAGCCTTCAACTCCAGCGGAAAAATATTCAACTTTATTATGACCATATGGATGTGATTCATCGGGGGGTTTATTGCTTAAGATAATGCTGAATAATGCCATTCCGGTAGCTAAAATATGAACAATAGATTCAGCCGCATCTGAAAATATAGCTTCTGAACTGGTTAGAAAATAAGCACCAATTTTTGCAGCGAACATCGAAAAACCAACCATTAAGGAAAGTAATGCGGTTTTTCTTTTTAAAAGATAATTTTCTGTTTTCAAACGACCATTCTATTTTTTATTATACGCTAAAATAAATAATTCATTCAAGGGAACTCATATTTTATTAGTTAAATTATTGCGTTGCTCTTATACTTTGCAAAGTTTCTCCGAAGCTGCGCTAAGCACCTCGTCTTTTTTTGCAAAGCAAATTCGAATTACTTTGTCTTGACTTCCTCCAGAATAAAATGGTGAAAGGGGAATTACTGCAACTCCAATTTCTTTTGTAAGATATTCGGAAAACTCTCTGTCATTCAAATCAGAAATAGAGGAATAATCCAATAATTGAAAATATGTTCCTTGTGCTGGACGAAATTTGAATCTTGACTTGGCAAGCAATGCCACCATGAAATCTCTTTTCTGCTGATAAAATTTATTTAAGCCAAGATACATTTCTTCTTTTTCCATTATGTCTGCGTATGCATGCTGAATTGGCGTGTTCACAGCAAATACCATGAATTGATGAACCTTCTTGAATTCCTTTATAAGTTTTTCCGGAGCGACGCAATATCCAACTTTCCAGCCGGTTGTGTGATAGGTTTTTCCGAAAGAACTGATAACAAATGTTCTCGCACTTAATTCGGGTGATTCAGAAAAACTGAAATGTTTTTTACCATCGAAAATTATATGCTCATAAACTTCATCACTGATGAGATAAATATTTTTGTTTCGAATTATCTTTTCCAGTATTGTTAAATCATTTTGGCTCAACACACTTCCGGTAGGATTGTGAGGTGAATTAATAATGATAAGTTTTGTTTTTACAGATATAGATTTTTCTACCTTATCCCAATCAATAGAATAATCTTTTGGAGATAAGGAGATGTAAATGGGAACTCCGCCATTAATTAACACTGCTGGAGCATACGAATCGTATGCCGGTTCTAATATTATTACTTCATCGCCTGGAGATACAACTGCGGTAATGGCAGCATACAAAGCTTGTGTACCGCCTGCCGTCACAACAATTTCAGAATCAGGATTATATTTTTTCCCGTAAACCTTTTCAATTTTCTCAGAAATTTTCTTCCTCAAGTTCAATACGCCGGGCATTGGAGCATATTGATTGAATCCCTTGGATTGGTAGTAAGCAACCCTCTCCAATAATTCTTCGGAACAATTAAAATCCGGAAAACCTTGTGATAGATTTATCGTATTATAATCAGTTGCCATTTTAGTCATTGTAGCGAATATGCTCTCGCCAATGTTAGGAAGCTTTGAATTTAAATTTTTCATAATGAATTAATTTATAATGAATCTTTTTTCATTGGGACGAATTTCATTGTAGATTCTCTTTAGCTCTTCATAACCGAATTGATTGCCTCGCTGAGCAGTCAGTCGATAATATTTCACTGCTTCAGATTTGTTCTTTACAATACCTATTCCATTTTCATAACTATATGCTAAAGAGATTTGAGCTAACACAGATCCCAACTTTGATGCTTCTTTGAGAGTCTGAATAGATTTAGCCAGACTTTCAATACTAATCGCATCAAAAACATTTGCTGCTGACAATCTGATTTTCGCTTGAAAGCTTCCGTTTTGTGCTGCTTGTTTCCAAAGTTCAAGCCCTGAGCTGACATTCCCATCTTTACTTTTCCCCGCGTAGTAATTATTTGCTAATTCAATAATGGACGGAAGATGATTTTGTTTTGCTGCCTCAATTAGAAATTCATCGGCTTCTTTTTTTGTAATTTGATTATATAATTCCAGGGTAGATAGTCCATATAATGTAAACATGGCATCAGGATTTTTTTTAGTCTTTACCTCAGAAATTAAATCAGAAATAAAATTTGATGATAGAATTTTTAGTAACAAGACTTTAGCACGCGGATAATTTAACTGTGAAGCGAGAATATAATTCATTGAAGCTTTTATTAGATTATTTTCGAAGTAAATACCTTTTTCATAAAACCGTCCTAAAATTGTGAGGGCTTCTGAGTTGCCTGTTTCAGCATATTCTTGAAGTACGGAAATTCTATCGGTATGAATATTTGTGAGAAGCGAATCGGCTGGCAGAAGACCCAAAGTATCAGCCAACATTTTGTTTGATTCATGAAAAAGATCTTCTATTAATTGCTTCTCTGTAACTTCCATAATTGTATCGTAAATAGTTTCAAAATCTATAAAGACCAAACCAAGCTGAGAGGAGAGAGAAGTATCAGCATTTCTTGATTTTCCTGTAACTATGTTATAACTACTGTCCTGGTTTGCGCTGAAAATATTTGGCGGCAAGTATTTTTCCAGATCATTTTTCGTTTCAATTGCAGGCATATAATCTTGTTCAGATGCTTTTTTTATCCATTCATATGCTTCTATGTTATCTTTCTTAACTATCAGATTATCGGTATAAAGAATTCCGATTAAATGCTGCGCTTGAGGCATTCCATCGCTTGCGGCTTTAAGAAAGTAGTCATAAGCTTTGAAAGGATTCCATTCAACTCCCCAGCCGTTAATAAGTAAAATACCGTAATTAAAACACGCTGCAGTTAAATTTTGCTCCGCAGCTTTTCCTACCCAGTAAGCTCCTTTTATTGTATCGGCAGTCATA
Organism: Ignavibacteria bacterium RIFOXYB12_FULL_35_14; assembly: GCA_001803045.1. Lineage (GTDB taxonomy): Bacteria > Bacteroidota > Ignavibacteria > Ignavibacteriales > Ignavibacteriaceae > XYD12-FULL-36-8. Next base: position 1,412 of record MHAR01000072.1, on the reverse strand, counting down.
CCATCTTCGCCAAGTAAATATCTTAAACCAAGCTCATGTTGAGCCAAAGCATTTCCTGAGTTTGCATCACGAATTAAGTAAAACTGTTTTTGTATTTGGTATGAAAGATCAGGCTGATAAAATATCGTGTATTTTTTTTGAGGACGGTTCTTCTTGAATGCTAAGCTTTTGTCGGTTTCTTGAGCATTGCCGATAGAATTAATTCCAAATATGAAAAACAAAATGAAAGGAATGGATGAAAGTAATCTTCTATGCAATTGAAAATGTTTTTTAGAATTGATTAATAAAAGTTTTGATAGTTACATTCTTAAAATATGAATATTCAGACAATAATTAAATTCATTTGTTGACTTAATGGGCAGATCGTATTGATATGTCTAATAGCGATTGGGGACTGAAATATATTTTATAGAATTTGATATTTGCGCAAAAAGTTTCTTGTATAACTTGAGTGTTTAATTGTTATTTTTGTAAAAAAATAAACTCTGTCAAAAAGTTGTTAGAAGACCAAATAGACATAATGGTGTACAAACTCTACAACTTGACTGAGGATGAAATAAAAATCGTGGAGAGTTCATCATGAGTAATCCATTTTCAAAAGGTTCAGAATGGCGAAAGTGGGATTTGCATGTCCACACAAAGGGAACGAGCAAAAACGATCAATTCAAGAGTAAAACTTTTGATGAATTTTGCGTCACTCTGTTTCGGAAAGCTTTGGAAAAAAGAATTGCAGCTATTGGTATTACTGATTATTTCAATATAAATAATTTTACAAAAATAAAAGAGTTTGTTAATAATATTGCATCTTGTACTGATTTCACTGATGAAGAAAAGAAGAAGATAGATTGTATATTCATTTTTCCCAACGTAGAACTCCGCATGCTCCCTGTTACAGATAGCGGGAGACTAGTAAATATTCACTGCTTATTTAATCCAGATTACGAGGCTTCATTGGAAAATAACTTTTTTGGATCAATTGAATATTCTGCTGGATCAGGGAAAAAATACAAAATGAACAGGCAGGGACTAATTGATTTGGGCAAATCTCTAGATTCTAGCTTGGATGATGAAACAGCTTATAAAAAAGGTGTTGATTCTTTTGTAGTAACTCACTCTGATTTACAAAAACTTCTAGATGAAAACAGAGGCTTTAGGGAAAACGTGATTGTGGCGGTTAGTAATTCGAATAAAGATGGGGCATCTGCTTTTCAAAAACATTATGATTTATTTGAAGACGTTGCAGCAGGATCTCTCGATGCTGTAAGAAAATCGATTTATAGCATCTCTGACTGTATTTTTTCAAGTAATGAAGAAGACATAGCGCGGTAAACCGCAATGAATAGAGTATTCGATTAATGTAAAGGTATTGATAGAAAGATAAATTCATATTAAGTTGGACAAAAAAAATATGG
>MHAR01000071.1 GCA_001803045.1 Ignavibacteria bacterium RIFOXYB12_FULL_35_14 | reverse complement strand
TACAATAACAAAAATACGATATTATATTTTCACTTTGTTTAATTTATATCCTTTTTTACTTTTAGATGAGTTTTTAGAGATGCCCTTAAGTCAACTGGAATGGGAATCCATGCCTTCGGCATAAATACTTCTGCAACACTCCCTTAAGGGCGTGTTGCGTAACTTTTATATTGTCATTGCGAATCCCGATTTTTCGGTTGACAGTACGCATTTTCGGGATGAAGCAATCCATAGGATATTTAATTGTAATAATTTCGAGATTGCTTCGCTCTGGCATTGCCATCGCTCGCAATGACGACCCACTTGTGCAACAAACCCTTAAGGCTGGGGTTAGAAATAATCCACAAATAGTAAGGACTTTAGTCCAAAAGGTTTCTAATTCTCCAATCCATGCGTAAAGTGAATCATAAGTCGTGATTTTACATACGAGGTATCAAGAAGTTTCTCGATTTCAAATTAATCGAATCTATTGCATGTTTAATCGCATACAGAATCTCACTTTTTGCAGCGTTTACATTCACAACCAATTCGCCAATATCACGAATCAGCACAAAATTTATTTGACTATTTCTGTTCTTTTTATCGGCAAACATGTTTTCGTAGATTCCTTCAGGATCAACTTGCTTTAGCGATCTTTTCAACTTTAATTTTAATGGAAGAGCTTTGAGCTTTTGCAGAGTTTCATTAGTTAAAAACTTTTTTTTATAAGATAAATAAAGAGCGCACAAGATACCTGCCGTTACTGCTTCGCCGTGCTTAATTTCATTTTTTAATTCTCTCTCGAATGCATGCGCAAATGTGTGACCGAAATTCAAAACCTTTCTTAAGTCGTGCTCTTTTTCATCTTGACTGACTACCGAAGCTTTATAGTTGGCAGAATCCGTAATTACTCTTTCAAGAACATTGTCACCACGGGCTAAGATCAAATCTAAGCTTTCATTCACAAGTTTGAAAAAATCATAATTTGTTGTGAATGCATATTTAATAACTTCACCTAATCCGGAAATCATTTCTATTTCAGGAAGTGTATCTAAAAACTTAATATCACAAAGTACAAATTGAGGTTGATGAAATGAACCAATAATATTTTTATAATAATTGAAATTAATCCCGGTCTTTCCGCCAATTGAACTATCAACCATAGCTGTAAGAGTTGTAGGAATGTGAACAACTTGAATTCCACGCATAAAAGTAGAAGCAGCAAAACCGGCTAAATCGCCTGTAACTCCCCCGCCAATCGAAATTAAAAGTGTATCTCGCCCAAATTTTTGCTCTAAAAGAATTGAATATATTTTTTTCAGTTCAACAAACGATTTTGATTTTTCGACCGCCTTTATTGAGTAATAGAGTTTTTTCTCCTTATAATTATCAAAATAGCTTCTGATGTAACTGCCAAAATATTTTTCAACATTTTTATCAATCACCACAAAAAGATTTCGATGAAGCTTTCTTGATTCGATCAATTCAATAAGTTTGTTGAATGCACCTTTGCCAACTATAATTGGATAAGAGTGATTTTCAAGTTTTACGTTTATCGTTTTCACAATTCGTTATTTATATCCGCTTCTTTTAATAACTTGATAATTTTATCTACAGTTCTTCCAACTGAAGAATCATCGGTATCAATAATAATATCGGCTTGTTCATAGAATTTCGCTCTCTTAGCCATCAACTGATTTATTCGGTTCACAAGCTTATCCTTCGTAAAGTCTTCAGATTCATTCACACCTAAACTGGGACGATCTCTCTTATATCTTAACCGCTTATAAAAAGAATCGGTAGAAGCTTTTAAATAAACAATTGTGCCGACTTTTTTAAGAACAGCAAGATTTTTTTCATTAGCCATTGTACCGCCGCCTAACGATATCACCAAATCGCTTTTTTTTGATAGCTCAATAAGAATTTCAGATTCATTTTTCCTGAAATAATCTTCACCATCCTGTTCAAAGATTTGTCGTATCTTTTTTCCGAGTCTTTGTTCAATCAGCAAATCAAGATCACATGAATCCCATCCAAGTGTATTGGCTAATATTGGACCGATAGTGCTTTTACCTGCACCCATAAATCCGGCAAGAAAAATTATTTTGTTTTTCAATAGGAAAACTTTAGCCCTATACAATTAAGGTTTATCATAATAATATGTACCTGATTTTACGTAAAGTATAAATTCTTTTAAAAGGGAACAAATCAATAGTCCCGCCTCTGATAAGACCGTTTCTGTTCTCTTCGTTCTTGTCCCGTTAGGGACAAAATATTTATAGAATTCAAACACAGATTTCACCAAAGTCCCGTAGGGACGATATAGTTCCTCTCTGGCGGATTATGTTATATCCATCAAAACGTATTTTTCATCAAACGGTATATTATATTTTTTTAATAACTGAATATATTCTTCACGAAATGTTTGCTTTTTATGATGCTGTTCCTGATTATTTATATATTTCACTACTCTATCAATCTGTGAGTGCGAGAAAGAAAAAGCCCCATAACCTTCCTGCCAATTAAATTTTCCTCTAACAAATGTCTTCTCGTTTACCCACTTTGAGGAGTATCCCTTTATATCCTGCAACAAATCTGGAATCAGTTGATGAGGTTTATAACCAACAGCAATATGTAGGTGATTAGAAACTCCATTTATTGTTATTAATTTATGTCCGTTATTTTGAACTATTCCCGTTATATATTTATACAGTTCAGCATTCCATTCGGGATTAATAAGGGATATCCTATTCTGCACAGCAAATACAAGATGAAGATAAATTTGTGTAAATGTGTTAGCCATAGCAACCTCTATTTCGTCCCTAAGGGACTTTGATTTATACTGAATACTCTTTTTCTATAAACATATCGTCCCTAACGGGACTCATATCTTCACTCTATATCTCTGTCTCTCAAAAATTTAAAAGTAAGAATTTTTATTACAAACCATAATCAAAAGTGAAAAGCGAAACCAAGAATGAAAGTAACTCCATCCACATTAATTTTGGAGTCAAAGGAATCTTGTGCCAACCTGATAACATTTCCATTATAATTTACTTCTTTCTTACTGTATTTACTCTTCACTGTAAATTGAGGATCTCTAAATTTCATCTCACTGCGAACAGATATAAAATCTTTGATAAGATAATCCATCGAAATGCTAACATGAATTCCATAAGCCGTTTTTCTCTCAGCATTCGATACTTCAACATCACCAAATTTTCTGACATGCGAACCGATGTAATAACCTATTCCGCCGCCCATTAAAAATTTAAACCGTTCAGTGGAGAAAGGAAGAAGATAATATACGGACAGTTCCAATGGAATGAGTTGAAAACCATCCTCAACATCAATTGTAACTGTGCTGCTGCCAAGAAACACGGTAAGATTTGGTCCTATTGAAGTGGTTGTCATATATTCAACGTTAAGTCCTAAAATGATGGACTCTGATAGCTTATGCCTAAAATCAACAGAAGGATCAAAAATATTTTCTATGAGGAAAGAATTATTTCTTAAGATGACATCCGATGAATTTGGAGATAAGTAAATGCTTGCACTTGTATTGTAAACAGCATTAACACTTACTCCAAAAGTCTTGTTGAATTGTGCAAATGCATTCGTACTAATAATTATAATTGCAATCGCTGCTATTTTTGTTTTCATTTGAAGGATGCTAAAGCTTACCTTATTAAAAAATCAATTGAATTACCTTACAAAAATAAAAAAACCCATCATCTATTTACAATATGAATGGGGTGATCAAAAATGAAGTGTAAAAATTAGCGACCAAAAAAGACGTAACGCTTATCTTCTATGTCTGCATCTTTTTTAAGTTTTTCCAACCATTGATTAACATACATGCTTCTCTTTTCCTGGAAAAGCTGATCTCTTAACAAATTTCTTTGAATTGAATATGCGGCAGAATCGAATGAAGATCTTTCAGTTACTTTTAAAAGGAATTGCCCCCTAAATCCTTTAACCGGGTTTGAAACTTTGTTTAATTCGATCTTTACTGCGGCATCAATGAAAGCATGATCTCTTCCGATGTTAGGAATTGAGCCGTTAGGGCTGAACTGACCCGTTGTATCAACAATTAGTTTTTGATTTAAAGTCTTTGCTTTGAATAAATCATTGCCAACTTGAATTTTTAATTTTGCAGCATAATCCTTAGCCAATACATATTTCTTTTCGCGAATTACCAATGGTTGAATTAAACTCTTAACTTCCTCAAATGGTTTTGCGCCTTCATTAATTACCTCAGAAATTCTGCAAACGACATAACCGTTAGTAACTTTATAAACCTCGCTGACTTTATTCAACCCGTTCTCAAAAGCAAAATCAACTAATCTTTTGTTCACACCAATTCCCGGAATGGAATAAGTCTCTTTAACAAACGGTGAGGTTTCATGCACTTTATAATTCATAAGTTTAGCTTCTTTTTCGAGGCCATTTTTCTCTGAAACATAAGTAAAATCCTGAGCAGAATTATAATTTGCGTCAATTGTAGATGCAGAGGTTTGAACTGGATTTACAATTTTTTCTATAACGTATTTGCTGTTTGATTTTGCAGTGACTTTTATTATGTGGTAACCGAAATTTGTCTTGACCGGCCTTTGTACAACTCCAACAACTCCTCTAAAAACTGCTTTTTCAAATTCCGGAACCATGGCTCCTTTACCAAACCAGCCAAGATCCCCGCCTTTGCTTCCACTTCCCGGATCGCCAGATTTCTCCCTTGCAATTTTTTCAAAGTTTGTGCCGGCTATTAGCTGAGCATAAACTTTATTTGCTTCTTCAAGATTTTTCTCATCGCTTCCCATATTATTTATTAAAATATGAGATGCTTTAGCTAATGTTTCGTTTGATGGAACTATTGCGGCAAGTTTATAAATAACATATCCTTCAGGCGTTGCAACTGGACCTATAACATTACCAGGAGCTGTCTTAGAAAATAAATCAGTTACTTCGGGGGTAAAAGCATTTAGCGCCATCGTGTCTTTTGAGTATGGAACAGTTGAATAAATCTCAACATAAGATTTAAAGCTTGCAGTATCTTTTTTAAACTTATCTGCTACAATTTCCAAATTCCGTTTAATTGTTGCAGAATCATCAGCAGACGGCTGGTTTGAGAATAAAACGTATTGCAGTTTTCTTTGTGCTTGATTTTTATATTTGTCTAGATTTTCATTGTAATATTTTCTTAGATCATTATCATTGAATTTAATTATTGAATCAGGATATAACGAAAGATCAACCAAAGCATATTGTACTTTTAACTTTAAATTTTGTTCGTTGAATTTATTTTTAATGTCTGCTTCACTAACTACTACAGAAGCGAGAACTAAGCTTTGTAATTTCTCATTCAAACGATTTTGTCTTACAAACTCTTCAGCTTGAAGTAAGGCTTCCTTATTCCTGGGATCAAAAAGAGCCTGTTCATAAACCTGACGGTTAAAATTTCCCGTTGAATCAATAAAATTTTGTTTAAGGAATTCGGGTGGGTTCTCTCCTAAAATAATTTCCTTTATTTCTTCGTCAGGGACAGTTATTCCAAACTTGTCAATTTGCTCTGCAAGAAGCTTTTGAGTTACCAATGCATCCCAAACTTGATCACGCAATTGCTCCATGTCCTGTTCGTCAACTTCCTTGCCCGTTTGCTTTTTTTGGTTTTCTCTTTGTTGATCCACAGCATTAACAAATTCTTGATAAGAAATATCTTCACCATTTACCGAACCCACATTGTTTGTTCTTCCGCCCAGTGCTTCCAAAACATTTGAATCGGAAATTACCATGAACAAGACGAATAATGCACCCACGGTAATGATGAAGGCAGGAGCTAATCCTCTCATCTTTGCCATCATTCCCATAACAAAAAATTCTCCGTTTTATTAAAAATTTAGAATGAAAAAATACTCAATTGGCAATTATAAATGAAATTTTACAGCAAACTTTATATTGAAATTCCCTCAATAACAAAAAAAATGCTATCTTTCGTTGTTTCTTTTATTTGTCTTTAATCACACTCAAATTTATATTATTTGAAGGGTAAATCTTAAAGGATCAAAATGGCAGATAACGGCGAATTTCTAAAATCTATTCCAATTTTTTCAGAATTGGATGCTGACCGGTTACGGCAAATCTCTCTTCTTGGGAGTAGAAAATTCTTCAAAAAGGATTCTTGGGTTCTCCATGAAAATGAGACCGGTTCAGCCCTTTTTGTAATAATTTCGGGTAAAGTTAAGGTTTCAAGAGAAAGCGATGATGGCAAAGAGGTCATTCTTACAATTCTAAATGAATCTGATTTCTTTGGCGAAATGGCCATTCTTGATGGATTAAGCCGATCTGCCGGGGTTATTGCAATTGAAGAGACTGAATTATTCATAATTCAACGAACTGATTTCTTAAAACTTTTGCAGGAGCATCCGGAAATATCAGTAGCACTACTTCAAGAACTTACAAGACGACTTCGTGCTTCCGATCTTAGAATAAAATCCCTTTCTTTAAGGGATGCTGAAGGTAAAGTCGCTTCCGTTATTCTTCAACTTGCTGATGACATAGGAAAAATAAAACAAGGAAAGGTTGAAATTGAAAGACTTCCCTTTCAGCATGATTTAGCAAATATGGCTGGAGTATCACGAGAAACTATTTCGCGCACTCTGCATTCTTTTGCAAAGAGAGGTTTGATTGAATTAGAAGGAACGAGGTTAACAATAATTAATTACGAAAAATTTAAGGAACACTATCATTAACTTTATGGGCTGCAAAATAGACTTACATACACATACTAATCATTCAGATGGATTTTACAGCCCAATCGAACTTATTCAGGTGGTTAAGAAAGCATCTCTTGATATTATAAGCATAACCGATCACGATAATTTATCAGCAATTCATGAAGCAGCTTCCGTCGGAAAAGATTTCGGAGTGGAAGTTATACCGGGATTGGAAGTTAGTTCTGACATTGGCGATAGAGAGGTTCACATTCTAGGATATTTTATTGATCCGGACAACAGAGAGCTTGAACGTTATTTAAAATTTTTTCGTGAAGAACGACTCAAACGAGCTATCAGAATCGTTAATAAACTTAAGGGGCTTGGATTCACAATTTCTATTGAGGATATTCTGGAACAAGCAAAAAGTTCAGCTATCGGCAGACCACATATTGCTCAGGCGATGTTAGAAAAAGGTCTAATATTTAACTACTACGAAGCTTTCAATAAATACATCGGCAACAATTGTCCGGCTTACGAAAAAAAGGTTCATATTTCTCCGCAAAGTGTGGTAAAAATTATTAGCGATGCAGGAGGATTATCATTTATTGCGCACCCGGGTAATATGCCCGAATCTCTGCTTAAAGAATTAATTGAAGACGGTATTGACGGCATCGAAGTAATTCATCCATCACATAGTGCTCATCAAGTAAAATTTTACAAAGGAATTGTGAACGAATATTTTCTACTAGAATCCGGTGGATCGGATTTTCACGGAGGAAAAAGAGAAGATGAAGCTAATCTTGGAAAATATTACACAAGCAACGCTGTCTTGGAAGCAATGAGAAATAGACTAATTAAAAATTCAGCTTAAACATTTTTAATCGAGTTGAAAATGAATTTGATCGAAGGAAAAATTTCAGCATCAAACTACAAATTTGCAATTGTTCAAAGCAGGTTTAATGAGTTCATTGGAGATAAACTCCTCGAAGCGGCATTAGATTGTCTTCGCAGGCACAATTGTGAAGAGCGAAACATTACAGTCGTTAAAGTGCCAGGCGCATTTGAGATTTCAGTTACGGCTGATAAGTTAGCTACTCAAAAAAGATTTGATGCAATAATTTGTCTTGGTGCTGTCATAAGAGGCGCAACTCCTCATTTCGAATACATTTCTTCAGCAGTGTCAAATGGCATTTCTCAAACGGCATTGAAGCATGGCGTACCGGTAATTTATGGCGTGCTGACAACCGACACAGTTGAGCAGGCAATCGAAAGATCAGGCACAAAATCCGGTAACAAAGGTTGGGATGCTGCATTAACCGCTATTGAAATGGCTGATCTGTTTCAAAAGCTTTAGGCGAAATTTTTGAACTTTCCGCTTGTAATAAAAATTTTTAGATTAAAACCGTTCTTAAATAACAAAATAATTTTCAATTCGAGGTTCGAATAAGATCTTTCTACTTTTCATTTACAACAATCATTAAAATTAAAATGAAAATTATCGCGGTTTTCTTATTCGCAACATTTTTTTCAATTAAGCTTCATTCCCAACAGCCAACCAAGTGGAAGAACCACACCGATATGAAGCAGGTAAACTATATTCAAGCTTTAGAAAATGGAGTTTGGGCTGCAACAGACGGCGGCGGATTTTTTTATAATACTTCCATCGATAGTCACCAAAAGCTTACTAAAACTGATGGACTATTCTCAACATCACTTACCGCTACGTGTGTCGATGGTTACGGAAAGGTTTGGTTCGGCAGCAGTTCCGGCGCACTAAATGTTTTTGATCCTACAAATAATTCTGTTCGAACCATTCTCGATATCTATAACTCCGATAGAGTAAACAAACAGATCAACGAGCTTAGAGTTTCCAGCGATACTATTTTCATTTCAACTGAATTTGGATTATCTCTAATAAATTCAAAATCATTAGTTTTTTATGATACTTACTACAAATTCGGAAATCTTTCTTCTAACATCCGGGTATCAAGTGCAGCAAAATATAATTTAATCTATGCAGCTACTGACTTTGGAATTGCTGTACAAAAAAGCGATGCAACAAATTTATCTGCTCCAGAATCGTGGAATGTATACAATACAAGTAATGGACTTCCATCTGACATAATCCGAAAAGTAAGATCATATAGAGATACAATAATTGCTGCAACCGACAAGGGATTATCGATGTTCAACGGAACTTCTTGGCAGAATTTTTTACCAGGCTTCACCAATGTAAATATTTTTGATATTCATGTCTCAAACGATTCTCTGTTAATCTCCCATGGAAATACTGTAAGTTTGTACTACCAAGGTTCATTGACAATACTTTTTACAAGCCCATTTGAGATTAGAAAAATCAGCAGCTCAAGTGCTGGATTATTCGCTACAAGTTCGAGAGGCGTAATTAAAATTGAAGACGGAATCAATTATAAATTTATCATACCAAATGGTCCCGGAGCAAATCAATTTCCAAATATGACCACTGACAGACAGGGCAATTTATGGTCTGCGAGCGGAAAAAATGGTGCGGGCAAAGGACTGTATAAATATGATGGTGTTCAATGGAGTATTTACGATGTAGCACGTTATCCCACTCTTTATCAAAATGATTACTATTCCGTTTTCAGTGGTTCCGATAATACAATTTATGCAGGAAATTGGGGATTCGGTTTTGCAAAAATAAAAAACGATGTCATCACAAGATTTCATTCTGGAAATACACCTATGGTTGGAATCGCTGACGATCTTAACTTCGTAGTTATAACCGGCTTTGCAGAAGATTCAAAAAACAACCTTTGGATACTAAACTTAAATGCAGCCGACAGAAAATCATTGTACTTGTTAACTCCAGATAGTGCTTGGTATTCTTTTGGAAATCCTTTGGAACAACATTTAACTTTCAGCGAAGTAAAAAATCTTGTAATCGATCAATATGATACAAAATGGTATGCGATGTCCAATCAGGGAAGTCTTGGACTATTCTATTACAATGAAAAAGGGACTTATTCAGAAGCGACAGATGATGTTTTTGGATATATTACAAAAACAAATGGACTTAATGATAACACAGTAAATTGCATAGTTCCCGATCGCAGAGGAGATTTGTGGATTGGAACGAGTTTAGGTGTGAATATCATTACTAACACATCCACTGTCTTATCGAGTACTCCTCAAGCTAGAATAAGCTCAGTATTTGTGTTAAGACAGCAAACCATAAATTGTATTGCTGTTGATCCTCTAAACCAAAAATGGATAGGAACCAATCAAGGTTTGCTGCTCGTAAATTCTGATGGAACAAGATTGATAGCCACATACGATTCAAAAAACAGCCCTCTGCTATCGGATGTAATTAGAAGCATTGCTATTGATGAAAATAAAGGAGCAGTGTATGTGGGAACTGATGCAGGATTAACTTCATTTGAGACTCCATCAGTAAAACCACTCGAAAGCTTTTCTGAACTCTTTGTTTTTCCAAATCCTTTATTGGTGGGAGATAAAAATGAGCTTTTAACAATTGACGGATTAATTAAAGATTCCGAAATAAAAATTTTAAGCATCAGCGGTAAGCTCATTAGTGAATTTTCTTCTCCAGGTGGAAGAGTTGCATACTGGGATGGAAAAGATCTCGATGGAAAACCAGTTAACAGCGGTATATATATAATTGTAGCTTATGACAAAGAAGGAAATAATGTTGCAACTGCAAAAGTTGCCGTGCTGCAAAATAAATGAGCTAACATTTCTCTCCATTTTTCTGCCAGCTAAAAATGATTGATCTAATAAATATTGCCGTTCAGTTCGGTGGAAAACATCTATTTAGAGATTTCAACTATAAAATTCATTCTAACGACCGCATTTGTTTGGTTGGTGCAAATGGTTCGGGTAAATCAACTCTATTAAAAATTATCAGCGGCGAAATCTTTCCCGAATCGGGAGAAATTTATAAACAAAAACGCATTTCAATCGGTTATCTTCCTCAGGATAATGTTGTTCATAAAGGTAAATCGTTAATTGAAGAAGCCAGTTCTGCATTAACCGACATTACATTATTGAAAGAAAAGGAAGCATCAATTCTCGCGCAAATGAATTCGCAAGATTTGGATGATGAAGACCGCGAAGAATTAGTCTATCAGCTTGGTGACGTGCATAACCTGCTCGAAGATTTAGACTACTACAGCGCCTCATCAAGAGTTGAAAAAATATTGAAGGGGTTGGGATTCCTTGAAGAAGATTTTGAAAAGATAACCGACACGTTTTCGTTGGGCTGGCAGATGAGAATAGCACTTTCTAAAATTCTCATTTCACAAAATGATATTCTTCTGATGGATGAACCAACCAATCACCTAGATCTCGATTCTCTTCAATGGCTCGTCAGCTTTCTTAATAGCACCAAATGCGCTTTGATCATTGTCTCACACGACAAATACTTTGTCAATTCAGTTACAAACAGAACGTTGGAAATTTTTCTGAATAAAATTACCAACTTTAAAGGAAACTATGAGGCTTATCTAAATTTTAAAGAAGAAAGAAACGAGTTACTGGAAAATCAATATGAGATGCAAAAGAAAAAAATAAAAGAGACGGAGAAATTTATCGAGAGGTTCAGGTACAAAGCGACAAAAGCAAAACAGGTTCAGAGCCGGATAAAGCAGTTGGAAAAAGTTGAGCTATTAGAGATTCCATCAGAAAAAAAAGAAATAAGAATAAGATTTCCCGAAGCACCGCCAAGCGGCAAAGTAAATATTGTTCTTAAGGATATCAGCAAATCATTCGGTGAAAAAATTATTTTTGATAAGCTCAATTTCACAATCAATCGTAAAGATAAAATTGCATTTGTAGGACCAAATGGGGCCGGTAAAACAACTCTCTCCAAAATAATTGCCGGACTTTTATCTCCTGACAGCGGTCAACGGATTGTTGGGCATAACACATTAATCGCACATTATGCACAGGATGTAGCCGATCAATTAAATCCGGGTTTAGATATTCTCGAAACACTAATGGGCATTTCTGATCAGGTATCGATTGGAGGTTTGCGCAATCTCTTGGGTTCATTTCTTTTCACAGGTGATGATGTTTTTAAGAAAGTCGGTGTTCTCTCCGGTGGAGAAAAAAGCCGAGTTGCTCTCGCTAAAATTCTTCTCACTAAATCAAATCTTATTATTCTTGATGAACCCACAAATCATCTTGATATTACCTCAAAAGAAATTCTGCAAAAAGCTTTGATAGATTTTTCGGGATCAATCGTTCTTATCTCTCACGACATTGATTTTCTTAAACCGATTGTAAATAAGACAGTCGACATAAAGAACAGAACTGCTTCTTTCTTTGAGGGAGGAATTGAATATTTTCTGTATAAGAAAAGTATAAATCAAAATGATGTTAATGAGAACGATGCTCGTCCTGACGATCCCATTTCTGAAAATAAAAAATTACAGAGGAAACGGGAAGCTGAGCTGAGGCAGAAAATTTATTCTTCAACTAAAGAATTGAAGGCGAAAATCAAACAAATTGAAATGAAGATAGAGGAGTTGGAGAAGAGTCAAAAAGAACTCGAGGGAATTTTATTTTCAGCCGAGACATATCAGGACATAAAGTTTGCAAACGAAAAAACTTTAGAACTTAACAAGAATAGAATTGAACTTGAGCAATACCTTGCTGAGTGGGAAAAGATATCAGCGGAAATTCAAAAGATCAAAGAAAGCTTTTCTTAAACTTTCACACCTAAAAATTCTTCTGCTAAAGCAATTCCACCATACAATGCGGCGTCATCGGCAAGCTTACTGTTGACTAGTTTTGTTCCTTTAGCCGAACCAGTGAAAACGTGTTTATCAAATGATTTTTTTATCATCGGAAGCATGTTATCCCCAAGTGCCTCCATTAATCCACCTCCGAAAACCACAGTGTCGACATTAAGCAGATTACATGCATTTGCAGTAACCATTCCAATCACATTGCATGCGTTCGATAGATGTTCAAGTACTATTTTATCCTTTCTTCTAACGGCTTCTGCCAATGCCCTGCTTTTAATCTTTTCGCCTGCGGGAACAATTTTTCCAAGTATACTTTTCTTTTTTGTTCGTTTATCATTGGTAATATTTCTAACGATTGCAGTTCTGCTTGCGACAGCTTCAAAGCACCCCTTCTTTCCACAACCGCACTGCGGACCATTATCCTCAATTATTGCATGCCCTATTTCTCCGGCCATATAATTCGATCCTCTATAAATCTTTCCATCAAAAATTAATGCACCGCCAATACCTGTTCCAATGAAAATGGCCAGCATGTTTTTGCTTTTTTTTCCAACACCAAATTTTCGAACACCCAGGGCACCAAGGTTTACATCGTTTTCAATCAGAATAGGAAATGGAATTTTCTTTTGCAGCTTTTCCGTAATGTAAAAATTCTTTAAACCCAGGTTAGGTGCCAATCCGATTACTCCGCTATGCGGATTGACAGATCCCGGGATACCAAGACACACGGCTTTAATACTCGAATCTTTTAATCTCGAATTTACTATTGCCTGGCGGGTAATTTCTGCGAGACTATTAATATAACTATTCTCCCCGGCATTTGATTTGGTTGGCGTTTTTGCACGTGCAATAATTCCATCTTTAGAATTAATTACTGCAGCTAAAATTTTCGTGCCGCCCATATCGATGCTTACTATAGAATTTGAATTCAGAAATACCTCCTTTGTTTAACTAAATGTTTATTCCGTCTGTTTGAAAAATTATCAAGAAATCTTATGTTTTGCAAAGTGTTAATAACTCAACTTACGTATCTTACTGTTTGTGCTTAACCCCGTCATTTAGGGGCTGTTGCGTAGGTCAGAAAAAGTCATTGCATAGCAATCTCAGATTTAATTCGAATAATTAATTTAAGATTGCTTCATCCCGATAAACCGTATTGCCGACCGAAAAATCGGGATTCGCAATGACAGTATAGATGTTGTGCAACACGCCATGAAGGACGTGGCCTGTCACCATACGGTACATTTGCCACAGGTGGATAATCAATTTATTTTTTGTGTAAGGTGACTTAATAATTTAAAACTAATTCACATTATCCGTACTTTTAATATATGAACCATAAATTTCCTATCAAACGATTCGGACAAAATTATCTTCGAGATGAAAATATTATTGCGAAAATTATTTCTGAGATTTCACCGAAGAGTAATGATTTAATCATTGAAATAGGTCCCGGTGAGGGAGCACTTACTTCAAAGCTGCTTGAAAAAACGGAAAAACTCATCGCTGTCGAAATTGATAAGCGAAATGTCGAAATACTTGACTTAAAATTTCCTAAGCTAAATTTAATCTCAGGAGATTTTTTAGAACTAGATCTCAATACAATTTTTAGAAAGTATGGAAAAAAGCTTCGCATTGTTGGAAACATTCCTTACAATATTACTTCTCCGATTATTTTTAAGATGATAGAGAATAAAGAAATAATTCATGATTCGGTTCTAATGGTTCAACACGAAGTTGCGCAAAGAATAACTGCAAAATCCGGAGGAAAGGATTATGGAATTTTATCTGTCATTACACAAAATTTTACCGATGTTAAGCTTTGCTTTAAGGTATCGCCAAATGTGTTTTATCCGCCGCCTAAAGTTTATTCGGCAGTCATCCATCTTTTCTTTAAAGAAAATTTCAATGAAATAAAAGATGATGAGATTTTCATTAAGATCGTAAAGGCGGCATTCGGAAACAGGCGAAAAATGCTTTATAATTCTCTCAAGAATAGTATATTTGTTCACTTAAATTTTAACAGCACAGGAATTGATTTATCATTGCGTGCCGAAAAACTTTCAATTGAAGATTTTAGAACCCTCGCAAAATTTGCTTCCAAGCAAATTGATAAAGGATATTTAGAACAATCCAAATAACACAATAACTTCTACACTTAATGCCGAAAAACTTTCAAGTAATAAATAGATTAAAAGCTTACGACTTCATCGTAATATCCTTTAATATTTTTTTAATTATTCTCAATCTATTATTTCACAATCAAATTAAAAATTGGCAAACATTCATCGTTCTTAATTTACTCACTATAATTTTTGTTTTTCTGCTTGCATATACTGCTGAGACATATCGTTATAAAATTCTACGAATTATCCATTACCTCTATTTGATTCCTTTAGTTCTGTTAACGTTCAAGGAAATTTATTTTCTTATCAGACCGCTTCGTCCAAATGACTACGACCAGCTTCTTATTAATATTGATAGATGGTTGTTTGGAGTTGATCCGACTGTTTTTCTTTATAAATTTTCTCATCCAGTAATAACTGAAATCTTGCAAATAATCTATGGTATGTTTTATTTTCTCCCGATTATTCTTGGCTTAGTATTACTGAAGAAAAGAAGACTTATAGAAGCTGACTTTGCGATTTTCACAATAATCTTCGGGTTTTTCCTTTCATACATTGGTTATTTTGCCTTACCCGCGATTGGTCCAAGATTTACATTACACGATTTTCAAAACGAAAATGCCGAACTGCCGGGATTATTGCTTACCAACTTTCTTCGTGAAGTTACGAATACAGTTGAATCGATTCCCCCGGGTACCTTAAATCCGGAGAACATTGTTCAAAGAGATGTCTTCCCCAGCGGGCACACGATGATTACGCTTGTTGTAATTTATCTTTCGATAAAACTAAAAAGCCGTTCACGATTTTTCCTTATCCCTGCCGGCACGCTTCTCATTTTTGCAACTGTTTATCTTCGCTATCATTATGTAATTGATCTTATCGGCGGATTAGTATTTATGCTCTTCTGTGTTTTCACTTCCCCGTTGATTTTTAATTGGTGGAGCAAACGAACAAACAGATATGAATTTAAGCTTTAGCTTGGGTTATTATGAATGACAAAAAGAGCACAGTTAAAAAAATATTCGACGGCATTTCATCAAGGTATGATTTACTGAATCATCTACTTAGCTTCGGTCTCGATTATAGGTGGAGGAAGAAAGCGTTAAAGCTTACTGGACTAAATAATCAATCGGTACTTCTCGATGTTGCTTGCGGTACAGGCGATTTTGCTATTGATGCATACAATATGGGAGTAAGAAAAATTTTCGGGGCCGATTTTTCTCACAAGATGTTAAAATTATTCTCAAAAAAAAGTAATTGGATAATTGGTAAAACGGTTCAAACAGTTGCTGAACAAATACCTTTCAAACCCAACTCATTCACTAACATCATTGTTGCATTCGGCGTTAGAAATTTTTACGACATTCAAAAGGGATTTCAATCGTTTTATGACGTGCTAAACGAAAATGGGAAAGCAACAATTCTAGAATTTCGCCTTCCTTCAAATCCTATTGTAAGATATTTGTATAAATTCTATTTCAAAAAAATTCTTCCTTTGATAGGAGGAATAATTTCCGGAGATAAAAGTGCATACCAATATTTACCGGATTCAGTTGAGGAGTTTGATGAGAAAGTGAATATGTCCCAGCAGCTTAAATCTGTTGGATTTAAGAAAGTTGAGACGCGCAATCTAACTTTAGGAATTGTACAGGTTATTATAGCTACAAAGTAAATTTATTTACTAACGTTGACTGCCTCTTTTAGTAAACCGTTGTCCGAAGGACTCCTTTGGAGAAACGGTTCATAAATCTTAAACTTTTCCCATTCTCAACGGGATTAATCCCGTTGAGAATCGAAAACAGGACTAAAATAGTAACCGTTTTAATTTATCTACCTAAGGAAGACGGTTTTTAATTTTAGGAGGTCAACTTGAATAAATGAGTTAATTTATTTGATATTATAGTCAATTAGACTTTGACTAACCACAGTTGTTGTATCAGCAAAATCAATTCCTAGACCAGTAAATACGTTAACCAACGTTCCACAACCTTCCCACTTAGCAGGACCTATATCTTGTACTAACCAAACAAAAGCAGTATAGGTCTGAACGACTGCAGAAAGAGGGTTTAGCCGAAGCGTTAATGTGAACTTTATTTTCACGGCATCTTTATTGGTTAACCCGCTGGGAAGATTTAAAGCAATTGATTCGGTTCCTACAACTAAAGCGGAAACATCAACAATTGTTGCAACAATGAGAGAAGTTAAAGTTATTTTGAACACTGGCCAGCTTTTGCCGGCTTGTAACGGAAAGGAGTATGCTAAAAGTTCATTGTCAATTGTTACATAAGGAATTAATAGAATTAGAGATGAATCAGTTATTGATGCCGCAAATCCGGTTGTATCAATAAAGAAATAAGTTCCTGCGCTGGTTGTTCTAAAATACGATGAATCAACTTGGGGTGATGAGGAGATAACTAATGAATCAATTTGCACTTTGTAAGATGTTCCTTTAATTGTTATGCTTCCCTTGTAATAAGTAGTTCGAGTTCCATTGACTTGTCCGGAAGAGTCCGTTCGTGAATAAGAATATTTGTAGTTTGTTCCCTCGCTATTAGGAAAATAATTTTCTGTAGTTCCCGGCGATGTTGGTCCTTCCGATTCGCTTTTCTTGCATCCCAAATAACCAAATGATAGTGCTGCAGCTAAAGAAAGTAGAATTATCTTTTTCATTTTACCCTCTTTCTTTTATTAATTTTAATAATGAATTAAATGCCTTGGCACGATGACTAATTTTATTCTTCTCATCAAAATTGAGTTCAGCAGTTGTTTGATTATATCCATCAGGCATAAATAAAGGATCATAACCAAATCCATTTTTCCCGTGTTGTTCATGGATTATTTGTCCTACAATTTCACCTTCCGCTTTCATCATATTTTTACCATCAAAATAAACAGCTGAACACACAAACTTTGCTTTATGCGGCTGTGGCAATGATAACAATCTTGATATCAACTTTTTATTGTTCTCTTCATCGGTGGCATTTTCGCCGGCATATCTTGCTGAATAAATCCCAGGTTCTCCGTTGAGCTGTTCAACAACTAAACCGGAATCATCAGCTAAAACGGGGATACTATATTTTTCAAAGACATACTTAGCTTTCTTAACAGCATTCTCTTCAAAAGTATTTCCGTCTTCTACAATCTCAGCAACATTATTAAAATCGTTTAGTGAAAGCAATTCAATTTCTTTTTCACCTAAAATGTGGCAAACTTCTTTCAGTTTGCCGTAATTTTTTGTAGCGAAAATAATTTTATGCTTCATATTTGTTTATTTCTGAGATGTCTGTTCAAAATAAGTTTTAGATTTATCTCTTTATAAAATTATATGACACATTGTATCCAAAGAAATAAGATAATAAGGTTTTATTCTTTAGGTTGTATGATGTTACTAAGGTTTCTAAAATATAAAAATCCTCTTGCTGATTAAGCTTCTAAAATCAATAACCTTAGTAACAAAATAAGACGAATTCATTTGACCTTATCACCTTACCATAAAAATTATGAAAATAGACATATGATGCTGTTGAAATATCTTTTCGAACCACTATAATATTTTTCTAAAGAAAGCATGCAGTAAGAATTATTTAAGAGAGGTCCTGAATTCAAAATAATATCTGGTTAATAGTAATCATTAAAACCTTTTGCTAATTTCACATTTATTTGGGACAGTACTGGTTTCTCGCTCAAACTCTGCTTAACAATTTTTTCAATTCGATTTTTGCTTCGGACATAATCTCCTTTTGGTCATAGATTTTAGATTTACCGCTTTTTACAATCCATTTGCCATCAATCATTACATACTTTACATCATTACCCGATGCTGAATAGACTAATCTCGAATAAACATTTTCATCCTCATCGTAAACTGATTGAGCTGTCCCATCAAGATTTATTAAAACAATGTCAGCTTTTTTACCGACTTCGATACTTCCAATTTCATTCTCTAAATGCAGAGCTTTAGCACCTTCAATTGTTGCTAATCTAAAAACTGTTTCAGAATCCATTGCTGTTGGACTGTATTTTGGTTTTTGAATGAGTGAAGCAAGCCGCATTTCATTGAAGATACTCAGATTATTATTGCAAGGTGCTCCATCCGCTCCAAGTGAAACCGAGATTCCTTTCTTTAAATAAAGAGGAATTGGGGCAAAGCCAGAACCTAATTTCAAATTGGATGATGGACAATGTGCAACTCTAACTTGCTTTTTCTTAAGCAGATTTATTTCATTTTTATCAACACAAATGCAATGGGCTAAAACTGAATTTTTATCTAACAGATTTAATGAATTAAAATACTCAATATTATTCATCTTGAATTTTTTTCTTACAGCTTTTACCTCATGAGTATTCTCGGAGGAATGAGTGTGAAAAATACTCCCAGGAATATCTTTCATCATATCTCTTGCTTCAGTCATAAGTTTCGCCGATGCTGAAAGTGCAAAGCGAGGAGCGAAGCCGTATTTTATTCGTCCATTGGCTTCGTTGTGAAAAGCTTTTGATAATAGATAAGATTCCTTCAGCTCATCGTGTGTATTTGATTTGAACATGGGAAACAAATCGTTCATATCGATCATACATTTTCCGGCAAATGCTCTGATCCCGGATGAGATTAACTCATCAAATATTACTTCTTGATGACGTAATGTTCCCATATCGAGAATTGTTGTTGTTCCACTCAGTGTTAGTTCGTTTATTCCTAACTTTACAGAAGCTGCCAGAGACTTTTTATCGTGTGCATTTTCATAAGGAAATATTTTTAGCTGCAGCCAGTCAAGTAATTCTAAGTCATCTGCCATACCTCTAAAAAGAGTTTGACAAAGATGAACATGTGTTTGCACGAATCCGGGAATGAGAGTTAAATCTTCGGCATGTATAACTTCACCTTTGAATGTCTTAATCGTTTTTTTCGAAATCTTTCCAATTGATTTTATTTTATCATCTTGAATTTCAACACAGTAATTTTTTAGAATTCTACTTTGCTTATCAACTGTCACTATTCTTTTCGGAATTATTAAAATGTGAGCCATTATTTTTCAGCTTCCTTCTCTTGATAAATTTCGTCCATTACATCAAATGCATAACGAAGATGAGGAATGATAATTGATCCTCCAACCACCAAGGCAATGTTAAAACTTTCCATGAGTTCTTCTTTAGTTGCACCTTCAGCTATTGACCTATCAATATGATAGAAAATGCAAGCATTGCAGCGTAAAACCATTGAACCAACCAATCCCATTAGTTCCTTTGTCTTTGCAGGTAAAGCTCCGTCGATATAAGCTTTATTATCTAATGCAAAAAACTTGTTGAAATCTCTGAATCCCGAGTTTAAGATTTTGTCATTCATATCTAAACGATACTTACGGGTTTCAGATGTAGTCTTTTTCATTTTTAATCCTTGTGAATAATGATTACAAGAATGATAGAGTTAAACTATTTGTGGTAGAAAGATAATAAAAATAATTTTTATGAAGTTTATTTTTATTCCACTCTCCATCGGTTTCTCTTCAATATTAAAATATAATTATTGCCCAACTTGGCGAAGAAGCTGCAAAGTCAAGATATAATTATTCCATACAGTTGCACACAAAGTATTATAATCAAATAATAACATAAACGAATAAAATATCTGAAGTCAGGATAATAATTCAGAGATGGAATTTTAATGATTTCCTTTAATAAATTTTTATTTATTTTGATATAAGAATAATTAAATCTTCTCCCAGAATAAAAAATTGGAGATAAAAATGAATCGCCGGGAATTCATTAAAAAAAGTTTAGCAACCGGAATCATGTCCGGTTCAGCTCTCACCTTTGGAAGTTTTTCGCATCTATTTGCATATCCCCATAGGTCGATTTTTGATAAGCCATTTGATTTAGTAGCAATTAAAGGCGGTGAACCCGATGTAATGTTCGATACCGGGATTAAATCACTCGGAGGGATGAAAGCATTTATTAAGAAAGGTCAAACGGTTGTCGTAAAGCCAAATATCGGCTGGGATACATCTCCAGAAAGAGCGGCTAATACAAATCCTTTTTTGATTAAAAGAATTATAAAGCATTGCTTTGAAGCAGGCGCAAAAGACGTTTATGTGTTTGATCATACTTGTGATAATTGGAAACGATGCTACTCGAACAGCGGAATAGAAAGTGCTGCTAAAGAAGCAGGAGCAAAAATTGTTTCGGGTGAAAGTGAAGGTTACTATCAACAAGTAACTATAATAAAAGGTAAGAAGCTTACTGATGCGAAAGTTCATGAATTGATATTAGAATCTGATGTGTTTATTAATGTTCCGGTGCTAAAAAATCACGGTTCCGCAGATCTAACTATCTCAATGAAAAACCTTATGGGAATTGTGTGGGATCGTGGGTATTGGCATAGAAATAACCTGCACCAGTGTATTGCGGATTTTGCAACATATCGTCAACCGGATCTAAATATTGTTGATGCTTACTTTGTTATGAAGAGAAACGGCCCGCGCGGTGTTAGTAAAGAAGATGTTCTAACTCTGAAATCACAAATCATCTCTTCCGATATTGTTGCCGCAGATTCCGCAGCAGCAAAATTATTCGGCTCTGCACCGGAAGATATTGATCACATCAGAATTGCTAATGAAATGAAAATCGGGATTATGGACCTTAATCAGTTGAATATTAATAGAATCAAACTCTAAGCTTTATGAATTTTCTCTATCTAAAGAGAGCAAGAGTATTAATATCTATTTTATTTTTTATTTCCACTTTAATTATTTTTTTAAATATCAATGAATGGCTAACGTCTAAGAGCGCCAGTGTAATTACGTACCTTCAATTTGTGCCATCGCTTGTAAAGTTCTTGAGTGTTGTCGGTTTTTCTACGTTCGGATTCGTTTTCATTATTGCGGTAACCTTTGTTTGGGGAAGAGTGTACTGTTCATCTATTTGCCCGCTGGGAACACTGCAGGATATTGTATCGTACTTATCAAGAAAAATTTCAAGAAAGAAAAATCATTTCTTACTTAAACCTTATTCTATTATCCGATATTCCATTCTTTGTTTAACGATTATTTTCTTGATAAGCGGCAGTCTCTTTTTATTAAATCTTCTTGATCCTTTCAGCAATTTCGGAAGAATCATTTCGAACTTAGTCCGTCCCATCGTTTTCTACATAAGGAATTTTATTTCCGGCATTTTAGAAAGCGTAAATCTGTTTTTTTTAACCCCTGCTGATCTAAAGAATATTGATTTAATTTCGGTCGCTATTGGCCTAACTGTGCTTATAGTAGTCGTAGCGTTCTCTTATAAAAAAGGAAGATTGTTTTGCAACACGATCTGTCCGGTTGGAACTTTACTTGGTATATTTTCCAGGTTTTCGATTTATAAGATTGCAATCGATGAATCCACGTGCAAAAGCTGTAACCTTTGTGAAAGAGAATGTAAAGCAGGGTGTATTGATAAGAAAAACAAAGTGATCGATTTCAGCAGATGCATAAGCTGTTATAATTGTTTTAATGCGTGTCATTCAGATGGAATTGTATATGTGAATACTGTAAAAACAAATACTTTAGGTCAACAAACTGATAATGATGACAGAAGGAGAGTATTCATAAAATCATTGCTTGTTTATTTTGCCAGCTTATCGGGATTATCAATTGCTCAAATCAAAATAATCCCTAAGAAAGAAAGTACTGTTCCGGTTTATAAAAAGTTTCCAGTATCTCCGCCAGGCTCGCAAAGCATTTCTCAATTCACAAGCTCATGTACAGCTTGCCACTTGTGCATCAGCGCTTGTCCGACACAAGTTCTTCAACCTTCATTTTTAGAATTTGGTTTTCTTGGCATGATGCAGCCACGAATGGATTATTACACAAGCTTTTGTAATTATGATTGTGTAATCTGCAGCGAAGTTTGCCCTACAGGTGCCATAAAAAATATTTTACCCGAAGCTAAGAAACTAAGCCAGCTTGGTAAAGCAGTTTTTGTGAAAGATAATTGTATAGTTTATACAGAAGAAACTACTTGTGGTGCTTGTTCGGAACATTGTCCAACGAAGGCTGTTGATATGTTAGAACCGCACAAAAATTTAAAGGCTCCAAAATTGAATAATGATATTTGCATTGGCTGTGGAGCCTGTGAATATGCCTGTCCAACTAAACCATATAAAGCAATTTATGTTGAGGGAAATCCAGTTCACCTGGTCGCTAAGAAACCTAAAATCGAGAAACTGGAACAGAAGATAGATTTGAAGGAAGATTTTCCGTTTTAACTTTAACTGCCAAAGTAAATATCAAGTTGTTCTTGTTTTAAAATTGTATCCCACTCCTCATCCAAGAGAAATAAGGTTTTGTTTCATTAGGTTAATTGTTTTACTAAGGTTTGGGAAAAATATTTCACCAATTGCTGTATAGATGACTAAAAATATTAACCTTCGTAACATAATAAGATAAGTTCCTTCAACCTTATTATCTTATTTTCATAATTCGAAAACAATCTTATTATTAAAAAATTTTTTCTAATACCAATAAGATTATTCTTTTAATGGGAGGAAAGTAGAATTAAGCAAGTGAGGGATTGAATTTAGAAATAGTTAAAATCCTTTTAGTACAGCTAATTACAAAAACGTTTTTCCGTTTAATAATCGTTTTGAACTGTAGTTAATCAAACAATATTTGAAGCTTTAGTAATTAAGAATGCAAAACTTTCCTAATAAATTGTCCTGTAAGACTTTTCCGGCTTTTAGAGATTTGTTCGGGAGTTCCTTCAGCAATTATCCAGCCGCCCTTATCGCCGCCTCCGGGACCAAGATCAATTATCCAATCCGCTGTTTTGATTACATCAAGATTATGCTCAACAACCACAACTGTATTTCCTTTCTGAACAAGCTTATCCAAAACACCTAATAGTATTCTTACATCTTCAAAGTGCAAGCCTGTTGTAGGTTCATCCAGAACATAAAGAGTTTTTCCGGTACTTATTTTACTAAGTTCGGTAGCAAGCTTAACTCTTTGTGCTTCTCCTCCGGAAAGTGTGGTTGCCTGCTGCCCCAATTTAATATAGCCCAAACCAACATCATGAATTGCTTTTATTTTTCTTTTTATCCGTGGAAGGTCTTCAAAAAAGTCAAGAGCTTCGTCAACACGCATATCTAACACATCGGAAATTGATTTAGTCTTATACAACACTTCGAGGGTTTCGCGGTTGTATCGTTTTCCACGGCAAACCTCGCAAGTCACATAAACATTTGGTAAAAAATTCATCTCGATTTTACGTAAGCCATCTCCCCCACATTCCTCACATCTTCCGCTTGGAACATTAAAGCTGAATCTTCCTGTTGAGTATCCTCTCATCTTAGATTCGGGAAGCTGCGAATATAAATCCCGGATGTGAGTAAAAAGTCCTGTGTATGTTGCGGGATTTGACCGGGGAGTACGCCCAATCGGTGACTGGTCTATTTCAATTACCTTGTCAATATTTTCAAGACCTTTAATTGTCTTGAACGGCAGCGGAACCATCTTGGATTTATAAAGTTTGTTCATTAAAATTTTCACTAACGTTTCATTCACAAGAGAGGATTTACCCGAACCGCTGACTCCTGTTATAAGCGTTAACGTTCCAAGAGGGATTTTCAAATCAATATTTCTGAGATTATTACCTGCTGCGCCAATCAATTCTATAAAGCTGCCGGTTCCATTTCTTCTTTCTAAAGGCAGAGGAATCTCGTTTCTGTTTTTAAGATATGATAGTGTTAAGGAATTAAAACCGTTCGTTGAAGAAATTAGTTTTTTAGTTTCACCTGAAATACAAACCTCACCACCGTGTTCACCAGCACCCGGGCCTAAGTCAACCATATAATCTGAGCTTTCAATAGTTTCGCGATCATGCTCAACAACAATGATGGTATTGCCCAAATCCCGTAAATCTTTTAAAGAATTAATCAGTTTAACATTATCACTTTGATGAAGTCCGATGCTCGGCTCATCTAATACATAAAGAACACCTGCAAGCTGTGAACCTATCTGAGTAGCTAATCTGATTCTTTGCGATTCACCGCCGGAAAGTGTTCTTGCAGATCTATTTAAGGTTAAATAATCTAAACCAACATTAAGTAAGAATTTTATTCGAGAAGTAATCTCCTTTAGAATTGGTTTAGCAACAATGGATTCTCTGCCGCTTAATTTTACTTTTCGAAAAAACTCTTCACTTTGTAAAATTGATAATGATGTTACTTCGCTAATATTCTTTCCTTGAAAATTTACAGAAAGAGATTCCTTTTTTAATCGTCCACCATTGCAAATTGGACAAGTAACTGTGTTCATGAAGGATTCAACCCACTCACGAATATTATTAGAGCTGGTGGTTTGATAATAATTTTTAAGATATCCGAATAATCCCGAAAATCGATGCAGGTAGGTAACAGGTTTACCACCACCATAGGTATATGTGAAAGCCATTTTTTCTTTACTGCCGTGAAGTAAAAATTCAAGCTGATACGGGCTTAAGTCTTTAAGTTTTGTATCATAGTTAAAACCTAAAGTTTGGGAAACTGCTGAAAGCTGATTAAAGAACCAAATGTTTCTTGGCTTTCCGAGAGGTGCTAATCCCTCTTCGTTAATCGTTTTATCTCTATCCGGAATTATCAAATTAATATCTAACTCTTTCTTTTCACCTAAACCCTGGCAATCTTTACAAGAGCCATAGGGTGAATTGAAAGAAAAAGAATTGGGAGCTAATTCCTGATAACTAATTCCGCATTTTATGCATGCCAGATGCCTGCTGTATACGTAATCTTGACTGCCATCATTGATTACGACTATTCCATTTCCATAATTCAAAGCAACATCAACTGACTCCGAAAGCCGGCTTCTCGATGCCGCACTTACTGATAACCTATCAATTACAATTTCTATGTTATGAATTTTATACCTATCAACATGAAATCCTTTTGTAATTTCTTGAATCTCGTTATCAATTCTTACACGTAAAAAACCATCCGATAGAATTTCTTCAAAAAGCTCGCGATAGTGACCTTTTCTTCCTCTTACAACTGGAGATAAAATTGCAATTTTCTTGCCGGAAAGATTTGTTAGAATTGTTCCTACTATTTGTTCTGAACTTTGCTTTGTGACAGGATTACCGCAATTGTAGCATTTAGGAATTCCAAGCCGCGCATAAAGCAGACGAAGATAGTCGTAAATTTCTGTAATGGTACCAACTGTTGAACGTGGATTCCCCGATGTGGTTTTTTGTTCAATCGAGATTGCCGGACTCAATCCTTCAATCAAATCAACATCTGGTTTTTCTAGCATATCAAGAAATTGTCTTGCGTACGCCGAAAGTGATTCGATATATCTTCTTTGCCCTTCAGCATAAATAGTATCAAAAGCTAAAGAAGATTTCCCGGAACCGGATAAACCTGTTATTACAGAAAGTGAATTGCGTGGGATCTCAAGATCGATGTTCTTGAGGTTATGCTCGCGAGCACCTCTGATAATTATTTTTTCTTTTTCCAAATCAAAATTATTTTTATTCGAATTGTTATTTTACCTATAGGTATTCATATATTCAATTTATATTGACGTGCATCATTTACCTTTTTTGTTTAATCTGTATCATTTAGATGAAAATTCAACCTTATAAAACTCTGAAGAGTTACATCAAAAGCGATCTGAAAGAAAAAAAATCAATTTTTCTAGCAAAAGCATACCCAGTTGGTAACAAAGATGAAGTTGCTAATATCTTGATCAACCTGAAAAAAATACATTACGATGCATCTCATCTCTGTTACGCTTACCGGTTATTATCTGGAAAATCAAAATTCTCAGATGCCGGAGAACCTTCCGGAACGGCGGGTATTAGAATATTAAATGCCATTAATCATTTTGGACTTGAGAACTGCCTGTTAGTTGTAATTAGATATTTTGGCGGAACTAAATTGGGAATTGGTTCGCTTGGGAAAGCATACTATTCAGTCGCCTTTCAGGTACTCTCTGAATCTAACATTATAACTAAAAAACCTTTTCTTCAAGCAGAAATGAAGCTGCCTCTTGCTTCTTTTAATAAATTAAAAAGTGTTCTCGCCTCTAATCAAATAAAAGTTGTAGAGACCGTTTATAATTCGGAAATAAGCTTTAAACTTCAAATCCCCTTTGAACTTTTAGGGAAAATAAAGTCTAAAATGATGGAAATACTCAAAGGTGAAGTTGTTATTGCTGTAAAAGATGAAATAATTTATAAATAATTTTTTAAATCAAAAGAAATATTGCTTGCTAAAATTGTTCGAACTGCCGATATTTGTTAAAAGCAAACAACAATATTTAGGAGAACAATAATATGAAAGAAGATGAAATAGAGAAAGATGCAAGTCGTCTTGCAAATTTAACATTCACACTACTCTCAACCTGCCAGCAAAAAGAGAGCATTCTTGCTGAACAATACGGTCTAACTCAAGCTGAGTTCAGATGTTTGAAGTTGTTCGAGAAAAAGGAGACTGTAAATAATAAGACCATTGCAAAAAGAATGAATTTAAGCGCCAGCCGATTGACACGCATTATTGATGGATTAGTTGCAAAAGGTTATACAGAAAGAGAAATCAATCCCTCTGATCGAAGAAATATGGATGTTACTCTTTCAAAAAAAGGAGCGCAGCTTGTCCAAAAGCTTGATCATGCTTATGTAAATATCCATAAAGAGCTTTTAGAAAATATTGAATTATCTCAGCATAAACCGCTGATTTACGCCATGACAAATCTATTAGGAGCAATGGAAAAGTGGCTAGCTAAGTAATTCTTATTGCTAACCGGCTGAAGAATTAGTTTTTCTTTTCTCTTTTAATATAATTCAAATATAACTTTACGCTTTCAAGGTCGGCTAAAAGTTCGTTAAGATTGGTTAACCCGGTATATGATCTGAGGAAGAATTCTTCTTCAAAATATTTCTTTTGAGATTCGTCTACATCAACAATAATCTGTCGTATTTGATTAATGGCCTTAGTCAGGTTGGAAGAAAAATCTTTCTTAACATGATCGAGACTGTTTACCTGGGGATTGTTTCCGCCCTCTTTCAGCACACGCATCATTCCAATTAGATATTTTGCAATGAAACATAAATCGCGAAAAATATTCATTTGATTCGAATCAATCGCAGCATCATAAATTACGATCATTTCTGCTTTTCGATTTAATAATTGCTTTGAGAATTTTTCGACTTCAATAAAAAATTCTGAGGCGTTATAATTTATTTTATTGTCCATGTGGTATCAGATTATCTAAATTTTTATTCCTAAACCGATTCCATCACCTATCGGCAGAACTGATGTTTTTAGATTTGCCTGCGAGGTGAATAATTTATTGAATTCTCGAATCAGCTTAGTAGATGTTTTATATTCCTTGGGAACTTCCTTTGAAGCGGCATACCCATGCCAGAGAAGATTATCAATAAAAATAATCCCGCCTTTTTTTAGCAGAATGATACAGTACTCAAAAAGTCTTTTGTAATCTTCTTTGTCGGCATCTAAAAAAATCAAATCATATTTTTTATTCATTGCTGGAAGAAGATCTATTGCATCTCCCTTGATGATTTCTATCTTATCATCATAACCTGACCGCTTCACATACTCTGCAGCTAACTTAATGTTATCCTCACTCTTTTCGATAGTTTGAATTATTCCCTTCTTCCGAAGCTGTCTTGCCATTCTGATTGATGAATAAGCAATGGCAGTTCCAATTTCCAGCACTCTTTTAGGGCGTGTTAAGAGAATAAGTTGTTCAAGAAATAACGCAGCTTCGGGATAAAGAATCGGAATTTTATGTTCAGCAGCAAACTTTTCCATTTCGAGCACAAGTGAATCTTCTTCTTTGTTAAATTTTTGCAAGTAATTTTTCTGGGAAGGAAATAAACTTCTGTTCATAGAAATCTCATTAATTTAATTTTTCCATAACATACAAAAGAATTGCCAG
This sequence comes from Ignavibacteria bacterium RIFOXYB12_FULL_35_14, assembly GCA_001803045.1. Classification (GTDB taxonomy): domain Bacteria; phylum Bacteroidota; class Ignavibacteria; order Ignavibacteriales; family Ignavibacteriaceae; genus XYD12-FULL-36-8. Next base: position 38,799 of record MHAR01000071.1, on the reverse strand, counting down.
ATTTTAATCCGCAGATGCGGACTGGCATATCTTAGGAAACAGGTATTCTAATTCTTATTTAAGCAAAACCTGTCCACCGGAGATTTATCGCAGGAGGATCATCTTTTTCCCGTACTTCTTGCCGCCAATTTTTAAGATGTACAAATATACTCCGCTCGACGCTGTGGGTCCTAAATCAGTAATTCCATCCCATTGCACAAAGTTTTCACCAGATTTTGTTAATCCTTTAAATAGTGTCTTTACTTTTTGACCAATAGCATCAATGATAATTATTTCGGCGGGTTCAACTAATGCTGATTTAAATTTTATTATGGTCTTGTTATTGAAAGGATTTGGATAATTCTGACTCAGTATCCCGTAATCATAAGGTACAGGAACGCTCAAATTATGATAAACATTTAATTCACCATATTTAAACTTGTAGGTAGTATTGTTACTTGGTTCTCTCTGTTCGTTACCCACACTGTCTTTGTAAGTAAAAAATACATCAACCATTTGCCCATTTGTAAGCAATGGAATTTCAGTTATAAACTTCATTGATCCATCAAAAGTCATGGCTTGTGGCGAATAATCCTTTCCATTTGTGGAATAATTAAACTTAACACTGTTGGATTCAACCCCGATATCATTAAAAAATATTTTATGAATTTTATATTGATTATTTATCTCCTCAAGATTCGGAAAGGAAATTGCCTTCTTTGCAGAAATTAGACCGTATCCCTTTTCATCATTAGGCGAGGATGAATTATCAGCAGTCTCTATCAAAATATTTCTCACCTGGGTATTCTTTAAATGGGGGTGAGCTGACAGTAAAAGCGATGCAACACCTGCAGCAATAGGAGTTGAGAGAGAAGTTCCATTTGCATAACCATAAGCATTAAAACTAAAAGCTGATGCTGAAAAAACTGAAACACCTTGTGCAACAACTTCCGGTTTTGTTCTTCCGTCAAAAGACGGACCTCTTGAACTAAAACTTGCGAGTATGTTATTTTGATTAACTGCTCCCACTCCAATTGTATTAAAACCATCAGCTGGAGCAACTATCCGAAACCAAGAAGTATTTCCCTCATTACCCGCAGCACTTATTGTTACAACTCCTCGCTGGAATGCTAACTCAGCAGCTTTCGTAACAATTGTAGTTTTTCCATTCATATCGGAATATTTATACGAAAAAACCGAGTCATCAAATTCACTATATCCGAGCGAACTGGTGGTAATATCCACACCAAGAGATTCCATCCAAATAAGTGCAGCCGCATAGTTATCTTCCTCGACATGTGTTTCACTTCTCATGTCCTCTGTTTTTGCTAAAATAAATGAAGAACCAAATGCTGCTCCGATTAGAACACTATCTTTGTAACCACCAATTACCGAAAACACAACTGTTCCGTGGTCATGCTGGTTGGATTGATCGCCGGCCTGGTTCGAAGTAATCGAATCTTTGAAAATAAAATCATATTCATCAATAACATTTGCATTAATAAGCGATTCATGTTCCTTCCATTTAAAGCCCGAATCAAGAATGCCGATAATTATTCCGTTTCCATTAATTCCTTTTGCATGTACTTGTGGAATATTCGAAAGATTTAGGTGAGTAAATGATGAACCATAATTTATTTGATCCTGGCTCGATGATTCTTTTACTAAATAATTAGTTGGAATAATTTCTTCTTTTTTGAATTTGAAAACTCTTACTGGTTCGATTCTATCAATAAACGGAAGCGTAAGTAAAATATTTTCCCGGGATTCATCAAGATAAGCAGTAACGGAGTTGAACCATGTTAATCTATTCTCAATCTTAATTCCCAAAGTAATCAGATCATTAATGTAGTGTTGTTGAATCGGCAAATCTTCATAAGTGATTATCTTTTCTTCGCCCATGTTCTTAATACGGCGCTCAATGCTTCGCTCAGATAAATTCTCTAGTGCTTCCTGATATTTAATACTAAATTTATTTAACGATTGATTAGCAGTTATTCCTTTATCCTTGAAATAGATGTAGTATTTATTTTGTGCGAATGATGATGAAATAAAGAACAAGAAAAAAAATATCCATCCTAATGAGATTGACCTTAAAATAATATTTCTTCGAGTGTTTATGGCTTGGTGGCAAATAATTATGTCGCTTGACTTATAGTTCTTAGGCACTCGCCACGAAGACCTAAAGACACAAAGTTTCACAAAGCATTTTTTGGTCTGATTCATTTATTTGAAAAGATTTAGGTAAATAAATTTTATCCAACATGATTAAATATTATTCTTAATTCTATTCCACTCTTCTAAGAATACGGTTAAATCTTATGGAGCCAAATATCTCAGCAAGATTTGAAAAATCAAATGTGGATTTTACTGACCAATAAATAATCTCCGCCCTTCCGATTATCAAATCTTCCCGAATGAAACCCCAATACCGGCTGTCTGAGCTATGATCTCTGTTATCACCTAAAACAAAATAATAATTTTTAGTGAAAATGTATTGACGTGAAGGTTTACCATTGATCATAATAACGCTGCCTTCTTTGCTTACGACTTTCTTTCCGAATTCACGATTGATTATAGTTTCCCAATCATTAATATTTCTAGAATTGATCTCAATCTTCATTCCAATCTTAGGAACAACTAAAGGACCGAAGTAATCTTTGTTCCAATTCTTTCCTTTTTGGAAAATACGATCATCTGCTTCGCCATAATTTTGAGATTCTTCTTTCTTAATAATCGCTTTCGGCGGAATTTCGAAACGTGAATTATTCACTATCACTTCCTTATCAATAATCCAAACATTGTCCCCTGGAAGTCCGACTAATCTTTTTACAAGCGTAATATCTTGCGAAGGATGAATTTCATTTTGGTTGCCTGGAAATTGGAAAACGATTACTTCATTTCTCATCGGTTTTCGAAAGGAAATTAATTTTAATCTTGGAATCTTTATGTTCGTTAAGGGCAATGTAGAAGGGGTTTGAATGGAATAAACAAATTTATTTACTAGGACAAAATCACCGGAGAGAATTGTTTCAGCCATGGAGTTGGTGGGAATCTTAAATGCTTCAATGAAAAAAGCTTTTACAAATATCGCCAGGAAAAAAGTGAGGAGAATTACCAAAAACAATCGAACTAATATTTTTTTTACTTTTCCGGTATTTTTGGATTCTTGAAAATTGCCGGTCGTTTCAGATTCCTGAGAAATCATAAAATCACCCTACTCATCAATTTGCAGAACGGCAAGGAATGCTTCCTGAGGTATTTCAACGTTACCGACTTGCTTCATTCTCTTCTTACCCTCTTTTTGCTTTTCGAGAAGCTTTCGTTTACGTGTAATATCGCCGCCATAACATTTTGCTAAAACATTTTTCCTAAGCGCTTTTACTACTGACTTAGAAATTACCTTTGAACCAATGGCAGCCTGAACATTTATTTCAAACATTTGCCGTGGGATTAAATCCTTAAGCTTGCTGCAGACTTTTCTTCCCCAATCATAAGCTTTATCTCTATGAACTATCATCGAGAGAGCATCAACAGGTTCGGCGTTCAGAAGTATATCAAGCTTTGCCAATTCAGATTCTTTGTAATCTATGTATTCATAATCCAATGACGCATAACCACGTGACATTGATTTGAGCTTATCATAAAAATCAAAAATGATTTCGGCAAGAGGAAACTCATACTGAAGATCAGCTCTTGTTGGATCAATGTAAGTTGTGTTTTTGTAGATACCCCGTTTATCCATCGCAAGTTTCATGATGTTACCAACATACTCACTCGGGCAAACGATTTGCGATTTAACATACGGCTCTTGAACATGATCAATATCACCGACGGCAGGCATCTCGGCTGGGTTATCTACAATTACCTTCTCTCCGTTTTTCTTATAAACATGATACTCAACATTGGGAAGCGTTGTAATAATTGACTGCCCATATTCCCTTAACAGTCTTTCCTGCACAATTTCCATGTGAAGCATTCCGAGAAATCCGCATCTAAAACCAAATCCTAATGCAGCCGAAGTTTCAGGCTGGTAAGCTAAAGCAGAATCATTCAAACGGAATTTTTCAAGGGCATCGCGAAGATTTTCAAACTCATCGGAATCTGTTGGATAGAGTCCGCTGTAAACCATTGGCTTAACAATTTTGTAACCGGGTAACGGCTCACCCGCACCATTTTTTACGTGTGTAACAGTATCGCCGACTTTTGTATCGTGAACATCTTTACTGCCTGCAATAAGATATCCAACATTACCAGCATCAAGCTCATTGGTTTTGATTTTGCTCAAACCAAGTACACCAACTTCTTCAGCTTCAAATTCTCCATGAATTACGAAGAATTTTATTTTATCTTTTACTTTAAGTGTACCATTAAAAACACGGATGTAGGCAATTGCTCCGCGGTAAGAATCAAAAATGGAATCAAATATCAATGCCTGCAAAGGTGCATTAGGATCACCTTTGGGCGCCGGAATTTTTTGTACCACTGTTTCAAGAATTTCATCAATTCCAATTTTAGCTTTTGCGCTTGCCAATAAAATATCTTTGTCCTGACATCCGATTAAATCAATTATTTGTCCTTTAACTTTTTCAACTTCGGCACTTGGAAGATCAATTTTATTAATTACAGGAATTATTTCCAATCCTGCATCAATAGCCAAAAAAAGATTACTAATTGTTTGTGCCTCAACACCTTGCGCCGCGTCAACAATCAACAAAGCACCTTCGCAAGCCGCTAATGAACGGGAAACTTCATACGTAAAGTCAACATGTCCAGGTGTGTCAATCAAATTTAAGGTGTAAGTGTTTTTATCCTTCGCTTGATAATGCATTTGAATTGCATGGGATTTTATTGTTATCCCGCGTTCTCTTTCAAGTTCAAGGTCATCTAGTACTTGGGATTTCGCTTCGCGAGCACTAACAGCTCCAGTTCTTTCGAGAAGACAGTCGGCAATGGTTGACTTGCCATGATCAATGTGAGCAATTATGCAAAAATTACGGATGTTATTCATTCGTTCTTATAAATTATAAGGCAAATATACTTAGAAAGTTGGTTTGTTGAGAGGAAACTCAGATTACTTATTTGGTGAATTTCACCTGACCCCCAAAAAAATTCCCTCAAATCAAATTGCTTGAAATTGACTGGCACTTCTTTACCTGCTACAAAGATTTAGAAACTCAATTCTAACCCAGCAGTTATCATTCTAGGAATACCGACCTTAATTCCTTGTGGTCGCCGGCTGGCTATATATCTTTCATCAGTCAGGTTTTTAACTGAAATAAAAATAGAACTACCAAGACTTTCCATATGATATTTTGCATTTAAATCAAGGACAACGTAAGAATTCATCATTCCAATTTGTCCATCAGGAGAGGGAATAATAGTATTTAATTCATCAGTATATTGCTCGCCCACAAAAGTTCCAGAAAAGTTTAGCTGGAAGTTAAATGGTGTTTGCAAGTTTATTAAAAGAGATGATAAAAATTCCGGAGCATAAGGCAGTTTATTTTCTTTTACATTTACCTGGGAGGAACCCACTGTAATAAATCTGTCAGAATCATATTTAGCATGATTGTATGAGATGTTCCAATCTAGAAAAACGCTGTATCTTGTTTCAAAAAGATTATCCAAACTTAGATCAACTCCTAACTCCAAACCTTTGTGAAATGTTGCACCGCCATTTACCAAACCAGTACCAAGTCCACCAGAGGATTCTGAAACGGGTATTATTTGATTCGAAAAGTCGAGTAGGTAGGAGGTGAATTCAATTCCAATTAGTGAGAACAAATTAGCCCTTAATCCAATTTCATAGTTCCAGCTGAATTCAGCATCTAATTCGAGTGATTGACCTGAATTTGATATTGCATCTTTAACGCGAGGAGGAGCATAACCCCTATGCACGCCAGCAAAAAAAGTATAATTATCATTTAAATTAAAATTTAAACCGATGCCAGGAATTAAAGAAGTGGTATAACTCTTACCGACTAAAAGAGTATCCTTCGAGCCAATTCTTGAAATTCTTCTTTCAAATTCAAAGTATTCAAACCTCAATCCAGGAGTCAAAGAGAATTGGTCACTAAAAAATAATTTGTTCTGCAAAAAGGCACTGCCCGCATAACCAATACGTTCTTCATCATCGATAAGATCGCCTGAGACAGCATTTGCTTTTTTACCATTAATCCTTTGCTCGAAAGCTTTTTCATAAAGAAATCTCGCCCCGCCTATTAGTTCATTCTGAAAATTTAAAAAGGCATATGAATGGTTTAACCGTGGTTCTACTCCAAACACCTCAAATTGACGGTCTCTATTGCCGGTACTATTACGCATAAAAACTGCTCCATTAGCAATTGATGAATCACCAAACATGATACCTGTTAAATTTGATGAATTTCTAGATCGGCTAAAATCCTGACGAAGCCAATTTCTAGTAGTGGTATATCCAAAGACAGTAGTTCGGATATAAGCCGAAGTTGAAATAAAATAATCATGCGTCAAGCTCGCAGAAAATCTTCTAATTTCCAATTTATCATTGGGAGCCATAACCGTAAAATATTCCCTGTTGTCATACATGTTTTGAGTCATTCCTAAGTAAGTTGAGTTGGAGGTTTCATCATAATAACTGAGCTTGAGACCGATTCTTGAACTTTCTCCTAATCCAAACTTAATTTTTGCGCTAAAATCATTTACATCGAAGTTAGTTATTCCGAGATTGTCTGCTTGTTTATGCAGCAAAGTAGCTTGAACACCAGCATTTCCAATAGTTGTTCCATAATTAAGCAACCCACTAAAAAAACCTCCATTACCGTAACGAAAATTCAAAATTGTTTTTGAATCTAAAGGTGGATCTGATGTAATATAATTTATAACGCCGCCAATAGTCTGTGGACCAAAAAGAATAGAACCACTGCCTTTAAGCACTTCGATTTTACTCATTCGATCTATTGCCGGTGTATAATACATCTCCGGCTCTCCATAAGGTGCTAAGGCAATAGGGATTCCATCTTCCATCATCAAAACAGTTCTACTTCTATCAGGATCTAATCCTCTAATTCCGATATTTGCTCTTAAACCCAGTCCTTCCTCGTCAACAATATTCAATCCGGGGATTTTTTTGAATACTTCATTTCCAGTTAATGCCTTCATATTATTTAGTAATTGGTTATTAATTAGGGTAGCGGAACCCGGTATTGTATTATATAGTGAGGGTTTATTTCCTATCACATCAATTTGGGGAAAATCGAATTTCAAGTCCGAAGTATCGGGCAAATGCGAATCGCTCTCGAGTAAGTATTTTGCATAGTTAGAACTATCATAAGTTTTAGAAAACGAGTTGGTGTGACAAGAAATTATTAGAATAGTAGATAGGAATAATATCGGTGAGCTAATATGGTTAGTATGCATATCTTGATCTCTCATAATGATTTTTTTGTAAATTTTTTATTATTAAGATTAAATCTAAATAAAGATAAGATGTTTTTCAAGATATTTTTGGATATAAAAATCAATCCTCAGATCATTTATTGTCCTTTATAGGTAAATATTTGAAATCAGAAAGAAAGAGGAATGTTACTTAAGGATTTGAGTAGTTAGAAGGCAGACGTCTTCAATTTCGACATCATCAATCAAATCAGATTTTCTAACATAAAATTTATTTGCTCCAATTGGTGCCCAGTTTAATGGATTCGTTGGACCAAAAATAGAAATTTGCGGAGTATTAGTTGTTCCGGCAACATGCATAATTCCGGTATCGTTTGAGATAAAGAGAGTTGATTTGGAGACTAACGCAGCAACTTCGGGAATTGATTTGTTTAGGAATAAACCAAGCTCGAATGGAACGTGTTCCACAACGTAATTTATTTCTTCATTATCAGAGTTACTTCCAGTCAGATACATTTTAGCTTTATACTCTTGATCCAACTTTTTAATTAGCTCTACATACTTCTGAAGCGACCAACGGTTTTGCTTCTTCCCTGCGCCGCAATGAAAACCGATTATGATATCCTGAGAGTCGGAGCTTAAGGTTTTTAAAAATTTATCTGCGGCTTCAGCATCCTTATCATCGAAGGAAATTTCCGAGTGGAAATTATTTGTATCAATTCCAAATGGGCGTATAATATCTAAGATCCTGTCTGCAACATTTGAGTTCAGAAATTTCCGCCAATCAATATCAACGAGCTTATCAAATAGGTATGCGCTTTCATTTTGCTTTCCGTCCAAGCTTCTTGGACCGATTCTAGTTATAGAATTGGATAATCTGCAGAGCAAATTGCTGGTAAAGGAAATTGAGACAGTCACGGGCACAATCGTAACATCATATTGCTTTTTTAGAATTTTGTAAAGCTTAAAGAAATATGTTGGTAGCAATAATTTCTTCTTATCGAAAATGAAAAGATCATCAATAAACTTGTTCTTAACTAAACCGGTATAGTTAACCGGACTCACAATCAAAGTGATTTTACTTTGCGGGTACTTTTCTTTAATGGCACGAAGCAGAGACACACCTGCAAGTAAATCGCCAAGCTGGTTATGCTGGCGAACAATTAAAAAATTCTTGGGATTTGCTAGCGCGGCTATTTTAGTTTCGTTTAAGGCAAGAAACTTTTTTAGAATTGTGTGAATTAGATTTGAGTAAAATTTCCTAGCTGACATTCATCAATTTTTATTTTCTTTATCCCTGGCACCCGTACTGTCCGGTGGGCAGGCTTTATCATCATCTTTAATCTCGGTGTACTTAGCATCCTCAATATTCTTGTACTTTGACTTTCCCTCTCTGCCGTTTTTAATATCCGGATTTTCTTTCTTAGATGAGCTAAGATATTTCATGAACACTCTAATGAACTTCCAAATTATGTAAAACAAAATTACCCAAATAATAATATTAAATAACCCTCTCATTGCATCCTCTTGTTTTCTGGCTGAAAATATTCTACCAAAGTTCTATCGGGACGTAAAATCTGCCGATATAATTCATCAAAATCTTCTTCGCTGTTCACAAAATCAATATCGGTTGAATTGACGATCAGCAGGGGTGTGGAGTTGTATCTGAAGAAGAAATGATTGTATGCATCACTAAGTTCCTCGATGTAGCTTCTTGTAATGTTCCGTTCGATTCGTCTGCCGCGCTTTCTGATGTTGTACATCAGTCTATCAACAGAAGATTGAAGATAAACAACTAAATCCGGTTTTCTCAAGCTGCGGGCAAGTAGAGGAAACAGCGATTCATAAAGCTTAAGCTCTTCCCCGCTAAGATTTAGGTATGCAAAAATTTTATCTTTTTCAAAAAGATAATCACAGACAAGATGTTCAGTAAATAAATTTTCTTGATTCAACTCCTGCTGCTGCTTAAAGCGATTAACTAGAAAAAACATTTGTGTTTGAAAGGCATATCTCTTCCTGTCCATGTAAAAATTTTCGAGAAAAGGATTTGTCTCAAACTGTTCAACGATAAGCTGCGCGCTGAGCTTATCCTTGATCTTTCTTGCCAGGGAAGTTTTGCCTGCGCCAATTACACCTTCAATTGCGATGTATTTTATTTCAGAGTTTACGTCCAAAATTTACCTTTAGTATCAGTTGAGTTTATATCTTGTTTTTCTAATTATAGTATTAGAAATATCTTCACTGCAAATATCACTAATTTTTTTCTTTAAAACAGGATGAATAAAACTAGGGGCTATTTCTCTCAGCGGGATCATAACAAAATCCCTATCCTGAATTCCGGCGTGAGGAACTGTCAATTTTTTATTCTTGAAAATTCTATCATTAAAGAAAAGGAGATCCAAGTCTATTTCTCTTGGACCCCATTTTTTTGTTTCATTTCTACCGAGATTCGCTTCAATATTTTTCAGATAATTGAATAATTTAATTAAACTATATGTAGTTTTAACTGCAATAACCGCATTTAGAAAATCAGATTGATTTTTATTGCCATAAGGTTTTGTCTCATAAACAGATGAACTCGCCACTAAATTAACTTTAGAATTCGTCTTTAAATTAAGAATCGCTTGTCTTAAAAAGTTTATCCTATCACTCTTGTTTGTGCCAAGTGCAATAAACGCAAAATTACTGTTACTTTTTTTCTTTTCCGCAACAGATTTAGAGCAATTCGAATCGGCTTTTCTCAACTTCAACCTCAACACAATCCACCACACCGCCTAAAGGAGGATTATTCTTTCTAACTCTCACATTGACTTTATGAATTTTTTCAAAAGTTTTAAGCAGCTCATCAGCAATTTTTGATGCAAGCGATTCAATTAAATAATATTTTTGTTCGAGAGCCATTTTATAAAGGAATTTATAAACGGCATTATAATCTATTGTTTGTCTCAGACTATCTTTCTTAGCAGCTTCGGAGAAGTCGGTATAAATATCTACATCTGCCTCGAATTTGCCTCCAACACTTTGTTCTTCTGAAAGCACTCCGTGATAACCGTAAAATGTAGCTTTCTTAATTCGAATAATATTATTCATGATTCAATTCCAATATTCTTTTTAAATAGATTCTGATCCGCTGCTAACAAATTTATATCCCAACAATTTTTTAAAGCTGCTAAAGTTCGCAATCAAGAGTCCTAATAAAACTAGAATGCTTCCAAACAAAACACGATCAGACAATTTTTCCTCAAAAAAAATCCAACCAATTATTAAGGCTATTATTGGAGTTATGAAAGCAATAAGTGACAGTAAAATAACACTCACACGCTTTAACAGCCAGTAATATGATGTGAAAGTCAATACAGTGCCAATTGCAGCGAGATAGATAATCGTAAAATATGCCTTTGGATCAAAGACTAATTTCGAAGTATCTTCTACCAATAAACCTATAATTACCAACGAGATTCCAGCTACAATCATTGGAATAAAATTCATTGACAGCGGGTGGAGATAATAACCATACTTTTTTAAAGTAACTGCATTTCCGGCTTGCATAATTCCACTTAAAACAATAGCAGACATCCCCCACATGTATGATGCAACATCAAGATTCAAACCATCATAAAAAATTGTTAAGATTCCTGCAAATGCGAAAACAATTCCGAAGATTCTGTAAAACCCGATCACTTCGGATGGAATTGCTAAATAAGAGAATACCACAACAAAGAAAGGATAAACTGCAAATAATACAGAAGATAATCCTGAAGGCACAAATTGTTCAGCCCAATAAACTAAGCCAAAAGGAATAACGAAAGATCCAAAACACATAATAAAATAAAGCCACAGAGAAACTTTGTCCGTTTGTATTTGAACATTCCTAAATTTCATTATAATAAGAATAAAAATAGATGCAAGCGTGAATCTTAAACCGACTGATATAAATGGAGTAAGCGATTCAAGCCCTAACCTGATCACACCCCATGTTGAACCCCAGGCGAGACATAGTAAGCTAAAGATGATTAATATTGTCAGCTTTTCATTTTTCATGATTTAGTTTTCATTGCAATAACTCCAAATGCTCTTCCCGAAACAATGCCGTCTCTTCGATATGAATGTAAGATATCCTCCTTTTCATAAGAGCATAAAGACGAGGCTTGAATATTCTTTTTTAGTAATCCGAATTTAAGCATTATATCTCGATTTATGCTTTGAAGATTCAAAAGATATTTAGGATTTTTTTTAATTGAATATTTCTCATCAAATAGCGAAGCGACTACTTCACCCACCTCATAATGTTTTTGACTTATAGATGGAGCAATGTAAGCTACAATATTATTTGGTTTGGAATTAAAATCTTGTACGAGCTTTGTTAACACTTTTAATAGAATTTTCTTATCGGTTCCCCGCCAACCTGAATGAACTGCTGCTATAACTTTCTTCTCAACGTCAAATAAAAAAATTGTGGGACAGTCAGCACTGCTAATTGCTAAACCCAAATTTGGCTTATCAGTAATCATTGCATCACTCTCACCGCAGCTAATACCATCATCAATAAATTTAATATTATCCCCATGAATTTGCTTTTGGATTGCAACCGATGACTCAGTTAATCCCAATCGTCTAAAAAAGTATCTCCTATTCTGCAGCACATTTTCCCTTGAATCTTGCACTGACAAAGACATATTGAAAAAGTAAGGATGGTGTCTTTTCAAACCTATTTTAGTTGAAAATCCAAAGATGACTTCCGGGTACCGATTAAGCAAACTTGATTTGAGAACAAGCATTATATTCTGATTATTCTATAAAAATGACGGGTAAATTTAATTAAATTTTGGTCGGTTGTGTAATAAATTTTATGCTAATTAACCCAGTTCCTCACAAACGAAATATGGATCACACAGGAACTGGGTTAATTGAGAATTAATCCTGTAAATCTATTAATTAAATCAAAAGTGAGTAAATTAGTATTGTTCTTTATGTCCTTAATAGTCTTAAGTTTAATATAAAAAGTAAGAGAGCGCCTTGAAAATTTTAGTATCAAACGATGACGGAATAGATTCCCCAGGAATTTCCGCCTTAGTAAAATCGTTAAAAGAAATTGCTGATGTAACAGTAGTTGCACCGCAAAATGAGCAGAGTGCAGTAGGTCATGCAATCACTATGAAAATTCCCCTGAGAGTAACGCCTTATTACAAAAATGGCGATTTCTTTGGGTATGCTGTTGACGGAACACCAGCCGACTGCGTTAAAATGGGCATAAGAAATATTATGAAAGAACCGCCCGACTTGGTTTTTTCAGGAATAAATAATGGATCGAACACAGCCATAAATATTATCTATTCTGGAACTGTATCAGCAGCACGTGAAGCAGCGATTATGGAAGTTCCGGCTGCAGCAATTTCGGTTACGAATCACGCAACGAAAAATTTTAACTACGCAGCAAAGTTAGCCAAAATGCTTGCTTTGAAAATGAAGAACAATAAGCTGACTCTTGGAACCATGCTGAATGTTAACGTACCTGATGTAGCTGAAGAAGAGCTTGCGGGGATTATTTTGACAAAGCAAGGAAAATCAAAATGGGATGATATTTATGAACAGAGACAAGATCCTTACGGCAGAGATTACTATTGGTTAACCGGCAAAATGTTTGAAGTTGATACCAACACCGATATTGATCAAGTTGCTATTCAAAAAAAATATGTATCCATCACGCCGATTCATTTTGACTTAACTGATTATGACACTTTCGATAAAATGAAATCCTGGCATATAGAAAATTTGATGAATGAAAAAGAAGCTTGAAATTTTTCAGATTGATGCTTTCACCGATTCTCCTTTTAAAGGAAATCCTGCTGGTGTTTGTTTTGCCGATGGTTTAAGTACATCCGAAAAGCAATTGATTGCGAGAGAAATTAATCTATCTGAAACAGCTTTCATTTCAAAATCAAAAATTGCTGATTACAAATTGCAATGGTTTACACCAACATCGGAAGTTAAGCTGTGCGGCCATGCGACCATCGCCACTCTACATTTTCTTAAAGAAAAAAAATTATTAAGTGAAGGTCAGCAGATTAGATTTGAAACCTTGTCTGGAGTTTTAAAATGTTATTCGAACAGAAATCGCTATTTCATGGAAATACCGATTCCAAAAATTTCAACTTACAAAAATTCCACTAAGGAATTATTTAATGTGCTTGGTTTACAAGAGAAACAGGTTGTTAGCTCATCACCCATAATGATTGTTAATCGTGAGTTTTGCTACATTCATGTTAAAACGTTAAATGATCTTAAAAATCTTCAACCAAATTATAATGAGCTACGAGAGCTCGGAAAGCAGAAAAGAGAATTTAGAATTATCGTTGTATTTACTCTCGAAACATTCTATAAAATAAATCATGCTCACAGCCGGTGCTTCGTTCCGTATTATGGAATTAACGAAGATCCCGTTACGGGTTCTGCAAATGGACCCTTGCTGTGTGTGTTAAGTAATCTTGGACTTCTAAAGGAACAAAAAGATAAAATCCATGTGAAATTCGAGCAAGGTGATATTATCGGAAGAAATGGACGGGTGGGAGTTACATTTAATTCTGCTGTGAATGAATTGTACATTTCAGGCAATGCTGTAACAATATTCAAAGCGAATCTGGCGTTTTAATGTTCGGAATTGATAATCTTAAAATCTCCTTTTCGTTTAGTCCTTTCCTATTTTTTCTCTTTGTCTTTTTGCTTATTGGTTTTACTGTATTTATTTATCGTTACACTGTTCCTCAAATCTCAAGCACTAAAAAGATACTGCTGATAATTACAAGAACTTTAGCTTTAACTTTGCTGGTGCTCGCAATATTTGAACCTACGCTTACAATCATAAAAAAGAGCATACTTAAGCCCACAACATGGTTCTTTGTCGATAACTCAAAATCTATTTTATATGATGATGGTTCAGAAAAAAATCAAAAGATACTTGGCGTATTAAACGAATTGAAACAAACTGAATTCGCAGAAAATACTCAGCTAAAAACTTTCGGAACTAAAATTTCTGAAATTAACATTGACAATTTAGACGATGTTACATTTAAAGAGGGTTCAACAAATTTTGCAAACATCTTCAGTTCGCTGTCGGAAAGTAATGAGAATATTTCATCAATTGTTATTTTAAGTGATGGTGTAATTACGGATGGTTCAAATCCAATTAACTCCGCTGAGAAAAGCGGTATTCCTATTTTTACATTGGGAATCGGAGATACCACGAAGCGAAAAGATATTGAGATTAAAAATGTTATTTATAATGAATTTATTTATGCTGAAAATCCCACGACTCTCTCTGCAACAATTCTCAATGACGGATTTGCCAATCGAACTGTTAATTTAACGTTTTACGAAAACGATGTCCTTATCCAACAAAAAAATATTGTTCTCAATCAGGATGGGATTCAAAATATATCATTTGATTTTACTCCCAAATCCAGTGGTGAGAAAAAGTTGACACTCGTACTTTCAGCGCTTGAGGGTGAATACAATCGGACTAATAATAAAAAAGTCTTCTACATAAATGTATTAAGTAATAAAGTTAAGATTTTACTCTTAGCCGGCAGTCCATCTCCCGATCTATCGTTCATCAAGAATACTCTTCTCGCGGATGACAATCTATCCGTTAATTCGATTACACAGATTGGTGTAAACAAATTTCTAGAAAATAATAACCGCGACAAGCTATTGGACAGCGCTGAGGTTTTGCTTTTAATAGGATTTCCTTCTAAAGAAACGTCCTCTGAATTGCTGAATAAAGTTGCAAGATTTATTTCTGAGAAGAATATTTCCTTCTTATTTATTTTATCAGGCAGTATAGATTTCAATAAATTAGTTCAGCTTCAAAAAGCTCTGCCTTTTGCTTCATTAGGTGTTGGAAATAGTTATTTAGAAATCCAGCCAAATGTTACTCCCGATCAGTCCAAAAATCCTTTGCTTCAAAATAACAGTGCAGATCCGATTGCAGCGTGGAATAATCTGCCGCCGGTTTATCAGCTGTTTTCAGAGTTTAATCCGAAACCAGAAAGTGAAATAGCTGCAAGGACTAAGGTGAATAATGTTCCGACTAACAAACCGCTTATTCTAACTCGTAGACTTGGAAATCAACGTTCGATTGCAGTTTTGGCAAAAGATATTTGGAAATGGAAACTTCAGACAGCGATGAAAGATCAGGATGTATTTGATAGATTTATTTTGAATAGCATAAAGTGGCTTAACAGTCCCGAAGATAAAAAGCGAGTTCAGATCAGGACTTTAAAAAAGCTCTTTGCCCTCGGTGAAGAAGTTGAATTTACTGCCCAGGTTTATGACGATACATTCAATCCAATTTCGGACGCCGAGGTAAAAGTAAGATTGAAAAATGATAACGATAAATTTGAATTGAATCTTAATTCGCTTGGTAATGGCTTGTACGAAGGTGTTCTTCAGACAAATAAAGCGGGAAATTATTCGTTCGTTGGCGAAGCTAAACTCAACAACAAATTACTTGGGTCGGATAAGGGTTTATTCAATGTTGGTGAGGTTGATATTGAGATGATGGATACTAAAATGGATTATGAATTTTTAAACTCATTGGCGAATGTTTCGGGAGGAAAGTTTTTTAATGTTGATCAATCAAAATCTCTTTTCAAACTTCTAAGCGAGCTAAATCTTAAATCATCAAAAGAGAAAATTGATACAAAAGAATATTCACTCTGGTCGAATGAATTTTTAATGATTGCAATAATTTTGTTATTTGGGATTGAATGGTTCATACGAAAACGCGAGGGAATGCTGTAACTCATTATTAATTGTCATTCCGAACTTGTTTCGGAATCTCCAGATTACATTCTTAAAAAGATGCTGAAATGAATTCAGCATGACAATTCAGAAATGGACTATAATAAAAATGTTTAACAACTATCTTACCGAATTATTCGATTTTATTCTTCCGAGATTCTGTACTTCCTGCCGGAACAAATTAGCAACTGCTGAAAATACAGTCTGCAACTCATGTCTTTCAAAAATAAAACTTGCCGATCCCGAGTTCATCAAATCAGAGTATCAAAGAAAATACGAGAGTAAGCGAATTATTTCTAGTTTCGTATCTCAATACATTTTTGAAAAAGATAAAGAGCTGCAGCACATAATTCATGCACTTAAATATGACAAGAAATTCCACATTGGAATTTTTCTCGGTAAAAGTTTGGGAAAGCATTTCAAATCTCAGTTTCAAAGCTGGAACATAAACATGGTCATTCCAATTCCTTTGCATCATTTAAAGAAAGCCGAGCGGGGTTTTAATCAATCTTATTACATTGCAAAAGGCATCTCCTCTCAGACTTCTATCGCTGTTAAAGCCAATGCCATAAAAAGAATGCGTTTTACTCAATCTCAGACAACAATGACACTTAAAGAGAGAGAAGAAAATGTTGAAGGCGCTTTTAAAGTTCGGAAGACGGAAAATGTGAAAGGGAAAAACGTTTTGCTTGTTGATGATGTGATGACAACAGGGGCAACAATTAACGAATGTGGAAGAGTATTGCTGGAAGCTGGTGCAAACCAAGTTTATGCTGCTACGGTTGCGCTTGCGGATTTTTAGTTTAATTCTCTCGCATTTTCTCGGGTGCCAAAACTCTTGAACCAAGATTTTATTATGTATGGTGCGAGAAATAAAAGAATGTTGTGTGAATTATTTCATTAAAAGATAGAATTGAAGTGTGTACCTGATAAAAATTTTTCGGAGTACTTAAATTTTATGGTGAATATTCAGTAATGCTTTTAGAAAATTTTTGAACTCTCAATAAACACTGCAACTTAACTTGGTGTTTAAGATCTAAATATATTTATACTTTTTATTATTGAATAGTTTAGAAAAGAAATTTGCAGATTTTGCTAATTGAATGTTTCTGATTTCTTTTTCAGCTTCTTCTATAACTATTTTAATCAGATTGCTTAAAGATTTTAAGAACTCGTCATAATCAATAAATTTATCTGTACTATATATTCCAGATTTTATTCCCATAACCATTGATTCATAAAGCTTCATAATTACCTTATCGGCTTTTTTTAAGACACCATACAATTCATCATGTTTTTTGTTTTCACTATTCAGGAGCAAATTGATTTTTATAAATAATACTTGTAATTCTTTGTAAGTTATAGAACAGCTTTTTATTGAATCACAAATAACCTCATGGAATTGTGATTTTAAAGGAGATTCATTATATAGAGCCATTGTTTGAATCTGATAATAAATTTCGTTGGTTAATCCAATGTATTCAGCAACGTAATTTCCAAGATGTGCTATCCATTCTTTTCTTCTCTCTACTTCCAAGGTTCTTCGATAATAATCCAATTGAGTAATTTTACTCAATCTATTGCCCAATAATAATCCACCTAACGTGCCAATGAATGTAGCACATGCTATAATAATATTACTCCAATCAAACCCTTTTTCTTCCAAATTGATAACAGCAACTTCGCTTTTATTTTTGCTATCACCCTTAAAGAAAATATCATTCAGCGTTTCAAGTGTTGTAGAATCACAATTCTTTTTATTGTATGCATATAATAACTCACCAGAATTGCTGTAAATATTGAACCCGCCTTGAGTGTTCTTATCAAAAGTTACAGTGCGTTTTTCGTTCTGTGCGAAAATCGAGAGAGAAATAAGTAATGATATGATAAATGTAAGTTTCATTTAGTTTTCCATAGAATCCTTTTTGTTTTTATATCGCTTATAAATAAAATAAAATGGTATCGTTAATAAAGCTGCTCCAAATATTTGCAATGATAGCATGGATAAATCTAATTCAACATCATGCGCTTTCATCAATAAAATAAAGTCATATCCTAAAAAGGAATAGTCTTGAACGGGCGGAAATAACACCATTGCAATAACGATTATATAAAAAAAAGTGAATGCTTGTTTAAAATACTTAAAACGAGCATACATAAAATAAAAGAGGATTGAGCATAAAAAAACCATGAATAGCTGAATAAGTAACTTTGATACGTTCAACATGTAGTCAAATCTTATATTAAATATAAAACTATATCCCTCATCTGAATTATACTCACCACCTTCATATATTGGAGGAAATAAAATCATTATTATAGCAATCACACAAAAAAAGATTATTGCTGGTTTATATTTTTCTATCATGCTTTACTCCTTAAATATATTTTGATATTCTTCTTCGGCATCAAGTTTTTTAGTTGCCGTTTTGAATGTAAAACTATCAGTTGCAATACTGCTTTATAAAATCATAAGCCTTGTAATTACCCAGTTCACCCGCTTTACTCCAATCCAAACAAGCACCGTATTTGTCTCCTAGATTATATTTTGTCAAACCACGATTAAAATATGCATCTTCATAATACGGATTAATCTCAATCGCTTTGTTGTAATCTTGAATTGCACCGCTGTAATCTTCTATATTAGATTTTGCAGTACCACGATTATAATATGCGGCTGCATCCTTCGGATTAATTTCAATCGCTTTGTTGTAATCTTGAATTGCCCCTCGATAGTCTTTTAAGTTTGCTTTTGAATTTCCACGAATGATATATGCGTTTATATGTTCCACATCTAGTTCAATAGCTTTATTGCAATCTTGAATCGCTCCCCAGTAATCTTCAAATTTTTTTTTCGCATTACCACGATTGTAATATGCGGCCGCATCCTTAGGATCAATCTCAATCGCTTTGTTGAAATCTTGAATTGCACCGCTGTAATCTTCTACATTATATTTTGCAATACCACGATTATAATATGCGGCTGCATATATTGAATATACTTCGATAAAGCTTGAGTAATATTTTATAGCTTGGTGATAATTACGTTTTTCAAGAGCACGAAATCCTTTAGCAAACCATTCAAAATCTTTATAAGCATCACCTTTTGAGTACGAACTAATTTCAACAATCAAAACATCACCAATAGGAATAGCAAAGTTTAAATTTTGTCCTTCCTTTGATGTAAGAGTGCTTATTCCTATTAATTCTCCCTTATCATTTACAATAGCACCTCCACTGCTTCCAGACGAAATACTTGCTGTTATCTGAATAAAACTCTTCTCATATTCTTCATAGCTTCTTAATCCACTAATTATACCTTCTGAAATCGTGTTTTCAAATCCTAAAGGACTACCGATAGCATATACTCTTTGACCGATATTTATTTTTTTTGAATCACCTATTTTAATAGCGGGAAATTTTTTAGCTTTAATTTTTAGTATTAAAATATCCTTTTCTACATCAATTCCAATTATATCAACATAAGGAACAATTTCTTTATTGTGTAATATTTCAAGCCTATCACAACCTTCAAGAACGTGATAATTTGTAACAACGTAACCCTTATCGTTTAGAACAACACCACTACCTTGTTTTACTAATTCATTATTTTCATCATAAGCGTGAATAACTACCACAGCATCAGTAACTTTTTTATATATCTGTTCTGCCGTTAAAGTTTGATTGTAAATATCAGATGAGTAAAAGAATAGAATGACGAATAAGTAGAGAATTATTTTGAATAGAAGAATATTGTTCCTCATTTTGAACTCTGATTGTTTGTTCGATATGCAAACATAACTTTTTTTACTAACTGATTAAAATATTGAATTTTTTAAGGCAGGAATATTTTTATGAGTTTGTGAAAAAGTATTGCTGGAAACCGGCACAACTAGGACTTATTCTGAACAATCGAGCTAGCTGATTTTTAGTTTATTTTTTTACATTTTCTCAGGTGCGGAAACACCCAAAATTGTCAGTCCATTTTTAATAACCGTTCGAGTTGCAACAGCTAATGCTTCGGCTAATTTTTTCTGGTGCAGGCATTCAATTAGGAAAGAAGTTATTATTTAAAATCTATCTCGGCAACTGAAAGGGAAAGCATCCAATCAAACAAAAATTGTACTTTGATAAACCGAATGAAAAAAGTCATTCCGCCTTTTTTAACCCTTTTAGAATTATTCGATACATAGCATTCTCATTTCCTGCCATACAATCAATTGATGCTTTTATAAATTTATTGTCGCCACCTACCATTTTTAAGGTATCCTCATAATCAATATATTCGTAACCATTATAAGCAGCAATCATATCAAAGAACAATCGGGTTATTCTGCCATTGAACTCAAAGAATGGATGAAGAGCAATTAGCTCACACATATAAAAAGATATTTTAGCAGCAAATTCTTCTTTTGGTTTTGAGAAATAATATTTCAAATAGCCATCTTGCTCAAGTTTTTTGAATATGTCTTTCGATGTTTGTTCAAGAAATCGAACTTGACAAAATGTAATGTAACCTTTTGAAATATTTACTGTTCTATATTTACCGGCAAAATCATAAAGTTTACCAAATGTTTTTCTATGTAGTTCTTTAAAATATTTTTCATCAAAAATAGTGGATTCAGATAAGTTGTTGTGAAAGTATTCGTAACCGCCTAATAATAACTTCCTTTCCTTCGCTTCAAGAATCATTTGGTTTCTAATGTTAAGCTTATTTTTAGGAATATCTGTGTTCTTGTAATAAATGTAGTTCTTATCTTGCGTGTATTTTGACATTAACTTTTAGCTTTAACTTTAGCTTTATTAGAATTATTTGATTTCTTCCGCGTAAAATTATGTCCTTCAATCTTCGAGGAAATTTCAACTGCTTTTTGAGCTTTAGCCAATGAATATTTTGTTTTGTTCATAGTGTTCCCTTTCTTTGAAAAAAATATAGTGAATTCTTAATTGAGTTTAAATTTCGAAAGTGTTCCTTAAAATGTTTGTTTACATTGTTGGGTTTTTATTATTGCATTAATCTTATTCCCGACTACATCTTCTCCGGCGCAGATACACCCAAAATCATTAATCCATTCTTAATAACCGCACGAGTTGAAACAGCCAATGCTAATCGCGCTTCAGCTAAGTTCTTCTCCGACCCAATTATTCTGCAAAAAGTATAAAACTTATGGAATGCTGCAGCTAATTCTTCAAGATAAACGCATATCCTATGCGTTTCGTAAAACTCAGCGCTCAGCAGCACTTCATTTTCAAATTGGTGGAGCTTCTTTAATAAGAGCTGTTCTTCATTAGCCGTCAGTAGATTTAGATTATCCGTTGAAGGCTGCAATTTTTCATTCTCAACCATCTTGATTATCGAACTTATCCTCGCATGTGCATACTGCAAATAGAACACCGGGTTTTCTTCGGATTGTTTCCTGGCAAGCGTAAGATCAAAGTTCATGTGAGAAGAAATGTTCCGCATATTGAAAAAATATCTCACAACATCGGCACCAACGTCATCCACCAATTGATCGAGTGTGACGTAATTGGCTTTGCGTGTGGACATCTTAACAATTTCACCATTTTCTGTAATCGTAACAAATTGGTGAATAAGCACTTTTACTTTGCTGTCATCATAACTCAAAGCTTTCAGTCCGGCAAGAACATCAGGATAGGTTGCATTATGATCTGAGCCGAAAATATCAATCATTAAATCGTAATTACGCTTGAACTTTGTTATATGATATGCAATATCAGGCAACCTGTATGTCGGTTCCCCTGTTGCTTTGACTATTACCTTATCTTGATCATTTCCAAGTTGTGCAAGCTTTAACCAAACAGCACTATCTTTTTCATAAGATAAATCTTTATTCTTAAACTCATCGAGGACCTCTACAATTTTTCCTTCCTCATAAAGCGAGTTTTCATTAAAAAAGATTTTGTGAATTATTCCAAGCCGCTGCAATGTGTTTTTTATTTCAACAAAAATTTCTTGTTCAGCTTTATCCTTAAAAATTCCTTCCGGCTTTTCTTCAAGCAATTTATCGCCATAATCACTAACCAGTTTCCTTGCGATTTCTGTTATGTATTCACCCTGATAATAATCTTCGGGAAAATCAACTTTATTACCTAATAATTCTAAGTACCTAATTCTTACAGAATCACCGAGTATTCTCATCTGCCTTCCGGCATTGTTAAAATAATACTCGCGATCAACTTCATACCCAACCCATCCTAAAAGATTAGCTATCGTGTCGCCAACTACTGCATTTCGCCCGTGACCCACCGTCAGCGGACCAGTGGGATTTGCAGAAACAAATTCAACATTAGCCTTTTTACCGTTATATTTAACTGATTTACCGTAGGATCGCGGATTAGTTAAAATAGGTTTTATTATTTGTGCGATAAAGATTGGTGTAAAATAAAAATTGATAAAACCCGGACCAGCTATTTCTGTATTTTTGATAATGTCTTTATCAAAAACAAGTGATGAAAGAATTTCTTCGGCAATTTTTCGTGGTGGTTTCTTTAACTGTTTTGAAAGAAGGAGAGCTGCATTCGAAGATAGATCGCCTTGCGATTCATTCTTGGGAATATCAAACGTGATTTTAATGTTCTTAAGGTAAGCTAACTTGTTAGAAGCTTCGTTAAATATTTCAGCGAGATAATTTTTCAATTAAGTAAGCTAGAAGTTTTATGATACAAACAAACCAATCAATAACTTTACCGCAAAGTTCGCAAAGGTTTGCGCAAAGTGCACAAAGTTAAAACAACAAACACAATCTTCGTGTTCTTGTGACTTCTTAGAGCTCTTTGTGGTTGATTGGCTTAAAATTGTGTATGAGAAATTATTTCCTTTTAGTGACCCTTCTTCGGATGTTCTTTTCCGATTTCGAAATCTCACTTTCTTTTTTCAAAATTGGATCAACTACATCAACTGATGGCGCATCGCCCCAAAGTTTTTCAAGATTATAAAATTCACGAGTTTCTTTTTTGAATACATGTACCACTACATCGACAAAGTCAATAAGGACCCAATTTAGTCCTTGATATCCTTCTATGTGCCAGGATTTTATTCCTTCATCACGGAGCTGCTTATCAACTTCATCAGCAATTGCTTTAACTTGTGTATCGGAGTCGCCGGTACAAATCACAAAATAATCTGTAATCGTCGTCAGTTTTCGTAAATCTATAATCTTAACATCATATCCTTTTTTATTAAAAATTAAATCGGTTATTTTATTTGCCAGTAGAGATGAATTCAAGTTTTCCTCATTTTAATGGTTCTAATTTATTATAGTCTTTCCCAATTACAAGTGTAGCATCGAGAAGATAATCTTTATTTAACTGTTGAATAATATTCTTTTTATTAACACCTAAAACGTCTGCAAGTTTTTCTGCATTTGCTCTGTTGCCAATTCTGTCAATTATAATAGTCTCATCAATGTTGTTGGAGATGTAATTCCCTATTTGAACGACATCAAAATTTTTTTCTCGCAGATAACTTGTGAACTTAGCTGCAACACCGTCAACCCCGCATCCGTTCATAACTTCAATTTGAATTATTGCGGAAGCAATTTCCCGATTGGATTTATCCTCTTCAGAAGAGATGTTCTGAATCTTTATATACAATGAATAGGAAAGAAACATTACAACAATGGCTAGAATAATGATCAGGAGAATAAGGACAGCATTCGAAAATGATGAGGATTTTCGGGGCAATTTATGATTTGTGTTCGAAGAAATATTCCCTTTCACTAACTTATGCTCAACAAAATCACTGATAAAAATATTTTTATAATTTATTAAGTTTATCTCTCAAAAAAACCGTCGCTAAAAAAAGGATTATAAAATCTATTATTATAAAAACCATAGTCAGAGTAGTGGTATGATAGCGGCAAATTTCTATATTGGATTGAAATAAACACATCATCCCATGGTTTATAATTAAATGCAGCACGAGTAATATAAAACCCGCTCATCTGGTTTTGAAAATCTTTACCAAAAGTTGAATATGGGGATTGAACGATGCTTGCATCAACTTGAAAATTCATGTCCTCTGCTAATTTAAGCATCATGCTGTTGGTGTAAACTCCCAAAGCTAATCCCTGATTTCCAAAAGCAGAATAAGACATGTTGAAGGAGTGCCTCATTGTAAAATTATCAGAATTCAAAAATCCGAACAATGACCCAACGCTGTGATTAACAATTCCATCACGTATGTTTGTTGTTGGTATCCCGGATTCTTTGAACTGAGCATAAGAATTCAATGACATGATTGCTGCAAATAATATTACCACTTTTTTCATTTTCTACCTCTTTAGCTGCTCAAATTTTAACAAATCAATCAACAAAATCAATACATTAGACAATATAGACTAAAATTTCATTAAAAGTTTAACAAATTTATATCAATAATTACACTAATATTTACTTATCATCAATTAAAAATTAAATTTTACTCTGTTCGAAAATTATTTAATTTTCCTTTGTTTGATTAATATTTGGGGGCTATACATGAAACTGTTAAAAATATTCGTTCTAGTTTGTTCTACAATAGTCAATGCTCAAAGCTTCAAACTTGGGTTTGATCTTGAGGCAAATTGGGTTAGACTGTAAAGCGGACTAATGGGTGGTGAGGGGTCACCTATTTCCTATCATTTGAATGCTGCCTATATCCCATTAAATCCTTTAGCTTTACAAATTAAGGTTGGAAGTACAGCCATGGTTAGTTTTACTGGCTTAGAAGTCGGGCTTTCCACTAAGTATATATTTCATGACCCTTTTTACATCATTGTTGGAATGTTGTACCATTCAAACACAGGGGGAAGTGGTTCAAATAGCTGGGGAACTGAATATGCCTCCATCCTCATGTTAAATGCTTCAGCTGGTTTTAGGTTAATTCAATTTTTATCACTTGAATTGGGTTTTTATGTACCAACTTCATCCAAAGTAATTGGGTACAGCAATTCGATTTATGAATATCCTCCTAAACGCAAAACATTTATTTTCAAGAACATGTTAAGATTAGGGTTTATTTTTGCGTGGGAGATTTGATTTCAGTCATTATGCCTAAAAATTGTCTAATTGATATCTTGACAAACAAATAAAGTGTTCTATATTTGCAGAAGTAATTATGAAAAATATCACTGAATCATATTATCATTTAAAAAATCAAACCATTGAGAATTCTTGGTGGTGGCACTGTAAGCATATTAATATGACCCAGTAACCCTAGAGAAATATTACAATTAAAAACCCTTCTCAGTCAGCTGGGAGGGGTTTTTTGCTTTAAATTTCAGTTAAAAGTCAAAAATCATTTATTAAAATTATTTTACTGATTATGGAAACAAAGAAATGAATCTCCAACAATTCAAAGAATATGCAAAAGAATACAGCTTAATTCCGGTTTATGAAGTTATTACGGCAGATCTCCTTACTCCGGTTTTAGCTTATTTGAAGATAAGAGAAAAAGGTAAACAGAATTTCCTGCTTGAATCAGTTGAAAAATCCGCTAACATGGCTAGATACTCTTTCATTGGTCAAAACCCTATAAAAATTTTTAGTAATAAAGCATATAGCATAACTGAGCAAACAAATGGAAGTACTGACGTTTATGATAAATCTATTTTTGAATATATAAGAGCAGAAATAAAAAAATACAGACAACCTAAAATTGATGGATTACCGGATTTTACTGGTGGAATTGTAGGTTTTTTAGGCTACGAAAACATTTCATTGATTGAAAGAGTAATAGAGTTTGACTCTCATAAACAAGCTAAAGATGAAGTTTTTGATAATCCCGATTCGATATTTGGAATTTATAAAACAATCCTTGCTTTTGATCATCACAAACATCAGATAATTCTAATTTCAAATGTATTTGTTGACGAACAAACAAACTTGGAGACCGCATTCTATTCAGCAAAAAGTGAATTACTTAAACTTCGACTTGATCTAAAAAGACCAATTGAATACTTAACGGATTTTTCAGCGCTCGGAGAAATTAATGAAGAATTTAATCCCAATGAATTTTATAAGATGGTTGAGGCTGGTAAGCTGAATATTATTGAAGGCGATATTTTTCAGATAGTGCTTTCAAAACGATTTTCAACAAAGTATAAAGGCGATCTGTTGAATGTATATCGAGCACTGCGAATTATAAACCCGTCACCTTACATGTATTACCTCGAATTTGAAAATGATTTAACAATTCTTGGAACATCTCCAGAAGATCTTTTAAAAGTTAAAAATGGAAAAGCACAAGTGCTTCCAATCGCTGGAACCAGAAAGAGAGGAAAAACCAGTGAGGATGATGAGAGCCTTGAAGAAAATCTAATTAATGATCCAAAAGAAAGAGCAGAGCATACAATGCTTGTAGATCTCGGCAGGAATGATCTTGGTCGGGTTTGCAAATTTGGTTCAGTGGAAGTAACAGAGCATATGAAAGTTCAAAGATACTCTCATGTGATGCATATTGTTTCAAAAGTTGAGGGTGAATTAGCCGATGATAAAGACTCAATTGATGCTTTGATGTCATGCTTCCCTGCCGGAACTGTTACCGGTGCACCAAAAATAAGAGCAATACAACTGATTGATCGGTACGAGAAAAAAGCTAGAAATATCTATGCAGGTGCAGTTGGCTATTTTGATTTTTCGGGCGACTTAGATATGTGCATTACAATAAGAACATTATTCGCGAAAGGTGATGATGTTTATTGGCAAGCAGGAGCCGGTATTGTTGCAGACAGTAAGCCCGAGCTTGAAGCAAAGGAAATCAAAAATAAATCGGCAGCCATGGTTAATGCATTGAAATATGCGGAGGTAATTGATGAAAATCCTAGTGATAGATAATTACGATTCATTTACATACAACCTTGTTCAGCTTGTGGGAAATTTCGAGAATCAACTTGTTGTTAAAAGGAATGATGAAATTGATGAAACCGGAATAACTGAACTCAGTCCGGATAAAATTTTAATTTCTCCCGGTCCGGGTAAACCCGAAGATTCGAAAATTTCGCTGACTTTAATTCAGCAGATTGGTAAATCAATTCCTATTCTTGGAGTATGTTTAGGTCATCAAGCGGTAGGCATTGCTTACAGCGGGAAAGTAGTTAAAGCCCCGGTATTGATGCATGGTAAAACTTCGTTAATTAATCACGATGAAAAAACAATTTATAAAAATATCCCTCAAAGATTTGAAGCGACAAGATATCATTCTTTAATTATCGAGAAGGAAACTTTACCGGATGTTCTTGAAGTAACTGCAGAAGCAGATGATGGAATCATCATGGGAGTAAGGCATAAATATTATCCTGTTGAGGGAATCCAATTTCATCCTGAATCCATTTTAACTAATGAAGGAAAGAACATAATTAAAAATTGGTTGGAAAGTTAGAGTTTTCAAAATAACTGAATCTATAAAATGAAAGAATATTTAGAAAAAATAATTGCCGGAGAGGATTTAACTTTTGAAGAATCCTATGCAGCAATGACAAAAATAATGAACGGAAATGTAAACAACTCGCATTTAGCTGCATTTTTAATCGCCTTAAAATCAAAAGGTGAAACAGCGGAAGAAATTGCCGGATCTGTACAAGCTATGAGAGATAAAAGTATTAAAATAAATTGCAGTGATAATAATGTAATTGACGTGTGCGGAACCGGGGGCGATAATTCAGGATCATTTAATATTTCAACTGCTACAGCTTTCGCAGCTGCTGGTGCGGGAGTTAAAGTAGCTAAACATGGAAACCGCTCCATATCCAGCAAATGTGGAAGTGCGGATGTTCTTCAGGAACTTGGAATAAATGTAAATCTGTTGCCGGAACAATCTGAAGAAGCATTGAACACAATCGGAATTGCATTCCTATTTGCACCTCTTTATCATCCGGCAATGAAGTATGCTGCACCTGTCCGAAAAGAATTGGGTATCAAAACTGTATTCAATATGCTGGGTCCCCTCACTAATCCGGCTGGAGTTAAAAGGCAAATAATAGGGACATTCAGTTCATCTGCTGCAAAAACCATGTCGGAAGCTGCAAAGTACTTAGATTTGGAGAAGGTCTGTTTCTTATGCAGCAACGACAAATATGATGAAATAAATCTTGGCGATTCAACAACAATTTACGAATACAATAAAGGATCAAAAGTAAAAAACTACGTGATCTCAAATGCCACTTTTAATTATCCTTTAGTAGATGAATCCCAAATCAAAGGTGATACATCTGAAATAAATGCAAAGTTAATTTTTGATGTATTTGAGAATAAAACACGCAACGGTGCATTTCATACAATTGCTGCTAATACAGCTCTTGCTTTGTATTGTGCCGGTAAATCAGATAACCTAGACGAATGTACAGAAATCGCGGAGGAATCAATACTCAGCGGTGCAGCGCTAAGAAAGTTAAATGAACTTAAGGCCTACAGCAATAAATAATGAATATTTTGAATCAAATACTTGAAGTTAAAAAAGAAGAGGTTTCTAGGCTCAAGAAATTCTACACTCTGAATTCCTTTAAAGAAATGGAATTCTTCAATACAAAACATTTAAGCTTGATAGACTCACTTAAAGAAAGCAAAACCATTTCTATCATTGCCGAAATAAAAAAAGCTAGTCCATCAAAGGGAATAATCCGGGAAGATTTTAATCATAAAAAAATTGCCGACATCTACTTCGATGAAGGTGTTGAAGCTGTATCAATCCTGACTGATAAAAATTTCTTCCAAGGAGATTTGCAATACTTATCAGATATAGCCAAAGATAAACGAGCTCCATTGCTACGCAAGGATTTTATAATTGACATTTATCAGGTTTTTGAGTCTAAATCATTTGGTGCAGATATTATTCTTCTAATTTCTGAGGCATTAACCAAAAATCAAATTAATGAACTCACTCATGCAGCCTATGAATGTGGTTTGGAAGTATTACTCGAGCTACATTCAGAAGCTCAATTGGAAAAAATAAGTTTTGATGTTAATAAGTTAATTGGAATTAATAATCGAAACCTGGAGAATTTCTCAGCTGATCTCGAAACCACTATAGAAATATCTCAAAAGATACCTAACATAGTTTACGTTGTTTCCGAGAGCGGCATAAATAGTCAATCTGATGTAAAACGCTTAAAGAATGCACGGACAAATGCAATCCTTGTAGGTGAATACTTGATGAAAGCAGAGGACATCAAAGCACAATTAAAAGAGCTTAAAGAATGGTGTCAAATTGAAAGTTAAAATTTGCGGTATTACAAACATTGATGATGCCTCACTATGTGAAAATTTGGGTGCAGATGCTTTGGGTTTTATCTTTTATGCAAAAAGCAAGAGGTACATTGAGCCTATAGCTGTAAGAAAGATAATTGAAAAATTATCTCCTTTTACTGTTAAAGTCGGTGTATTTGTAAATGAATCCGCTAAAAATATTAACGAGATAGCTTCAACAGTTAGATTGAATGCAGTTCAGCTTCATGGGGATGAAAAGCCAAACACATTAAAAAATGTTGATTTTCCAGTCATTAAAAGTTTTAGAATAGATGAAAGTTTTGATTACTCAACACTATCTAAATATAAAGATGTCTCATACTTGCTTGATTCGTATTCCGTAAATGAATATGGAGGGACAGGGAAAAAATTCGATTGGGAAAAAATACCAATTTCACTACGACATAAAATAATTTTATCTGGTGGGGTTTCGTCAGAAAATATAGAATACATATTTACTCAGATCAAACCTAAAGCCGTAGATCTTTCATCTTCGGTTGAAATTGTGCCGGGGAAAAAAGATAAGAATAAATTGAATGAGTTTTTTAATAAGATTAATTATTTAAAGCATAAATTATGATCATTAGGATTGTATGACCACATCAACTAAATACAATTTACCGGATGAAAGAGGAAAGTTCGGGAAGTACGGGGGCAAATTTGTTCCTGAAACTTTAATTACGCCTCTTCAAGAGTTAGAAGAAGTCTATTTAGCACTAAAGGATGACAAAGATTTTAACAATGAATTAAATCTTCTCCACAAAAATTATTCGGGCAGACCGACTCCATTAACATTTGCAGAGAACCTTACCAAGTTTTATGGAAAAGGCAAAATTTATTTGAAAAGAGAAGATCTTTGTCATACTGGCGCACACAAAATCAATAATACTCTTGGACAAATACTTCTTGCCAAAAAATTAGGGAAGAAAAGAATTATTGCTGAAACCGGCGCCGGACAACATGGAGTTGCAGCCGCAACTGTATGTGCTAAATTTGGTCTTCAGTGCGTGGTCTATATGGGTGAAGTTGATATGGAGCGGCAGAGTTTAAATGTTTTTAGAATGAATCTTCTTGGAGCAAAAATAATACCAGTAACATCCGGGAGTAAAACTTTAAAGGATGCCACGAATGAAGCAATTCGAGATTGGGTTACAAATGTTAAAGATACGCATTACATCATAGGTTCAGTTGTCGGTCCCCATCCATATCCCATGATGGTTAGGGATTTTCAATCAATAATTGGAATAGAAACAAAAGAACAAATCTTTGCTCAAGAGAATAGATTGCCAAATTACATCCTTGCCTGTGTTGGAGGAGGTAGCAACGCCATTGGAATTTTTTATCCTTTTATTAATCATGGTGTAAAACTAATTGGAATCGAGGCCGCCGGATTAGGTCTTCATACAAATCATCATAGCGCTACTCTCTCTTTAGGCAAAGAAGGAATTTTTCATGGAATGAAAACCTATTTACTTCAGGATGAAAATGGACAAGTATCACCTGTTCATTCAATCTCTGCCGGGCTTGATTATCCGGGAGTTGGTCCAGAACACAGTCACCTTAAAGATGAGTCAATAGTTAATTACGCGTCCGTTACTGATGACGAAGCAATTAGAGCAACAAAGCTATTATCTACATATGAGGGTATAATACCTGCTCTTGAAACAGCACATGCTGTTGCTTACCTGGAATATCTTATGCCGAAAACTAAAGTTGAGGATTTGATTGTCGTTAATATTAGCGGCAGAGGCGATAAGGATTTAACTACTATTAGAGAGAAACTGAATGAGAATATGTAAATCATACTTTGATGTTTACATTTATCCTTAATAAAACTTAAGTGTAAAATTTGTCATTAATCTCAGATTATATTAAAAATAAAAATGCTCGTGGGGAGAAAATTCTTTCAATATTTCTCACAAGTGGATTTCCAAATAAAAACAATTTTACTAAACTGGCTTTGATTGTCCTGGATGCTGGAGCAGATATTCTCGAAATAGGTTTTCCTTTTAGCGATCCATTAGTTGATGGACCGACGATTCAACACTCTTCTTATTTAGCATTACAAAACGGTATTAATATCGAAAAAACATTTTCGTTTGTCGAAGCTATCAGAAAGGAAACTGAGAAACCGATTATATTGATGGGATATGCGAATCCGGTTTTAAGTTATGGTGCGAATAAATTTACTGCAGATGCCATAAACTGTGGGGTAAATGGAGTCATAATCCCCGATGTGCCTATTGATGAATATGATAGTTTTTTCTGCCATTCATTTAATGGATTGGAAGTAATTTTATTGGCGACTCCAACTACTTCTGAAGAGAGAATAAAAATAATTGATGAGCTTAGTCAAGGATTTTTGTATTACGTGAGCATGACAGGAACAACAGGGGAAAAAATACTCCATAAAGATGAAACTCTTAACCAACTTAAAAATGTTTCAGCTTTACTTAAAAAAAATCCACTTATAGTTGGTTTTGGAATTTCATCTCCGGAAGATGTAAAATTATTTTCTCCATATTGCAGCGGAGTAATTGTAGGTAGTGCTATAATAAAATCACTAATGAATGATAGTAGTGAGTACAAGAATTCTCTAAAGCTTGTTAGAGAATTGAAGAAGGCATTAAACTATTAACATTATAATTGAAATTGAGAAAACAACTCATATTACTCTTTGAGTTTACAAATCATCTCAATTTCAACCGGTGCATTTAGGGGAAGTGCTGCAACACCAACCGCACTTCGTACGTGCTTTCCATTCTCTCCAAAAACATCCCTAAGCAAATCCGAGGCACCATTTGCTACCTGCGGGTGATTGATGAATCCCTCAGCACTGCTGACGAATACTGTCAGCTTAATAATTTTCTCAATGTTGTCTAAGTTTCCAATCTCATTTTTTATCACACTCAAACAGTTTAAGGCACAAACTTGTGCTGCTTTTTTTCCTTCATCTTCACTTAAATCTTTTCCAAGTTTACCTTTGAAAACTAAACTACCCTCTTTAATAGGAAGCTGTCCAGCCGTAAAAACTAAATTACCGGTTTTAATTGCAGGGACATAGGACGCCAATGGTTTAGGCGCATCGGGAAGAATGAACCCAAGCTGATTTATTTTTTCTTCAATCATTTTAAATCCTTTTCTTTTGGGCTATAGTTTTTATTAAGTTTAAATTGAAAATCAATACAGCAAAAACAAATTATTTTTTGAAAGAAATCTGAATGACCTCAACTAAATTTAATGAATTTGTGGACATTGTTAAAAGATTAAGAAACGAATGCCCATGGGACCGCGAACAAACTAATGACTCAATTAAACATGCAACTCTTGAAGAAGCTCATGAAGTTGTTGAGGCAATAGATAATAGTGATGACGATGAATTGAAGAAAGAATTAGGCGATCTCCTGCTTCACGTTGTATTTCACACTGTAATAGCCGAAGGCAGTGGAAAATTTACTCTCGATGAAGTGATTGATAGCATTACCGAAAAATTAATACGAAGACATCCGCATGTTTTTGGAAACGAGAAAGTTACTGATGCAGAACATGTTAAGAAAAACTGGGAAACAATAAAATTACAGGAAGGCAGAGATTCAGTTTTAGAAGGTGTGCCTGAGAATTTACCGGCACTTCAAAAAGCACATCGTCTTCAGGAAAAAGCTGCTAAAGTTGGTTTCGATTGGGAGAAAAAAAGCGATGTGTGGAAAAAAGTTATCGAGGAAATTGAGGAAATGCATGAAATTGAGCAGGTCAAAAGTCAAATGTCAAATGTCAAAAGTAAGATAAATGAAATGCTGGAAAGTGAAGTTGGAGATGTTTTTTTTGCTTTAGTTAATTATGCCAGGTTTTTAGGAATAAATCCTGAAAATGCGTTAAGGAAAACGAATCGGAAATTTATTGAACGATTCAAATTTGTGGAGAAGAAAATCATAGCAAGTGGGAAATCACTTAACGAATCTACTTTAGCGGAGATGGATAAATATTGGAATGAGAGTAAACAGCTATTTAGTTAATCATTACTAAAATAAAACTAAGTTGTAAGATGACAGAAAAATCAAAACTTTGGTACCTGGAAAATTTTAATCTTTTCAGTAGTCTAAATAAGGACCGAATGATGGAATTAAATCGTTTGATTTCCGACCGTACGGTGGAAGGCGAACAACCGATTTATTTTGCAAATGAGCCGTCAAAAACCATCTATTTTCTTAAGACTGGCAGAGTGAAAATCACCAAATACCTTGCTGACGGAAGTGAAAAAATAATTGCCATCATTAATCCCGGAGAAATATTTGGCGAAATGGCTTACCTGGATGAAACCCAAAGAACTGATTATGCAGTAACGGTTGAATCTTCTATGATTTGCGCAATCAATAAAAATGATCTTGCCGCGTTTATTGAAAAAAACCCCGAACTAAATCTTAAGCTCACGAGAATTTTAGGACTTAAACTCCGAAGCTTTTCCGAAAGAATAGAAGATCTTATTTTCAAAGATGCTCATCAACGTGTCGCATCTTTTATCTTAAGATATGCTGATAAAAATGGCAGAAAAGTAGGCGATCAAATATTTGTTAAACCATTTCTGAAACATCAAAATATTGGCGAGCTTACAGCTTGTTCCCGCCAGACTGTGAATTATATTTTGACAGACTTGCGCAGCAAAGGAATTATAGATTTTGACCGAAATAAACTCATCATCAATAAGCCTGATGAAATAAAAAAAATCATTTCTTAAGTAATGTCTGATTCTTGACAGTGCTTACTGAGGAGCGTTGTTAAATTTACCTAAAAATTTTACCATGACTCTGACTTTAATTATATCCGATAATTGTGAAGCTTGTGATAGAGCTAAAATGGTTCTTAGTAAAATTCACTTAGATTTTGCCGACATAGCTGCTGAGATAATCCATATTGATGCTTACAATGACAGGAGGATTTCAATTACCCCAGCATTATTAATAAACAATAAATTGTTTTGCTATGGCGATATTGATGAAATGAGATTAAATAAAAAAATAGCGTCAGGTCAAAATACCAGTTAGTAAATCCGTGGATTAACTGAACGAAAAGGAAGATAATCGTTACTGTGAAAATACAAATTGAACTCCAGCATTTTATTGGTTGCCCTAATTCTCCAATTTTGATTGAGAGTGTTAAAAAAGCAATAAAGGACCTTGGTAACATCACATACCATGAGGTTATCGTTGATTCAAATGAGAAAGCTAAAAAGCTAAAATTCAGAGGATCACCAACTCTTTTAATCAATGGTGAAGATTTTGAAAATCAACCGGAACCAGACAATCCTGCTCTTGCCTGCAGATATTATCTGGAGGGATTGCCAACGGTTGACCAAATAAAATCAAGAATTTTGGAGCCCTGACTTATCTCCTTTTATTATTTTACATACCTTTATAATTGAGAATATCCGAATCATTCGTTAATTTGCGATATATTAATTGTTAAAACTTAATTCTTTTTACTAATCATCAGGCGATTAAGTAATGATTTCCGAATATCTCAAAGAACTTTCCAAGAAGTATAATAAGGGCGATGCAAGAGAGGAATCTTACTACAGCACCCTTGAAACACTTCTGAAAAACTATTCTGAGCAACATCGTAAAAAGAAAATTGATATAACGACTCTGCCCAAGGCTACTGAAGCTGGCAATCCTGACTTTAGAATTTGGGATGGTAAGCAGGATGTTGTCGGTTATATCGAAGCAAAGGACGTCGGTAAGGATTTAGATACTGTTGAAGATACAGAACAGCTTAAACGCTATCTTAAAACTTTTCCTAATGTTATTCTTACAAACTTCACTGAGTTCCGCTTATACCGCGATGGAAAGGAAATTGACAAAGCCTTCATTGCTTATCATAAGGAAATAACTAAACTTCATACAGCACCTGTTCTGCATAATGAAGAAAAATTCTTTGAGTTGTTGAATAAGTTTTTTTCGTTTTCACTCCCTAGAACCTTTACGGCAAAAACTCTTGCTGTTGAACTTGCTAAAAGAACTCGATTCCTAAAAGATGAAATTGTAACTTCTGAAATTGATGCTGAGAATGAGGAGATAGTTGGATTCTATGAAGCATTTAAAGAATATCTTATTGGTGGATTAAGCGAAAAAGAATTCGCTGATCTTTATTCTCAAACAATTACTTATGGATTATTTGCCGCAAGACTCAGAGCAGGTAAGAACTTTAACAGACGGGAAGCAATTAAATACATTCCTAAAACAATAGGAATTCTTAGAGATGTATTTCGTTTTATATCCGGTGCTGATCTGCCGTTGCAGATGGAAACAATTGTGGATGATATTTCTGCTGTGCTCGCTGCTGCGGATGCAAAGAAGATATTAGACCAGTATTACCGTGAAGGTAAAGGAAGTGATCCGATTCTGCATTTTTATGAAACATTTCTCGCCGAATATGATCCTGAAACAAGAGAGAAGCGAGGAGTTTATTACACACCTGATCCCGCAGTTTCCTTTATAGTTCGCTCCCTTCATATTATTCTAAAAGAGAAGTTTGACAAACCATTAGGATTAGCCGATAAAAATGTTACACTGCTCGATCCTGCTGGTGGAACTCTTAGTTTTAATGCTAAAGCGATACAAATTGCTATTGATGAATTTGTAAGCAAGTATGGTGAAGGTGGAAAAAAGAAATTTATAAAAGGGCATATTCTTGAAAACTTTTATGCTTTTGAACTAATGATGGCTCCTTATGCAATAGGTCACATGAAGTTATCGTTTCTGCTTGAAGAGCTTGGCTATGTAATGAATGATGAAGAAAGGGCTAAGTTTTACCTTACAAACACTCTTGAGATGAAAGAACTTGAAGAAACAAAACTTCCAGGAATGTCATCACTATCCCACGAAAGCCACGAAGCTGGTAAAGTAAAGAAGATTGTTCCGATACTAGTTGTGCATGGCAACCCGCCCTATTCTTCAATATCAACTAACAAAGGAGAATGGATAACAGATCAAATTGAAAACTATAAATATGTAGATGGTGAGCACTTTAAAGAAAAAAAGCATTGGTTACAGGATGATTACGTCAAGTTTATTCGTTTTGGGCAATGGAAGATAGATCAACTTAGCGAAGGTATTTTAGCATTCATAACTAATCACAGCTATTTGGATAATCCAACATTCAGAGGAATGCGTCAATCACTAATGAATAGTTTTGATGAAATTTATATTCTAGATCTTCACGGAAATAGTCTAAAAAAAGAGAAGGCACCAGATGGAAGTAAAGACGAAAATGTTTTTGATATAATGCAAGGCGTTGCAATTGTTTTCTTTATAAAACATAAAGCTAAGAAAAGGAAATCAGTATCTCACTTTGAACTATTTGGATTAAGAGAAGTGAAATACGATTGGCTAAATAATCACAGCATTGAAAATGTAAAATGGTATAAGCTCGAACCGAATAGTCCTCATTACTTTTTTGTAAAAAGAGATGAAAAAAATCGAAAATGTTACGATGGTTTTATCCCAGTCGATGAGATATTTCCGACAAATGTAACTGGAATTGTAACAGCAAGAGATAGATTTGTAATCGATATTGATAAGGAGTTATTACGAAGACGAATAATAGACTTTAGAAGTTTACTTCTTAGCGATTCTACTATAAGAGAAAGATATAACTTGAAAGATACTAGAGGTTGGAAGCTAAGTGAATCAAGGAAGTCGTTATCAAAAGATGAAAATTGGAGTTCGTATTTTTCAGAAATATACTATCGTCCTTTTGATATAAGATATATCTATTATTCAGAGAAGATGGTAGATTGGGGTCGCCAAGAAGTTATGCAACATCTTCTGAAGTCAACTGCAAAGAGATGAACTTCCAGAGTTATGCAACACGTTCTTAAGGCTGGGGTTAACAGATCATCAAGGTATATGGCTTTAGCCACAATTTACGTAAGGTGAGTTATGAGTTAAATTTCGAATATTTTCTAAAGCTTAAAAATTACCTGCTGTATTTATACGACTCATCTAATATTGCTTTTTCAAATTTTTCTTCCTAAATTTTTTATAGAGAAGTAGTTAATACTGTATCCAGCTTAATTTGTCTTCCTGCTAACTACTTATTTAACTAATAATTAAAAGTAGGGAGAAGCGTGATCGGGACTAAAATTGGTAACTCTGAAATCACCGATGATCTTGACAATAGATCGGGAACTGAACTAACCTCTCGATTTTCCTCGCTGCAGTTGACCTTTCATCATTCGTTTCGAAATATTTTATTACATGTTTTAGTTTTTCTAATTTTTTCTCCTTGTGTTAATCCCCAGCAAGCAGAACTTCCTTTCGAAGTTATTCCCATTGAAGAAGGCACACCAACAAGTATTCAGTATATCTATCAAGATAAAATAGGTTATTTATGGTTTGCTACATGGAGCGGGCTTTATAAGTTTGATGGATATAACTTTACATCTTATAAGAACGATATTGAAGATACCACAAGTCTATTCGACAACACTCTATCGACAATTTTCGAGGATAAGGACGGAATTTTCTGGATTGGTTCGCGGCTTGGGCTTGAAAGGTTCGATCAGAAATCTGAAACTTTCATCCATTATACACCAAACCCGGTAGATACAGGAGATAACGAAAGCAATCAAATCTATGCAATTTGTGAAGATACGAAAGGAGAGCTATGGGTTGGCAGCGGGGATGGTTTGTATAAGTTTGATAAAATCACCAAGAAGTTTAGTGTTTTACAATCTTCTATTGACGATAGAGAAAGCAAGTTCCATAATTCGATACAAGTAATTTACGGAGATAATGAAGGAGCAATTTGGATCGGAGGCAAACTGGGTTTATGTAAGTTCGATTCAAAAACTGATCGTTTTGAATCAATTGATGGAATTACATCGCCTAAACAAGATATTAATAATGTCGACCAATCAAATCGCCCGAAATATTGGAACTACTCAGTTAACCGGTTTAAGCCGGTTACAAGCGGGGCAAATCAACGAATAAATTCAATTTTTGAAGATGAAAATATAATTTTGTGGTTGGGAACAGAGGGAGGATTAGTTGAATTTAATCCAAAAGAGAATAGGTACAGGACTTATCTCTATAATCCTACTGCTAGACTGAATATCATTACCTCAATCTGTCATGATGTTAATTCGGGCATTGTTTGGCTTGCTACTTTTGATGGACTTTATTCATTTGATAAAAAAACTAAAAAGTTTACACACTACAATTCTGATGCAAATTGTGTTTTCGGTGAAAGATCGGGAACTCTCTGGATAGGTACCAAAGCAGAAATAAAAAAGTTAAATAGGACCGAACAGTTCTTTAAAAAATAGGGTCTTCGCGTAATCGAGTGGGTCATTTTATATCTTCTTGAGCATACAAGTGAGAATTTTTAAGCGGAGATATTCCTCGT
>MHAR01000070.1:4772-18873 GCA_001803045.1 Ignavibacteria bacterium RIFOXYB12_FULL_35_14 | reverse complement strand
CGGCTCATCGCATCCTGGGGCTGAAGAAGGTCCCAAGGGTTTGGCTGTTCGCCAATTAAAGCGGTACGTGAGCTGGGTTCAGAACGTCGTGAGACAGTTCGGTCCCTATCCTATGCGGGCGCAGGATACTTGAGAAGGGTCGCTTCTAGTACGAGAGGACCGAAGTGAACGTACCTCTAGTGTACCAATTGTCACGCCAGTGGCATCGTTGGGTAGCTATGTACGGTTGTGATAAGCGCTGAAAGCATCTAAGCACGAAACACGCTTCAAGATTAGGTATCCCTCTCCGCCTTTGGCGGAGACTAAAGACTCCTCGGAGATTACGAGGTTGATAGGCTGCAGGTATAAGTCCCGTAAGGGATTCAGCTGAGCAGTACTAATAAGTCGTGCGGCTTAACCATTAATTTTTATTCACAGTTTTTGTGTTAAGTATATTTTTTCTCAGCTCTTTCAGTCTTTCTATTTATTTTTAAGATGCTGAAACTAGTTCAGCACAAGGTTTAAATTTTGGTGGTTATAGCCTGGGTGTTACACCTCTTCCCATTCCGAACAGAGAAGTTAAGCCCCAGCACGCCGATGGTACTGCATGCGCAGGTGTGTGGGAGAGTAGGTCGCTGCCAAGATTTATTTTATAAACCCCGGTTTTTCAATCGGGGTTTTTTGTTTTAATTAGTACATTTCAAAGGTTTATTGGAAATCAAAAACACAACTTCCCATTACGATCCCGAATAAATTCGGGATAAGCTCCAAAACACCGATCCGCCATAGGCGGACAGCATGCGTCCCGATTAGTTGGGATGTGGGAGTCCCAGTAGTGGTCGGGATAAACCTCCAAAGGCGGTCAGGAATCAGGTCGCTGCCAATCCGGCTACGTTCAATATTCGAGGTGGACAGGGATTTATTTTATAAGCCCTCAGTCTTTGATTGAGGGTTTTTATTTTTAATAGGAATAACTTAAGAAACTTGTCTCTTCCCATTCCGATCTCGAAAATTCGGGATAAGCTCCAGAACACCGATCCGCCATAGGCGGACAGCATGCGTCCCGATTAGTTGGGATGTGGGAGTCCCAGTAGTCGTCGGGATAAACCTCCAAAGGCGGTCAGGAATCAGGTCGCTGCCAATCCGGCTACGTTCAATATTCGGGGTGGACAGGGATTTATTTTATAGCCCTGATTTTACAATCGGGGTTTTTTGTTTTTAAAATACAATTACTTGTACATTGTACGGGAAGCCCCATTAGTTATGGGGATAATTCCGTCCATAAGCAAAAAAAAATACTGAGTATTTTTGAGCCAGATTTAAAGAAATGAATATTAAATGCTTGATTTCTGCAATTTAAGTTTCTACATTTGATCAAATAAAATTTGAAAGGAGAAAACATGGAAGATCAAATAACCGAAAAAAGCACTAAAAGTCAGATATTGCAGGCATATAATGAGGCTATCGCAAAGTTAAAAGAACAAAAACAGGAGGATCGTAGAACCGAGAAGAAAAAAGAAGAAGAAGGTAAAATCGTTAAACAAGCCTCTGAAAATACAATTGATAAAATCGTTAATGGAATAAGCCGCACTAAAATAGAAATAATGAATGCACTTGATGATGTCGGGGAGAATTTAGTGGAAGAATTTAAAAAATTAGAAGAGATAAAAAAGGCAAAAGAGATTGAGACAAACTATTTAAACGATATTTACGAAATTAAAACTAATGCAGATTCACTCGCAGCTCTTTTATTAGCACAAAAAGAAAAGAAAACAAATTTTGAGTCCGAGATCGAAAGTAAAAGAGCTGCCTTTGAAGAAGAAATGATGCAAAAGAAATTACAGTGGAAGCTCGAACAGGAAAATTTTGAAAACCAAAAAAAGGAAAGGGACACTCAATTAAAGAAGGATCGGCAGCGTGAAGAAGAAGAGTATAACTATAATCTTCAGCTTAAAAGAAAGAAGGACGCGGATGAATTTGCCGATCAGAAAGCCAAGCTTGATAAAGAATTAATTGATAAGCGCACATCTGTTGAAAAGGAATTGAGTGAAAGGGAAGCAAATGTTGTGCTAAAAGAAAAGGAGCTTGCTGAGCTAAAAGCAAAAGTTGAACAGTTCCCGAAAGTACTTGAAACAACAATTAAAGAAACTGAAAAAACCGTTTCTGAGAAGATTGAATTCAAATACAAACATCAATCGGAGCTTGCACAGAAGGAAATGGAAGGGGAAGGAAGCCTTCACAAGCAGATTGTGCAATCGCTTGAAAATAAAATTAAAGAGCAGGCAGAACAAATAAAGCAGCTCACTCAAAAAGCAAATGAATCGGTTCAACAGGTTCAAGTAATAGCCATTAAAGCTATTGAATCTGCTGCGGGTGGAGCAACGGCTCAAAGATTTTTTACGTCAAATTATGAAAAGCATTCCGATCAGCAGACAAAAGGAAAAGATTAGATACAAATTATCCAAGGTTATTGTTCAGCGGATATACCTGGGAAAAACAAAAATTTAATCCAAAGAGTTTTTTGAGCAGGGGTTTTTGTTTAATCCGGATGCTTGTGTGTGGGAGCCGCCATTTGGCATCGAGATAAACCTCCAAAGGCGGTCAGGAATCCGGTTGCGGTCAATCTCTATATGTTTAAACTTTGGTGAAGAGGAAATTATTTTATCAACCATGGTTTTTAAAATCTGTTTTTTATCTGAAGTGTAGAATTTATAAGTCCCAATCTTACAACTTAATGTTTGCCCTTCTGTAGCCAAGCCAAAATCATTCGCAATTTACCATAGCTGACTTCTTGAGGAGCTTTTTCTTTGATCGGAGTCAATCGAACATCATCTAAATCTTTTGGAAAATATTCAGAAATTATTTTTACTTCATCCATCGGCATTACTTCATCTATTCGAATTAAATTTTGTTTTATCGCTTGCGCAAAATGGCTTTCAACAGTATTGAGCACAAGATTCCTTTCCTTTGCAATTTGCTCGATGTTCTTCCCTTCACGAAAGTATTTAATAGTTTCTTCAACAGTATCCGGTTTTAAACTTTGATTTAAGTTATCACTTCGATTTATAATCCTCTGCACGGGCTGAATATTATTAGTAAGACAATAATCTTTTACAAGCGATAATATTTTTCCTCCATGAATTTTAACTTTTACGTGTCCGAATCCTTTTACATTTAATAGTTCATCTTCGGTTAATGGCAGTGAGTTGCAAATGTTTTTTATTGATCTGTTGTTAAAGACCATGTAGTTAGGAAGAGAGGACTTACTTGCCATATTATTGCGTAATTCAACCAAGCTGCGATACAAAAGCTGGTGCGGAATATCTTTATTGGGTTTAGGAAAAGTTTCATCTTTAGCATAAGAGCTGCGTATTTTTTTAATTCCACTTTGCGGGAATGACTTTCTATTCTTTTGAGCCAAAGACTCGTTAGCATATGACTGCAAATAGTCGTCAAGCAAAAATCCATTCTTGCAATAATTAATCTTTAGTAAAATATCTTGAATTAACTGGCTAATTTCTTCAAGCCAACGATCTATCTTTCTCGCTAACTTTTTTGTATCAACAGACAGCGGATGATTTGTAAACAGCGCATTCCATTTGCTTATTTCATCATAAAAATATTTTGCGGCGTCTTTGATTCTTTTCTGAAGATTTTCATTATTCTCTATTGGTAAATTGTCTTTGTTTAGACGAACAATTGTCTGCTTGAATTTTTCAGAAACATCGGATAATTCTTTTTGCTTTTCCATCAATTCTCTTATCCACTTAGTAGCTTCCGAAGAAATTTTTATCTGATTTTCCCAAATAAATTCGCTCAACTCTTTTAGTTCAGAATGCCAGTTCTTCCATGTAAAAATATTTTGCAGTTCTTGGAAAATATAATTTTGTCTTGATTCAATAAATAGTTGTATAAGGTTTTTATATTGGTTTTTATTTTGCCATTCCTGTAAATCTTCATGCGCACCAAGAAAATTTCTATAAACCGGACTGCTGAGAACCAGTCCTTCCAAAGAAGTACAGCGGCTTAATGCCACATATACCTGCCCGATTGCAAAAGCTTTTTCAGCATCTATAACTGCCTTCTCGAAAGTTAAACCCTGGCTTTTGTGAATAGTAATTGCCCAAGCAAGCCGCAGCGGATATTGAGTAAAGCTTCCTAAAACTTCTTCTGTTATTTCCCGTGTTTCGGCATCCATCTTATATTTAATATTTTGCCATTCACATTTCTTAACTTCAATTTCATCAAAATCATCTTTGCATTTTACCTTTATGGTGCTTCCATCAAGTTTTGTTATAACACCTATTTTTCCGTTAAAATACTGTTTCCCTTCCGTATCGTTTTTTAGGAACATCACCTGTGCACCGGATTTTAATTTAAGCTCCATCTCGGCAGGAAAAATATTTTCAGGAAACTCACCAATTATTTCTGCCTGGAAAAAATGTGTCCGTGAGGAAAGATGATTTAGCTTTCTTTCATTGATTTCGCCTGATTGGTAATTATGAGTTGTGAGAGTGATATACCCGTCATTATCATTGGGTCTGAAATTTCTTAGAAGACGCGAATTTAATAGTTTGAAATTTTCTTCGGTGATATCATTATTACGGATACCATTAAGTATCTCAATAAATTTTTCATCCTTCTGTCGAAAAATTTCTTTTAGTTCAATTACTATTGGCAAATTATCACGTAATACAAAGCTGTCGAAGAAAAAAATGGATGAATAATAATCCTGCAAAATTTCCCAATCTTCTCTTTTCACTACAGGAGGAAGTTGGTAAAGATCACCAATAAGTAAAAGCTGAACTCCGCCAAATGGTAAATCAGGTTTTCTTCTTACATATCGCAGGATTACATCTATTGCATCAAGAATGTATGAAGCGAGCATGCTTGCCTCATCAATAATCAATAATTCAATGCTGCGCAGCAAGTCAAGTTTTTCGCTGCTATAATGAATTTTGGAAATGAGAGGATGATTAATAAATGAATTTTCAGTATCTCGTATAAAATTCAAATCTGGTAGAATAATACCAAAAGGCAGTTGAAAAAGAGAATGCAGAGTTACTCCATTTGCATTTATTGCAGCAACACCTGTTGGAGCAGCTACGACAGTTTTTTTAATTGAATTTTGCCGAAGATATTTTAGGAAAGTAGTTTTTCCCGTGCCTGCTTTACCGGTTAGAAAAATATTCTGATTGGTTTCAGTAACGAAACGATAGGCGAGATTAAATTCTTCGGTGCGTTTAATTATCATAATAAAATTTCTTTTACTACATCTAATATAAAAACATATTTTTTATTTAGATATGAATCGGCAAAATCCTTTCTTTTCTTTGTAAGGAATAGATATTACGGTATTAATTGGTGTTTATTTTTGTCATACCATTTTGATTGAAATCTAAAAAGAAGCACCACATTCTAATCGCCTAAAATTTTCCATCCTGTCTTTTGTGGTTTTATTCACAGTTAGTTTGAATTAGATTTGAATCCAGTGACTCAAATACTTATCTAATAAGTACACGTTACGCTGTTATTATAGAAAAAATTTTTAATCTTAATCATATTCTTAATTGTACTCGATTTTAATTCTTAAACAGATTAAGAAAAAGATTAATAGCAAGATTAAAAACTTAAATTTAACTTTAGCGTAAGGTGAGTTACTAAATAAACACAGTAGAAAAATTATGGTGTATGAATGAAATTGGCCAAT
The DNA here is from genome assembly GCA_001803045.1 of Ignavibacteria bacterium RIFOXYB12_FULL_35_14. Classification (GTDB taxonomy): domain Bacteria; phylum Bacteroidota; class Ignavibacteria; order Ignavibacteriales; family Ignavibacteriaceae; genus XYD12-FULL-36-8. Next base: position 13,184 of record MHAR01000070.1, on the reverse strand, counting down.
CAAATTATAGTATTTACTTTACTAGCAATAGCATTCTTAACAATAGTCTCTTACAGCCAGGCTGAAGACATTGTAAAACTGAATATTCAGAATCCTGCTGTTGAAGTTCAAAGAGGAAAAGAATTTACAGTTGGTCTAACGGCAGTTATCAATTCAAGCTGGCATATAAATTCCAACAAACCTAATGATGAATTCCTTATTCCAACTGTTGTTTCAGCAAAGGGAAATGGAATAAAGCTTGTTAAAGTAAGATATCCCAAACCGCTTGAATTGAAATTTTCATTTTCTGATTCACCAGTTTCAGTTTTTGAAGGTGAAACTAAAATTGGATTAACATTTGAAGTCTTGGAAAGTGCCACTGCTGGTAAGAGGATTGTCGAAGTTATCTTAGATTATCAAGCATGCAACGATGTTACATGTTTGCCACCCAATTCCGTCTCGTCAAAATTTGAAGTGGTGATCATTGAAAAAAGTGCTGTTACACAAAAGGATGAAGCTCCACAGGATACCTCAAGTGCAAGTGATAAAGAAAAAGATGTTAGTTTAGAGGAAATTAAAAACCAATACCTTTCCAGTCAATCTCAATCTGCCGATACAAAACAAGATGATTCAGGTTCAGTAGCATCTACATTGGAAAATAGCGGGTTGCTTTTGAGCTTGGTTTTTATTTTTCTTGCTGGCTTAGCTCTAAATTTAACGCCATGTGTTTATCCTCTAATTCCTATCACAATTGGTTACTTTGGTGGACAAGCTGAAGGAAAGACAAGCAGATTATTTCTACTTGGAGTGCTGTATGTTTTAGGAATGGCAATCACCTATTCGGTAATTGGTGTTGTTACCGCACTTAGCGGTGCGGTGTTTGGTGCACTTCTTCAAAATCCATTTGTGATTATAGGAATTGTTATTCTGTTTGTCGTATTAGCTCTTAGCCAATTTGGAGTTTATGAGTTCAAGCTGCCTGATGCATTAGTAGCAAAAGCCGGCGGTGCAAAAGGTGGAGTCTATGGTGCATTTTTCATGGGGCTGACAATGGGCATCGTGGCAGCGCCATGCATTGGCCCATTTGTACTTGGGCTTGTAACTTATGTTGCCGCTAAAGGAGATCCATATTATGGTTTCTCAATGTTTTTCGTTCTAGCGCTCGGATTAGGATTTCCTTACCTGTTACTTGCTATTTTCACCGGGAAGATAAAAAATCTCCCAAGAGCAGGCGCTTGGATGGAAGGTGTTAAACATATTTTCGGATTCTTATTGATTGGACTGGCGCTGTATTTCTTAGATCCAATTTTACCAAAATCAATTCAAGGTTACTCGCTTCCAATTTTTGGATTAGTAACAGCGATAATTCTCCTGTTCGTTGACAAGACTGCAAATAATGCAAAAGGATTTAGAATCTTTAAAACTATTTTCTCCCTAATTGTTCTTGCTATTTCTGTGTATGTATTAGTCCCTAAGGAAAATCTTGAGCCGGAGTGGCAGAAGTTCAGTTTACAAGCATATGAATCTTCATTGAAGAATAATGAGAAGATAGTTGTAGATTTTTATGCTGATTGGTGCATTCCATGCAAGGAGTTGGATGCATTGACTTTCTCCGATGGGAGAGTACTAAAAGAAATGGAGAACTTCACAAATTATAAAATTGATATGACCAAGATGACTCCGGAGAATGAAAATTTGAGGAAAAGATTTAAAGTTGTGGGAATGCCGACTGTGTTGATAATTGATTCAAATGGTAAAGAAATAAATCGCATAACAGGATTTGTGAATGCAGATGAGTTTCTATCCAATTTAGAGGGTTTATAAGATATGCCAGATTTGGAGACTCTTAACCCGATCGAAATCTGGCATATCTAGCCAAATGAATTCCATTTTATCTCTAAAAGAACTCAATAAACGATTTGAAACTGAGAAGTACTTAATTATCTCAGATGAAGAGTTAACTGATTTATTAAAATCTTCCCAAATTATTTTTGAACAGGACACACGGCTTCGTGACTTTATAAAAATATTGAAGTTTGAAGATCATTTTTACTTACAGGAAAAAACAAATCTTGGTGAGATAATTATTCGGCAGTTTAAAAATAAAGCGGATGCAATGAATCTTTTGAATGATAGAATGGAGATTTATGATAAAATGTGGGACGGCTGCGGCTGTAAAATAAATTATTATGAGTAGGTCACCATTCATAAATATTATTTAAATAGCCAAGAATTTTAGGGTTTGTTCATAAGTTTCAGATGTCATGCTGAATTCATTTCAGCATCTCTGGCCTTGAATTAATGAGACCCCGAAACAAGTTCGGGGTGACAAGCACGAGTTGCTCCCCATAACTCAAATTTCGGGGCAATTAAGGAATCATTAACTTAGCTATGTCGCACTGAAATTATATCCCCATCTTTCACTATATATTCTTTTCCTTCTAATCGCCATACACCCATCTCTTTTGCCTTTGCAAATGAGCCGCATTTAATAAAATCATCGTAGTGAACTACTTCGGCGCGAATGAACTTATTAAAAAAGTCAGTGTGAATTTCCCCTGCTGCTTCTTGAGCATTCATACCTTTTCTAATTGTCCATGCTCTGCATTCATCTTCACCCACAGTAAAGAACGACTGGAGTCCTAAAAGCGAATAAGCTTCTCTGATAATTCCGTTTAATGCCGATTCATTTATTCCAAATTCCGACATGAATAATTTTGCGTCGTCTTCGGAAAGTTCTGACATTTCAAATTCAATTTTGCCGAAGAATGCTAATGCCTTTGAGTGCTTACCAATTTTGGTTTTCACAAGCTCATCTAAGAAAGAATCCTTTTCTTTCACTTGAGATTCATCAAGATTTAATGCAATCAATAATGGTTTAATTGATAGTAGCTGGTATGTTTTAAGAATAGCAAGTTCATCTTTGGAAAGATCCGAATCGCGTAATGGTTTTTCATTTTGAAGATGTACATTACATTTTTCAAGCAAAGCAAGTTCACGTTTCATTAAATCATCTTGAGTTTTTTGGATCTGTTTCTTCAAACTCTCAATTCTTTTCTCAACTATAGCTAAGTCGGAGAGAATAAATTCAGTCTCAAACATGTTGATATCTCTCATCATATCGATGCTTCCTTCGGGAGGTGTGACTGATTCATCTTTGAATAATCTTACGACAAGAATTAAAGCGTCATTATTTTTAACATTACCGAGGAAATTTCCCGAAAACTTAACTGAACCTGATTCATCTGACTTCAGTCCGGCAACATCAATAAACTCAATCGTGGCATTAACTTTTTTCTTCGGATTGAAAATCCCGGTTAATTTATCTAATCGTGAATCGGGAACTTTAATAACAGCCAAATGAGTTTCTGGACGAGACAGATGTGAAGTATCAAGAAGTGTTTTTGTTATAGTTTGAAATAATGTGGTCTTACCTGAAAATGGTAATCCGACAATGCCAATTTGCATTTTTATCTCCTAAGTTGATTTAAGTTAAAGCCCGCAAGGCCGATGGAAAAATTCTACAAATCAAAAATACTTTATTTATACGAAAAGTTCAGGACAAAATTAAAATACTATCCAATTTAAAATTTATTATTTCTTTTATACATTAGAATAATTTGTGTCCAAAATAAATTTTATGAATGAAAATAATTTGCAGAACAAGTGGGGGAATAGATTTTTTCAGTACGACTCAGAACTCATCCTAATCCTTCTCTTAAAAAGAGAAGGACTTATTGTCAATAATGACTTTTCATTAAATATCTTGTCAGAAAGTATAAAATGCAAAGATTTTCTTACAATAAGTGAGGGTGGCCAAAAAGTAATTATTCAATTAAAAAATCAGCGAAAATCATTTAAAATCAGCGTCATCAGCGTTCTATTTGCTGATAAATTTTACTTTTTGGTCACCCTCATGTGGGTGAGTTAATTTATTTTGGACAGATATAATTAGAATAGCACATGTATATAATCGAATCGCCTCGACAGTTTACTATAACTACAAAAGCAAAAATCAATTTTATTTCATGCTGACTATTTGCAGATAATTCATTTCTTATTCCATACTGGCTTTAAAAAGCGGCTGGCAGGTTTGCAATTTAAATCCATAAACATCAGTTATTTCTTATTTGCAATTACTCATCTACTATGAATTGAACCATTGAACGGGGAAATTTTTAACATTATTTTAGAAGCAAAAGTAATTACAGAGAACTGGAGAAAACATTACATTCAAATAAGACTTTATAATTCTCTTGGTTGTAGACCTCTAGCAAGGGCGGCAATGCTGCCTGTTCAGGTTGTAAGTACCTGAAAAGTAAAGCCTAACTTATGCACTGGTACAACTATTAGGGGCAGGTCATTAATTATTTAAAAGAAGGAGATTTATTATGCCGGATATTGACGGAACCAATGAAGCTAAACAATATTTTACAGACGTACCGCAGAAATCGGAAAGTTATTTTTTAAAAGGGTCAAATTCCCTGGACTGGGGTATGAAGAACCGGCTTGGCAGAATATTTAATCCGGTCAGCGGCAAGACAGTCATGCTGGCTATTGACCATGGTTATTTTCAAGGTCCAACCACCGGGCTTGAAAGGATTGATTTGAATATACTTCCCCTGGAACCATATGCCGATACCCTTATGCTCACGCGCGGTATCTTAAGGAGTATTATTCCTCCCGATACTCAAAAGTCCATTGTACTCAGAGTCTCAGGTGGGACGAGTATTCTTAAGGAACTTTCCAATGAGGATCTGGCAGTGGATATTGAGGACGCAATCCGTCTGAATGTCTCAGCAATGGCAGTGCAGGTTTTTATCGGTGGTGAACACGAACGGGAATCAATCATCAATATGACAAAAATGGTGGATAGAGGTACCCGCTACGGTATACCGACACTGGCAGTAACGGCTGTCGGTAAGGACATGGTGCGTGATGCAAAATATTTCAGGCTGGCTACCCGTATCTGTGCCGAACTGGGAGCCCACTATATCAAGACATATTATGTTCCCGAGGGATTTGAGACTGTCACAGCCTCATGTCCAGTACCTATCGTAATAGCAGGAGGAAAAAAGCTTTTCGAACTTGATGCTCTTAAAATGGCTTACCGTTCTATACAAGAAGGCGCGGCTGGTGTGGACATGGGCAGAAACATATTTCAGTCCCATTCGCCCATTGCTATGATCCAGGCAGTAAGAGCGGTAGTACATGATTCTGAGACACCGGAAAAAGCTTTTGATCTTTATAATACTTTAAAGAATAAAAAATCCTGAAGATAAAAACTTTTACAATTCACTCCGCCAACGCTTTTTAAATAGAGCAAAAGGAATAATATGAAAGTATCCATGTGGTACAATAATAACGATATAAGGATAGAGGAAGTAACAACTCCATCACCTGGTAAAGGTGAAATGCTCGTAAAGGTTATGTCTTGTGGGATCTGCGGCAGTGACATTGTAGAGTGGTACCGTTCACCCAGAGCTCCCCTAGTTCAGGGTCATGAAGTAGGCGTAGAGGTTGTGAAAACTGGTGATGGAGTGAACCAATATAAAAAAGGAGACAGACTTTTTATTGCACCCAAGATACCCTGCCTTAAATGTAGTTATTGCTTAAAAGGACATTACCCTCAATGCAATGTAGTTAAGGACAGATTGCCGGGAGGATTTGCCGAATACATTCTTGTGCCTAAGGAACTGGTTACAAATGGCTGTTATCTTCTGCCGGATAATGTTAGTTATGACCAGGCAACATTTATTGAACCTTTAGCCTGTGTTGTCAGAGCGCAAAGAATTGCATCACTCGAAGCGGGACAGACGGTTCTTATACTTGGTTCAGGTATGTCAGGGCTTTTACATATCAAGCTTGCTAAGCATAAAAAATGTAAAGTTATGGCAACTGATATCAATAAACGCCGACTTGAATTCGCAAAGAGTTTTGGCGCAGACTATGTTGCAGACGCGGCTTCTAATATTCTGGAAGAAATGATATCTGCTAATGGAAGAAAAGCCGACACTGTTATTGTTACAACCTCTGCTCTGCCTGCTTTTAAACAGGCATGGGAGACTGTCGATATGGGCGGAGTTGTGGTTTTATTCGCAGTACCCGGACCTGATAAGGACGTGACTGTTCCAATCAATGATTTTTGGAGGAAAGAAATACGCATACTCACTTCCTATTATTGCGGACCTCTTGATATTGAAGAAGCTATTGATCTGATTTCGAAAGGAGATATTAAAGTCGATGACCTCATTACTCACAGGCTGCCTTTAAAAGATACTGCTGAGGGATTTAAAATGCTTTTGGATGGATCCGAATCACTTAAGATAATTATCAAACCACATGAATGACGATATAAAGTTTGTGCACACCGGATTGGCTGCAAGCAGTGAGGAAAAGGCGGACCGTTTTTTTATCAACATCCTTGGGCTTGAAAAATCAGAACCAAAAATCATTGACAAAAAATTAGCACACACCCTCTTCGGAATAGATGATGAACTTTTAATGATACATTACCGGGGCGGAACAGTTGATTATGAGATATTTGTACATCGAGAGTATATAGCACCGGAAAAACAAATCGCACATTCCTGTATTAAGGTAAATGATTTGGAAAAAATTGTTAACAAATGTAAGAATGCAGGTTTGAAAGTCATTGAAGTTCCAAAGGGTTCTGGTGTAATTACATTTATTTCTGATTACGACGGCAATCTTTTTGAAGTGAAAGAGTAGTTGTTCCTCTTTCAGTAATTTTATAAATATTTATCTACAAGAGTAATTTTAGAATTGAGAAGTTAAGCAATTTTAATTATCGTGATTTATTTTAAAACAGATAAGATTTTTATTAAGATTTGGTAGATAAAACAAAACTCGTATAACTAATAGTTATACCACAAAGATTTTCAAAATTTTTTGCTGAATGCTTACATTTAGTTTGATATATTTATGATATGAATGAAAAAAATATTTTTACATACAATTTTACAAATAAGTTGTTCAGTGAAGAAATCGAATTACTCCCTTCAGTCACAGAATTGTTCGAGTTAGAGCTTGCATTTCTAGAATATCATTCTTTGCAACCAGCGGAACTGATTAGCAAATCTGCATATATTAAGGCAGTTGATTCAAAATTGACATTACATTTCCTTGCAAATACATATAAACCATCTCTTGTAATATTATCTAGGTCAAGTAAAACTAAAAATTATTTTGAGAATGGAATGTTTTCTACTGGATATGCAACTCATTCCTTATTTCCCTATCGTGGAAAGTTTCATCCGCAATTAATTAAAAGTTTGCTGAATATTATCGGTGTAAAAAAAGGTGAATTAGTGTTAGATCCAATGAGTGGAAGCGGTACTACTAATATTGAGGCAGCACTATTTGGAATACATTCTGTCGCAGTAGATATTAGCCCGTTCTGTAGATTAATGACCAAAACTAAATTTGAATCCCTAAAAGCAAACAAAGAAGAATTACAAAAACTTATAAATAAAGAAGAAGAGCTATTTAGTTTCTTTGCAAGCAAGAAGAAGTATGATTCCCCCAAAAACAACCAGCTATTTGAAAGTGAACCAAATTATTATATTACTTTATTATCATATCTTGATTCTATGGGATACTATAATAGAACTAAAAGTTCATCACATAAAGAATTGTTTAGTAGAGTTCTTGAACGTTATATTTACACGATTTTGAATTATTTAGAAAATCCTTTTTATGATAGAGAAAATTTAGGAAATGTAACCATTTCTAAAGACTCAACAGCGATGAAATTAAATTATGAAGATAATTTATTCGATGGAATAATAACTTCCCCTCCTTATTCGTTTGCCATTGACTATGCAAGCAACGATAAAGATCAACTTGAATACTTGGGATTAGATGTAGAGAAGCTAAAAGATAAAATGATCGGTTTGAGAGGAAAGAATAAAACAGAAAGACTTGATAATTATTTCGAAGATATGAGAGCTGTATGTGCTGAGATTGCGAGAGTTCTAAAACCCAACAAATATGCAGTAATAATTATTGGCTCAAATACAAATCAAACTGGCGGTATTCGTTTGGAAGATAAAATAATAAATTTTTGCGAGGGAGCTAATCTAAAACTTGTTAAAAGTATTGTTAAACCCATTAAGGGTTTGCGAAATACTATGAAGGATGAATATGTTCTCTTTTTTAATAAAATGGTTTAAGAGGTAGTTAATGAAATCAACTGATGAAAAATTTAAAAGCGTCATCGACAAAAACACATTCTATTTTTATAATAAGAAGTTTGAAGAAAGTTATGAAGGTTATGTTAATTCAATTAAAGAACTACTTCTAAATTTAAAAAACGAAATTGAGCTTCACGGACTAAAAAAAGTACTCTTTGAAAAATTATTATTTGAAAAAGAAAACGGATTACGCGCTTTGCTTGCTCTGACTGGTTTT
>MHAR01000070.1:0-4761 GCA_001803045.1 Ignavibacteria bacterium RIFOXYB12_FULL_35_14 | reverse complement strand
CTTAAAAAGAATTACAACTTTAATTAGAGTTGTTGATGATACGGAACTAAATAAGATTCTTTTAAAGGGGAGGTGGTTCAAGAGTGAAGGAATTTCTGAAGATGGAATTGCTGAATGGTCAGATTCAAAAATTATGTCTATGCTAAAAACAGATAAATATTTCAGAGAAGGGATTGTAAATCTTTTTTTTGAAGGCGCAACCATACCATTCTTAGCTAAAACATTACCTTTATTTGAGCTAAAGAAATTAAGTATATCAAAATTACAGTATCAAATTCCGGATTTAATCGACACGCTAATCAGATACAAAGAAAAGGGTTCTTATTCAGGTAAAAAGGAAAATAATCCTGAAACAGTAATTGAAAATATATTAGAAGAATTCAAAGTAACTTTTGAAAGAGGTGATCTTTCCGAATTAATTACAAATGCACCCGCCTCAAAAAGAACAATGGATTTTATAATTCCTAATAAGAAAGATCCTCTTATAATTATTGAAAGTTCTTATTTAGTTACTACTTCATCCGGGCAAGGTGATAAATCAAAAACTGAAATTTCAATAGATGTACTAATCAAGCAACATTATCCCAAAGCAAAATTTATTGGTTTTGTTGACGGAATTGGATGGTACGTAAGAAAGGGCGATTTAAAAAGGATGGTTTCTGCATATGAAGATGTTTTTACTTTTCACGAAGATGAATTGCGAAGATTTAAAGAATTGTTAAAGAACACCTTAAAATAGTTATGAAAAAATTTTATAATAAAATACTAAATGGAGATTCAATTGAATTATTTAAGGAACTTCCAGATAATTCAATCGATGTCACATTTGCTGATCCACCATTTAACTTAAAGAAAAAATACAATGGCTATAAAGATTCTTTGGAATTTGAAGAATACCTGAATTGGTGTGAATTGTGGATAAAAGAAATGGTGAGAGTAACAAAACCTACCGGCTCTATTTTTATACATAACATACCTAAATGGTTAACCTATTATTCATCTATTTTGAACAAATATGCTACTTTTCGCCATTGGATTTCTTGGGATGCCCCGAGTTCACCAATGGGAAAATCTTTGCAACCTTCGCACTATGGAATATTATTTTACGTTAAGGATATTAAGCAAACTAAATTTTATGAATTAAGATACCCTCATAAACGTTGCAGAAAATGTGGTTATTTGTTAAAAGACTATGGCGGGAAAAAGCAAGGTTTACATCCTTTCGGTCCTCTCTTATCAGATGTATGGACAGATATTCATCGAATAAAACATAATAAATATAGGGACGAACATCCCTGTCAATTACCGATTCATCTCCTGGAAAGAATAATATTAATGAGTACAGATGAATCTGATATTGTTCTCGATCCATTTATGGGTACAGGTACTACAGCCATAGCATCTAAAAGACTAGGTAGAAATTATATCGGATTCGAATTGGATAATAAATATGTCTCTATTGCTAACGATAAACTTAAATATGAACAGTCCAATTCCAAACTTGGTGAATATTGGGTTAGTTTTTTCTTAAAAGATATTGTTTCCCTTAGGGATGTTGATTGGAAAGATGTATCAAAATTTTATTCACTACCTCAAAATAACCGCGCTATAGATCATACTCAAATTGAATTTGTAGATAAGAGAAATATTCTAAAACATTTTGACTTTGTCCTCAATGGAAATGGAAAAATAAAACAAGATTCAATGCAGCTAGAATTTTGTAATTGTCCATAGATAAGAAATGCGTTATAACTAGCCAATCATGCGGACGAAGTTTTCGCAATTGGCATTTGTGTAATTGTTGGTTTAGCTCTTCTGTGTAAAGTTACTTATGTAAATAGTTCTGTAAAATTGAAGATTTATCAATCCTGAAACACGAAACGAGTTTTTCAATTACGTCTACTTTCGTAAAGCTAATCAATAAATAAAAATCAATAATTATTTTTTATGCCCCAAATGTCATGGGGCTTTTTTATTTTAGTTCATCAAATAAAAACGAGTAACAATGCAAAGATGGATTAAGATAACGATCGGAGTAACTTTCACTTTCCTCCTCATGTTAATTGTCAGCGGAATTATTTTTTATAACATTCTAAATTCTTCTCTGCCTGAATATGAAGGAGAAATAAGCAATTCCGAAATTTCTGCCGATGTTCAAATCTACCGCGACAGTATGGCAATTCCATATATCATTGCAAAAACAGAAGAAGATGCTGCTTTTGCTTTGGGGTTTGTTCACGCGCAAGATAGGTTGTTCGTTATGGATATTATGAGACGCGCCGGTGAAGGAAGGTTAAGTGAAGTCATGGGCGAAAAGTCAGTTCCTTTTGATAAAATGTTCCGCACTGTTGGACTAAAAAGAATTGTTGATAGAAATATTAAAAACATAAATGCAAAATCTTTAAGTCTGTTGAATGCTTATGCGAAGGGAGTAAATCTTTACATTCATAATGCGGAAGGAAACTATCCAGCCGAATTTGATGTACTTGGTTATGATCCCGAAGAATGGCAACCCGAACACAGCTTGATAGTTGGACGAATGATGGCTTGGGAATTGAATATTAGCTGGTGGATAGATTTCACTTTTTCATTTCTTGTACAAAAATTTGGTGAAGAAAAAGTATTAGAGATACTTCCGGATTATCCTGAGAATTCAAAATTGTTATTACCAATGGAGATGAAAAATTATCCTCCCATTGACAAATCAGTTGTTGAAGTTGATAAACAATTCCGGGATTTCATGGGAATGTCCGGGACTCATCTTGGTTCAAATAATTGGGTAGTTAATGGAAAAAAATCTTCTTCCAGCTTACCGATAATTGCAAACGATACTCATTTACATTTTAGCGCTCCAAGCAGATGGTATGCTGTGGTTATCCGGGGCGGCGATTGGAATGTTGAAGGTTTTACAATTCCCGGTACTCCTGCCGTTGTTGTTGGTAAGAATAAAAATATTTCCTGGGGCGTTACTAACATTATGCTTGATGATGCCGACTTCTATGTTGAAAAATTAGATTCAACACAAAAAAAGTATTTGTTTAATGATGAATGGAAAAGCTTAAGCATTATTAAGGATACGATAAAAGTTAAAAATGAAAAAGAGATTGTGTTTGAGATAAAATCTACTCACCGTGGCCCAATCATCTCAAATATCCATCCGTTTTCAGTTTTATATCCCGAGAGCAAAAGTTCAGCGATGATTAGTATGCGATGGCTGGGTGCAGATTTTAGCGATGAGCTCTACGCATTTTATTCAATTGACAAAGCAAAGAGTTGGAACGAGTTTAAGTCAGCTTTTCAATATTATGGATTACCGGGACAAAATTTTGTGTATGCCGATAAATCCGGTAACATCGGATATATGTTTGGTGGAAGGTTACCGCTTCGAAATGCAGTCAATCCAACATTTATTTATGATGGTACAACGGATAAGTATGATTGGAAAGGATTAGTTCCAATAAATGAATTACCTTCAATATTTAATCCGCTAACAAATTATATTGCAACTGCAAACAATAAACTTGTCAAAGATTTCAAGTATCACATCTCAAATATTTGGGAACCGTCATCACGCTCTGAAAGAATACAAACTTTACTAACTGCAAAAGAAAAACATTCGGTTGAAGATTATAAAAAATATCAGATGGATATCACTTCACCGTATGCAGAAAAAATAGTGAAGCATATCTTAAGTTCATTTGAGGGAATTAAAGTCGTCGATGCAAATTTAAATTCCGCTCTTCAGATGTTTAGGCAGTGGGATTTTAAAATGAATGAGTTCAGTCAGGTCCCCACAATATATGCTATGTTCTTGAAATGTTTTCTGCAAAATACTTTACTCGATGAAATGGGTAAAGATCTTTTAAATGAATATGTTTTTATTGCAAATGTTCCATACAGAGTTACATTAAAGATGCTTGCTGATTCATCCAACTCATGGTTTGATAACATTTCCACTCCCAAAATCGAAAGTAAGAATGAGATAATCAGAAAAAGCTTATCCGATGCATTAAGCGATTTGGAAAATTCTTTTGGTAGAGATGTGGCGAAGTGGCAATGGGGTAGTCTGCACAAAGCAACCTTCAAACATTCCTTCAGCGGAGCTTCTTCATTGTTAGATAAGTTCATAAATATTGGGCCATTAAGTATTGGCGGAGATGGAACAACATTATTCAATACTGAATATCCATTTAAAGAAGGAATCAAATCTTATCCTTTATTCGATCATGGACAGTTTGATAACATTCTCGGACCGACAATGAGATATATTTTTGATTTCTCAAAACCCGATGAATTCAACATGGTATTAACCACGGGGCAATCTGGAAATTTCATGAGTGAACATTACGGGGATATGTCTGAATTGTGGCTTCGCGGAAATTATGTAACGGTAAGAACGGATGAGCAATCAATTAAGAGCGATAGGAATAAATTGTTTAGAATAATCAGAAAGTAAAATCTAATTTTCTTTACAGGATTAAAAAAAGTTATGCTATCAATTTAAAAATTCCATCGTAACTACATACTTAATTTAAAATGAATAGGGTAATAAGGTTACATGCGTTTTTCTCGGTTTGTTACTAAGGTTTAACCTTTGGAGTTTTAATCATCAACAAGAGAATATTTTTTTCCTAAAACCTTAGTAACCAAAAATAACCTCATGAAATATAACCTTATTACCTGTTATGTAAAAAATCAAGGCCGTAAGCGATATCCTTTCCCTTAATAATTTGGAAGAAAGAGGCGATAGATCAGACAATC
>MHAR01000069.1 GCA_001803045.1 Ignavibacteria bacterium RIFOXYB12_FULL_35_14 | reverse complement strand
ATTCTTCCGGGAGATGTAATAAACGGTTGAATAATTCTTTCGTTTCCATATCTTTAAATTATTATTTTCACACTATTAACGGTAGAACCATATTTTTTAAAAATATATTCTCAAAAGATTCAAAGAACCCAGATTGCCAAATTTTGTAATGCTAACCCATTATTGTTAGTATCTTAATTTTTTGGTCAAAACTGCTTGTGGAAGATAGAAGTTAAAGCAATTCTTTGTCGCCGAGACGTTTATTTCCTTTTCATAATAATTTCGATTCAAAATAAACCATTCATTTGCAAACAAATGCCTTTATCAAAATAAAACATTACCAGACAATTTCACCAGGTTGCGTTTAATAATTATTGTATTTAAATTAAAAATAAAATAAGGGATATACTTTATTGGGAAGTCTGAAGGCATGATAAACCAAATCTAGTAAAGGGAGAATTAGTATGAATCCAACTAATAGATTCGTTTCTGTAATTTGTTTCATATTATTTTTTTTCACGGCAACGAATGAAATTATTGCAGTTGGGGCACTTTTTTCTAGGCCAAGATTTAGTGAGGTGGAGTATCAGAAAATGTGGATTAAATCGATTTATGCTTCAATTGATATCCAAGAACAGATTGCTGTTACGCATGTTGACCAAATCTTTTATAATGAATTAAATACATCAGTGGAAGCGATCTATATTTTTCCCCTGCCAGAAAATGCTGTCCTAACAGAATTAGTTTATTGGGTGAACGGACAAAGATTTATCGCCGAAATTCGAGAGAGACAACAAGCAGTTATAGATTATAACAATAAGCTTCGCCAATGGCTTGACCCTGCTCTTTTGGAATATCTAGGGGATAATCTTTTTAGATTAAGTATTGTTCCGATTGATGCAAACAGTGATGTGCGTACAGAAATTACTTATGTGGAACCGCTTAATTATGATTTAGGGATTGTAAAATATAATTTCCGGTTAAATACACTTCAGCTTTCTTCACAACCTTTACAAACTGTAACAATTAATCTTGAAGCTAAATCTCAAACTCCATTTAAAAAATTTTTCTCACCGACACATTATAATTCTACTGCTACACAAATTCAAAAGATTTCTGATAACCAATATAATTTATTTTTTGGTGATGAGAATTTTTATCCCGACAAAGATTTAACAGTAGAATTTGAAACTACCAGGGATGATGTAAATTTTAATATTCTAACTTATACTCCCACTCCGGAGGATTCCATTGGGGATAACAGTTTTTACACAATTTGGATAACTCCTCCCGATACTATTGAGAACGAAGAATTGATTTCTAAAAATATTGTGTTTACCGCGGACGTTTCATCAAGCATGGAGGGTACTCGCATTGATCAAATGAAAGAAGCATTAACTTATTTTATAGATCTGCTCAATCCAATGGATAAATTTAACATAATAACTTTTGGCACCTTTATTGGCAAATTTAAATCCGATTTGGTCGATGCAGACAGCAATAATATAAGTGAGGCAAAGTATTTTGTTAATCAATTATTTGCCTTAGGATTAACAAATATTAATGAAGCATTAACTACATCACTTGGTCAAAGCTATGGAGATACTACTTCTAATAATTTAATTTTTCTTACAGATGGAAACCCAACGTGGGGAATAACAAATACTGATACAATAATTAGTAATGCAACGAAAAACAATTTAAAAAACGTTAGATTATTTTCTTTTGGTATAGGGAATGATGTAAGCAGAAATTTTCTTGTAAAGCTTTCGAGTGAAAACCACGGGTATGCACAATTCATTACATCGGACGATAGTATAGCCCTTGTTATTAACAATCATTTCCAAAGAATTTCTAAACCGGTTATGACTGACCTTCAAATTGATATGGGAGGTTTGGACGGTTGGGATCTGTACCCTAAAAGCATGAATGATTTATTCTGGGGGAGCCAGGTTGTGCAATTAGGATTATATAATAAGACAGGTCAATTTGAAGTCAAATTAACTGGTAGGATAAGATCGAAAACTGTTGAGTATAGGAAATTGATTGAGTTTCCCGATTCAATAGGTGGACATAGATTCGTCCCGCGATTATGGGCTAAGTTTAAGATAGATTATATTTTAGAGCTTATTGATATTTATGGTGAAACTCCTGAACTAGTAAATCAGGTGATTGAACTTAGCCTACGATTCCAAATCCTAACTAAATATACAGCGTTCTATTCTGATCCAAACCCAACCAGAATAAATGAGAGAGGAAGTAGTTTGCCTGATAAATTTATTGTCAGACAAAACTATCCGAATCCATTTAATCCTGAGACTATAATTGAGTATGATTTACCATCAACATGGCAATCATTTCATGTGGTAATAAAGATTTATAATTCTTTAGGTCAACTTATTGCCGTGCTTGTTGATAAAGAACAATTTCCAGGGCAGTATAAAGTTATTTGGAATGGAAAAGATATTAATAATAATCTGGCTACAAGCGGAATTTATTTCTGTTCTATTCAAGCCGGGAATTATAGAACTACAAGAAAAATGATTCTTTTACGATGATAACTAAAAATTTATTACTGTTTTTTCGGAGATAAAATGAAAAATATTTTGA
Source organism: Ignavibacteria bacterium RIFOXYB12_FULL_35_14 (assembly GCA_001803045.1). Lineage (GTDB taxonomy): Bacteria > Bacteroidota > Ignavibacteria > Ignavibacteriales > Ignavibacteriaceae > XYD12-FULL-36-8. Next base: position 61,148 of record MHAR01000069.1, on the reverse strand, counting down.
TTCTAATTACAATTATATCATCTTTTTTATTTTCACAAAATAAATTGTTTTTTGATGTAAGTAAAACTAATGGTGATAATTTTAACAATTTATTAACTAAAATAAATACTGACTCGGATGAAATAAACAATACTTATTTGTCCGCCACAATTTTAAATGGCGGATATTATACTATAGGAACAGCATCAGGATTGTCAAGTGATCTATTAGATGATAACTGCGATATAACGTTTGGTCATCCTTATGCTAAAACTTCTTTTCCCCTTTTTTCAATAGACGGAAACTGGTACAAACTCGACGAGTATTTTTCCCCATCAGAACTTACTCTTAACCGCAATGCAGATACTCTTGAAGTTGCAGCAATTAAAAGTACCGAGCTGTTAATTAAATTTTTTATTTGTTTTAGTGTTGATGGACAGGCAGTAATCTTAAATCAAACAATTAAAAATTTGGATTCAATCTCGCACTCAATTGCAATTGGTTTTTCGTTTGACCCTGCTCTAGGTAAATGGGGCGATGGATATTTAGAAATACAACCGGGATATCTGAAGAATAATAAAATGTTTGATTCTGCTGCTGTCCCGGAAAAAGTTACACTTTGGGAAAAATCTTTTGGCGTTAAGGGAATCGGGATAGAGTTGTCTTTTCAAAATGAAAAACCATTGGAAATAGTTGCCGCTAACTGGAAGGAAATTTATGAAACTAAAAAAGCATCCGTTGACACAACACAAGTACTTTATGATTTATTTCTGAAATTTTATTGGCAGGAAACTGAATTGTTACCTAATGAAGAAAAAAGTTGCCAATTAAAAGCCGCTCTGAAATCACCTGATTTTTCTTCACAATTATTTTTAAGATGGGATTTGCAAAGTTTTTTAGGTTTGCAAAATAATATAGTCTTTCCAAATGGTTTTGATACTTATCTGACAGTTAATAAAACCACCAGCAGTTCAATTAGCAATGCAAATATTAAACTTGAACTCCCTTCTTCATTAACTTCAAATTCATCTGAAATATATATTGCATTGGGAAATCAGAGTTATTATAAAAAAATAAATTTTAGATCTCATATTATTTACGAAGACAAAGTGGAAGAAGTAATCGCAAAAATATTTTCAGACAATCAATTAATTGATGAGCTTCATCGGGAAGTATTCATTCCAGCAACTCCAGTTTCCGATACCGGTTTGACAGTCTCAATAGATAACATAGATGGATCAAAATTTCCAAAGATAGAATTTAAATTCGAAGCGAAAATAAATTCTAATGATTATAAAATATCCAACTTATCTTCAGAAAATATTTTCCTCTATGAAGATGATAACAGAATTATGGATTTTAACTTAGGGCATGATACAACCGGAGGATTAAATGCAGCCGATATAATTTTCGTTCTCGATGTAACCGGAAGTATGTCAGATGAAATTGATGAAGTCAAAAATAATATCATTGAGTTTGCCGATAGCCTGAGCTACAGAGGAATCGACTACAGGCTAGGAATGGTTACTTTTCTTGATGTAATTGAAAATATTTATCCATTTACCACCGATGTTCAATATTTTCAATCGTTAGTTAGTCAGCAGCATGCTCATGGGGGAGCCGATGAACCGGAGAATTCACTGCAGGCATTAATTGAAGCAACTAAATATCCATTCCGGCAAAATGCAAATAGAGTTGTAATTTGGATTACCGATGCCACTTATCATGAGAATGATACATATACTTCACTAACCAAGAATGATGTTATAACAGCCTTACTATCAATGGGTTTGATTGTTCATGCAATTGGGCCTGAATCCAATAAGTCAAGTTATTATGATCCAATAATAATTCCGACCGGCGGAAATTTTTATGACATTTATGGAAACTTTAGAGATATACTTCTAGATATTTCAAGATTTTATTCTTCGAGTAAATATGTGCTCAGTTATCAATCTTTAAGTTCACAACTTCCGGCGGAAATAAAATTGCAAATACGTTATGCCGGCTTGGGAGGGGAAGCAATAGTATTTCCAATAGGTACGACTTTTTATAAAAGCAGTCGATATCTTGCTTTTTACCCTAATCCATTTAATCCACAAATAACCTTCAATGTTGAAAAGGGGAATTATTTAGGAGGTGAATTAAGAATATTCAATTTACTCGGCCAATTAATTAAAACAATAAATATCGATAATAATACCCAGAGCATAATTTGGTCTGCCCAAAATGATAATGGAGATTTAATTAGTGCCGGATTATATATTGTTCAATTAGTGTTGAACGTGAAGAATGAACTACAATATTTTGAAACTGCTAAAATTCTTTATTTAAAGTAGAGGGAATTGAAAAATGAAAAAATATAATCTTATCAAAGTATATGCTTTCCTTTCATTGTTTTCTTTTTCTCTTGCAGACGGTTTATTAATGCCTGTAAATGAAAATTATCCGAAAGATCTTTTAAGAACTAATGTAACTGAGGTAACTGTAAATATAAATGGATCAATTGCAGAAACAATAGTATACCAGGAATTTGAGAATGAATGGATTGATTCGACAGATGCCGTTTATTCGTTTCCGCTTCCATCAGATGCGAGAGCAACTAAATTTATATACTGGTATGGAAATGAGATCTATCAGGCAGTACTTAGAATTAAAGAACAAGTTATTAATCCTGGAACTGGAGAGGGCGGAATAGCTGCTGAAGTTAATAAATATATTGGCAGAAATGGAATTAAAATATTTTTAAAAGGGATTAAAGCTGGAGCTATTCAAAAAGTGGAATTACACTACATCAGCAGATGCGATTATTATCAAGGAAAATATTCATATAAATATCCTTTAAATAGCGGGCAGTTTATAACATATCCTTTGAATCACCTTCAATTTAACGTAAATGTGAATTCCAACTCCGATATTACAAGTTTTAATCTGCCAAATAATCCAGGTTATAGTATCATTCAATCCGAAGCAAGATTATTAAAGCTTGAAGTAGTAGAACCCAAAAGCTATATCAACCACGATTTCGAATTTTCTTATCAAACAGATAATTCAACATTGGGAGTAGATTTTTATTCCGTTGCAAGCGACACAATGGATGGGCATTTTGCTTTGTTCGTTAAACCTCAAAACGAAGTTCTGCCTGATAGTATTTTCCCTCGCAAAATTATTTTCATGCTTTCCAATGATTGGAGTATGGCTGGAAATAAATTAAGCCAGAGTATTTATGCAATTTCAAAATCTCTGGATCAATTAACAGCAAAGGATTACTTTAATATTTTTGTTGTTAATTCTACTTTCAATACATGGCAGTCAAATCCAGTAATAGCCAGCACAGAAAATATCCAAAGTGCGAAAGAATATTTAGCCGGCATATCTACTTCTTTTGGTTCCAACATGAATTCTGCATTACTAAATGCTTTAACTCAGTTAAACAATAATTCTTTTAATAACGCAATATTAATTTTTACTACAGGTGTGTCTGTCCTGAATCCGGTAGAGATTGAGACACAAAATACTTTTAAAGCCGGCATATTTCCTATAACTATCGGGGAAGATCTCGACCGGGCACGTTTAGAAATGACTGCTGCACTTAATTATGGATTTGTAACTTATCTAAATCCACTGGATAATTTGGGCGAAAAAATGATTAAAGTTTTTAATCAAATCAGCCAGCCAATTTTAAAAGATGTTGCTTTTGAATATGGCAAGGCCGAAGTAAATCACGTTATTCCAAAGAAAATTCCTTCCACTTATGCCGGCTCTTTATTTTTTATGACTGGGAGATACAAAGTCTCCGGCGAATCAGTAATCAGTATTGCTGGGACGTCCGTAAACGGAATAAAAGCTTATAATTTTTATTTAGACTTTAACAACAAAACAAATGAGAACAAATTTGCAGAAATTCTTTGGGCAAAAGAGACAATTGATGATATTGAAAGACAAATTGAAGTCTATGGTGAAACTCCAGAATTAAAAGAAATAGATATTGAATTAAGTTTAGGCTATAACATTCGATGCCGATATACATCGTATATAGCTGATTATACCACCATATCAACAAATGTAGATGGTACCAATTATGAAGAACTAACTTCTCCTGAAACTTATATTGTTGGTAATTATCCTAATCCTTTCAATCCAACAACTACCATAATTATCCGTATAAATAAAGCTTCTAGCCTTTCAGTTAAGCTATTAAAAATTTATGATATCCTTGGACGTTTAGTAGCTATTATTGATGTATCCAATCTTCGGGAAGGTGAGCATTCAATTTTATTTAATGGAAAAGATATGTTCGGGAATAATCTACCCAGTGGAATCTATTTAATCCATTTGCAAGTAGGGAATGAAATATCAAGTTCATTAAAAATTAATTTGTTAAAATAAATTTAACGTCAGCATATTTAAAAAACTGTCTATTTCAAAATTAAAAAATGATTATTTTTTTATTAATCTCTGCAATCATTTAAAAGATATGGATTTAATGAAATAACATTTTGGAGCTTCTGCTCCCTTTTTAATTAGTAAGCAAATTTATTTTCATTTCCATTAATGCCTCTCAATATTTATTATTCTATCCTTCGAACGAGATCTTAGTGATTATTGTGCAACAAAGATTCTAGTCTAAATTTTCAAAATACTTTTTTTTAAACGTTCAGAGTCTTTAATGGTCTAAAGATTCTTGTAAGTTGAAATCTGAAGGGGAGGATTTTAATTTCTTTCGAAGTGAAGTTCATAAAAATTTTCAGAGGATTTGGGACTCAGATTGTCCTATACAATTCTCTTGATTACTTCGTATTTCTGAAAAAGTGTACAAGTTTTGTTCTGATTAAATGAAAAGTTTATAAAATCGTCATTAATTCAACAATTTTCTGTCGGGGTGGAGAGATTTGAACTCTCGACCTCTTGGTCCCGAACCAAGCGCGCTAACCGGGCTGCGCTACACCCCGAATGTAATGTTCGAAACAAAAATAATCCCTTTGGAAAATATATCCAACCGAGTTAATCGGAATAGGATTTTTATTTTGTACAGGTTTAATCTGAACTAACATGCCTATCCGAAATAAATGCCAGGTTGTTCTTGTTTTAAAGTTGAATCGCACTCTGGATCCAAAAGAAATAAGATAATTGGGTTATATTCCAGTAGGTTCTTTATTCTGCTAAGGTTTCGGAAAAATATTTATCCAACTGCGGATTGGATGTCTAGAAATTTTGACCTTAATAACATAATAAGATAAGCTCTTTCAACCTTATCACATTATTTTCATAAACTGAGAATAAATTTATGATTAAAAATTCTTTCCAACACCGAGAAGACTTTACTTTGATAGGTAGAAAGAAGAATTAAATAGGAGAGGGATTGAGTTCGTAAATAATTATAACCTATTTAATCCAGCTAATTAGAAAAAATTTTTTTACTGTTTCCTATTTATTTTGGACACTGCGAGAACTGAAAAAAAAATATTTAATATTGCTTTACTTTACTCAAGGATTGACTTAATTTTGAAATGTGTTCCTTTAAATCTGTCCCGAGAGGTGGATAAGGATTAAAATAATTTTATTAATCAATTACCTCTAAGGTTCTATACCGAAGAGGATTTTTTTTATATGGATGTAAAAGCAAAAATTGTAGACGAGGATGGTTTATCAAGAATCATCACCAGAATGGCTCATGAAATTCTTGAAAAGAATAAAGGTTCGCAAAATCTTGTTCTAATGGGAATGAAAACTCGCGGCGAGTTTTTAGCAAATCGAATCTATCATAAAATAAAAGAAATAGAAAAAATAGATTTGCCGCTAGGAGTTCTTGATGTTACACTCTATCGGGATGATTTCAGAACCAGATTGAAGCAGCCTGAGGTATCGGTATCAAACATTACTTTTGACATCAATGATAAAGATGTGGTTATCATTGATGATGTTTTGTATACCGGAAGGACTGTTAGATCAGCGTTAAATGCATTAATGGATTTTGGAAGACCGCGTTCTATCCAATTATGTGTGCTTGTGGATCGTGGTCATCGTGAGTTACCAATCAGGGCAGACTATATCGGTAAAAATATTCCAACTTCAAATCAAGAAGAAATTAAAGTTAGAATGAAAGAAATTGACGGAGAAGATGCCATTTATCTAATAGAAAACTCCGGTAATAATTAAAGAGGGTTAAAATACATGTCCTTATCTAGCCGACATCTTTTAGGATTACAGGGTGTTCCTAAAGAAGATATCCAGCTAATATTAGATACTGCTTCAACTTTCAGAGAAATACTCGAAAGACCAATCAAACGTGTTCCTACTTTACAAGGAAAAACGATTGTAAATCTTTTTTATGAAAACTCCACACGCACCAGAATATCATTTGAATTGGCTGAAAAAAGACTCTCGGCAGATTCAGTGAATTTTTCAATTGGGCAGAGCAGTGTTAGCAAGGGAGAAACTCTGAAAGATACAATTAAGAACATTGAAGCGATGAAGGTTGATATCGTTGTCGTACGGCATTCAGCAGCAGGTGTTCCAAATTTTCTTTCAAGAATCTGTAGCTCGAATATAATTAATGCCGGTGATGGCATTCACGAACATCCAACTCAAGCATTGTTAGATATGTATTCGATTAGGGAAAAATTTGGAAAACTTGCCGGATTAAAAGTATGCATAGTTGGAGATGTTGCACACAGCAGGGTAGCTTTATCCAATATTTTTGGATTGAAGACTATAGGTGCACAAGTTTCAGTTTGTGGCCCATCCACAATGATTCCAAAGTTTATTGAGGAATTGGGAGTTAATGTTATTCACAATATCGATGAAGCAATTCAAGAAAATGATGTGCTTAATGTTCTGCGTATTCAGCTTGAAAGAAAAGCACGTGAATATTTTCCATCTATCCGGGAATATGCTAATTACTTTGGTATAACCAGCGAACGGCTGGAAAAAAATGGAAAAGATATTTTAATTCTTCATCCCGGTCCGATTAACAGGGGAGTTGAACTATCTTCCGAAGTAGCCGATGGACTAAATCAAGTAATATTGCAGCAAGTTACAAATGGTGTTGCTGTAAGAATGGCAGTATTATATCTGCTTGGAACTCTTAACTAATTAGGTAAACTATGAAAGCACTTATAACCAATTGCAGCATTGTTCATCCCGGCCAAAAGCTAAATGAAAAGAATAAAGATATTTTTTTAGTGGATGGCGTTATCAAGCAAATAGGAAATCTTTCAACGAGCATTTCAGCAGATAAAGTAATTGATCTTAAAGGTAACTATGTAGTACCTGGATTCTTTGATATGCATGTTCACCTTCGTGAACCAGGAAGAGAAGACGAAGAAACAATTGCAACCGGATGCAACAGTGCAGCTTTCGGTGGTTTTACTGGCATTGCATGTATGCCAAACACCGAACCGGCTATTGATTCGGCAGAAGTAGTTAAATTCGTTAAAGAAAAAGCAGCAGATCATTTAGTGGATGTATTTCCAGTTGCAGCAGCTACAGTTGGCAGAAAAGGTGAGGTACTTTCTCCAATTGCGGAACTGTATGAAGCTGGTGTTGTTGGTTTGTCCGATGATGGTACGGTAATCAAAACCGCAAGCATACTTAAAAGGGCGTTTGAATATGTTCAAATGTACAATCTTCCAATTATAGAACACTGTGAAGATGAATCACTTAGCGGCGGTGCTATGAATGAAAGCATTAATTCTACTTTATTGGGGCTTCCTCCGATTCCCTCTATTGCGGAAGATCTCATAGTTATGCGCGATATTATTGTAGCTGAGTACACTAAAGGTCAGATTCATATAGCTCATATTAGTACAAGAAGAGCAATTCAACTTGTTCGGGAAGCAAAGGCAAAAGGTATACGGGTAACTTCTGAAGTAGCTCCACATCATTTCACCCTGACCGATGATTCACTAAAAACCTACGATACTAATTATAAAATGAATCCGCCGTTGCGCACTAATGCAGATATTGATGAAATCATTTTGGGATTAAAAGACGGTACAATTGATTGTATCGCGTGCGATCATGCACCTCATTCTTTTGAAGAAAAGGAAGCTGAGTTTGAATACGCCCCATATGGTATTATTGGATTAGAAACCTCTGTTGGATTATCATTAAGCGAACTGTTACATAAAAAAATACTCTCTCTGGAACAATTGGTTGAAAAACTATCAATCAATCCGAGAAAAATTCTTAACCAATCAATTCCTCAGTTTAAGGAAGGTGAAATAGCCAATTTTACCTTTCTTAATATTGATGAAGTCTGGACAGTTGATATCAGCAAATTCAAAAGCAAATCTAAAAATTCACCGTTTGATAAGCGCCTTCTTACTGGTAAAGCCATAGGTGTGGTTAACAATAAGAAGATGCTGTTTGGCGGCGAATTTATCGACCTGTGATATTTTCTTAAACCTTCATATCTAAAAAATATTTTTTAGTATACACCTCGTACATTAAATCATACATTCGGATTTAATTTTCTTCCTAAATTACTCACCACGACACTTTTTTTTGGCACTTCATTTGGCTCATAGGAATCGAGTTAAATTTAGGAGATACTAAAATGAAAAAAACATTATTAACCGCAGCATTTATTTCAGTGATACTATCACTATGTTCCTGTGATATTCACGATCCTTTTTATTATATAGATAATCAACCGCCAGCACCTCCATCCGGAATAGTTGTTCTTAATGGAGATAATCGGGTGGATATAGGCTGGATTCGAAATTATGAGAATGATGTTGCAGGATATAACATCTATTACAGCTACAGCTATGATGGAAAATATACGATGATCGGTTCTTCAAGCAACAATCATTTTATTGACTATGGTGCAAACAACGGAGTTACATATTTTTATGCTGTTACAGCTTACGATTACAACGGTAACGAAAGTGAATTAAGCTATGATGCTGTGTATTCAACGCCAAGACCCGAAGGTTTTAATCAAGCGATATTTGATTTCAATAGATTTCCGCAAAATGCCGGTTATTCGTTTTCAGAATATCTTGTTGTTCCTTACGATGATCTTGGTGCAGATGTGTTCTTTGAAAACTACAACGGAACATTTTATCTTGATGTGTGGGATGATACTGATATTCAAGATATGGGATATACTCAAGATATTTATGATATTCCTTTTGCCCCAACAACCGGCTGGTCGGATACAAAAGATGCAATTGCAAAGATCGGACATACATATGTTATTTGGACATGGAATAATCACTTTGCTAAAATCAGAGTTAAATCAATTACTAATGATAGAATAGTTTTTGACTGGGCTTACCAGCTTGTTGAAGGAAATACCCAGCTTAAACCTAAAGCCAAAGGAATCTTACGAGGCGAATTGAAAAGATTAATCGGGAGATAATTTTCTCCTGGCTCTTTGAAAAGATGTTGATCAGGTGCATAGATTTCTAAGTGATTATTCATTAAATTTTGATTACAAATGTTGACCACCTTAAACAAAATATTGTTTGTCCTTGTTTTTAGTTTCCTAACCTGGAATGTATCCGGGCAGGAAGCTAAGTTTTTTAATAAACTGGATTCGAATCAACGTCGAAGCATCACCAAAAATGTTTTTAATGAAATTGAAATGGAGATATCCACCGGCAAAGCTTCCTCCATTTCTCGTTTTTTAAGCGGGCAGACTTACCTAAGCCTTTCAAACGGTGTTAACGGATATTATAGTTCAAATCAAGCTTTTTACATTTTAGAAGATTATTTCAAAATTCACCGGGTGATTTCATTCAAGCTGCAGAGTATCAAAACCGAAGAAGATGTACCATATGCCATAGGAATTTTTTATTTTGACCACAGAGGTAAAAGAGGAACTGCACGCGTTTATATTTCCTTAAATAAAAGCGGAAACAACTGGAAAATTTCACAGCTTACAATTAATTAATGGTTAAAGCTTTTTTCGATAGATTCAAAGACGATAGAAAATATTTTACTATCGTCTTTTTTATTTTAATCCTTACAGTGCTTTCAGGATTAGTCTCTCCGATTCTAATCAACAGCCAAAAAGAAAAATGGTCGGATAATCTGTCCGGCAACATTACGCAAGTCGAGAGGAATACCTTAAAAGATTTTAAAACAATTGAAAATGAGCTGCTTGATATTTCGCGATTGGTTAAAGAAGATTTGAGCAAACTGCTCATTAATAACAATGTGTCATACGGTGAACTTGTTAAAACTATTAACCAGAAAAGGTTTAACGATTACTCGCTCGAAATATTAGCTCCAAACGGGAAACTGATCGCATGGAATTCAATGATTGCAATTCCTCAGGATGATATATTTCCGTTGGATTATCCTATTGGCGAAACTTACTTTTTCAAATCGGATATAGTTACTTATCTCACCGTTACAGATACAATAATTTCTGAATCGGATGTATTTTATTTGGTTAGCAGCTTACCATTTGAAAAGCATTACATCATAAAAAATAATTTTTACAAAGAAATAAATTTTTCAAAACAGGTTTCGGAAAAAAATTCCGTACAAGCTGAAATTGCTTTTAATCCTTTTGAAGCTAAAACTAAGGACGGCAGAAAATATTCATTCGATCTGCTCAACAACAGAAACAGTAAAATTGGTCAGGTAACTATTACCAAACCGATTCTTGATGTCGCAGTCAACAGGATAAGCTACTCTATTGAACGTATTCAGTCTATTTTTGTTTTTCTTGCCATCACTTTTTTAGGATTGGGGTTGAGAAAAGAATTTGGGCAGCTTAAAAGCTCATTGTATAAAATATTTTTGTTCGCGCTTTATATCTCCGCATTCCGATACCTGATCTATCAGGTGGGTTTTCCGGCAAATATTCTTGAGGGTTCTCTCTCCGATCCTTTATACTTTTCCTCTGCTTTTGCAGGTGGTATTGTCAGATCGCCAATAGAATTTTTTATTTCGGCTGCATTTTTCACATTACTTTGCATCAAGATATATCAATATAGCGCTAACTTTGTTTTTTCTCCGGAATTTGAAAAGTATAAATCATTAATTAAATATTTTATAATTCTCCTCATCCCTTTAGCACTGGTTTTCTTTTTAGGACTGCGCGGACTAAGTGCTTCACTTCGCAGCGTGATATTCGATTCAACATTGAGATACTTCCGCGATCCAGATATACTATCCACTGCTCCAACACTGCTGATGAATCTTAATGTATTGCTTCTTGGTTTTTCTGTTGTCTTAATTTTAGGTTTAATTGTTGTCTTTCTGATTGCTTTACTTAAACCAATCAACAAATACTTATCAAAAAAATATTTATTGATGCTCTTCCTGGTTTTTCAAGGTGCAGGTGCAATATTTATTTTTATGCAAGAACAACCGCTAATTAATTATACCACCATAATACTGGTCATCACTCTGATATTCGCATTGGTTTATCACATTTATATTAAAATTAAAAAATCAAAATATGTATTTGTTTACTCGGCTTTGTGCGGATCAATCATTACAATTCTTCAGTTGAATTATTTCAATCTCGAATTAGAACGAGAATCGCTAAAAACCACCGCGGTTGAAATCAATCGTCCTAACGATAATCTTTTCCGCTTTATGATCAGTGAAGTTCTGCTGAACAGTATGCGAGATGAAAAGGTAATATCAGCGTTTAGGGGCACATCCTCTAACTTCAATGCTGAAGCGTATATTCTATGGTGCCAGAGTTCGCTTCAGCGTGAAGCGATGAATTCATCTATTTCAATTCTTAGTACCAAGGGAGATCTGCTTGGTCATTTTTGGATTGGCGACGAAAAAATTCCTGAAAATATAAAACCAACTTTAAATTTGATAAAAAGTGATCCTGTAATTTTTGAAGCTAATAATTTAAACCAGACAAATCAAAAAATATTAACGGGTATAGCACCGGTAACGGTTCAAAATGAAAGAGTCGGATTCATTTCGGTATCAATTCTCTGGGATCCGGCTCTCCCCAGTTTTACGAGTACTCCTGAATTTTTACGGTCAAAAGGAAGTACTCTAAATTCTGTCTTAGACTTTTCCCAGCTTAAAATATTTGAATTCACCGATTCAAAATTAGTGAATGTTTATGGCGACATCTATCCATCTAGAGATCAAATTTTACCAATTATCAACTCGGATTTTACAGCTAGTGGTGATGTTTGGCTGACTCTAATTCTTAATGAGGAAGAGTACTTAACTTATGCACTCAGACATGAATCGGAAGGTAAGACCAATATAACTTCGGTTTCTCTGCTCGAAAAAAAAATATCATGGAATCTTTTCAATTTTTTCAAGCTGTTCATAATTCAAATTATTTTCATAATAATTCTATTTATTATTCTTTTCACTTCGGATATAAAAAATTTTAGATACACTTTTCGTTTTCAGCTAACGATTGCTTTTCTTTTAATCTCATTAATTCCTGTTGTGATTCTTGCGTTATACAACCGTCAGCTTGTTGAAAAAAGATCTGATGAGGCAATATTTAATGAGCTTAAAGAAAGATCAAACTACATTGAGAATGATATTCAGTCGAAACTTCTTGAAAAAAATAAAATCAGCCTAACGAATATTTTTGAATTGACAGGTAAAGATTTGGGAATTTCTTTTACGATTTATGATAACACGCTGCAGATATTTAATTCAATGGATCAGTATTACAAAGCCGGTATTTTCGCAGAGCGGATCAATCCGCAAGTTTATTATAACCTGAATTATCTGAGCTTTAGAGAATATACTATCAAGGAAAATATTGAAGAATACGTGTTCAATTCATTTTACAAAAAGATTTCAGTAGATAATAAGAATTATATTCTCGCAGTTAATGATGCCTTTAACAAAGTGAGGTTAACTTTTTCAACAAGCGATTTGGATGTGCTTCTCTTCGGAATTTACTTGCTTGCGGCGTTAATAATCATTTTGATAAGCACATTCCTGGCTGATAAAATTTCCTCACCGATACGAAGATTAACCAAAGCAACCATGTCTGTTGCTCAAGGTGATTTGAATGTTTCACTTGATAACCAGGAAAAAGGTGAGTTAAAAGATCTTCTCGACGGTTTTAATTTGATGACAAATGAACTTAAAAGAAATCAATCCGAGCTTGCTGAATTAGAAAGGGAAGCAGCATGGAAAGAAATGGCAAAGCAAGTTGCTCATGAAATAAAAAATCCTCTTACACCAATGAAGCTGTCAATTCAACAATTAATTGCTGCATTCAGAGATAAGAATAAAAGGTTTGATGAAATATTTGAGAAGGTTTCTCCAACTATTCTAAATCAGATAGAAAGCTTAAACTCGATTGCATCAGAATTTTCGCGGTTTGCAAAAATGCCAAGCTATAAGATTGAAGAAGTTGATCTTGCCAACGTTGCCACTGACGTAATAAATCTGTTTACCGACGAAGCAGTTGATATTCAGCTTGAAATTAATGATCAACTGCCAAAGATTAGCGCAGATAATTCTCAAGTGCGAAGATTATTAATTAATTTGATTCGTAATTCAATTCAAGCTGGAGCGAGTAAAATAAAATTGTTAATTAACCACGAGAATAATTTTTGCAATTTGGTTATCGAAGATAATGGCAAAGGTATAGCGCCTGAGATTACTGATAAAATATTTGAGCAGAATTTTACTACCAAAACCTCCGGAATGGGTTTGGGACTTAAATTAGCGAAAAGATTTTTAGATGGAATTGGCGGAGACATTCAGCTAATTGAGAGCAGCAAACCCGGTGCAACTTTCAAGGTGACATTTCCTATTTCTCAAAAAAATAGTTTTATTTAATGAACTTGCTAACTCCTTATCAAAGTAAAGCCCTTAATTACAAAAAGCATATTTCCTTAACGGCTAACGCCGGATCGGGAAAAACTTTTGTGCTTTCAAAAAGATATTTAGAGATAGCAGTTAACGAAAATTTACCGCTGAGAAACATTGCAGCAATAACTTTTACCGATAAAGCTGCGGGAGAGCTTTATCAAAAAATTGCTAAAGAAATTGAAGCCAGAATAAAGGATGCAAAAGAAAAGTCTTCAATTGAACAGTTAGAGCTGATTCGGCGGCAGCTTGTATCGGCAAACATTTCCACAATCCATTCATTTTGTATAGATATTTTGCGCGAGCATCCGGTTGAAGCCGGTATTGATGCAAACTTTACTCCGATTGATGAAATATTTGCCGATGAAATGATCGAGCTATCTGTGGAAGAGGTAATTAAGTCTTCGCTCGAAAATTCCACCGATGAAAATAAGTTAAAATATTTAATAAGATTTTTTTCATCTAAGTTTATTCTCAGCAGAGAATTGACATTGTCAATTAAGCATCGAAGAAATTTGCTGAGTCTGGCTAAACATATCTATAGTAAATCTACCGATGAAATAGCGAACCATTTTTACGAAACTTTTTTTTCGATTACTGAAAATGTATTAAAAGAAAGTGTTCCCCTTCTTTTAGAGACAGCATTAAAAATAAACTCGGTTGTTCTGAATGGTTCGCCCAAAAATCCAACAGCAATCGAGATAAAACACATATTGATGAAAATTGAGAATGAGAAAAATGTTCAAAAACTTTTGGTGCTGCTTGGAAATCTCAGAGAAAAAATTCTAATTAAAAGCGGAACTGTAGCCATAAAAGGTTATTTGAACCGTGATGACAGTAATACATTACGACAGGAATGTTCTTTTGTCGAAGATTATTTAGGCAAATTGAGATACTTTGAAATTCCTGACAATCATTCGGAAATCGAAATTGAGCTTGCAAAATTCGGAAGATTGTTTATTCATTTCTTCAACAGAACACTTGAACTGTATTCTGAAAAAAAGAAAGAAGCCGGTTATCTTGATTACGAAGACATTTTACTTTTCACCCAGAACATACTTCAAAATGAAGATGTGAGAAAATCACTTTCCGAAAAGTTTAAATACATAATGATCGACGAGTACCAGGACACGAATGAGCTTCAGTACAATATATTTTTACCGATACTTGATAACCTAAGAAAAGGAAACTTATTTGTTGTTGGTGATGAGAAGCAAAGCATTTACATGTTTCGAGACGCCGAACTTGAAATTTTTAACAAAACTAAAAATGAAATAACCGTAAGCGCGGGGAGAGAAAGTCTACTATCACTTCCGGACAGCTTTAGAATGGCGCCGAACGTTTGTTTGTTTATTAATGCTTTGTTTAATAATCTTTTTCACAATCCAAATCCGTTGTACAACGAAGTAGAGCATTCTGATGTTGTTTGTGCAAGAGATGATAATGAAAGAGGTAATGTTGAGCTTCTTTTGGCAGAGTCAACAGATGATGAAGATGAAGAAATTGCTGAAGCAAATTTGTTAACTGAGAGAATTCTCCGGCTGAAGAATCAAGATTCGCCGGAAGTAAAAATAAATTGGGGTGACATTGCAATTCTCTGCCGGAAAAGAAAATCATTTATCGAATTGGAAAAATCATTCATTAGAAAAAAAATACCTTATGCAATCATCGGAGGAAAAGGATTTTACCAGCGTCAATCGATTTATGATATTTATAATTATTTTTCTTTCCTCCTCGATCAAAACGATGATACAGCTTTAGTCGGTATTCTTCGTTCGCCGCTTTTTTCAGTTTCAGATTCGGAAATATTCGAAATTTCATTGAATCAAGAAGCAAATTTTTGGTCAAAGCTTAAATCTTATAGCTTTAGCAATCCAACAATGTTGAACATCGTTGAATATCTCGAAGAAAATATTTCTTTGGTAAGTAAAGTTGAAATATCATTCCTTCTGAGAAAAATAATTTCGGAAACAGGCTACTTAAGCTTGCTCAACAATAAAGTAAACTCGGTGCAAGAGCAAGCGAATGTAACTAAGCTGATAAATCTCACCATAAATTTCTTTGCTGAAGGATTCAGGACATTGTACGACTATCTCAATTTTCTACGAGAAGCAATTGGTGAGGTTGAAGATGAATCCCAGGCAGTAATTTCTGACGAACTGAATTCTGTTAAAATTATGACGATTCATCAAGCGAAAGGATTGGAATTCCCGGTTGTCATTTTATATCGATGCGGTGAGTCGTCCAGAAAACAGGGCGTGAAAACAAAATCAATTTTAGTGAACAAGGAATTTGGGCTTCTTACTAAAGTTCCTCTTGATGAAAATTATTTTGGCGAATATCACCCAGCACCAATTGTACGATTAAATGATTACATAGCTGATAGAAAAAATATTGCTGAAATTAAGCGGTTGTTTTATGTGGGAATCACTCGTGCAAAGAATCAGGTTTTCATTTCTGCGAGCTTAAATTCTGCTTTGTCAGTTAAAGAAGATTCTTTCATCGGCTTACTTCAACAAGGACTCAATATTGATTTTAATTCTCAGCTATTTACTCTAAGATCAAAATTAAAATTGTTAGCTAAAAAAGATGATAAATACATAGGCGATGAGAAAGATTTGGAAATAGAGGTACCAATAATCAAAATCATTCACCCGCTTGCAGTTCCTAAAACAGGAGCGGAGCAATTGCCCAAAATCGAATCGTTTATGGCTGAACATATTGACGATAAACCCATTGGCGAAATCATCTCAGCTACGAAGCTTAGTGTTTATAATCAATGTCCGCTTAAGTATCGGCTGATTTATGAATTGGGGTTTTCAAACCTGATAATAGAAAATCGTAAATGGCTCAACAGTCAGAAAATTGTTAATAAATCCAAGCAGTTTGATTTCAATACTAAAGAGGAAGAACTTCTCGCTTCATCAAACGGAGAAGAAACCAGTAGAACTGAAGTGAAATTTGCGCAAGTCAAAGGAACTTTAATTCATAAGTTACTAAGTGAGGAAGCAGCCGAAACTGAACTCTCGGTTAAAGTTGATACCTATCTAAAGAATATGATTGATAAGGAAGAGTGGTTGTCGAATCAATTCGCAGACTTGAAACAAGATATTATTAATAATCTTTCGATTTATTTTAAATCGGATAATTATAACCGCCTAAAAGAATTTGCAGTTTATAAAAACGAATTTGAAATTTACCATCAGCATGACGATTATTATCTATATGGAATAATTGATAAGCTAATCATAAGCAAAGACAAAATTGTAATAGTTGATTACAAAACAGATTTAATAACTTTGGATGAAGTTCAAGAAAGAGCCAGCCAGTATTTCACTCAATTAAAATTTTATTCCTATATTGCTGGTAAGTTATTTAAAGCGATAACGGACTTTGAGCTGCGTATCGTTTTTTTAAAGCACCCCAATGAAGTGATTACTTTGAATATCGGATTGAAAGAATTGGTTAAAATTGAGCATGAAATTGAGATGATGGTTAAAAAAGTTAGAGAACAAACACCTGAAAAAAACTTAGATCATTGCAATAATTGTGTTTTCTTGATAAAAAATAATTGTATTGTAGTATAAATTTTACCGGCTTGTTAATTTCAAAAAAAATTATTCCTATATTTATAATGAAAATAATTTTGGGAAGAAACTCATGCAGCGTTTCACTAATCAAATAAGAGATTTAGAGCTAATTGAAAGTGAACTGAAGAACACTTCGGTTGGAGTTTTAGCTCTTTATATCGATGATGAAAAAACCATTCAGTATCCCACAACTTTTCTTTATAGAGATAAAAACATCTACATCTTTTTTAAGAATAATGATGAACTTTATAATTCTATAAAGTATAACTCGAGCGCAAGTTTCACCGTTATAAAGCAAGAAAAAGTGAAGCGAGGAAAAAAACTTGAATTCAAACCCACTTATCAAATGTTCTCGATTACTTTAAACGGATTGGTCAGAAAAGTTGATGAAGAAAAGATAATGACAAACCTTCGACATGAATATTTGGTTAAGTATTCTAAGAAAACAGATACCGTGCGAAAAAACATATTAGCATTAGCCAGTGCTATAATAATGGATTCTGATGAAATTCACGCTCAGGAGGAAATCGGAGGCTGATTTGAAATATTCGGCTCTTCTTCTTCTATCCGGTTTGCTTCTGATCAGCTGTTCTGCAGATATAACTTACTACGAAATTCCTATCGAATTTAAAAATCCACAAAAGAAAAAGGACTTCTTAAATACTCACTTAAAATTTATATCAGGAAAGAAAATTTTTCTTGATCCCGGTCATGGCGGTGCGGATAGAAGTAACGCTGGTCCACAAAAATTTACCGTTGAAGCCGATGCTAATTTAAATGTTGCTTTAAACCTACGAGATTTTTTACAGGAAGCTGGAGTTGAAGTGGTGATGTCGCGTGAAATCGATAAAACAGTTGATCTCACTGAACGATCTTATATGGCAGATCGAAGTGGTGCTGAAATTTTCATCAGTATTCATCATAATGCACCAGGAAAAGGTAGTGATGAAGGAATAAATTACACGTCAACCTATTATCATGCTAAGGAAACCGATTATGAGTATGAACCTTCCGAAAGAGATTTTGCAAAGTATGTTCAAAGAGATTTAGCTTATGCAATGAGAAATTCCGGCGGCTTAGGGTCGTTCGACGGAACATATTCGGATTATTGGATTTATCCTGGTGCGGGCTTCTCGGTACTTCGTGTTACTAAAATTCCATCCATTCTAGTTGAATGCGGTTTCTTTACAAATCTTCATGAGGAAAGACGATTAGCCTTAGATGAGTTCAATAAAATCCAAGCTTGGGGAATCTTTAGAGGAATAGCCCGGTATTATGCAGCGGGAATTCCCCAAATTGAGTATGCTATGAGTGATAGTATTTTTTATCAAGATAATCTTGAACTAAAATTTTCAATACGAGATTCTACAGGTATCAATGTTGAATCCATCCAGGTTTATTTTGATTCATTAAAAACCAAAAACTTTACCTACGATGATAGATCCGGCGAAATAGCTTTATCAATGCAAGATGTGCACACCGGAGAGCATGTTATAAGAATTTTAGCGGCAAACAAAAATGGAAATCATGCTTTTCCGTTTCATCATAAAATTATAGTTGACTCGATAGCCGACGAGTGATCTTTAACAAACCATACAGAAAGTAAGATATGCTGAATTATGTTTGGCTTGCTTTGTTAATGCTTGGTATTGGAACTGCTATTTATACTGATATCCGCGATAAGTACGAAAACAAATACCGGAACGACATTCCGTTATCAGTTACAATAGAATTTTATCAGAAATTTGATACTGATGTAGATAAAATTTATGATGGTAAGATAAAAATATCCTCAAAAGATTTTTCTGATCATTTCTCGCAAAACATTCCAAACGATATTGCACTCATATCAAAACTAACTTTTGTAAAAAAGGATAATACGCTTAATGCTTATTTCAAGATTGATAAATCTGCTCCTAAGGTTTTATCTGAAGTTGCAAGCATTTCCGGAAAGGATGATGATCTAACTGTAAAAATTAAATTAAAGGAAGTTATGGATTCTTCAAGTGTTAGAGCCGAAATGGTTCTTGAAGAAGTTTCTTTTCTAAAACTCAAACAAGTTACAAACTCCGTATTGAGCTATGCTGGTACTGCAGTTGAGATTGCATTAGGTTTAATCGGGATAATGGCGTTGTGGCTCGGTGTAATGAAAGTTGCTGAATCTGCGGGGTTAATTTCCATTCTGGCTAAAATGTTAAAGCCAATTACTAAAAAGCTCTTTCCGGATGTTCCTTCAGATCATCCTGCAGTTGGCTCGATGATCATGAATATTTCTGCGAACATGCTTGGATTAAGCAATGCGGCTACGCCTTTTGGCTTAAAGGCAATGGAAGAACTTGATAAGCTTAATACAAATAAAGGAACCGCAACAAATGCAATGTGTACTTTTCTAGCAATTAACACCGCAGGCATTACTTTTATTCCTGCTAGTGCAATCGCAATTCGCGCTGCCGCAGGAAGCTCAGATCCGGCGATAATAATCGGGACTTCATTATTTGGTGCAACTTGTGCAACCATAGCAGGCATAACGGCGGTAAAAATTTTTGAAAAGTTTCCAATAAAAAAAGGTCAAACTTCTCAATGGTTTAAGGATAACAAAAGTATTCTGGGATTTCTTGCGGCTATTGTTGTATTGATTCTTTTACTAACAACGACCGGTTTAGGAAAGATTTTAGGTTCCGCTTTCAGTTTTATATCACCGGAGCTATTTAAAGAAATAATACAAGTAGTGTCGATAATTGCAATCCCATTAATGATTGTTTCATTCATCGGGTATGGCGCCATTAAGAAAGTTAGAGTTTATGAGCAATTCATAGAAGGTGCTAAAGAAGGATTTAATATCGCTGTTAGGATAATTCCTTACTTAGTTGCTATGTTAGGAGCAATAGGTATATTCAGAGCGGGGGGAGCAATGGAGGGTTGGCTGATACCGGCACTAAGATACATTACCGATCCGATAGGAATGCCTGCTGAAGTTTTGCCTATGGCTTTGATGCGTCCTCTTTCCGGCAGCGGCTCTTTGGGAATTATGGCTGAAACGATGTCTGTCTATGGTCCCGATTCACTGATAGGGATAATGGTCTCAACTTTTTTTGGAAGTACGGAAACAACTTTTTATGTACTTGCTGTATATTTCGGTTCTGTTAATGTTAAGAATACAAGGCATGCTCTTCCTGCAGGGCTAATAGCTGATGTTGCAGGAATTTTAGCGGCAGTATTTATTGTAAAACAACTTTTTGGTTAAAAAGATCTCGTAAAAAATTTGAATCTCTCTCAAGTAATATTTAGTTTTAGAACGAATAGGAGAAACATCTCATGAGAATTGGAATTCCAAAAGAAAATCTGAAAGAAGAAAAAAGAGTCGGACTTGCGCCTGCGGGCGTTGATGCACTTGTACGCTTAGGTCACACTGTATATTTTGAACATGGGGGAGGAGAGGGGAGTCAATTCACTGATGAAGATTACAGCAAAGTTGGTGCTAACATCGTATTTAGTGCTGAAGAAGTTTTTAAGCGTTCAGAATTAATTGCGAAGGTTCAACCGCTAAACGAAGCTGAAGCGGAACTACTTCAAGAGGAGCAGATACTTTTTACTTTTCTTCATCTTGCCGTTGCTAAAAAATCAATTTTAGAAAATTTACTAAAAAATAATGTAACGGCAATTAGTTATGAGCTTATTGAAGATTCACGCGGACTTCCGGTTCTGCACGCTATGAGTGAAATTGCTGGACCTCTTTCAATTCAAATAGCGGAAAGATATTTAGAATCTTCTTCAAAGGGAGGCAGAGGAATTTTAATGGGCGGAATTACCGGTGTTGCACCCGCTGCAGTAGTAATTATTGGTGCCGGTGTAGTTGGTACCACTGCTGCAAGAGCTGCACTTGGAAGAGGTGCTCAAGTAATTGTTATCGATAAAGATCTAAACAGATTACGGATGATTGATTCTCTTTTCCCCGGAAAGCTTACAACCGTTATGGCAAATCCTTACACAGTTACAAGAGGAGTTAAGTTTGCAGATGTTCTTATTGGAGCCGTTTTAATTAAGGGCGAAAAGACACCTCATCTTGTTACCGAATCAATGGTTAAAGAAATGAAGAAGGGAGCCGTAATTGTTGATGTTTCTATTGATCAAGGCGGTTGCATTGAGACTAGCAGGATAACAACTCTGTCCGATCCGGTTTTTTCATATAAAGATGTAATTCATTATTGTGTACCTAATATGCCTGCATTAGTATCACGCACAGCATCTTACGGATTAAATAATGCTGCAATCGAGTACATACAAAACATTGCCGAGCATGGTTTGGCAAATGCTTTGTTGGCTGATGCGGGTTTATCAAAAGGTGTTTGTACTTATAAAGCTTCCTGTACAAATGAGGCAATTGCGAACATTTTTAATGTCGAATATCGCAAGCTCAGGATATTCTCAACAAATTAAATTCACTTTTTATTTAATCGACTTTCACAATTTAGGCATCTGAAATGGTAGCTGTAATCGGCGATATTCATGGATGTCTTAACACTCTTCGCAATCTTGTTGAGCAAATAAGACAAAAATATCCATCCATAGAAATTTTTTCTGTTGGAGATTTGGTTGACAGGGGAAACTTCAGCTATGAAGTAATTGAGTTTATCAAATCCGAAAAAATAAAATTCACTGCAGGCAACCATGATTACATGATGTATTATTTTATAAAGCATCCCAATCATGAAATTGGTAAACCCTGGCCTTACAATGGGTACGAAACCACTTTAATGTCTTACAATGAACACTTTGATAAAATGAATGAACATTTAGAAGTAATTATTAATCATCCTCTTTATTATAATCTTGATGAATGCCTTATATCGCACGCCGGAATATCAAAATACATGAAGAATCTATTGCCCAATGATTTTGAAGTAAATTCATCGGAGTTAGATGAAGTTGTTCATTCGAATATAAATTCCGAGGATGGTATCTTGTGGACGCGTGGTACATTATTAAATATTGGAAAGCTTCAAGTTGTGGGACACACTATTAAAAAAGATGTTATTTATTCTGAAAAATCAAATGCTATTTATATTGATACAGGTGTCTACTTGGGAAATAAATTATCTGCTGTTATTGTTGAAAATGGTAAGTTAATCGAAGTGCTTCAAGAAAAGACACACCATAACGATATACGCCCAAATTATTGAGGGATACTTGTTCTTCCCTAATTATAAAATCGAAATTTAAGGAGATAACATTCGAGGCAGATTAAAATAAATCGATCATGATGACTCTCATTCATATTCGAATATTGTCGAAATCCAAAATTCAATGATTCCAAAGGAAAGTCAGCATGCTCAAAACTATTCCAATCCCTTTAACCCAAGCACAAATATCATTTGGTAGTCGCTAATAAGCTGTTGGCAAGTTTTTAGAGTGCTTGATGACCTTGCAATAAGATTGCAATACTTGCTGATGAATACAAACCCGCAGGAAAATATGAAGTTGAATTTTCCACCAGCCATTTGTCCAGCGGAACTTATTTTTATGAATTACGAGCAGGCAATTTTGTTAGTGTGAAGAAGATGCAGCTTTTAAAATAAAATCTCAGTTATGCTAATTTTAAAAAGACAGATTCGGTTGGATCTGTCTTTTTTGTTAAGAATCAAAACCAATTAATCAGCTTTTGATTGAATCAAAATATCTGGTATTTTTTATTTGAGATTAAAGATTTATTAAGCATGGAAATAAAATTCATCAGACACTCTAAGTTTATTAAGAGTCTAAGCCTTCAAAGCATACTATTGTGCACTATTTTTCTTTTTGCGAATCAACTTAATCTTTTTTCGCAATCCCACCATTTTTCATTTGATCACTATACTATTGCCAATGGATTATCGAACAATTCCATCAATGCAATTCTCCAAACCCGTGATGGATTTATTTGGATAGCCACAAAAGATGGACTAAACAGATTTGATGGACAAAAATTCTTTGTCTTCAAGCATGACCCTTCACTGAAAAATTCTATTCCCGAAAATTATGTTATGAGTTTGCTTGAAAGTTCCGATGAAACATTTTGGGTTGGCACTTGGGGCGGCGGGTTATGCAAATATGATCCTATTCATGAATCATTTATAAAAATCGAAACAAATTTTGCAAAGGATAGATATATTCAATGCATTGCCGAAGACAATTATAAGAATCTATGGTTTGGAACGCTGACCGGCGGGCTATTCAAATATAATCCTGCATCAAGGAGCATTCGCAACTATAGCACCGACACCGGCAGTTTAATTCGGCTGCTAAATAATAATATAACAACTCTCGCTGTAAACCCGGATAATACATTATGGATTGGAAGTTGGGGAAGCGGTTTTTCTTTTATCGATGAACAAAAGAATATTATTAAAAATTTTGTACGTCCACCAACCAATACAACTTTTTCTAATAACAACATCTGGTTTATAGAAAAAGGGTTAGGTAAGAAAATTATTATCAGCTCGGATTTTGGAGTTGATCTATATGATCCCGAAAAAGATTTTTATGTTCATAATTTAAATTTGCCAGGAGAAATACAGTCTGTTTTGAATTCACCAGTTCGTCAAACCTTCAGGGATAGCTACAATCGGCTATGGATTGGAACTTATGAGTATTATGGACTTTACTTGATTGTGAAAGATCAATCAGGCAAATCTCACACTCATCACCTCATTAGAGAAGAAGACGATCCGAATTCGCTTACTATGAATCGAATCAGATGGATTTATGAAGATAGGAAAAAGAATCTTTGGATAGGAACTGAGGATGGATTAAATAAACTATCCGCTGTAAAACCTTTTGTTCACTTTAGATTTTTCCCATTCAGAAATACTGGCTTAGGCGGAAGAGTAATCAGCGGAATTGTTGAAGGACATGATAATATTTTGTGGTTAGGATTGGCTGGATCCGGATTCGATAGAATTGATCTTCGCAAAAACACCATTAAGCATTATCATCATGATCCTAACAATCCGAACAGCTTAGCTGAGGATGATGTTACCGCGCTATTTGAAGATCGATTTGGCAAAATATGGATAGGAACAAGAAACTTTGGATTAAATTGTTTCAACCCCAAGGATGAATCTTTCCAGCATTTTATTTTCAATCCAAATAAGCCTGAAAGTGTGGATGACAACTGGATTCATAAAATTTTAGAAACTTCGGATGGAACATTGCTGATAGGAACAAACAGCGGTCTAAAAGTATTTAATCGTACCACTCGATCGTTGATAGATTTTAAACCAGAGGTTGTGGGCAGAAATTCTTTCCCCCAAAAATATTCTGCCAACACCTTTTTTGAAGACAGTGCAGGTGAACTATGGATTGGAACCTGGCTGGATGGACTATTGCGTTATTCAAAAAAAGAAAAAAAGTTTTTTCAGTACATCCCGGATCCAACATTGAATTATAGCATCAGCTCGAATAAAATTACCTGCATTGTTGAAGATTCGAAAGGTTACATTTGGGCTGGAACTCACAGCGGAGGTATAAACAAATTTGATAAGACAAGCGGAAAATTTATTCTATATTCTTTAAAGCAAGGCCTTCCAAATGATGTTGTTTTCGGTATTCTTGAAGATGAGAAGGGTTTTTTATGGATCAGCACGCTTAATGGCTTATCGAAATTTGATCCGGAGAAAGAAAAATTTAGAAACTATGATGTATCCGATGGTATAATCCACAATCAATTTAATTGGCATGCTAGCTTAAAGAATAAGACGGGGCAAATGTACTTTGGAACTATTAACGGATTAATTTCATTTCATCCATCCTCAGTTAAAATTGACAGTCAGCCTCCGTTAGTTGTGCTTACTTCATTTAAAATATTTGGTAAGGAAGCTGAACTGCCGCAATCACTTTCATCAACAAAAGAAATTTTGCTCAATTATGATCAGAACTTTTTCTCATTTGAATTTTCAGCACTTGACATTGCACCATCTCATAAACACCAATTTGCCTATTTACTTGAAGGCTTAGATCCAAGCTGGGTGTATTCAGGTTCGCGATCAGCCGCATTCTATACTGATGTTCCTCCCGGAGAATATAAGTTTCATTTCAAAGCTTGCAATGCAGATGGTGTATGGTGTTCCCCATTATCGCTTTCAGTAATTATAACTCCCGCTTGGTGGATGACTTGGTGGTTTAAAATTCTTGTTGTAATTATATTATTAGGAATTGGATATTTGATTTATCTCTACCGATTAAAACAATCTTTGGCCATTCAAAACATAAGATTAAATATTGCAAATGATCTTCATGATGAAATAGGAAGCAACTTAAGCAGCATCAGCATCGACAGTCAATTATTGTTAAATAATAGTTCCATTGATGAAACTCAGCAGGAACTTGCATCATTCATAAGTAAAACAGTACAAGAAACTGTTGAAACGATGCGCGATTTAATTTGGTTTATTAATCCAAATAATGATTTTGGGAAAGATATGATTCTTAAAATGAAAGAAACCGCTGCAAAACTTTTAGCTGGTATGAATTGGTCTTTCAAGGTGAATTCAGAAGTTGAGCTGGAAGAATTAAATTTGGAAATCAGACGAAACATTTATCTTATTTATAAAGAAGCATTAAATAATGTGGTCCGTCATGCAAATTCCCAAAGTTGTGAAATAGAACTTCGCAATCTTGGTAATACTTTTTTATTAATGATTAAAGATGATGGAAAAGGATTTGATGAAAAAAAAGTACAAGAAAATACTGGTTTGCGCAGCATAAAGAGAAGAGCCGCAAATATGAATGCCGAAGTAAAAATTTACAGCGAGATTGGAAACGGAACAGTTATTAAACTTGTTGTTCCATTTGGCAGTAATAAATAATTATTGTATGTGCTAAGCGAATCATTAAATTAAAAATACCTTGATTGCGGTATGGGAAATATCTCGTCCATTATGAATATTTAATTATGAGCAAAACAAAAAATCTAAATAAGGACTTTCACAACATTTGGCTGGTTGAGGATAATGCTCATTTCAGGAGAACTATGAAGTGGTTAATAAACCGAACCACTGGTATGCAATGCACGCAAGCATTTGAATCATGTGAAGAAGCATTAGTAAAACTTGCAAGTGATGTTCCGCCGGAGATTATTTTACTTGATATAAATTTACCCGGGATGAGTGGAATTCAAGGTATTGAAAAAATAAAATCTATTTCTCCTACTACGCACATAATTATTCTGACTGTTTACGATGATAATGAGAAAGTTTTCGATGCTCTTTGCGCTGGTGCATCGGGCTATTTATTAAAAGATTCTTCACCTGAGAAGATCATCAACAGTATAGAAGAGGCCATAGCAGGCGGTGCCCCAATGAGTATGCCGATTGCCCATAAAGTTTTGGAAATATTCAGTCAGCTCAAGCCGAAGAAAGCTGATTACGGTTTAACAACACGCGAGAAGGAACTTCTGCAGTTAGTTACAAGCGGACTTACAAGGCAGCAAATTGCCGATAAACTTTTTATTAGTTTTCATACCGTAACCACACACATGAAAAATATTTACAGTAAGCTGCATGTCAATAGCAAATCGGGTGCTGTTTCTAAAGTTTATAAAGAAAATATTCTTTAGAACAGCTTTCCGCTTATTTCAATTTACAAACCAGCTAAATTATCAATCTTATCATTGCATGTTTGCAAAATACCTCGAATGAGGGATTGTCCTCTACAGCCATCCAATATATTTTTAAACGTTTTAGAGAATTGGAATTAATTATTAAATAATTACGCTTAAAAAGCATAAATCACAATCACACAACAAAAAGAAAGAGGTGCTGTTATGAAAATTCTCTTACTTCGATCGGTTCTATTGATAGCTTTATTTATGCTATCATCGTTTTCGTCTTACTCACAAAATGGCTGGTGGAAATTTGACAATCCGGCTAATTTAACTACGGCAGAGCCTGGTTATGGTTCCGATCTAGCATTATCTGGTACTGATTTAGCAGTAGCTGGTCCAACCGCCGGTAATGGAGCAACAAGAATAGGGGTAGGTAGTCATTATACTGCTACTCATGGAATCGCTCCAAATGGTGGTGGGACAAAAGTAAATGAGTATTCACTTATGTTTGATTTTAAAGTTGCTCAAGCACTAGGTATGTGGCATAACTTTTTCCAGACTGATCCAGTGATTACTGCCAATGATGGTGAATACTTTATTAGAAGTAGCTCTGGAGCTTTGGGGACACTGGATTTGGGATATACAACACCTTTTGTGGTTTCTAATGACACATGGTATAGATTAATATTAACGGTTGATAATGGAAATTTTTTTAAAGCCTATATAGACGGACAATTCATTTTTCAACATAATGTTAGACCGGTAGACGATGTCCGTTATTCACTAGCATCTGTTTTGTATTTATTTGGTGATGATGATGGTGATGATGGTGAGATCGATATTGCTGAAGTTGCAATTTGGGATTATCCACTTTCCGATGCTGAAGTTGCTGTATTTGGGGTCGTAGGAACAGTTATCCCTGTTGAGCTTACCTCTTTCACAGTTTCTCAGTTGCTTGGAAATGTTACGCTTCTCTGGGCAACCGCTACTGAAACAAATAACAATGGCTTCGAAATACAAAGGAAAGATTTACAGCAGGATTGGAATGCTGTTGGGTTTGTAAAAGGAAACGGAACTACAACTAGGGCTCAGGATTATGCTTTTGTAGATAGACCGGAAAAAGCAGGAAAATATTTGTATAGATTAAAACAAATAGATTACGACGGATCTTTCTATTATTCAAGTATCGTTGAAGTTGAAATTGTTCCAACTACCTTTAAATTATATAATAATTATCCCAATCCATTTAATCCATCCACAATAATTTCCTACAATTTATCTGGGGATGCATTTGTAAGTTTAAAGATTTATAATTCAATCGGAGAGCTTGTTACAGAATTGTTTAATGGTTATCAGTCTGCAGGGTACTATGAACAGCAATTTAATTCTAATATTAATGGCGCAACTTTATCAAGTGGAATTTATTTTGTAGAATTAAGAGCAAATGAAAAAGTTCAACGAATCAAAATGATGCTAAACAAATAATTATTTTTTTACTTGAGGATTTTTCAGACTTCAATTCTGAGGAATCCTCATTTTAATTTGTGAGGAAGGAATGGATGTAAATAAGCTAACTCTTGCTCTTTTTTCTTTAATAATATTTGGTTCATATAGTTTTGCAGGCAACAGCTTAACTGCTGACAGAGTTGGCTGGTGGAATTTTAATGATACAACTAACCTTGTTACACCGGTAGTGGGATACGGATTACTCTTGCAATTAGTCGGTTCACATCAGGTCGCTGAGGGACCTAACTCTACTGACTATGCAGCCAAAATCGGAGTGGGCAGTTATTATAAAATGAAACATCAAATTGCGCCAAACGGTGGTGGAACTAAAGTGAACGAATACACCTTGCAAGTAGATTTTAAGGTTGAAGCATTGGGAATATGGCATTGCTTCTTTCAAACCACAATTCTTAATAATAATGATGGTGATTGCTTTATTAATACAAGCGGCAGCATTGGAGTTGCAGCAACTGGATATTCTGCTTACAATGTTAAAATTAATGAATGGTACAGGTTGGTCCTATCCGTGAAGAATGGTACACAATACAAATATTATTTGGATGGTGAAATACTCAATAACGGAACAGTTCAATCAATTGATGGCAGATTCTCTCTTGATTCCCTGCTTCTGATGTTTGCGGATGAAGATGGCGAGGATAATAACATTGTTGTATCAGAAATTGGCATTTGGGATAGAGCTTTATCAGGTGCCGAAATAAAAGATCTTGGCGGGTTTGGTCATAAGCCGCCCTCAGTTCCTGGCACACAATTAATTCTTGTTCCTTACTTGCAAGAACCTACAACAAGTTCGATGTATGTTTGCTGGCATGATACAATGGCCACCACAACAAGTGTTGAGTTTGGTACTACTGCTGCCTTAGGTCAAACCGAAACTGGAACAAGTGAAATAATAGCTGGTGCTTATAGATGGCATTCAGTCAAATTAACTGGTCTGCAGCCGAATACTGAATATTTTTATAAGGCAGTAAGCGGTAGCGGTTCATCGTCTGCATACACTTTTAAAACTTTGCCAGATAGTAATCACACGGGTAAAATTAGATTTTTGTTATTGAGTGATCCTCATAGCGGTGATACAACTATGGCTGTAAAGGTTATTAAAGAAGCTAAAAAGAAAATCCAGGAATTATACGGAAGTGACATTCAAAATCATTTAAACATGGTTCTTATTTCAGGAGATTTAGTTGTTGATGGCAGCAATATTGTTCAGTGGACTGATCAATACTTTGCACCGATGTCCTTCCTTTCACCCAACATCCCCTTCATGACAGTAGCTGGAAATCATGAAATAGAACATCAGAACTATTATAAGTACATGAAGTATGACGATGTGACTCCGTACGTTACTGCTGCAGAAAGATTTTGGTCCTACAGAATCGCAAATACTTTATTCATCGGTATAAATTCAAACGCAAGCAGTTTTTTTACATTGCAAAAGATCTGGCTTGATCAAGCATTAGCGCAAGCAGAAGCAGATTCAACTATTAATTTTGTTTTTGTTATATCTCACCATTTTACAATTACTGAGTTGTGGGGTGAGGGAATGACTTATGAGGCTTTTAAAGTTCAGTACATTACAAACGAGGTTTATCCGATTCTTAAAAAGTACTCGAAAGTTATACAACATTCTTATGGGCATACTCACGGATATGAAAGAGGATCCTGGGAATCTATTGCTTTGAACTCCAGAGGTGATTTTAGAATTGTATGCGGCGGCGGTAGTGGCGGCGCTACAGATCGTTGGGGAGCTTATGCTAACAATGATTTTTCGAATATCCATGTTACGCTTGATCATTATTTCTATCAGATAATTGAAATTGATCCGGCAAACAACACATATGAATCTAAAATGTTCAGTTTAGGTAATTCAAGCAAAGCTCGTGATAATGAAATAATGGATACATGGTACAGAAAAGCGAATCAGCCTGCACCTGCTGATCCGGTTACAAATGCCCCAACAATTGATACGACTAAGATTACTTTTAACACTTCAGAGATTAGCGGTGATTCACTGATGACTGTGAAAATTCAAGTCTCACAAAATGAAAATTTTAGTACTACTGTAATTGACACGATGGTAAACTGGAAAAACATATATGGTGCTGATTTTAATTACGAACCTATTGATCGTAATAGTGGAATTGATTTAACTAAGTTATCATTTCCTACATCTCTGTTTACAAATGGTGAATTGTATCGTTACAGAGTTAAGTATCGCGATCATAATGTAAAATGGTCAAGCTGGTCAAATGTAACATCGTTTAACTTTGTAACGGGTGTTGAGGAAGATGTTATACCTAAAGTTTATGAATTGAGTCAGAATTATCCGAACCCATTCAATCCTATAACAACGATTAATTATCAGCTACCGAAGGAAAGTTTTGTAACATTTAAAGTATTTGATATTCTAGGAAACCAGGTAGCGGAATTAGTTAATGGATATCAGAGTGCCGGAAATTACAAAGTTAATTTTCCGTCGAGCAACATGAAGTTGACCAGCGGAGCTTATTTTTATGAATTACGAGCCGGTGATTTTGTTAGCGTGAGGAAAATGTTATTGATGAAATGATTTTTTTATGCTAGTGGTACTTTAAGTACGACACATAGTAGCCAAACAATTAAAGACGATAGTCAATGCTACCTTTATAATCGAGAGAATTTAAAATGTTTAGAAAAAAACTAAATGCTACGTATATAGTTGCAATATTTGTTTTTTGTTCTATTTCGGAGTTGTTCGGAGTTACAACTATAAAAGCTGACAATCCAAATTTTCAATATACCGGCAGGATTGATTATTCAGTTCCAGATAAACCGGTAATTTATTGGCCCGGTACTTACATAAGCGCTAATTTCGAGGGTTCCTTACTCATACTTATGTTAGATGATCAAACTGGGCAATCCTATTATAATGTTTTTATAGATGAAGATTACGAGCACCCTCATTTCATTGATTGCAATGCAGGAAGTCAAATCTATCTTATTTCAGCTGTACTTACAGATACAGTACACAGTCTTCTTCTCTTTCGTCGTACCGAAGCATCCACAGGTCCCACAATATTTTTAGGTATTCAGATTAATGATGGAAAAACTTTGGTTGAACCGCCAGTGAGACCTGCGCATAAAATTTTGTTTTATGGAAATTCAATCACTTGCGGTATGGGCAACGAAGCACCCGATAGCGGTACCGATGATAAAATGTCGCAAGAAAATAATTTTTTAGCTTATGGTGCAATCACCTCACGCTTATTGGATGCTGATTATATGTGTATTGCAAAAAGTGGAATCGGTATTATGATTAGCTGGTTCCCTCTTATTATGCCCGAATATTATTATCGTCTCAATCCTGATGATCCCGCAAGCAATTGGAATTTTGACGAATACATTCCCGATGTAGTTGTAATAAATCTTCTTCAAAATGACAGTTGGCTGATTGGCAACCTAAACCCAGTTCCAGATTCATCTCAACGAGTTGCTGCTTATGTTGATTTTATTCGTACAATTCGCAGCAGGCATCCGAATGCTTTTATTGTTTGTTCATTAGGAAGTATGGATGCAACAAAAGTTGGATCACCCTGGCCGGGATATATTGAAAGTGCTGTTCAATTTGTACACGCTGCAGATAATGATACAAACATCACTACTTTCTTTTTCCCATTTGATCCGGCTTGGACTAAGCATCCGCGAGTGCGCCATCATTTGATAATGGGTCAAAACCTTGCTGATCATATAAGTGATAAAATGGGATGGGTAACTGGTATTGAAAATATTTTTACCACACAATCACCGAATAATTTTGAGCTTTTGCAAAACTATCCGAATCCATTTAATCCATCTACAAAAATAAAATATTCTGTCCCATGTGTAGGGGCACGATGCATCGTGCCCGTACAATTAATTGTTTATGATGTGCTTGGAAATGAAATGGTTACTCTGGTGAATGAGCATAAACCCGCTGGAAAATATGAAGTTGAATTCTCCGCCAATCATTTATCCAGCGGAACTTATTTCTATGAATTACGAGCAGGAGATTTTATTAGTGTGAAGAAAATGTTATTAGTTAAATAAAAGTAGATATGTTTTACTATTGTCAAAAGGCTGCCTTAATAAAGCAGCTTTTTTTTACGCACTTGTTCAAGAAAAATCTTTGCGTGTCTTGAAAAATAAATTGTTCTTTAAAAATCGCGCTTTAAAGCTCTTTTTGTAAGAAAAATTGATGTGAGTGAAATTGTTAGAGAAACTAGTACAATTATAAATGAAGTAAGGTAAATATTCTTTAACCGTTCTTGAAATCCAAAAATATCATTGTAATAGTTGTAAACCGGTATGAATAATAAAGCAATCAGAAATACAATCAGAATAATAGTAAATAGAAATGTTAGCGATGCACCTTGAGACGATGCAATTCTAATCGGACTTTTTTCTTTGAGATTGATGAATAACGAACCCATCCCAAAGTTTAAGGATACTATTGCCAACGTGATAAATCCAATATTAATTGAAGAAGTAAGGTACAATGCCTCCGGAAAATTTAGATGTGAAAAGTAATTCAATCCTTGTCCTAACAAAAAAATAAAAGAAAAAAGTATTAGAAATTTTACAACTACAAATTTTCTCATGGAGATTGGGGAGCTTTTCAATTTCCAGTATGCATCTCCTTCCAAGCTGAGTGCCGGAAAGGCGAATCTTAACGAGAGTGATGATATTAAAAATAAGTTAAACGAAAAGATTACAACATAAATTATTGCTCTCAGGCTATAGTTATATGCATTAAGCAATCCTTCGTCTATTCCACCTAAGCTGACAATAAAAATTGCGATTAAAAAAATTATGACTGAGAGGTGAATCCATTGTCCCGGTTCCCGGAAAAACTGCAGGAATTCCTTTTTAAGCAGAACATCAATCTGTTGTGTAAAAAAAGATTTGTTATTGAATATCTGCTTCGAATTTATTCTTTCTTTTGGTCGTGTGTTTTTAATTTTTAATTCGAAAGATTCAAGCCAGGTTTTGTAATAAAGTTTTTTTGCTGTGAAAAGAGCGGCAATTAAAAACATTAGCGAAGTTCCAAGCAATAAGCCGATGTAAGGCAAAGCATTCATCGATTTACCTGCAGAGAACCAATACAAAGAATCGGCAATCCAAAAATTGGGAAGAAATTTTAACATTGGATTATCAAGTGACCCGAAGTAACCGTTTATGTTCGGATAGAATACCATCACTTGCTCAACGATAGAAATCGGATTGCTTGATTTAAAGAATAGGAGCAAACCGATTAAATAAAGCATTATTAATCCGGCAATGACTTTTTTTAATCCAATTTTATATGATATGCGAATCATGAACATGAGAAATATTACTCCTAATGAAGCTGCTATTAGCATAAATGGGAGAAGCATCAAAAAGAAAAAGAAGATGACGAAGAAAAAATCTATTTTGAAGTATGTTGAGTACCCAAGCATAACAGCCGAAATCATTAACAGCATTGTTGTTGAGCTGTAAAAGAAATTATCTAAAAATTTTATTAGAAAAATCTTTGTAAATGAAATTGGCTTCGCAATTAAATAATAAACTTCTTTGGATTTGTAAAGAGTTGAAAAAGATACGATTATATTGCCGGCATTCACTGCCATGAAGAAAATAAACAGAATAATTGAAACGAATCGATGCAAAAGAAACGTACCTATTCTTATTTCCTCTAATAGATAGGACAACGATGATAAAGTGAAAAAGTAAACACCAATTCCAAACAAAACATACACTACCATTGAGCCGAGATTTTTCAGAATGCTCACAGGCTTAAGGTCAGTGTTAATTTTCATAAAACTGACCAGCTTGTATTTAATTATATGGAATATCTGATCCATTATTTGGTAAGCTCGAGAAATACTTCTTCAAAATTACTATTGAGATTTGCTTTAATTGTTTCGATTGCTTCTCTTTTATCTTCGTAAATCATAACTCCGGCTTTAATAATTCCGATTCTTGAACAAATCTCCTCAGCGAATGACAAACTGTGTGTTGATACAAAAACAGATGCACCTTCAGAGACTTTTTGATTTAGGATTTTTTTAACTAAGACAGCACTTTGAGGATCAAGTCCGACCATTGGTTCATCAAGAACGATCAGCTTTGGATCATGCAATAATGCCGAAGCAATAGTAATTCTTTGCCGCATTCCTTGTGAATATTCTTCGGTTCGTTTATCGAGCCAGCTTTCAATCTTAAGAATATCTACTAATTCATCAATTTTATTTTGAATTGTTTTTTTATCCAGGTTGTAAAGTCCGCCGCTGAAATATAAAAACTCCCTGCCGGTAAGTTTATCGTACAAATACGGCTGATCGGGAACGTAACCAATTTGCAATTTTGCTTTCACCGGATTTTTGGAAATATCAATCCCATTAATTGAAATTGAACCGGATGTCGGTGCATAAATTCCAGCAATCATTTTGATTGTCGTGGTTTTTCCTGCTCCATTCGGACCTAAAAATCCATACAGTTCACCTTGATTGATGTGAACGTTTATTCCATTTACTGCAGTGAAAAAACCGAATTTCTTTACAATATTTTTGATTTGAAGCATTCTTTGTTATGAGGTTTAATTTGCAGTGATTTTAGCAAAGCAAGTGCCATTTTTTAATCAATAGCACACAGATAACACTGATGAAACAGATTAACACAGATTGAAATCTGCTTAAATCAGCGTATTCATCAGCCTCTGGCTGAATCCGGGTCATTAGTGCCTGCCACTATGTGGTTCTATGGACTTTTATCTTGTAATTTTTTCTGAGATGTAGTAAAAATGGGTAAGATGCAAATAAAAAAGGCGAGATTTGCACCCCGCCTTTTTATCGAACAGATTAATCTTAATAATCCATTCCGCCCATGCCGCCTGGAGGCATCATTGGTCCGGCAGATTCTTTTTCTTTTTTCTCGTAAACCACGGCTTCGGTGGTGATGAGCAGTGAAGCAACTGATGCTGCATTCTCAAGAGCAATGCGTGCAACTTTAGTCGGATCAATTACTCCGGCTTTAATTAAGTTCTCATAAATTTCGGTTGCAGCGTTAAATCCGAAATCATCTTTTCCTTCTTTAACTTTCTGCAAAACAACTGAACCATCGAGACCAGCATTGTTCACGATTTGCTTTAATGGTTCTTCAAGTGCTTTCTTAATAATTTTAATTCCCGTTGTTTGATCAGGATTTTCACCCTCAACGTTATCAAGGACTGATATAGCTCTAACAAAAGTTACACCGCCGCCGGTTACTATGCCTTCTTCAACTGCAGCGCGTGTTGCATGAAGAGCATCTTCAACTCTTGCTTTCTTTTCTTTCATTTCAATTTCGGTTGATGCACCGATTTTTAATACAGCAACACCACCGGAAAGCTTTGCTAATCTTTCTTGAAGTTTTTCTTTATCGTAATCAGAAGTAGTCTTATCAATCTGAGCTTTTATTTCATTAATTCTCTGCTTAATATCATCGGGTTTTCCAGCACCTTCAACTATAGTTGTATTATCTTTATCAATAACTATTTTTTTAGCTGTTCCGAGATAAGAGATAGTTGCATTCTCTAATTTGAATCCGCGTTCTTCAGAGATAACTGTACCATTTGTCAAAGTTGCGACATCTTCAAGCATTGCTTTTCTTCTGTCGCCAAAACCTGGAGCTTTTACTGCAGCAACTTTCAAAGTCCCACGAAGTTTATTTACCACAAGCGTGGCTAAAGCTTCTCCTTCTAAGTCTTCTGCAATAATTAATAATGATTTTCCTTGCTGAGCAATCTTCTCAAGAATTGGAAGAAGATCTTTCATTGCAGAGATTTTTTTATCGTGAATTAAAATGAAGGGATCTTCGAGGACTGATTCCATGGCTTCTGGATCGGTTACGAAATAAGGTGATAGATAACCACGATCAAACTGCATACCTTCAACAACCTCTAAAGAAGTTTCGGTTCCTTTTGCTTCTTCAACAGTGATAACGCCATCCTTACCAACTTTTTCCATTGCATCTGCAATAAGATCACCGATTGATTTATCGTTGTTTGCTGAAATTGAACCAACTTGAGCTATTTCATTTCTTCCTTCAACATCTTTGCTGACAGATTTTAAATAGTCAACAACTTTAATAACTGCTTTGTCAATTCCTCTTTTTAAGTCCATTGGATTTGCACCGGCAGTTACGTTCTTCAATCCTTCTCTGTAAATAGCTTGAGCAAGAATAGTAGCGGTTGTTGTTCCATCGCCTGCAACATCGCTGGTTTTGGATGCAACTTCTCGAACCATTTGTGCACCCATATTTTCGGTTGCATCTTCAAGCTCGATTTCTTTTGCGACAGTAACACCATCTTTAGTAATAGTTGGTGCACCGAATTTTTTCTCAAGAATAACATTACGTCCTTTAGGACCTAATGTAACTTTGACAGCATTAGCTAATTTGTCCACACCTTTTTTAATTTTATTGCGTGCTTCGCTGTCGTATTCAATTAATTTTGCGCCCATGTATTTTCTCCTTTATTTTATTTTCGAATTATTGATTAACCAACGATTGCAAAGATGTCACTCTCGCGCATGATCAAGTAATCATCGCCGTCGACAGTAACTTCAGTACCGCTGTATTTACCGTAAAGAACTTTGTCGCCTTCTTTAACTTCCGGCTTGATAAGCTTTCCGTCTTCAGCAACTTTTCCCGGACCAACTGCTACGATTGTTCCTTCAATTGGTTTTTCTTTCGCTGTATCTGGTAGTATGATTCCGCCTTTGGTTTTTTCTTCTGCTTCCATCGGTTTAATCACAACGCGATCTGCGAGGGGTTTTAATTTTAGTTTAGCCATTTTTTACCTCCAAATTGTTTGATTTTGATTAGATTTTGAATTATTATTAGCACTCTATTTTTGCGAGTGCTAATA
Source organism: Ignavibacteria bacterium RIFOXYB12_FULL_35_14 (assembly GCA_001803045.1). GTDB lineage: Bacteria > Bacteroidota > Ignavibacteria > Ignavibacteriales > Ignavibacteriaceae > XYD12-FULL-36-8. The sequence goes on along the minus strand of MHAR01000069.1, from coordinate 23,782 downwards.
TAATCTTTCTGGATACTTTTGTCAAGATTTGGTGAGTATTAGCTATTCCAGATTTGTCGTATTCTCCTCAAGACAGAAATCTGGCATATCTGCTTGATGAAGAAATATAACACGAACCGATCAGATTGAAATAGATCAGTACCAATCCGTTAAACCTGTCCGCCTCTGTTGGAAATATTAAATCCGCTTTCAATTGTTTTTCCATAAACCTTGGGAGTTATTATGTAGAAATTTATCGGGAGAAATAAGGTGATAAGGTTGGACAGTAAAGTTTTAGGAAGGTTACTAAGGTAGAACAAATTAGAAGATCTTTACTTCTCTACATTTAATAGAGGATATGAAGATGGGTGAGTAAACATTAAAAAATTACAAAAGCCTATAAATTTTTTCTAACCTTAGTAATAATCAAACGACCAAGATTATCTAACCTTATCACCTTATTTTAATGGAGATTTTATCTCGATTTTTTTATCTGAATCAAAATAAAGCTGTTTGTTTAACTTATCCAAAACTTTATTGGAATTTGTTTAAGTTAAAGACATATAAAAAAAATATTGCACAGCACAGCTGTCATGAACCATGAGTCTGTCCGAGAACTAGTTTTTCGTAAACAAATATTAAAGAAAGTGAATATCAGATTATTTAAATATAAAAACTTGAATATAGTTTCATCATTTTGGGGTTCTCGGACAGACTCCCATTCCTTGACAGAATTATATAATGTCACGGTACAACTGTGACATCCTTGTAATAAAATAGGATGTTAGATTATCATGTTTTCTTTCAAGAACGAACTATCATCACTTAAAAATCATACGAAGACTTTAGAAAAAAAAGCCGTTACTATCTTTTTAAGTGTGGCTGTACTTCAAACGATTTCATGGTATATCACATCCCGGAAATTCTTCAGAGCAAATTTTTTTGAACAATACCAATTTCACCCGCAAGTTTATCTGGTTGAGTATTTGTATTGGTTTATCGGAGATTTCATTACTTTCTGCATCGTCCCGGTTCTTATCATTCGATTATTTCTAAAAGAAAAATTATCTGATTACGGAATAAGACTCGGCGATTACAAAATCGGTTTGAAGATAAGCTTAATCTTTCTTGCAATCATGCTGCCAATAATTTGGTTTGCATCTTCATCAAATTCATTTGCAAATGTTTATCCGCATTTAAACTCAGCAAGAGATTCCTGGGATGTTTTTATCATTTATGAAATTGGGCTTCTCATCTACATGATTGCTTGGGAGTTTGTCTGGCGCGGTTACATGCTGTTTGGACTTTATGAGAAATTCGGATTTTACTCCATCTTTATTCAGATGATTCCATTTGTTATTTTGCATAACGGAAAACCGATGCTTGAGACTTTCGGTGCGATATTAGCCGGATTGGCTTTAGGAATTTTGGCTCTGCGGACTAAATCAATTTTTTATTGCGTAATTGCTCATATGAGTGTTATGTTCAGCATAGATTTAATTTCGACATTAAGATTTCGAGCTAACGATTTTGGAGTAGGTTTTTCTTCGCTAATGAATATTATCAAAACATTATTTTGAGGACTTCAATGAGATTTGCATTAAACATTGATCATATTGCAACATTAAGAAATGCGAGGGGAGAAACACAGCCCGATCCCGTTACAGCCGCATTGCTTGCCGAACAAGCCGGAGTGGATGGAATTGTGGTGCATTTGCGTGAAGACAGAAGACACATTAACGAAAGAGATGTTCGTCTTTTGAGAGAATTGATAACCACGAAGCTCGATTTGGAAATGGCAGCAACCGAAGAGATAATTAAAATTGCCTGTGATGTTGGTCCAGAATTGGCAACCATAGTTCCGGAAAAAAGACAAGAACTTACAACCGAAGGCGGAATAAGTGTGATTGATAATGTGGCACGGCTGAAAGAAACTGTAAGCACCTTGCACAAATTTGAAATTGAAGTCTCGATGTTTATTGAGCCGGACATAAACCAAATTGATGCCTCTGCAGAAATTGATGCAGATTATATTGAGATACACACCGGAGTTTTTGCCAATGCTCTCACCGAAGAAGAACAGTTTGATGAACTCGACAGAATTAGAACTGCCGCTAAGCATGCTAAAAAACTTGGACTTGGAGTGAATGCCGGACACGGACTGAACTACTCCAACATAAAAATTTTCCGTGAGCTTACGGATATTGATGAAGTTAGCATTGGTCATGCAATACTTGCCCGCGCCGTTTTTGTGGGATTGAAAGAGGCAGTGAGAGAAATGATTGGGTTGTTGCGTGTGTAGGGAATGACCTCCTCCTGACCGCCTCTGGCGGTGGTCATTCCACAGAAGTGTATGCAAAAAGCGGAACTGCCAGGACCTGACCGCCTTTGGCGGTGGCAGTTCCCTACAAAGATAAAAATCTTTCGTTAACTTGAAGATATTGATGAAGTAAGCATCGGTCATGCAATACTTGCCCGTGCAGTTTTTGTTGGACTGAAAGAAGCCGTGAGGGAGATGATTGAACTTTTGAGAGCAGAAGTGTACGCAAAAAGCGGAACTGCCAGGAGGCAGTTCCCTACAAGGGTAAAATTTTCCGTGAGCTTGAAGATATTGATGAAGTAAGCATCGGTCACGCAATACTAGCCCGTGCAGTTTTTGTTGGGCTGAAAGAAGCGGTGAGAGAGATGTTTGAGCTGCTGAAGAGGTAAAAGGAAGAAATTGAAATGATACGACAATGATGTTTTCCAATTAAAAAGTTATTGCTAAGTTCATCTACGGTATTAAACATTTTTCAAAATTATTCTGAGGGGCCAAATATGGAAAAAACTGTTGCTCTCCTGATATTATTTTTCACAATTAACTTTTCAAACCTTTATGCGCAATGGTTTTGGCAAAATCCATTACCGCAAGGAAACACTCTCAATTCAGTAGATTTTGTCAACTCGGAAGTTGGTTGGGCTGTAGGAGATGATGGAACAATATTAAAGACGACAAATGGTGGCATTGACTGGATGCTACAACATAGTGGTTTAAGTACTCGTTTAATATCTGTTCATTTTGTTGATACTTTTACGGGAATCGCCGTAGGAGATGAAGGTACAATTCTTCGAACCTCAAGTGGAGGAGAAAGTTGGATAATAGTGCCATATAGCAGTTATACACTTTTTTCTGGCGCATCATTTTGGGATAATAATAATGGACTAATAGTCGGCCGGGATCTTGAAAAAAATGAAGGTTTAATTCTGAAGACTACAGATGGAGGTACATCATGGATCAAGCAGCTAAGTGGTACATCATCCTACCTTTCTTCAGTTTCATGTGTGGGCAAAGATTTCGCTGTAATCGCGGGATATTTAACGATTCTTGTAACCACTGATGGAGGAGAAAAATGGATTGACCGAATTGACACTATGAAAGTCTCTCTAACAGCTGTTACTTTCACCGATACACTGAATGGAGTCGCTGTTGGCGGTAGTACATTTTTAAAAACAACTGATGGTGGACTAACCTGGACAAATCGAGTAAATCAAGTAACTAAACATATAAATGCTATCTCATTTAGTGATTCATTAAATGGATTTATTGTCGGTTATGATGGAACCATATTTAAAACTACAGATAGCGGATATGACTGGTATCAAATTACAAGTAATACTAATTATTGGCTTCGTGGTGTGTGTTTCACTGATGCCAATAATGGTATTGTAGTTGGCGATTTAGGCATTCTTTATCGAACAACGAATGGTGGAGAAAGCTGGATTAATCAAACTAAGGGAACAAATTATTATCTTTATGCAGTTTCTTTTTCGGGGCGAGAAGCAGGAATTGCAGTTGGTTATAATGGGACAATTCTTACAACAAATGATGGAGGAAATAACTGGAATGAACTGAATCATATAACTAATAAAAATCTCGCAGGAGTTTCTTACATTAACTCAAATTATTGCACAATTGTAGGGGAAAATGGCATTATATTAAAATCTACGGATGGCGGACAAAATTGGACAATGCAAAACAGTGGAATTTCTATGTCGCTTAGTGATGTTTATTTTTATGATAGTAATAATGGAATGGTGGTCGGAGACCATGGCACTATACTCAAAACGACAGACGGAGGTCAAAATTGGAATGTCCAATCTAGTGGTATAAACACTCACCTTAAAGGAGTCATTCTCATCAATCCAGAAAATGCTACTATTGTAGGTGAAAATGGAACTATTCTGAAAACAACAGATGGAGGGCAACATTGGGATTTGCAGAATAGCGGGACTATCGAGGCATTATCAGGAGTTTGTTACTTAAATACAGATGTAGGTATTGTCGTGGGGGATGGGGGGATCATTCTCAAAACAATGGATGGAGGAAGAAATTGGGTGAGGCAGATTAGTGGAACATTCTACAGGCTTAGCAGTGTTTCTTTCTATGACGAAAACAATGGCCTTGCTGTGGGACCATATGGTACTATTCTTAAAACTTCAGATGGTGGATTAAATTGGTTGAATCAGAATAGTAATACTTCGCATACGCTTTACTCTGTTGTATTTATTGATAAAAATTGCGCCATTATTGTGGGTAGTGGCGGGACAATATTAAAAACCAACAATGGTGGTGTTGTACCAGTTGAACTAACATCATTCAAAGCCACAGCCAACGAAAAAGAAGTAACACTAAACTGGTCAACTGCAACAGAGCTTAACAACCGAGGATTTGAAGTACAAAGAAAATTTGGCTCGAATGATTTTATGACAGTTGGTTCTGTAAAAGGACATGGTACAACTACTTCTCCAAACAATTACACCTTCATTGATAAACTTTCAGATGCTGGAAAATATTTTTATCGGCTCAAGCAAATAGACTTCGGAGGAAAGTATGAGTACTCACAAACAGTGGAAGTTAATTGGAGTCCATTTACTACTTACAAGCTTGAGCAGAACTATCCTAATCCATTTAATCCAACAACAACAATAGGATTTGGAATTTCAGAGAAAGGAAATGTAAGATTATCTGTACTTAACATACTCGGAGAAGAAATAAAAATTTTGTTGAATGAAGAAAAAGAAGCTGGCTATCACTCAATAGATTTTTCCGCCGGAGGCGGATCCGCCTTTGGCGGAAATGCTTCATCACTGTCAAGCGGAGTTTATTTCTACCAGATTAGAGCAGGCAATTTCATCGAAACGAAGAAGATGATCCTGCTAAGGTGAAACTGCCTGCCCCGAATTTATTTCGGGGTCAAACGTGAAACGTGAAATGAAATTGTAGGGACACGATGCATCGTGTCCTTACTCTATGGAGGCATCTTCCTCTTATTCCGGCGTTAATTCCTTGCACCGTCAATTTTCTTAAAGTATATTCAAGTAATTCAAAAGGAGTTTTATGAAATTCAATGTAATTTTAGAAAAAGCTGAAGAAGGTGGATTCAACGTAACTGTACCAGCATTGGATGGCTGCTTTACTCAAGGCGAAACTGAGGAAGAAGCTGTTTCTAATGCTAAAGAAGCAATATTATGTTATTTGGAAGGATTAGAAAAATTGAACCAGATCAAAACAAAGCCAAATCTAACCTATCGTGAAGTAAAGGTTGTTATTTGAGTAAAACTTTCTCTGGTAAAGAAGTATAAAAGCTTTGCGGAGAATCTGATATTATATTGATCACCAACTGGGAAGTCATATCTTCATGCACAATCTTACTGAAAATAAAAGCATCATAGTTCCAAACCACTCAGAAATAAAGAAAGGAACTCTGAACAATATCATCAAGAAAGTTGGAATTACGATAGAAGAACTAAAAAAACTTGTCTGATTCAAAAAAAGCAAATATTGCTACTTAAATAACTTCCAAACAATTATTTCTATTCAGCCCCGGAGTTTCTTTTTATCTGATTGAGGTTTTATTTTTTATCAATTAACTAGCTGTTAAGTTCATATCTGTTCAAAATCGGGACATAAACCGTTTATTCTGAAGTGTTTTTTATTGCTAGTCCTGTTAAGGACTAAATATTTATAGATAGAAAAACCCATCATGACTCCAAGTCCCGTATGGGACGAAATATGGGGATTGAATTAAAGTAATTACAATTTAGTATTGAACACACAACAGATTCTATATCTATTTCTATCTATAAAATTATTTTGGACACCAATGGTCAAGTTTACATTTCCCTCTTAGATAAAGGTCTATTATTTTCTAAATAAACAATTCAAGAATTTTATGGAAACAATAAATGAAAAATCCCTGGTAATATTTGAAACATTCCGAATCCGCCGCCATTATGATGAGGAGGCAGAAATCTGGTATTTTTCTGTTATTGACATCGTTGCTGCATTGATAGATCAGCAAGATTTTAAAAAAGCACAAAGCTATTGGACCACCTTAAAGCACCGATTAAAAAAGGAAGGAAGTGAGATTGTCACAAAGTGTGACAAACTGAAAATGTTATCCGCAGATGAGAAAAAATATCTTACAGATGTTGCAGATGTAGAAACAATACTTCGTCTTGTGCAATTGACGGTTGCGGACTTGTTGGTTTATTGAAATGAATAAAATGACCCAAGTGTTCTGCCACAGATTTTACTATACAGAATTTTAATTCAATACTTTCTTATCTATTGCAGTCAGATTTATCTAACTAACAAAATCAGTAAATAATCATCTGGTTTCAGCCACATAAAATTTGTAAATGGGACTAAAGTCCGAATTATTTTATGTTTTATCACATTCAGTTTGCTGAAGCAAACTGCAATAGATTATTTGCGTATTCCTGTATGTAGTTCATAATTACGTACCGTTGGGAACGACCTCCTCCTGACCGCCTATGGTGGTGGTCGTTCCGAAAAAAGATACGCAAACGGCGGAACTACAAAAATATGTTCAAGTGAGGATCACCTTAACTAAGCCTTCCGGTTTTTAGGTGAGTCTTACTTGTATTAAATGTCACGATACTCCCACCTTCATGTTTATTCATTTAGTATATTCAGCCAAGTCATTTTTAAAATCTTAATTGGAATTCAGTCATGCAATTACTTAAAGGTGCATTGGGTGCAATACTTGATGAATATAAAAAAGCATCTGAGGAATTGATAAGTGTGATTGGCAATGTTTCCCAAAACAATTTTATAAAAATTGTTGATAGCAAAACCTCAGATGAGGATTGCAGATCGGTGCAGACTATTTGCCGACATGTTATTCGTTCAGGTTATGGATATGCCAATTATGTTTTAAATGCTTTGGGAATTAAAATTGATTTTCCTAAAGCTGATGAAATGACAATTGGAAAAGCTGATGATGCAATCCATGAAATTCGTAAGATGGTTCTGTTCAACATCCACAACCTTTACGAGTTGAACAGAGAAAAGATCGAGGAGAATATGTTCTCACTAAAATTTACTACTCGCTGGAGAGAAGAGTTTAATTTTGAACAAATATTGGAACATGCAATTGTTCATGTACTTCGTCACCGAAGGCAAGTGGAAAAATTTATAGCTGCACTAAAAAATTAAGATGAATACCGAAATGGTTAAAAATGGGTTGGATATTCAATCTATTCTCATTGTTCTCCTCATTAAATCTATCATTGTTTATTTTTACAAGCGTATTCCCGACCACTGTCCCGATTATAGCTGCAAGCACTGCATCGGAAAACCAATGATTGTTCGAATAGATTCTTTGATATGCACTCAATCCTGCCAATGAGTAAAGAGCGATTGAAGCATAGGTATTTTTTATACTTGCAGCTAAAACTGAAGAGGTAGTGAATGCCACAACTACGTGTCCGGAAGGAAAAGATTGGTGAGAATTATCTGTTTTAAATAAATCAAACATGAATGGTCCCTCATCTAAAAATGGTCGGCTTCTTCCGCTTACGATTTTAATTATTTGCACTGCAGCGCCTGAAACCAATAATGCTTCAAAAAGAATTCTGCCGGTATTTTCTATTTTATTGTTTTCTGTTAATAAGCCTGTTGTGAACAATCCGGCAGATAAAAGGACGGAGTATATTCCGTTACCGTATTTCTCACCTACATCAGTTATAAAATCCATCGTTGAGTTCTGGTTGCGGGCAGAAATATTTTTTAGCTCTTTATCGAGTGAAAACGAAGCACCAGTACCTAATACAAATGCGGCGGAATAAATGAGATCGATATTGTTAAAATTAGTTGTGCGTTCAAATAATTTTGCTCCATCGTCCAAAGAATAATTTATCTGATTAGCTATTTCGCTTGTTCTTGACTCAAAATAATCATCTGTTGAATCAGGATTACCCTTTTGTGCATGAAAAGGTAATGCCCAAATAATCAGCAAAAGCGCAGTGTATGTAAGACTGATCTTTTTCTTCTTCATTTTGGCTTTTGATTTATTTATAATTAATTGCATGATTTATTCCGAGGCAGACGGATTTAATTTTGTACCACATTATTTCGGTTTCAAATTTAACAACATATTTTGGATCGGCAATAATAGCAGTTGAGAAGATTTGCGAGAGCATATCTTTCCGCAATAAATCTCAGATTAGTTTAGTTTAAAGTTGTATAACACACTGCATCTTAAAAAAGAAGATAATAAGGTTATATTTCATTAGGTCATCGTTTTACTAAGGTTTCCAAACAAACCTAGTTCCTTTGATTTATAGTACTATGCGTTAGGAACTGGGTTTGCATTCTTCACTTTTGTTTACGGTGTCTTAATAACTCACCTTAGGTAAGTGAGTGTAAAACCTCCGAAGTTTTGTAATTAGTATATTCTTAAAATTATTTTTTGGCTTTTAATTGAAAATATTTTCATAAAACCATCTATCGAAACCTCGGGGTTTGTCATTTTACATAACATGAATTAATAGCTCTCATTACATATGGTGATGATGAAAATATGCAAACAAACCCGGTTCCTTTAATTTTGTCGACTATGCGTCAAGAACTGAATTTGTATTCTTCAATCATAAGCTAAAGGAAATTCATTGTATGGCAGAACTTAAAACCAAAATTAATGATGCAAGCGTTGAGAAGTTTCTTAACTCCATATCAGATGAAAAACGAAGGAAGGATTGTTTCACAGTTTTAGAATTGATGAAAAAAATAACCAAGGCAGAGCCCAGAATGTGGGGCAGCAGTATTGTAGGATTTGGAACTTACCATTACAAATATGAAAGTGGCAGAGAAGGGAACTGGTTTCTTACAGGGTTTTCTCCTCGCAAACATAGCTTAACGCTTTATATTATGTCGGGTTTCAGCCAATATGAGGAACTGCTTAAAAAATAAGGAAAGCACAAGACAGGAAAGTCATGCTTGTACATTGAAAGTCTCGAAGAAATTAATTTGAGGGTGCTTAAGGAAATAATTACGCAATCGGTTAAATACATTGCGAAGTTTTGAAATACTTAATCGAATATCTTAAAAAATGAAAACGGTTTTCAGTATTAAATCTAAATATTGGGCTGCAACGGTTATTAGCGTAGCAATTATTGGGATTTTGCTAATTCTTTACGATAGCTTTTTCAATTCAATTGTCTCTTTAAACATTGGTGTTTTACTTTTCTCACTTTCCGGAATTATGATAGGTTTAGAAGCGATAGTAAAACGAAAAATAATTCTCTCTGCACCCTACCACAAAAGATTATCCGATACATATATTGGAATTGCAGCAATAGCACAGGGACTGCTTATTATTCTAACGGGATGTTTTTTAATTGGATTATTAACGCTCAATTATCTGAATGAAGGTCGAAATCTTTTTCATCATTTTGTAAAGCATCCAGGAATTCCATTATTGTTTTTATCAGTGTTTTGCTTTCTAACAGCGGTTACTGCAATTATCGGTTCTTTAGAAGATAAACAGGGATTAAAATTTTTAGTTATTCTCAATCTTCTCACATCTCGTTTTTTGGCTGGCACAATTTTAATTCTTCTTGGAATATTTTTTCTCTGTGCAGGAATATTGGAGATTATAAATCCTAATTATTTTGATTCCATTGGCGGGGGATTTCTCGAAGTGCTGTTTCTTAGTCAGCAAAGCAAATGAGTTTTTAGATTAATTGCATAACATGTTACAGGCGAGACTCAGCTTTAACGTAAGTTTCACCTTTCCATAACTCCCGATGAAGCAAAAGAACCAGCCCCAATTATTTTTACTCAACTACTAAAACTTCCGTTGTGTTTTACAACACACAACAAATCTCATCTATTGAGAATTGTTCATTATCAATCTATATTAAAGCCAACTATTAACGCTTCACAATTTGCACTCTCGTAATTAGCAATTGCTTCTTTTTTAATGAGGAGGTTCTAAGAAAATACGATTGATTAACTGCACTCTATTAATCGCATTTTAAAAAATTATTCGCTGTAATTATCGCATATTGAGTTTCTTGGTTGAATTTATATGAGTTTCACATTGAGCATGATCAAGGTTCATAGATGTATGTATTGGACAATTCACATTCTAAATACTTTAGGAAGGTTCTTTATAAAAATTATGGGTATCAATTTAATTTATCAGACAATACAGCAGCAACGCAAGTAAAACTTTATTTTATACCAAGCTAAAAAAATCTTTCAAAACCAATTAGGAGGTCATATGAACGCTAGTATACATTTCTTTTATCGATTCGGTTATTTGTTCTGTTGTCTTTTCCTCTTTTATGCAACCAGTTTAGTTGGGCAGTACAGGTTTAATGCTCTCTCAAATGAAGTATCAATAATCTCAGAAAGCTCGACTCGAAATAATAAAACTCTTGGTGTGGAATTTCAGGTCGTAGATATCCGTGCACATCAGCTTAACCTACTCAGTTTTGTTCCTCCCATTCCTTTCTCGCCAGAGGGTCTGCTAATATTTTATTACACATCAACACTACCATTTTATCTTACCATTGGTGCTGAAAGACCTTTAGCGGGATTTACTTTTGTTGCTCAAAACCTTTATGCTGCAGTCGCACTATCAAATTTAAATATGATAGCGATAAGGTTTAGCCTACAACAATTGGGGATTACACCCGGCATGCAGTGGCCTCCATCTGCACTTCTAAGAATTTATTTACACTTTTCTCAGCAGCCCGTTCCAAATCCTGGTCAAGATTTTTATCAGTATGATTTAGAGGTCAGACCTTTAGATGATGATGCGAGTAATGAGTATGCTGACAGCACAAGTGAAGAACCACCATTAGATCAATCCGATCCTCCACCTAACTTAAATTCTCCAATTACTTCCATGACACACATCGGCTGCTCAATTCCCAATGTTGATCTGGCTAATTCAACGCATCCTGCAGGTTCGGGTTATGCAGGCGATCAAAATGCGTGCGGACCTGCGGCGGCATCTAATAGTCTTATGTGGATGTCACAAACTTTCTCTGGAATTTCAATACCTTTCTCTCATCGTGATTTGTTGGATTCGTTAAGTAAATACATGGGAAGACAGCCGAATTCAGGCGTGAATATAGAAACATTTATTCAAGGTAAATTAAATTTTATAAAAGCACATAACCTTCCGATCCAAATAAAATTTCAGTCGCAGGATAAATCAGGAAATATTAACGCTTCAGGTGGAACTTACGCTAAAAATTCTAACGATGGTAAATACCCAACATGGGATTTTCTTAAGCAGGAGGTTGCTGACAGCGAAGATGTTGAACTGTTCTATAGATGGCATGATGGAGAAAAATGGAGAGGGCATGTTGTAACTGTAACAGGGGTATATGAAACAGAGGACGGAAAGAAAACCGTTGGCATAAAGCACGATGTTAATCAAAAAGACACTGGTGGTACAGTTCAAGAGTATCCAGAGATTACGGTAGATGGACTTGGCCGTATGGTATTACATAGACATGGTGCGAAAAGGTATGTCTCCCATGTGGTTTCTGAAAGTCCGGGTGCTCCGTTTATTACATCAGTTAATCCTGAAGATATAAATCATCCCACAGGATTTTATCTAGAACAGAATTATCCAAACCCATTCAATCCGAGCACAAAAATCAGTTGGCAGTCGTCAGTAGGCAGTTGGCAAACATTAAAAATTTATGATGTTCTTGGAAATGAAGTAGTCACATTAGTGAATGAATACAAACCTGCTGGAACTTACGAAGTTGAATTTAAGTCCACAGTCGGCAGTCTTCAGTTAGCAAGTGGAATGTATTTTTATACGCTTAATGTGAGAAATTATACCCAAACAAAGAAAATGATTATCCTTAGATAAAAAATAAAAATGAATGAATAGAATGAAAACAACACTTACAGCTCTGGTAATACTTCTCTACAATATTATAGTTTATTCACAGGTTAATGTAGAATGGATTCAAATGTTTAACGGAATTGTAAATGCTGCGGATCGAGCAAATTCAGTAACCGTAGATGTTTTGGGTAATGTGTACGTCACAGGCCAGAGTGTAGGTGATGGAACTAATTACGACTATGCCACTGTAAAGTATAATTCTGCAGGTATCCAGCAGTGGGCTGTAAGATATAACGGACCAGGAAATCGTATAGATAAGTCAAATTCAATAGTGGTAGATGATTCTGGTAATGTATATGTGACTGGCAGTTCCAGAGGAAATGGGACGCTAGATGATTATGCTACGATAAAATACAACACACTAGGAGTTGAGCAGTGGGTAGCAAGGTACAACGGACCAGAAAGTTATGATGATTTTGCAACTTCAATTGCTATAGACGGTTTTAGTAACGTTTATGTGACAGGTATAAGTTTGGGATTATCTAGTGATGCTTGTGCTACAATAAAATATAATTCTGAAGGTGCCCAGCAGTGGGTTAAAAGGTACAATTCACAAAAAATAAATACTGAGATAAAATATTTTATCTCAATCGATAATTCGGGTTATATTTATGTAACAGGTAGCATAGATGATAGTGGAAATCTTTTAGATTACGCTACAATAAAATACAATTCCTCAGGTACCCAACAATGGGTGGCAAAATATAATGGACCAGAACGTTATAATGATATTGTCACGGCTCATGTATTGGATGATTCAGCCAATGTATATGTGACTGGATATAGCCGTTCGATCTTTACTGATTATGACTATGCTACGGTTAAATTTAATTCTTCAGGTATTCAGCAGTGGGTATCAAGATATAACTCTCCAGGAAGTAATAATGATTTTGCTGCTTCAATAGCATTAGATGGTTTAGGAAACGTGTTTGTGACAGGTAGTAGTCCGGGACCCGGAACAAAAAGTGACTATACAACAATAAAATATAATTTAACCGGTGTTCAGCAATGGATTCAAAAATATGATAGATCGGCGAATAGCTATGATTATGCAAATTCACTTGCCACCGATGGTTCGGGTAATGTGTATGTGACAGGGTATAGTTTTATCAGCGGTACAAGTGATGATTATGCCACAATAAAATACAATCCATCAGGTGTTCTTCAGTGGTTTCAAACTTACAATGGATCAGGAAATAAAGAAGACCAGGCTAATTCAATAGCAGTAGATAGCACTGGTAATGTATATGTGACAGGTCTGAGTATAGGAAGCGTATCGAATTATGATTACGCTACAATAAAGTATATCCAATCTCCCAATACTCCCAATGATTTATCCGCAACAGCAGTTTCAGCAAGTACAATAGAGCTTGTTTGGATAGAGACTTCGAAGAATGAAATAGGATTTAAAGTGGAGAGAAGCACAAATGCAGACACGAACTGGTTGTCAATAGATTCTGTAGCTCAAAATATTGTAACCTATACCGATACCAACTTATCAGGTAATAAGGTCTATTATTACAGAATCTATGCGTACAACACAGCCGGAAATTCTGATTATTCAAATGTCGCATTAGATACAACATTTAATCCAGTTGGTATTATTTTAGGAGAAGGACCAATTCCTGCTAATTATAGCCTCAACCAGAATTATCCCAATCCGTTTAATCCAAGTACAAAAATCAGTTGGCGGTCACCAGTAAGTAGTTATGTCTCCTTAAAAGTCTTTGATGTCCTTGGAAATGAAATTGCAACTTTAGTAGATGAGTACAAACCTGTTGGAAATTACGAAGTTGAATTTTCCACTAAAGGCGGACAAGCAGCCGGCAGTCATCAATTGTCAAGCGGTGTGTACTACTATCAACTAAAAGCAGGAGAATTTGTGCAAACTAAAAAATTAATTTTAATGAAATGAAAATGCTGAGCTTAAATTAATTAGAGGAAATTATATGAAATGGTGTGCTGTATGTTTTATTCTTTTGATTTTTTCAACGACTTATTCTCAAAATCCTGAAGAATTATGGGAAAGGTTTTATCCATCTACTCCTGATACCGGAAATTTCCATACTAATGACGCAGCAATTGATTTAAATGGAAATATTTATCTGACAGGATATAACACTTCACTAACAGACGGTACTACCGAATATGTAACAATTAAGTTTGACAGTTCCGGGAACAGATTATGGACTTCCAATTATAGGGGAGATGTAATTTCAAAATATACACAATCTTTAGCGGTTGCAGTTGACAGCAGCGGTAATGTTTATGTAACCGGAACCGAAAAAGGAGCATTTATCACAACTGTAAAATATAATCCTAAGGGAAAACAATTGTGGTCAAATAGCTATTTATCCGATAGTGTTATCTATAGTAGTGGTAGAGATATTATAGTCGATAATTCAGGTAACGTATATGTTACAGGTACCGGTATTCGTTCTGTTATTAATTACGAATGTATAACAATTAAATACAATAGTAGTGGAACGAGAGAATGGATAGCTTTCTATGATGATATCAATTACCAAGAGCGAGCTAATGCAATTGCTATTGACAGCATCGGAAACATTTATGTTACCGGAAACCATTTCGGAGGACTCTATGCAGGGTATTCATTTATTACTATAAAATATAATTCTTCAGGCGCTCAATTATGGGCCGATAAAGCAAACATTCCTGACGGTTTTAATATATCACAAGCTATCAAATTGGATGCCTCCGGTAATGTTTATGTCGTTGGTTCTAAAGGGTATCCAGGTACAAATATGAATGATTTTGTTACTATTAAATATAATTCCTCAGGTGTTAAGAAGTGGACCAGAACCTATAATGGAGCTGATAATCTTAATGATCAAGCAAGGGATTTAGTAATTGATAATTTGGGTTTTATTTATGTTACTGGATACAGCACTTCGGCAGGCGGGAAGAAAAATTTTTTAACTATAAAATATGATTCAAGCGGAACGCAGCAATGGGTGCAGCAATATAATGGTACAGAAAATCAAAATGATGAGGCATTCTCAATTGCAGTAGATAAAGAAAATAATATTTATGCAGCCGGTAATACTTTAGATTCGCCTAATTCTGATATAGCCGTTATTAAGTATAATTCTTCAGGTGTTGAACAATGGGTTAAAAAATATAATGGATCAATGAATTCATTGGATGAAGCTAGTAAAGTCCTGGTATTTAACTCCGGTAAAATATATTTGGCAGGAACTAGTAATCAAAATTTGGCGGATAAAGGATTGGTGCTTATCAAATATATTAATGATGGATCCATTGAATGGAAAGTTGAACCTGGTCTCTATGGAGATTATAAAGTGAATGATTTTAAATTAGACATTTCTGGGAATATTTATTTGACGGGCTACGGAAGTCAAAAAAGCGATCCAAAAGATTTTCTTACTATGAAATGTGACTCATTGGGAAATATTAAATGGACCGCAACGTATAACGGACCCGATAATTCAACAGATGAAGCAAACGATATTGATGTTGATGAGGAAGGAAATGTTTATGTCACAGGTCAGAGTAAGGGTATAGGAACCGGTTATGATTATGCAACAATCAAATATGATGCTTCAGGTAATCAGAAATGGATTGCTAGATATAATAGTCCTGCTTTCCTTTCTGATGAAGCTCAAAAAATCAAATTAGATAAGGATGGTAATGTATATGTCAGTGGTAATAGCCTGAATGCAAATGGAAATTATGACATTGCAACTATCAAATACAACAACATTGGTCAGTTTCAATGGGTAAAAAGATATAATGGAATGTCGAATGGTCTTGATGTTGTATGCGGACTTGACACTGATAAAGAATGCAATATTTATGTTGGCGGTACAAGTGATAGTGTTGGTACACTTTATAATTATATAGTTTTAAAATATAATTTGAGTGGAGATGAACTATGGATAAAAAAATATAACGGACTTGGGAACGATGGCGACTGGGCAAATGCAATGACAATGGATGACTCTGCTAATATTTATGTAACAGGCTGGAGCGTTGGCAGTGGAACGAATACAGATTACGCAACAGTAAAGTATAATTCTGATGGAGTTTTTCAATGGGCAGCAAGATGGGATGACCCGGCTAATTCTTTTGAGGAAGCAAATGATATCACAGTTGATACGGATGGAAATGTATATGTGACCGGATTCAGTGTTGGAGCCGGAACCGATAATGATTATACAACGGTTAAATATAATTCAAATGGAATACAGCAATGGGTTTCTAATTATAATGGTCTCGCTAATTTATCAGATGTAGGCACGTTCATAACTCTTGATGCCTATAATAATCCTTATGTCATAGGTCAAAGTTTTAATGGAAATTCTGAAATGGCGTCTATGAAATATGATTCCAATGGTTTGCAGAATTGGGCTTTTAGATATAATTATGATAACTATACCAGTATCATTCCAGCCGGGATTTTACTTGATAAAAGCGGAAATATTTTCATTGCCCAGACTATTTACGCCTCGGATAGGAGCGTGTGGAATATAAGAAAGTATAGCCAACCTGGATTCATACCGGTAGGTGTTAATGAAGAAATAATAACACCATCCGAATTTGTGTTGTATCAAAACTATCCGAATCCATTCAATCCTTTAACTACAATAAGATATGAAATACCTCAAACTGGCTTTGTAACTATTAGAGTGTATGATATCCTTGGAAGGGAAGTAGCAGCTTTAGTTAATGAAGAAAAACCTGCTGGAAGTTACGAAGTTATTTTTAATGCTTCACAACTATCAAGCGGAGTTTATTTCTATAGGATAAAAACAGAAGAATTTGTTCAAACGAAAAAATTAATTTTAATGAAATGATCGTGCTTAATTTCAATTAATTAGAGGCAGTAATATGAAACGTTTTCTAATCTTTTTAATTCTTGTCAGTTATTCAATAATTTATTCCCAAACTTCAGTTGAAGAAGCTTGGACTTTAAATTTTCCGCCTTTTTTAGACTTCAATAATATAAACATAGTTGATATGGGAAAAGATAATACAGGGAATATCTATTTAACGGGGACTATATACGAGAATACAGGGAATGCTGATATTTTTTTAATGAAAATAGTTTCGACTAGTTTTTTAGTTGAATGGATTGCTGTCTATAATGGACCAGCAAATACAAACCAAGATGTAGCTGATGATTTAGAAATTGATAATGAAGGAAACTGTTACGTCGCTGGCTTAACTTACACTGGTAATAATAATAGTGATTACTTAACAATAAAATTCAATCCTTCAGGACAGCAGGTATGGGTAAATACTTATAACGGTCTTGCCGACTACATGGATTGGATAAACGATTTATTTGTGGATAATGCTGGAAATGTATATGTGACTGGGGCCAATCACGAACAGAGTCAATTCTATACTAACGCTACAACGATTAAATATAATTCGGATGGGGTTATGCAATGGAAAAGCACTTATGTAGACTCCAATCTTTATGATGACGAAGGAAAGGCTTTGACTGTTGATAATTCAGGTAATGTTTATGTCGCCGGCCAGACATATACAACTTCTACTCAATTTTTAACAATTAAATACGACTCTGCAGGGGTTGAACAATGGACTAGAATTGCCGGCTCTCCGGCACAAATTAAATACGCCCAATTCATTGGTTTAGATAATTCAGGATGGATTTTTGTCGGAGGCACTAATTATAATCCTAGTCCTCCATATGGACCCATAGGTTATACAATTTGGAAATTCAATCCCAATGGTTCAGGCGCAGGGACTACTTATAATTCTCCTTTGGAAATGAGAGGAATGGTCGTAAGCCCACTGGGAAATGTTTATGTAACAGGTTCCCAAGAGTTAAATGGAGGTTATTCAACGGTGAAGTTTAATTCTTCACTAAATTTTCAATGGGAAAGCCTTTATAACGGTGGATTACATGATAGGCCAAACGATATAAAAATTGATGCTGATGAGAACATATATATTACAGGTCACAGCGATCCGTCACCTTTTGAATATAATGCAGTTACTATAAAATATAACAGTTCAGGTGCTCAACTTTGGGTTAACAGCCATGATAACCAGACTTATACTAGTACACTTGGAAGAGTGATATTATTAGATAATTCAGGTGATTTGTACGTGGCGGTTGGCAATTCTTCAGGCGTTGGAAATTATCCGGAAATTATCAAATTAAATAATAGCAATGGCAATCAGCAATGGGTTTCAAATTTTAAAAGTTTTAGCCAGCCAACTTCTATACAGGAAGACTCTGAGGGGAATATTTATATAGCTGGCTTTGGCGGATTAAATCAATCTATGTGGGATTATATTACAATGAAATGTGATTCATCCGGGAAAATAAAATGGATAAGAACATACAACGGACCAGCTAACGAGGCAGACCAAGCTAATGATATTGAAATCGACAGCGAAGGAAATGTATATGTTACCGGCGGAAGTAAGGGAATAGGTACTGATTTTGATTTTGCAACAATAAAATATGACTCCTCTGGAAATGAGCAGTGGGTAGTACGTTACAATTCTCCTGCTTTTTATTCAGATATTGCAGGAGACATTAGTGTTGATGCAGACGGTAATGTATATGTTTCGGGTAGTAGTTTAGGTTCCAATACTAGTTACGATATTGCAACAATTAAATATAATAACTTGGGTCAACTTCAATGGGTAAAAAGATATAATGGTTCAGCAGATGGTAATGACCTTGCACAGGGTCTTGAAATTGATTTATCCGGTAATGTATTTGTTGTTGGTACAAGCGACAGTACAGGATCGCTTTATGATTATGTAACTATAAAATATAATCCTTCAGGAAATGTAGAATGGGTAAAAAGATATAACGGACTCGCGAACGATGGTGATCTGGTAAGTTCTATGTCACTGGATAATTCAGGTAATGTATTTGTAACCGGATGGAGTTTTGGAAACACAACCAATTCAGATTATGCAACTGTAAAATATAATTCTTCCGGTGTTGAACAATGGTCTGCAAGATGGGATGATCCTGCAAGCTCATATGATTATGCAAACGATATTGCTGTTGACGGAGATGGGAATGTATATGTAACAGGAATTAGTCAGGGAATGGGAACAGATAACGATTACACAACAGTAAAATATAATTCTATCGGTGAACAGCAATGGGCAGTCCCTTACAATGGTCAATCAAACGGCAGCGATGTTGCATATCATGTTACTCTTGATCATTTAGGCGATATTTATGTTGCCGGTTACAGCAATAACAATGCTGAATATTCCACAATCAAGTACAACAAGCAAGGCGTGCAACAGTGGGAAATAAATTTCGATTTATTGAATTATCAGGATACAGCAACTGATCTCTTAGTTGATAATTCCGGAAACGTTGTAGTAGCTGGTTACAGCAGCAAAGCAGGCGAAGAGTGGTTATGGAGCATTGTCAAATACAAACAGCCCGGTTTTCTTCCTTCTGATGTTGAGACAGAAACAACCCTGCCCACAGAATTTGTTTTATACCAAAATTATCCAAACCCATTCAACCCAACTACCAAAATTAGTTGGCAGTCACCAGTAAGCACTTGGCAATCTTTAAAGGTTTACGATGTACTTGGAAATGAGGTTGCAACACTTGTTGATGAAGAAAGACCTGCAGGAAGTTACGAAGAAATCTTCGATGCTAACTATCTTTCGAGCGGAGTTTCCGCCAGAGGCGGATACGCCTCCGGCGTATATTTCTTTAGAATAAAAGCAGGCGAATTTGTGCAAACCAAAAAATTAATTTTAATGAAGTAATTAAAAAAAATAATTTGATACAATACTGCAATAAATTATTAATTGCTATTAAACTTATAAATAATAGATCTAATGTGAAGAAAAACACCCTTGTGACAATAATTAGTCTCCTAATCGTTTCAACAAATCACGCACAAATAATTAATGCTGGATTTGAAAATTGGACAAACGGAAAACCTGAAGGATGGGAAATTAATAGCAGCAGCATGGTCAATCGAACCAATAACTCCTACTCAGGAAGCTTCGCCGTAAAACTTTCTGGAGAAAATAAAATTGGTTCTGTGTCTACTGCTCAATTAATTAATGGAACATCAGAAAATTTTGGTACTCCCGTTTCTCAACGCCATTCAAGTTTTAACGGATGGTTTAAGTATATTCATACATACTATGAAAAACTTGAACTCTCTGTTTTAATGAAGAAAAATGGATACATTATCGGGGAAGGTACAATTGATTCTTTACCTGAAGCCACGGACTATAAACAATTCACATGTTTCATTACTTATTACTCAAATGAGATTCCGGATACTTTAGTAATTGTATTGAAGTTTACTGATTATAATATCTCAGGAGTTCCAACTGGTGCAGCAGCATATTTTGATGATCTGTCATTAGAAGGACTTGTTGACGTAAAAGAAATTATAAACAACCAGTCGCCACCTGTCTATATTCTAAAACAAAACTACCCAAACCCATTCAACCCAACTACAAAAATCAGTTGGCAGTCTCCTGTAGGCAGTTGGCAAACTTTAAAAGTTTACGATGTGCTTGGAAATGAGGTTGCAACACTTGTTGATGAATATAAACCGGCTGGAAGTTATGTAGTTGAGTTTGACGGCTCAAAATTATCAAGCGGAGTTTACTTTTATAAAATTCAAGTCGGAGAATATGTAAGTGTTAAGAAAATGATCCTCCTTCGTTAATACTTCAGCGGACAGGTTTTACTCAGATGACATGAGCTTCTAATTATTTTTACAGTTAAATCATTACTCGAATAGTATGAATAAAATTTTTATTAATGAGGTATAATTAATGATCACATTCCGTCTTCTTATATTAGCGGTCTTTTCCATTGTAACCACTTTCACTACATTTCCACAGGAAATTAATTCGCATCGTATCATCAATGTGACTTTTGATACAAGCCAACCCTCCGATTTAATTATTAATCATGGTCGGTTAATTTGGAAAGATGTTGATATAAATAACAACACTTACAATCTTAAATATTTCTCAGGTGCTGAAATATTTAAGCTTGATTCAAACTTAGCGGGACTTACATCAGCTATTGATGCTGATTATGTAGCATGGAATACTTCATCTGAGGAAATAAAAATATTTAATGTTAAAGATTGGAGCACAACTTCTATTGGTGTATCATATAATCCGGATTTCAGGCAGTCAATATCGTTAGCTAACGGAAAATTGGCTTATGCAAGAAGTGCAGGAAACGGAACGGAAATAGTTATGAAGAATTTAACTTCAGGAGATGAATCAGTATTTAGTGCAGGAGTCTGGAATCTTGAACCTTCTTTACATCATGGGCAGTTAGCATGGACTCAAAAATTCTTTGCGGATACTACTGTTTCTAATATTTATTTATTCGATGGTCTAAGTACACGAAATCTCTCAAGCAATACCTTATCAAAAAATTATCATCCGGTTTTGAAAGATGGACAGGTTGCTTGGCTCCAGTTCTCCAATAACAATTTTAAAGTCATGTTATTTGATGGAGATTCTGTAAGAATTCTTATCCAGGCTGATGCAGGTTCATACATTTCCGGTTATGATTTAAGCAACGGATTCTCGGTAGCATCAATAACCGATTCTTCAACAAATAATTCTACTATCAAAATTTATAATTCCGAAACTCACACCTTTACGATTTTGAATGATACTGCACGTATCTCAAATCTCCATATTGACAACGGTTTAATTTGTTGGCAGTCTGGTTCTGGAGTTATTAAAAAACTTGTGGTACATGATCTTAAAACCGCAATCTCAGAAGAGGTCGGTTCTGCTGAAAAACCTATTATTGATGATGAACAAATTGCCTGGACATTAGGTGATGTAATTGAATTACGTGTACCGGTTATCTATCAACAGCTAACTCACGACTTATTGAATGGCTGGGAGCAGACAAAATTTAAAACAATAGATAATGGAAATATCGTTTGGGGAAATTATGAAAATGAGAATGCAGGTAATATGAGACTGTTCTATTCTGATGGTAACAGCTTAACTCAATTAACTGATTCAAGTGTAGTCAAAGACTTTTTAATGGCAAATGGTGGGTATGTAATCTGGAGGCATAATTTTGATTTCCTTTGGTTGTACGATGGAAATAATCCGCCTGTGCAGATAATTGATAGTTTACAGTCTGAAAATCCTTATATCGCAGGAGGTTCAATAGGATTCTTTGGATTCAGATCTAATTCCGGTACTAATATTAAAAGTGCATGGCTGTATGATATATCTTCTTCCTCACTCGTCCAACTTACAACTGACAGCAGTAATAACTGGAATGTTTTGTGTGAGGGAAATACAGCTTGTTGGTTAAATACCGATACTCAAAAACTAATGTTTTACAATGGTTCAGCTATTTCAATATTAAGTGATTCGATTGCTGAATATGATTACAGTTATCGAAATGGTAAAATAGTATGGAGCGAGAGTCGAAATAATATTTGGCAGATTATGTTGTATGATTTACTAACCGGAATAAAAGCTCAAATAACTAACGGTACCAAACACATGCTTAAACCTATAACCGATGGATCAAAAATAATTTGGTATGAAAATGCGGATTATCCATTTCCGCCGGTTACGCCTGTAATGTGGTATTACGATATAACGAGCGGAGAATCTAAGAAGGTTGCTCATTTCTACTTTACTGGTAATGAATGGCAGTGGATGAGCAATGGAAAAATTGCATGGACTCAAAACAGTAATGTGTTCGTTTATGACGGAGAAATTATAAGTCAACTAACAAATGATGATTTCATGATTAACTCTGAATCGTACATTGATAACGATGTTTTAGTTTGGCGCAAAAGCTTTAATCCAACAAAGGACAATAATGGAAATATATTTAAAGGGAAGCTCACTCCCCTCGTATCATTTGATGCTGAAAATATAAATGGCAATACTCCATTGTCGGTTTCATTTTATAATCGCTCTTTTCAGGGTGTTCAGACATATTTTTGGGATTTTGGAGATGGACAGACAAGTACCGAAAAAAATCCAGTTCATGCATATCAAAATCCCGGAACATTTTCTGTAACTCTAACAGCTACCGGATCAGCCGGCTCATCAACCGAAAAAAAGATTAATGTAGTTCGGGTTTCTAACCCATCTGGTATAAATATTAATCCAAGTTTTCCCTCCGAATTTGCTTTATATCAGAATTATCCAAATCCGTTCAATCCAATTACAAAAATCCATTACTCAATTCCGTCAAATGTCAAAAGTCAAATGTTAAACGTGATATTGAAAGTTTATGATACGCTGGGAAATGAAGTAGTCACATTAGTGAATGAATACAAACCTGCAGGGAGTTATGAAGTAGAGTTTAACACCTCACGATTATCATCAGGAATTTATTTCTATAGATTACAATCAGGCTCCTTCGTTGAAACAAAGGCGATGATACTTTTAAAATAATTAGAAATTAATAAGTCGTGTTAGATAAGATACTATAAAAACAATTTAAACAAATCCAATTTCTCCGCGAAAGGTGATTAGGTTCTCAACTCCGATATAGGAAGTTAAAAAAGTCTCAGGTTTTTCGATAAATAGGGATTATCTTT
>MHAR01000068.1 GCA_001803045.1 Ignavibacteria bacterium RIFOXYB12_FULL_35_14 | reverse complement strand
GACATAAACATAATAATACATAGGCTACTCTTTTATCTCACGTGGCAAGTCTAAATTCCTTTGAAGCATTTGGATATTTTTCTACTAAAGCGTTAGGCAGCTTTGTTCTTCCTTTATCTTTCTTCAAATCAGCTTTATGCTGTAAATAAACTTTATTCAAATTCTGTTTTAATTCCGGAATAATTGATTTCGATAATGTGGTTATTCTTTTACCTCCTTTTGATTCACGTACAATTATTTGATTCAGATCGAAGTTAATATCTTTTATGCGCAAATTTAAAGCTTCACCCAGTCTTAAGCCCGAACCGTATAATAAGGAACAAATAAGCTTTACAACTCCTTCAAGATGTTTGAATACCTCTCTAACCTCACTTCTTGTGAAAACGACAGGAATTCTTTTACTTCTTTTGGCTATTACTAAATCTTCCAGCCAACCAAAATTCTTTCCCAACACATTTTTATATAAAAATAGAATTGAACAGAGTGCTTGATTCTGTGTTAAGCCCGTGAGATAATCTCTATTTAATGTTAGTTGATTGATCATATTTGTAAATAATTCTTTATACGGTTTTTAATATATCTTTTCCCCCAAGCAGTTTTAAGATATTTTTCTCTTACCGTAGCATCCTGTTTGTTTAAGCAGCCTTCCCAATAGACTAATTTAAATGGATTTCTATTTTTTGTGCTTATTACGATTCCTTTATTATGTTCTGCTAACCGTCTGTTGATGTTATTAGTATAACCGGTATAAAACATTCCATCTCTTAGAGATTTCAAAACATAGATATAATAATAACTTTTCATATCTCACGGGCTAAAGCTGATACATGTTTATCAACAGCAAGATAATTTAAGAATTGTTTTACCTCTTCCGCACCCATATCCTTCGGGTGGCGTTTGTTATGGAAAAGTATAAACCTCTTGATCCAATTGACGTAGCTTTCTTCAGTGCTCTTCGAGTAGTGTGCTACTCGCATCGCAATTCTTACTTGCTCGAGCAATTTGGGTTTATTATTTGAAGTGTAGTCTTTCAACAAAGCCCTGTGAAATTCTACCTTCAAACTAAGTAATGAAAGTTGGATAATCAATATAATTTTGTCATTGGGAAATGAGATTTCGGAAATTAGTTACTGGGTGCTGGTCACTGGAAGTTGGTAATATTTTTAAGATGCACTCACTATTGCTCAAAATAAATATGAAACGGAAAACAAGTTCTTCTAATTATCTGGAATAACAACATTTCAGTTTTTGCTGACTTTAATCCACATCTTATTACATTCTTCTCATTCGTTTTGTATTAAAAATTTTCTTACGCTTAGAAATGATTGTACGATCACAGTCAAAAGTCTCTCTATAAAATAGTGTGATAATGTTGAAATAGTCTACCTTAGGGATAAGAGATGACGTCTTTGATTTTTTTAGAAAATTCAGATTATTCGACATTTCTGTAAAAGATATGAGATTCAATTTTGCTGACTAAAAGATGTCATCTCTCGGTTTGCGTATGGTGAATAAGTAAGTAATCATTTTTTTAACCTTAGTAAACCAAATGACCATAAGAAAATAACCTTATCAGCTTATTTTTTTTGAATTCAATAAATAAAAATATTTGAATTTTATTTTGGACAGCACTGGAAAAAAATTCTCAATTATCTCCAAAATTCAAAACCAGGTTCAAGCTGACCATCATATAAAGTCTTTTCCTTTCATTTAAAAAGTTTTTACATTCGAGCGTAAGTTGAGGAATAAATTTTCTACCCTTCTCTGTTTTTAATTTTCGTCCCCAACATTCTTATGATTTACTTTTACCGAGTAAATGTCATTCCGTCTATCCAGCCAGTTCAGCACACTGCCTGTCTGACGATGTTTTTTTAGTAATTCCAGATCAACGTCGTCAATAATTACAGTTTCAATATTCGGAGTTGTTTCTGCCTGAATCGCATCTCTCGAAAACGGAATATCTGATGGAGAGAATATTGCCGATTGGGCATAATGAATATCAACATTTTCAACTGACGGCAGATTTCCAACACTGCCCGCTATGACCGTAAAAACATGGTTTTCAATACACCGGGCTTGCGCACAATATCTTACTCTTAGATAAGCATTTCTCTCATCGGTGCAAAAAGGAACGAATATAATCTGAGCACCTTGTTCAACAGCTATGCGGGCTAACTCCGGAAACTCGATGTCGTAGCATATTTGAATCGATATTTTACCTTTGTCGGTATCGAAAACTTTGAGCTTATTTCCCGGCTTTACTCCCCACCATTTACGTTCATTAGGCGTTATGTGCAGTTTGTACTGCTTGTCAATGGAGCCGTCTCTTCTAAAAAGGTAGGACACGTTATAAAGATTATCCTCCTCGATAGTAAAATGAGAACCGCCAATTATATTTACATTATATTGAACGGCTAATTGGGTAAATAAATCCAAGTATTTGGGAGTGAAATCGGCAAGGCTCCGCATGGCAAGCGCAGGTCTTTCTACCGGAAGAAAGGACAAAAGCTGAGTAGTAAATATTTCGGGAAATACTACGAAATCGCTTCTGTAGTCGGATGCTACATCGACAAAAAATTCACATTGCTTAGCAAACTCATCAAAGCTTTTTATCATTCTCATTTGATACTGAACGGCACAAACTCTTACGGGAAAGACGGGAATGAATCTTCTTTTTGTGTCCGGCACATAGTCAAGGTTTGTCCACTCTAAAAATGTAGCATAACCTTTTGAGTCTTTATCGCTGCTTAAATAATTTGGAATGAGACGTTTCAGTACAAACTCGTTGGAAATTTGCATTGTAAGAACCGGATCAACTAAAATTTTTTGCATTACTTTATCTACGTACTCACGTGCAGACATTTCTTCGGTGTATTTTCCATAGCCTGGGATTCTGCCTCCAATTATTATTCTCATTAAGTTCATTTTCCGGGCTAATTCTTTCCTGGCATTGTACAGCCGCCTTGCAAGCTTTAACCCGCGGTACTCAGGATCAACCATAATCTCAATGCCGTATAGAGTATTCCCTTGAGCGTTATGATTTCGTATAAAACCGTTGTCGGCAATTTCGGTCCAGCTGTGCCATTCGGAATATAAATTGAAATCCAACACCAGGCTGCTCGATGAAGCTACGATCTTATTTTCATATTCAACACATATCTGTCCCTCATTAAAAATTTCTATTTGACTGCTGAATTGATCCATCGACCATGTTTTCATTCCGGGAAAACATTTTTTTTGAAGCTCAACTACTTCATCATAATCGGTTAAGCTTAACTGCCGAACCACTATTCGTTTTTCAAAATCTTTAATGTTTATGTTAGTCATGATTTACAACCTCCACAATATTTCGAAAGTTTAAATGCTTAATCCCCGCTTCTATTTCATTCTTAAGTCAAATTTCATATCTGTTTCCATCCAGCGGGCACGCAAGTTTAGCGTATCGGGATGGAATGAAAATTCTTCTGATTTTTTGAATGGAAAAACATTCCCAAATGAGTAGGTATTGCTGCTGTCAGAGTCGTAGTAGGAAAATAATGAATACTTACCGGGAATAATTCTATCAAAATTAAATAAGCCAGATTTTGCTACGGGAGTTGTGTATTCCAATTTTTCTTTCTCCAGGTTTTTAAGAACGAGTTTTGGATTTTTATTCTCATCAAATCCAATCAGCTTTCCCGTAACTCCTGTAAATTCAATTCCTGTTATGGTTTTAAAGTCAAACTGGTAAACTGAGTCGTGATAATTCCCGGAAGCATCTTTTAACCGGGCAAGATCTATTTTAATGTAATAATCTTTCGACATCTCAAGGCGTTTTAAAGGAGTAATTATAAAAGATGCATCATCTAAAAATTCAACCTCAAAAGGAATGTTTTTCTTTAACGTGTCAGAGAGCGTGATTCCCTCTCGTGCCTTCGCTGCATCGAAGGCGTCATTAAATTCAAATGTAAACTTCGGTGATTGAAAATCAACATCTTTGCTTCCAAATGCAGGATTTGTTTTGAAAAGTTCTGTTTTAGATGTATCTGCCCGGTCACTCAAAGTAAGCTGTGCAAAATCGTTGTAATAAATATTACCAGCTTTATCCTTAATCGAATCAACAAAAAGATAAACAGAATTTTCTATCGGTAATATTTCATTTGGCACCAAGACTATTTCACTGGCTTTAGTATTTCCTTTGAAAGCATATCTTGTCTGAGTTCGTTTGTTTGCAGTGGAATCAATTAAATAAAAATTAATTGGTTTAATAATTTTCTCACCTAATTCCTCACTAAAATTAACGAGGATATGACTTCTATCAGTCATTGAAGCGCTGAGCAATCTTGGCTTAACAGTATCAATTTTAGTTAGTATGAAATTCAACCCGGAGTATAGTGTATCAGAAATTTCAAGCTCCACTTCACGGTATGGAATTCCAACCTGATCCTGATCAGGCTGGTAAAATAAATCTCTAAACTCATCGCGAACAGCGAAAATACGATACGCTCCCACCGCAAGCCCTGCCAATTTATATTTACCATCTTTACCTGTTTGAGAAATATAATCCGGTTTTCCTCCAAGCGGATTCGGCTCCTCTCCCTTTAGAAGATATCCAAATAGCATTACACCTTGTGGTTTTTCATCATAAACTTTTCCCGTGATCATTCTTCTGTCAATTTCAGGTCCTGTGGAAAAAGTAAACGAAAATGATTCTGACATATTATTTCGATTGTTATAATCTACCACATCAGTTCCGATTGTAATAACATATGTAACATTTTGCTTTAGTTCACCGGGAAAATAAACTCGCACATATTTTCCGCTCCAATCCAATTCAAGTTCTCCATCGATAGCAGGTGAAATGAAAATAGCTTCCTTCACAGAACGCTTCTCGACATATTCCGAAAAACCTAGTTCAAAATAATCATCTTTAAAGTAGGTGGTTTCATCATTTGGATAGACCTCAATGATACTCGGTGGAATTTTATCAACATCACCTCCACCCGGAGGAAGTTGGTTCGCGCATTCAGATAAAACGAATGCAAGCATTAACCAAAAAAGATTTTTTAGTTTTCCTTTTGAGATGCTAACCATTTTTTATAGTCTCGTACGTACTTTAAATGTTGTGAATAATTATGCGCAAAGCTATGTCCGCCGGTTCCATCGGCTACAAAAAATAAATATTTATTTTGTTCGGGATTGAATGCAGCTTTAAGTGCTTCCCTTCCGGGATTATTTATCGGTCCGGGCGGAAGTCCAAAATATTTATAAGTATTGTAAGGGCTGTCTAATTTAAGATCTTGATGATTTAATCTTCTCCATCCGTTTGGCTGAAGATATTGAACTGTTGGATCAGCTTGCAATTTCATTCCGATTCTGAGCCGGTTGTAATATACTCCGGCTATTGTCGGCATTTCTGAAACTTTGTTCGTTTCACCTTCCACAATAGAAGCTAAAATAACAATTTCATGTAATGCATATTTGTGCTGGGTCGCATCATAATTCAGAGAATCTCTTAAAAATTTTTTAAACTCATTATGTATTATGCCTATCACCTCTCGAGGATCGCTTCTTTCATAAATAGAATATTCACCGGGAAGCAAATAACCTTCCACAGATTGTGCGGAAATACCTAAAGAATCTAAAAAAGATTTTGAACATGCAGCTTCAACAAATGCTGATGAATCAATCAATGCATCCAATTTTAAAGTTGCAGCAACGGATTTAACTGTTGAGCCATCATATACTCTTATTTTTCTTAGATAATCTGCTTTACCACTCAAAAATAATTCAACTAACTCGAGGT
Source organism: Ignavibacteria bacterium RIFOXYB12_FULL_35_14 (assembly GCA_001803045.1). GTDB lineage: Bacteria > Bacteroidota > Ignavibacteria > Ignavibacteriales > Ignavibacteriaceae > XYD12-FULL-36-8. The sequence continues at coordinate 13,149 of MHAR01000068.1, read as the reverse complement.
AATTGAGCCCATTGGGAATTTCATATCGTGCTGCTCTGAATTTTTGTTCAGCACCATAAATGAAAGCAATAATTTTCATGTTTGTTTTACTCGGTATTATTCCTCTCGCATACAAATTCTCAACTATGGAATTTAAGTTCTCTCCACTTTTAATCTCAAATTTTTGAGGTGAACTCCCGGTATAATAATTCGGAGTAAAATATGTATTGTGAAGTATGAACATTAAAATGAAGAAAAATGAAACGACAATTATGAACTGCTTCTTTGAAAGAAGATTTCGGAAACTAATCTTTTGCATTAATGATTTTTTCTCTTTGTTATTTCTTCTCGTTGAACTGCTCGTGATTCATCCAATATTCTTTCATAAATACGAACCAGAGATCCTTTAAGAAGAGATGACTTTAAATTTGTTAACAGCTTTTCAATTATTTCTTTTTCTCTTTCGGAAGAATAAAAAGGCAGATTGAGTGCTGATTTCACTTTTCCAATTTCTTTTGAATAACGCGCTCGTTTCTCGAGAAGCTTGAGAATATCTTTATCAATTTCATCCACATTTTTCCTAATCTCGCTAAGAAGATTTTCTTTTTCCGCTAATGAAAGAGTTTCCAGGTCATCCAAATTAAGTTTGTTTACTTTTTTCATTTTTGCTGTTAAAAGGTAAGAACTTTTTATGAGAAATGCTTTGGTGTTAAACCGGGATAGGGGCTAAAATCAAGATCGTTTACCAGCCCGTGCTCATATGATTTCATTCCTCGAAAAGCAATCATAGCAGCGTTATCGCCGCAAAATTCTAAGCCGGGAATTACCAACTTTTTATCATACTTCTTGGATATTAGTGCAAAAGATTCCCGCAATGCTTTATTTGCTGCTACACCGCCTGTAAGTGAAATTGATTTTACAGGAAATTGCTTTAAAGCTTTTTCAACTTTATTGCTCAATGCTTTCACAACTGCTTTTTGAAACGCAGAAGCAATGTCATTTTTATCACCTGCTGAAATCGAGCTTACATCCTTAAAATTATTTTGAACATATCTTAAGACAGAAGTTTTTAATCCGCTGAATGAGAAATTATATGGTTCCTTCAAGTCTGCAATCGGAAAAGAAATTATTTCGCTGTTTCCTTGTTTAGCCGCTTGCTCAATTTGTGGACCGCCCGGATAACCAAATCCCAGCAGCTTCGAAACTTTATCAAAAGCTTCTCCTGCCGCATCATCAACTGTAGTTCCTAATTGATGTACTTTAGTGAAGCTTTCAACCAATAATAGTAAAGTGTGTCCGCCAGATACTACTAAGACCAAATAAGGAAATTCAGGTTTTTCATCCATTAAAAATCCGGAGTAAATGTGTCCCTCTATGTGATTAACAGCAACGAAAGGTTTGTTAAGAGAATATGAAAGTCCTTTTGCAAAAGTTAATCCAACCAATAATGCGCCAATTAAGCCTGGACCGGCGGTTGCACAAATCAAATCAATGTCGCTAAGATTAAGATTAGATTTTTTCAGAGCGGCTTTTAAAAGGGGAATAATGATTTGAAGATGGGCACGACTTGAAAGTTCAGGAACAACACCTCCAAACTGAGCGTGAAAATCTTGAGACGAGATTAAGTTTGCTGTAAGAATTTCATTTGAAATGATAGCAACTGAAGTTTCATCACAAGAACTTTCAATTCCTAATACATTCATTTGCCGAAAGAAAAAATATTTTTAAAAACATATCCGGCAATTTGAGGATTTTCTTTTAATCGTCGTATTGAATAAGCGAACCAATCTTCTCCAAAAGGCACATAGATGCGCACTTTGTAGCAGTCAGAATTTATTCTGTCGCGTAATTCCTCTTTTACACCAAGCAGCATTTGAAACTCAAATTTATCTTTTGGAATATTCATCTCTTTAATCATTTTGTAAGAATTTTCAATTAAATAATCGTCATGAGTAGCAATTCCAACATAGTTTCCATTTCCCAACATCAGTCGTAAATCTTCTAGAAATTTATCACGGATTATTTGCTTTTTTTTGTAAGCAATGGTTTCTGATTCAACATAGATTCCCTTACACAGCCGATAGTTAGTTCCAAGTTTATTTAATTGCTCGATGTCAGTTAGGGTTCTTTTCAGATATGCTTGAAGTGCTAATCCAACGTGACCGATTTTCTCATGCAGTCGTTTAAAAACTTTGATTGTTGAATCTGTATAGGGTGAATCCTCCATATCAATTCGAACAAAGTTGTTAAATGATTTAGCTGTTTGAACAATCTCTAAAATTTGTTGATAAGCAAATTCTTCATCAATAGCTAAGCCCATTTGCGTTGGCTTGATCGATAAGTTTGCCATTAGCTCATTAGTTTTGATCGCTTCAAGCACTCGAAAGCATTTCTTCTTTGCCTCAATGGCTTCTTCTTTATTTTTTATTGATTCACCAAGAACATCCATTGTTGCGTAAATACCTTTTGAGTTTAAGGTTTTCACTAAGTTTATGGCATCTTGCAGTTCCTCACCGGCGATGTATCTCCCTGCAAAAACTCTTACAATGGATTTGGGAAGCAACTGTGTTACTTTTACGATGAGTGTATTTAAGAGTGACAATTTTTTATTCCTTGAATATGGAGCAGAAATGGAAAATAAAAATTTTATACAAACAAAATTAAATAAGTTTTTGATAATTACTTAATGACTATAAAGAAGTAGTTAACGAGTCGTTATTAAATAAATTCTTACATTTTTACATCACTACATTCCTTTTATAAAATTAATAAGGAGATGAGGTTTTAGATCATCAGATGAATTGAGGTTACTAAGGTTTCGCAAAACCGAAATCACTTTCACTTCACTTCCTGTCAGTATTTGACCTAAATAACAAAACAAGATAAACCCTGACAACCTTACTGCCTTATTTCAAAAAAAAATAAAAATAGAATTGTTGGTTAGTAATTTCATTCAGCTTCAAACAGATAATTAGGAGTTAATAATTTAAAATCAATTGTGAATTATTCCATTAAGCACTTTGATCAACAGCATTGCTTTGGCTTTCAGCTCATTTAAAGTTCCATCATTTGTAAAAACAAAATCGGCACGTTTCTTTTTCTCCTCTTCCGGAATTTGGTTCGATTCTCGTTTGATAAACTCTTCTTCTGAAAAATTATCGTGTATTTTCTTTCTTTCCATTCTGACCTTTGAATCAGCAGAAATTAAAACAACAATATCAAAAAGATCTTCAATATCAGCTTCATAAATCAATGCTGCCTCATGGAAAACAAGAGCACTTGTTTGAAGCTGTTTATTCATTAGTAATGCTACTTTTTCAATAACGAGTGGATGAATTATGGAATTTACTTTATTGAGGTTTGATTGATCAGAAAAAACTTTATCAGCCAAATACTTTTTATTTATTTCATTTCCGTTGTAAGCTGAGTTTCCAAAATGCTTTATTATTTCCTTTTTAACTTTTTCATCATTGGCAATTAAATCTTTTGCAATTTCATCGGCTTTGATGACAGCGTAGTTCATTTCTTCGAGGTATTTACAAAAACTTGATTTGCCTGAACCTATATTTCCTGTAACTGCAATTTTAAGTTTTTTCATAATTTCTTTTAATAATATTAAAAAACAAAGCCCATCAAAAAGATGATGGGCATGAATAATTTTTAATTATCTTTCAGGTTATCGATCATAAAAATTCTCTGAACATTATTTGGCATAGCTAATTTTACGAACTTCCCTTATAACGGTAACTTTAATTTGCCCGGGATATTCCATTTCATTTTCTATTTTCGCAGCAATTTCACTTGCAAGTCTATCAGCCAGAGAATCATCGACCTTATCATGTTCAACAACTACTCTAATCTCTCGCCCCGCTTGAATGGCATATGTTTTAGCAACACCTTCAAACGATTTTGCGAGGGCTTCAAGAGTTTCGAGTCTTTTTACATAACTTTCGAGCGGTTCACGTCTCGCACCAGGTCGAGCACCGCTAATGGCATCAGCGGCTTGAACTAATGGCGCAATCGGATGTTCCATTTCAATATCTTCATGATGAGAACCAACCGCATTAACTACTATCGGATGTTCCTTAAATTTTTTAGTTAAATCATAACCGAGCAAAGCATGAGGACCTTCAATACTTTTATCTAACGTTTTACCAACATCGTGGAGTAAGCCAGCCCGCTTTGCTAACGTAACGTCCAATCCAAGCTCAGCAGCCATAATTCCGGTTAAATAAGAAACCTCGACACTGTGCTGCAGAAGATTTTGACCAAAGCTGGAGCGATATCTCATCCGTCCGATACATTTAACCAATTCTGCATGCATATTATGAATGCCAAGCTGCATAAGGGTATTTTCACCTTCGTGAATCATTTCCTCTTCAAGCTCTTGACGGACTTTTTCAACCACTTCTTCAATCCTTGCCGGATGAATTCGACCATCAGCAATTAATCTTTCAAGGGAAAGTCTTGCAACTTCTCTTCTGAATTGATCAAATGAGGATAAGATTACAGCTTCAGGAGTGTCATCAACAATAACATCTACACCGGTGACTGCTTCAAAGGAACGGATATTTCGTCCTTCTTTACCGATGATTCGTCCTTTCATTTCATCACTTTGGATTTGCACAACCGAAACAGTCGTTTCAACTGCATAATCAGCGGCGGTTCTTTGAATAGCTTGTACTATTATTTTTTGAGCATCTTTTTTAGCATCGGCTTTTGCCTTATCGTGCAAATTTTTAATTAACCTCGCACTATCAGACTTGGCAACATCGACAAGATTTTCCATAAGCATTCTTTTTGCTTCTTCTTTCGACAAGCCAGATATCTTTTCGAGCTTTTCATTTTGCTCGGCTTCGTGCTTTTGTATTTCTACAAGTTTTGTATCAAGGTCTTTTTTTTGGTTCAGTAACTCTCTTTCAAGCTGTCTGTTCTCTTTTTCCTTTTTCAGTACCAGGTCAAATTTTTTCTCAATGTTTTCTTCACGCGCAGATAGCTGTTTTTCGATGTTGGAGTATTTTTGTTTTTTTTGATTTAGATCATTATCGAAATCCAGTTTCTTTTTATACCATTCATCTTTTACTTCAAGTAATTTTTCTCTCTTTAAGTTTTGAGATTCCTTTTGAGCATCGTTTATTATTTGCTTAGCTTTTTCTTCAGCGGCAGATAAACTTTTTTTGCCGACTTTTGTATTTAAGTACCATCCTAAGAAAAAAAACAAAACGATGAGAAAAATTACCGTAGGTATCAACACTACAAGGCTAATGTTTGTAACATCCATATTTCCTCCATTACGGTAATAAAATATAAACCGGCCTGCCAGCTACTGACTAATGGGAAAAACCCAAAGTAATCAGTGCGGGAGATCGCCCGAACGGTTTTTGCTTCCTCTGTTCCAATCCCAATGGGATTGGATTCCTGATCTCTCAGGATAAGGCCTGCAATAGACGCCGAAAGTCAAAATCCCTATTGAAGAAAGTTAGTTTTTCTTTTTGTGATAACTGACAGGGCGGCAGTTTAACTTACTTAAGATGGATTGGACATTTGTGGTTCGTTTAAAAGAAGCTTTAGCTTTTTGATTTTATCGGATGCCTGGATTAAGAATTCCCGGTTCTTATTCTTTTCAAGAAAAAAATCATATGCAATATTTAAACATGCAATAATAGCAATTGTTTGCGCAGGCTGGTCTGGAAGTTCTTCTTTTGTTTCTTCCATTACTTTATTAACATAAATAGCAAGTTCTTTTGCTATTTCTTCATTTTCGACCAGTAAAGAATATTCTTTATCAAATATTTTTATTTTAAGCTTCTTTTTTTCGGACATTTATGCCTTTTCCATCAAACGATCAATAATTTTTAAGAACTTAAGTGATAATCAATTTTATTAATTAGATTTTCAATTTTAGATTTTAGTGTTTCTTTCTCCTTCGAAGTTAGTGAGTTAAAAATATTCAATTCTGCCTTACCTATCAATCTATCAATTTCCCCCTCAAGCTTAACTACCTTTTGGCTGAGTGCGGCATTTTCGGCTTTCATTTGTTCGATTGCTCTTTCAATATGGATATTTCTGATTTCGATATCCTTTGCTTTGTTTTTAAGAACTTCAGCTTGAGTTTCAATCAAGTTGAGGTCATTAATGATACTTTCATATTTCGAGAGCTCGTTCACTTATTTTCCTCTTAAGGTTGCATTAAACTTCTGTGTAACGGATTTTATTAATGCTGTAAAATCCTTCTCTACTTCAACTTCGGTTAGTGTTCTATCTTCCGATCCGTATTCAAGTGAAAATGCTAAACTTTTTTTGTCTTTTCCGACAGATTCTCCTTCGAATAAGTCAAAAAGTTTCACCGACTTTAGTAACACCGAACCTTCGCTTCTAATGTGTACTAGAATTTCTTCACTTAAAATCGAATTATCAAAGATGAAAGCAAAGTCTCTAAATATTTTTGGGAATTTGCCAGGTTCAATAAATTTTTTATCTATTCTCTCTATTTTCATTAACGATTGAAGATCAAATTCAAAAGAATAAACATCTTGGTCTATTCCGAATTCCGAGAGAACTTCTTTTTTTACTTTACCTCCTTCGCCTAAAACCTTATTCACTAAACTTTTAGTCAGAAGGAATTCATATAAATTATTTCCACTGTGATAATAGGAATCATTTAAAAAATTGTCAAGCGAAATTTTTGATAAAAAGCTGTTTATCAGGCCTTTTAGGTCAAAAAAATCAAAAAATCTTTCATTCGAATACCATTCTTTGTTATTTGCTCTTCCGGTCATGATAAAAATCAACTTTTGGGATTCCGTAAAATCACCAAAAGATTTTATCTCTTCAGTACTATTCTTATAAAAAATATTGCCTATTTCGAATAGACAAAGATCTTTCTCTCCTGAATTTATATTTCGAGAAATTACAGATAATGCAGTCGGTAAAAGTGAATTGCGTAAAAATTCCATGTCAATATTTTGAGGATTCAAAATCTGAATAGGATTTTCACGATACGATACTAATTTCTCGCTTACTAAAGGATTGTTGATCATCTCAAAAAATCCAAGTGAGTTTGCAATATCTCTTACTTGATCGGCAAATTCAGATTCATCAACCCGCCCATGAAGCGTTACTGCTATTTTTGAAATTGTGGGAATGTTATCGTACCCATGTATTCGAGCAATTTCTTCAATTAGATCTATTTCTCTTTCAATATCGGGTCTGAATGTAGGAACAGCGACTTTTATTTCTTCTTTATTTTGTTCTTTTGGATATATTCCTAAGCTCTTGAGTATTTCTCCAATTCTTTGATCATCAATTTCGTATCCTAAAATTCTCTCAACTGTCTTGTATCTAAGAACGATTTCAATTGGAAATATTTTTTTAGGATAAACATCAAAATTCCCGCTTGCGACTTCACCATTACAAATTTCAGAGATTAGCTGAGCTGCTCGTTGAGCAGCATAAAGAGTATTATTTGGATCGGTTCCCCGTTCAAAACGATAAGACGCATCAGTAGATAACCCTAAAGCACGAGAAGCTCTTCTTATGCTTGAAGGATTGAAATAAGCACTTTCAATCAATAGGTTTTTTGTGCTGTAATTTATTTCGGAATTTGCTCCGCCCATTACACCGGCAATAGCTACAGGTTTTTCAGCATCACAAATCATCATTGTACCAATTGGCAAATTCCTTTGTTTCCAATCAAGAGTTGTGAAAACCGATTCTTCCTTTGTGCTCTTCACTATTATTTTATTTCCGGCAAGAAGATCGAGGTCAAATGCGTGAAGCGGTTGTCCAGTTTCATGCATTACGTAATTGGTTATATCTACGACATTACTGATTGGCCGTAAACCAATTTTAGTTAGACTATCTTTCAACCACTGAGGCGATTCTTTTATCTCAACTTTTCTTACAACCAAGGAGGAGTATCGCGGGCAATTTATTTCATCTTCAACTTCAATTGATGCAAACTTGTTAACAGAATTTTTAGATTCTTTTAATTTTATTTTAGGATGACTAAGTGATTTATTGTAGAGCGCCGCTAACTCTCTTGCTACTCCAATGTGTGAAAGTGCATCAGGACGATTGGGAGTGATTCCAATTTCAAAAACTACATCATTTAATTTTAATGCTTCAGTAATCGGAACACCAGCTTTCATAGCGTCGGGAAGAACCATTATTCCCTCGTGGTAGTCACTGATATTAAGTTCTGCTTCTGAGCAAATCATTCCAAATGATTCTACACCGCGAATCTTTGCCTTCTCAATTTTGAATTGTCCTTTGGGAATAACAGTTCCGATAGGTGCAAAAACTATCTTCTGATTTTCTTGAACATTGGGGGCTCCGCAAATTACTTGATAATCTTTTTCACCATCTGAAACAGTGCAAAGTGAAAGTTTATCAGCATTTGGATGTTTTTGTTTGGCTTTGACTAAACCAACAATGAATCCTTTGTAAACCTCTCTTTCAGAATAAGTATCCTCCACTTCAAGTCCGGCCATAGTAAGCTTTACAGAAATTTCTTCAGGAGATATTCCTTTCAGATCAACATAATTTTTTAACCAGCTTAGCAGTATTTTCAATTTAATTCTCCAAACTAAAACTGTTTGAGAAATCTGAAATCATTATCAAAAAATATTCTGATATCCGTAATGCCGTACTTTAGCATCGCAGTTCTTTCAATGCCCATTCCAAAAGCATAACCCGAATATTTTTCCGGATCATAACCAACCATTTTAAAAACATTTGGGTCCACCATTCCGCAGCCGAGAATTTCGAGCCAACCACTGTATTTGCATACTTTACAACCTTTACCATGGCACAAATAACAAGTGATATCCATCTCTGCACTTGGTTCTGTGAACGGAAAGAAGCTTGGACGGAAACGATATTTCAAATCTTCCATGTAGAACTGTTTGGCGAATGCCACAAGTGTTCCCTTTAATTCGGCAAAAGTTACATCGGTATCAACGTATATTCCATCAACCTGGTGGAACATGCAATAGCTTCTCGAACTAACTGCTTCGTTACGATATACTCTGCCCGGCATTATTGCACGAACAGGCGGCTGATGTTTTTCCATTATTCTAACTTGAACCGGAGTTGTATGTGTTCTAAGAAGAAAATCTTTACTGATGAAAAATGTATCCTGCATATCTCTTGCAGGATGATCCTTTGGAAAATTCAGAGCTTCGAAATTATAATAATCAGATTCTAATTCCGGTCCTTCAATCGATGAAAATCCCAAACTTCTAAAAATGGATTTTATCTCATTGAGAGTTTGTGTGAGCAGATGATTGCTGCCTAATTGTTTATGCCTTCCGGGAAGCGATAGATCGATATGAGATTTTTCCTTCTCGAGCAGCGAAGTTAAGTTTTGCTTAAGTTCTGTAATTTTCGAGGTGATTTGATCTCTTAAAGAATTTAGAGATTTGCCGAGTGCAGGTTTTTCTTCCTTAGAAACTGATTTTAGCTCTTCGAATAGATTGGTAACAAGTCCGTTCCTACCAAGATATTTTATCCGTATTTCTTCCAGAATCTTGAGATCAATTGATGCCGAAGAATCCTTACGAAAATTCTCAAGAACAGAAACTATTTTTTTTGCAAGCATAGCAGTAAATAGAAAATTTAAAATAATACCCTCTGCAAAAAATTTTGAGAGGGTATTAAATTAATTGGTTGAAAATTTAACCAGCTCTGTGAATGTAGCTGGATTTTCAACAGCAAGATTAGCAAGAATCTTCCTGTTAATTAAAATTCCTTTTGCATCAAGAGCATGAATTAATCTCGAATAGGTAGTACCATTAACTCTTGCAGCAGCATTGATACGGGTAATCCAAAGTTTGCGGAAAACTCTCTTCTTTAGTTTTCTGTCTCTGAAAGAATGGAGCAATCCTTTCTCAACATGGTTTTTGGCAACCGTATAAACTTTACTGCGCCTACCCCAGTATCCTTTTGCTTGTTCAAGGACTCTTTTTCTTCTGCGGTGCGCTGCTACCTTATTTTTTGAACGAGGCATTCTGATTTTCCTTTTTAGTTATTGAAGCATTATTTTTACACGTTTGTGTTCCGCCTTGGACACTTCCGTGGTTCGTCTCAATTTTCTTTTTCTCTTCGTGCTCTTTGAAGTCAAAATATGACTCTTATAAGCACTCTTTCTTTTGAACTTTCCAGAGGCAGTTACTTTAAAAGATTTTTTTGCACCCCTGTTGCTTTTCATTTTAGGCATTTTTTAATCCATTAATAATTTAAATGATTTTTTTTCCTTTTGATTTTTGCGGAGCAAGAATAACGAGAAGATGTTTACCTTCCATTTTCATTGGAGATTCAACTTTTGAATACTCAGCTGTTCTCTCAATGAATTGAGTCATTAATGCTTCACCTTTTTCGACATAAGCCATTTCCCTGCCCTTAAAAATAATAGCAACCTTAACTTTATCACCCTCTTCTAAAAAATTTATTGCATGTCTTACTTTAAAATCGAAATCATGAGTATCTGTGTTGGGATGAAGTCTTATTTCTTTTAATACGGTAACTTTCTGATGCTTGCGTTGAATTTTTTCTTTCTTTTGTTGTTCATATCTGAACTTACCAAAGTTAATAATTTTACAAACCGGAGGCTGAGCTTGCGGGGCAATCTCCACTAAGTCATGTCCTCTCTCTTGTGCTTTACGAATAGCATCTCTGATACCAAAAATTCCTAGTTGAGTACCGTCAATATCAATTACTCTTACGCGTAAAGATTTGATTTCCTCATTTACTTTAGCTTCTTCTTTTTGAGCGATTGATGATCTCCTTAATTAGTTGTGTAAATTTTATTATTAATTTCGTGCGATATTTTACTTATAAATTCACTTAAAGACAAAGCTCCCAAATCTCCGGCTTTATGTTTTCTTACGGAAATATTCTGTGCATTAACTTCTTTTTCACCGATGATGAGCATGTAGGGAACTTTATTGGTTTCCCAATCTCTAATTTTATAACCGATCTTCTCATTTCGTTCATCAAGATTAGCTCTAATATTTTGGCACTTCAATTCATCGCATACTGTTTGAGCATACTCCTTGAAATGCTGAGAAACAGGAATTACAACAACTTGAACCGGAGCCAACCAAACAGGAAAATCTCCACCGTAATGTTCAATCAATAAACCAAAAAATCTTTCTATGGAACCTAACAACGCTCTATGTACCATGAATGGACGATGCTCTTTTCCATCATCACCTATGTACTTCATATCAAATCTTTCGGGCATATTAAAATCGAATTGAACCGTGCTCATCTGCCATTCACGTCCAAGTGCATCTTTAATTTTGATGTCGATCTTAGGACCATAGAATGCTCCGCCGCCTTCATCAAGTTCGTAATCAAGATTTTCTTTTTCTAATGCCGATTTAAGCGAAATTATTGCTTTATCCCAAAGTTCATTTTCACCAACAGCTTTCTCCGGTTTTGTCGCTAGGTAGAATTTTAGTTTCTCAAATCCAAAAGAATTCCACATCATTCTTGCGAACTTAATTACCTCGATTATCTCGGCTTCAATTTGATTGTGACTGCAGAAAATATGTGCATCATCCTGAGTGAAACCCCGAACACGGAGAAGACCATGTAAAACTCCACTTTTTTCATATCGATAAACTGTACCGAGTTCAGCCCAACGTAAAGGAAGATCACGGTAAGAGCGCAAATGAGATTTATAAATCATAATATGAAATGGACAATTCATAGGTTTGATGTAATAATCTTGCTCATCCACTCTCATTTCGGCATACATACTCTCTTTGTAAAAATCGAGATGACCACTCGTTTCCCAAAGCCAGCTTTTACCCATGTGCGGTGAATAGAGAACTTCGTAACCATTTTTTAGATGCGCTTCTCTCCAAAAGTTTTCAATTTCTGATCTGATTCTCGCACCTTTAGGATGCCAGTAAATCAAACCTGCTCCGGCTTCCTCATGGATGCTGTAAAGGTCTAATTGTTTTCCAAGTTTTCGATGATCTCTCTTTTTAGCTTCCTCTAAAAAAATGAGATAGTCATCGAGCATTTTCTTTTTAGGAAATGAGATGCCGTAAATTCTCTGCATCTGTTTGTTCTTCTCATCTCCCCGCCAGTAAGATCCGGAAATATTTAAAAGCTTAAAATATTTTATCTTTCCGGCTGAAGGAAGATGTGGACCTCGACAAAGATCGGTGAATGATCCTTCCTTGTAAATGCTGATTCCTTGGGAGTTCTCATCTATCTCAGAAAGAATTTCAATTTTGTAATTATCACCTTTCTGTTTGAAAAAATCAATCGCAGCATTCTTGGATAAATCTTCTCTTACAAATGGAGAATCCTCTTGGGTGAGCTGAGCCATCTTTTTCTCAACGACTTTTAAATCTTCTTCCGACAGTTGGGAATTGATATCTATATCATAGTAGAACCCAGCTTCAATTGCAGGCCCAACTCCAAATTTGGCTTCGGGATAAATTTCTTGAATTGCATGAGCCATCAAATGTGAAGTTGAATGCCAATAAACTTCCTTACCTTTTTCATCATCAAAGGTTAAAAATTTTACTGACGAATCATTTTCAATTTTGTAAGATAAATCTCGTACAACTCCATCCACTTCAACAGCTAGTGTATCCTGAGATAATCGAGGTGAAATTGCTTCTGCAATTTTAAATGCAGTGATGTCTTTCTCAAATTCTCTTATAGATCCGTCTGGTAATTTTATTTTAATTGATTGCATATTAATTTCTTATAAAAAAAATCGGAGCAAACTCCGACTTGGTGGGCTCTAGAGGAGTCGAACCTCTGACCTTCTGCACGTCAAGCAGACGCTCTAACCAACTGAGCTAAGAGCCCCGGTTAAAATAATCTTAATTCAAAGTTTTTCGTCTCTCGAATTTCTTTCCTTTCAATAAAAAGTTGAAATTTAGTGGTCACTTTTGTGGTCACCTAATTGACACAAAACTTTCACTATTTCGAGAACAATTTTTGATTGATTAATAAATAGGTATTTAGAGCGTGCAAAGTTAATAAATTATGCTCTTTCATTCAAATTTTTTCTCTACCTGTAATCATTTTTATCAAGATTCTATGAACAATTTTCTTGCCGTCTTCCCTTTCAGCATAAATGATTCTTTTGGTTTGATGTAGTATTTTCATCACTTTGACCTTTGCCTTATTCAATACACC
>MHAR01000067.1 GCA_001803045.1 Ignavibacteria bacterium RIFOXYB12_FULL_35_14 | reverse complement strand
TGCTCTGAGCGAAATTACTTTCGCTGACGAAAAGAAATGCAACAAGAATTATTGCAAATAATTTTGAGAACATTTTCATAGCACTAGCTCCTTTTTGTTTTTATAGATTAAGTTTATTATAAAATTATTTCAACGGTTTGAGACTGATTTCACGCAAATATTTTGTCCCGAGATAAGTCCTCATTCCAAATCGCTTTGAAGTCATCTCACGCATTTTTTCCTCATCTGAAGTTTTAAATTGTTTTTCCCGAATTTTTTGCATCTTATCCTCATCACTCTGGTTGTAATCAAGGGCATCTCCAAAACTTTTGTAGATAGCCACAAAAGCGATATCCCAATCGTCCGGGCTTTGCGGTACATTCAAAAGAATCGAATAGTCAAGAACTAAGCCCTGCTTCTTTGCTTCTTCCTGCTGCGGAAGGAAATTTGCACGAAGGTATTTCATGTAATTATCTAACTGACCGGGACTGGTTCTATAGAGACTTACTACTCGAACATGACCCTCAGTATAATGTTCCTGTGCAAGTAAGCTTGAAGTAAAAAGTACAAGAAGTAATAATGGAAGAAAAAACTGTCTGAACATTTTCCCCGCGTTGCGGGATTTCATTTCATTTAACATTTTATTTCTCCTTTGAAATAATGAATGATTCATTATTTATTAGTGTTTATAGTCAAATTTGACTTCCCTATAAATTTCATCCGAGTGCTTACCAGTGAAATATTTATTATAAGCTTTGTTAAATTTTTCGCGGGCTTCTTTTGTAGGCCATGCTGCCTCGAATAGCTCATTATTTTTTTGCATGGCTTTTGGAATGTCCTCCCAGGTTTTTATTTCTGCTATTTCAATTATATCCCTGTTATTATTTCCCCACCAATGTCGAATCGTTTTGTGGCTGATGACCAGTGGATTTTTATCCCAAACGTTCATCTGGAATAGGTGCGTAAGTGAATCAAACTCAGCCATTGATCCGTTTTCCGGAAAAGCTGCTTCCAAATTAGTAACCAGAACTGCATTACCTTGTGCCGGTTGTGCAAGCATATCACTGCCTGCTGCAAAATAAAGTAACATGAAGAAAGAACACATGATCAAGTGTTTCATAGCACTAGCTCCTTTTGTTTGTTAATGAATATTTTTATTTATTATAGATAGACTTTTAGTTATTGCATAAATTTCTTCTAAGTTCAAAAAAAGTATTACAATCATGAATTGATCTTATAATACAGTTCCCAATTACTTTTTCAATTTCTTGGTTTTCATTTCAACTAGAACGAGTTCAAATGGTTTATCTCCGGTATTTTCAGGCAAGTGTTTTCCTGCGGGAGTCCACATAGTCGAACCAGCATTTTGTGTATTCTTTTGTGTCTTTCCATCAGGAAAAGTGAATTTGCCTTTAACGTCAGTCAAGAACACTGCATAAGCATCTGGATGTTCATGCATCACCGATTTTTCTTTCGGTCCATATGTAATTCTTAAAACGCGAACCTGATTATTTTCAAATTCGACTTTGTAATGTTTAGGATCAACTTTTACAGCATCCTGTGCAAAGCAGTATCCCGATAAGATTGTCACTGTAAATATTACAGTGAGAATTGAATGTAATAGTTTCATATCACTAGCTCCTTTTTGTTTGTTAATTAAATTATTAATTGCTTTTGAAAACTTGATTTACTTTTTCTCAGTTGCTGGAGGAGTCATTACGAAGCCAAGCTGTTCCAGCATCGGTACGTTATCAAATCCATCCCATTCTTCAATTATTTTTCCATCTTTGAAGTGAATTATATTTATTCCCCATTGCGAAACGGATTTTCCATTTGACGACCTTTCACCCGACCCTGTAGTTTTACCAGTAAATGACCATCGCCCTGCAAATTTATTCTCGGTGAAAATCTCTTCCTCCGAAACTAATTTTACATCCGAAAAAGTATTTTTGAATTCAGTAATAACTTTCTTCAGTTCATCAAGACTTTTAGCTGATGAACCTGCATCAGCATGTCTCATAAAACTTGGATCAATGATCGCATCCAATTCGTCAACATTACCCGTTTTCCAAACTTCATAATATTTGTCAAAGATTGGTTTTAGTTCCTTAGAATAATCTGGTTGCTGCTGACATCCTGTTGAGATAAGGAATGTCATTATTATAAACATAGAACCTGCTTTTAGCATTGAGTTAATTAGTTGTTTCATAGCACTAGCTCCTTTTGTTTTGTTTAAGATTTATTTAAGAATCACATTAACTACAATGAATTAAAAGAATTAATCCTTACTATCATTTATTTTTCAACTCAACCAGGATGAGCTCAAAGGCTTTATCTCCCATATTTTCGAGCAAGTGTTTTCCTGCAGGATTACACCTGGTTGCGCCCGATGTTATGGCCTGGGTTATCATACATAATTAAATCATCACCTCACTAATAAGAATAGTGAGTTCAATATTTGTATAGTTGGGTATATCTGCCATTATTGTTTCTGCATTGGGTCCGAAAGAATTTTCAAATTCTTGTACCGTTTCAAAATACAAATTTCCCATAGCTGCATAGGGTGCTGGAGAGCCAGGATCACCTCCTCCGAGTCCTTTTTCAACACTTGCACCTTTCACTGAGCTACCTAATAATCCGGCAACCATAGGCACATGTTTGTTGCAATAATAGTTCATGTCAAATGTTTTGCCATCTCCGTTGGGATAAAGCACACTTACTTTAATCATTCCTTTTTTCATAGCACTAGTTCCTTTTTGTTTGTTAATGAAATTATTAATTGCTTTTGAAAACTTATTTTCAATCGTAATTTTGTTTTACTCTTTCTCAGCAGCTGGAGGCATCATTATATATCCAAGCTGTTCCATAAAGGATTGGTTATCGAATCCATCCCATTCTTCGACTATCTTCCCGTTTTTGAAATGAATAATATTGACTCCCCATATGCTAATTTCCCTTCCGGCAGATGCACTTGGAAATGTCATTGTCCAACGTCCTGCAAATTTATTCTCGGAGTAAATCTCTTCGTTCGACTCTAACTTAAAATCCGGATATATGGCTCTGAATTCTGAGATTAATTTTTTCAAATTCACCAATCCTTCCGCAGATGTACCAGGGTCTGAATGTCTTGTAAAATTCGGATCCATAATCGCATTCAAGTCGTCCAAGTTTCCAGTTCTCCAGACATCGTAATATTTTTCAAAAAGAGGTTTTAATTCTTTAGAATAATCCGGTTGCTGCTGGCACCCAGTTGAAATCATAAACGTTATAATTAGAAATAGAGGACCAGCTTTTAGCATTGTGTGAATTAGTTTTTTCATAGTACTAGCTCCTTTTTATTGGTTGATAAATCTATTACGACACTGAATTTATTTTTTTTAATTGATAGTACCTGAAATAGGTTCAACTTTACCGCTGGCTCTGTACAAAACAGCATGGGTTTCGCCCTTGCGGTAATCGGCATACACAGTAATAAAAGTATTATCCGCTTCTAACCAGGATTTCAATGTTGTGTGCTCATCAATGTGGATGGTTCGCGTTGTCTCATTTTCAACCTTTTCGTTTTCTATACTTTTCCACGAAAGTATAGAATCCGAACTCACAACCATTTCAACGGTAAAAAGGTCATAATCAAAAATCATTTCTTTCCCAATAATGTCTTTTGTAGTCAATCTAAGTTCTTCCAGAATGGATTCAGACTTTTCGTATGAATCCATGAAAAGAGAATTTGGATTGATCAACTCCACAGTAAAGTCGTCCGGAAAAGTTCTATCATAATTTGCCTTTATAAAATCGAACCCATTTTCATTTTGTGCCAGCATTGAATTGTCCAGGCAACTACTAATCACAATCAGAGTAATAATTGAGAGCCATGTTTTCATTTTTATCCTCAATTAATCGGAATAGACTATTATTTACCTAATGTAGGAATGACACCAAGCTGCTGTAAGAATCCTAAATCATCCATATAGTCTAATTCCTCAGCAATTTTGCCATCCACGATTCGAGCTACGCTAACACCTTTAACAGTAATTTTTTTACCTGTTGGCGGTATGCCGCTGAATTCGCCTGAATGTGTTCCATTGAAAATCCATCGCTTAACTAGTCTATCTTCTTTACCAAAAATTTCTTCAACCACGAACTCGATATCAGAGAAACCGGTTAAAAAAGCACCATAGTATGCTTTAGCCTCAGTCTTACCATTTACTGTTGAGGTTACTGTTTTACTGACGTAGTTTGAAGCGAAGTGTGTATCAATCATATCAATGTTTCCCTTGTTTAGAATTTCATCCCAAACATTGGTGTACATTTTAATGTTTTCTTGAACTTGACTATCTGGATTTGTACAAGATGCAAACAGTACAGCCATGTAGAGTAGAACGAACGCTTTGAAATTTTTCATTGTTTTCCTAAATATTTTGTGATAAAAAAATTCGTTAACCTTTTGGTTGCTCCAGTTTTAATCCCGAAGCTTTCTTCATTGCAGCCATTGCTTCATTGACAGTGATGAGAATAGTTGTTTTTAGTTTTGCTGTTCCACCTGCGGAGAAAGCTGCCATCACAGTCGCTAAAGTGGAAACGTTATCAGGCATATCTACTATAAGAAATCCGTCATAATCACCATATGTATAATAGAATGCCAGTAACTTTCCCCCGAGTTTCTCGATAAGATTCTTAACTGCAACAGAACGGTCTTCAGGATTATGTATTAATTTCCCTACCGTTTCAGATTTGTACGCGAACTGAATCATTGAAAGTGCCATTTTATTTACTCCTTTAATATTATTTGTCTGCCCTATTTAGTTTTCGGCTTACCCGTTTTTATTAGTTTCTTCTTGATCATTAATAATTTATGATCATTTAGCCGTTTCAGCCACTTCATCAACAAAATAAACCACGGGTATACCTACAACACCGGCTTTTTTCATCGCCTCTTTTATGCTATCTGATTGAGCGAACTTTTGAGCATTCTCTAAGCTATCCCACTCAAGCAAAACAAAAAGCTCATTAGTGTCATTAGTACTTCGGAATATTTTTCCTCCCAGCGAGCCGGCTTCAGAACGTAAAGAGAAATGTGAGTCGAAGACGGTTTTCCACATTTTATAATCTTCAACTTTGTGATGAACTAGAAATTGTGCCATTGAATTGTACCTTTTTTTTGATTGGTTGTTTGATTGGAACAGGCAAATATTTCACTGTCTGTTCCATGAATTTATTTTTCTTACTTTAACTATTACTAGTTATCGTTTTAAATTTCACCACCGTGATCACCAACAAGCATCCAAGTACCATTCTTTTTCATCAGAATATCTGTCCAACGACCTTTTTCAGTATTTGGTTTTCCATCTAAACTTTCGGTAACCAGAGTAAAGTAGTAATGTACGTACGCAAAATCTCCGTTAACCCAGATTCTGGCGGGTGTTAAAATATTGAATTGGTTTTTCGCTTTAGTAGAAAAGTACTTACGTGATTTTAAAGCATCCTCTCTTGTTCCTGGAGCTTCGTTACTGTAAGACCAGCCGAGATATGAATCATCAAAGTATTTAAAGTCAGCAAGTGGATCACTGTTATTTATTTCCCAGTATTTTTCAACACCAGCCCACACTTCTTTTTGCTGGGCTGACCATTGCTGGGAGAAATTTTTCCCGCTAAAGAAAAGAATTACAAATAGAATTATCGCAAAGATTTTTGTTGTTTGTAACATAGCATGTTCCTTTTTGTTTGTTTGAATAGATATTGAATTATTTTTTACTGTCCATTGGGCTGCTGCTCAAAATTTTTATGTACTTAATTGTTATAGATGAACAGGCAGATATTTCACTGCCCGTTCCCATGAATTTGTTTTAACTTTATCAGTGTGCTAAAAAGTGTGGAACTGATACTTACACTAAGCTTCACTCGACAAGAGTTAGTATTTCCCTTTCAGATCGGTTAACAAGCGGTATAAATTTTTCATACCATTGACGCCATTCATCTCGCCCAAAATGACTCTTAAGTGTGCTCTCAAATGAAGCCAAATCAGCAAAAGTGGATTCCAATATTAAACGATAAGCTTCTCCCGTAAAATCGGTTAGAAATCTTCTCGGAGTATTATCATATTTTTTTAAAACTTCATTGAATTCGCCAAGCAATGCTTTTGCATCTTTGGCTTTCCCAAATTTTAAATGGAATGTATCACGGACTACGATCATTTGTTCCTCCTCAGGATTTGTTTTATTAATTGTTATAACGATTTTAAATTCGAGCTTTATTTTTGAAGTGAGCGAACATGCTCGCAGGCTTGCAAAATTTCACTCTTGAACTGTTCATAGTCTAACTGCATTCCATTGATGTAAGTACTCCAGCCCGCACTGGATTTGGCATAATGTACAGCATCTTCAATTTCTTCATCCGTGGCACCGTTAAGCTTAGCTATTTCGGTGTGAAAGAATGAACAGTATTTACATTTAGAGATAGCCGCAATTGCTACCCCAATTAGTTCTCTGTACTTATTCGGAATCGGACCTTCGTCAAATTGAGATCGTTTCATCAATTGCCATTCAAGTTCCAATGTTGAATCGGGCAATTCCTTGAACATGCTTGGTACAACACCAAACATTTCAGTAATCTGGTTATAAACTTCCTGTCTTTTCATTTTGAACACCTTTCTTTTAATTAATCGTGATTAATTAATTTCATTCAAGTAAAACAAAAATAAAATTCACTCTACATCCCCAAGAACCTAAGTCAGCAATTAAGAAAATGGTTGATATACCCATCCTCAACTATTTTTTCGTTCTTAAAGATAGATCGGGCCTCATGTTTCCATCATGATGCTCGAACTTCTGAGTAATGGCTGTGGCTTTATTCCAAAGTTTTTGCGCATCACTTCCTAAAATTTCATCTTGCTTATCGGAGAGCGTCGCAAAATCAACTCTGCTTTTTGCAGGCTGCACGAATAGATACATACCCATTGCTGTTCCCACCGATCCCACATACACGCGGAAACCTTCTTCAATTTTTTTGGATTCATAAAGTTTTTTATATTCTTTAATTAACTCCATCATTTCGTCTTCCTTACCGGGGATAACATAGAAATAGTCGAGGTGACGATAGTTTAGCCCGTCGTCAGGATTCAATCCATATTCAGGTTTGTAGGATAAGTCATTGCGAAGAGTCATAAGATAATTGCGATGAGTATCATAGCAGCCATCGAATTTTTTCATCTGAGCATCGAATTTATCATTACCAATTTTATCCATCACTTCTGAAGACATACCAAAATATTTTGCAAGACCATCAAAGTCTGTCACCGGAATAACTGCGGTATACTTAAAAATATCTGTTTGAATGACATTATAAGTTCTTTCTATTTTGGCATCACTGAACATTTTGACAAAATCCTTCAGTGCAGCTTCGTACTGGTCGCTCATGTATGGAAGGACATCATCCTCATGCATAAGAAACAATTGAGACTTCGGAAGTTCCTTTTGTGCAAATGACTGACCAAAGAAAGCAAGAACAAAAAGTACCATGAGCAAGAGCAAAGAAGATTTCTGTTTCATAAAACACCATTTCAAGAAATTTATTGTAAAATAATTTTAACTATGAGAACACTTTTTTAGAACAGAATTTTAAGTTGCGACAAATATGAAGCGAGCTTGAGAACTTTTACTTAAAAATCTTTAATAAGAAATAGTTGTTGTTGTGCGTGTTTTTAGGTCGAGAGAAAAATACACGTTTGTCAATTATTAATAAGTGATACACAACACAGATTGGGTTAAGAAAGGCGAGTTGAATTAAAATTGTGATGCAGAGTAAGCGGAATAAAATTTTCAATTGTTCACCCCCTTACCCTCCCCTTTGCCAAAGTGCCTGTCCCGAACTTGATTCGGGAGGAGGAACGGGGTGGGGTTACTTCTTTCGTTCCAATATTTTTATTGCATCTTCAATTTTAGCAAATGCTTTATTTGGATTACCAAGTAATTCTTCGTTTGTTATCCGCACGAATGTAATACCGAACTTCTCAATATCTTCTTGCCTTTCTACATCATGTTCTTTTTGTTCTGGGAGATCGTGAACATCTCCATCAATTTCTATTGCAAGCTTTAGTTTTGGACTGTAGAAATCAACTACATATTGATCTATGGAATATTGTCTTAAAAATCTATAACCATACTGTTTTTTTCGTAAATACATCCAGATGAGTTTTTCACAGTAGGTCATATTTTTTCTTAACTGTCTGCGTTTTTCTTTTTCGGATTTTTTGTTGTAATGTTTCGTCATAGCTTAGGGAACCCCTCCTTCTTCCTCCCCTTTAATTAAAGGGGAGGACACTCCGACCACCCTCCCCTTCCGCCTTGGCTCGCCAATGGCGAGACAGGTTGACAAATGGGAGGGACGGGTCCGCCTACAGCGGATAAAGTTGGGTTTAAATATCAAGTTTGATTTGGTTTTGTTTCTTCTTCCCTTTCAAATGCGCAGCTTTAAATGTGATGTTATACTTTGGAAGCTTTAAAAGCTTTTTCTTGAAGTAATCTTCTAATGTTAGAATTTGAAGTCTTGGAATTTTGAAACCTGGAATTTCTATGAATCCTGAACTTGCAATCGTGTCGAGCATTGGTTTTGTTGGTTCGGCAATTGTTAGGAAAACTCCAAGCTCGCATTTGTGCTTATCCATTGCACCGAGTAGTGCATCTATATCTTTTGATTGAATGTGAACTCCGCCTTTCACCTGGAACGCTACGCGGATAACATTTTGTGTTTTTGGATCGGTTAGGTACTGTGCAATTCCGTCAATTCCTTTGTCCGCACCTTTTGTTCCGAAAGTCGTGGAGAAGACTTCAAACTCTGTAAGCCACCAATCCTGGAACGCATTTGGATTTTGTTTCCACAATTCGATTGCACTTTGCTCATCTGTTGGAGTTCCTCTCACCTCGAACTTGCTGAGGTGCTCGCCGTATGTGTCTAACAGTCTGCGCTTAACTAAAGATATTGCAATTGGTGAAATATCAATTCCAATCCAATTTCTGTGCAAACCTTCTGCTGCATCTACAGTCGTTCCGCATCCGCTGAAACCGTCTAAAACTGTATCGCCTTCGTTACTGCTTGCTTTAATTATTCTCTCAAGTAATGCTTTTGGTTTTTGTGTGGGATAGCCGAGTGATTCGTTACCACTTGCTTGGTCAATATCATTCCAATCATTTGTAATTGTCCTTCCTTCGGATTCATCTAAGTATTTTTTGTATTGAGGTACTGATCCTTCTTTTAATTGAACTACCAATCCTTCTTCATAAGCTTTTTGCATTCTTTCTCTAGTCCATCTCCATACTCTTTTCACACCTAAAAATTCATACGTAAGATTCGGTCTGTTATCGTTAGGATTGAGAAGTGGTAATAATCTATACTTTCTTCCACTATCGTCTACATACCTATATGCCTTTTCAACATAATCATCCTCTAAGGGTTGAAATACTTTATTAAAGGTAAAGTCATCACTTTTTGTGTATCTGAAAATTATATCTCTACAATTTGGGATATTATTAGTAGTATGACTTTTAGGATTAGATCGTTTCCAACTGATTTCATTTCTATAATTTTTTTCTCCAAATATTATATCACAAGCAGTTTTCAAATAATGACTCATAGTCGGATCGCAATGTAAATAAAAACTTCCGGTTGGTTTTAGAACTCTGTGCATTTCAAGAATGCGTAAAGACATCATCGTTAAGTAAGGAAAAGCGTGCGGCGCAACTTTTTGGTAAGTGAGTAAAAGAAAGTAAAGGTAATCGGTTTTAAGTGTGTGAAGCTCAGCGAGAGAATCTTGTATGTTCTTTAATGTCCAGGTATCCTCAAAAGCAATACGCTGAGTTTGAATTTCCTTATCATCAAAGAAAATGTTGTAGTCACGTTTGCTGTTAAACGGCGGATCATTATAAATAAGATCAACCGATTCATCGGGCACATTGTCCCGCAAAACATTAAGGCAATCGCCAAGGTAGAGTGTGTTCATATGATTTTTATTTAATTATTGATGGTTCTTAAAATTTGTAAAGTGTCGAATACAAAACGCTTTTGACTTAAATGACATGGCATACATTATACTTTAAATATTCTTTGCACAAATAAATAGAATAATGATGAGCTTTTATTGCATCTTCAATATTAAAAGGAACATCACCATATCTGACACTTGCTTTGCATTGAATCGTATTAATTAAATCATCACTTACATCTGGAAATCCAATTTTTTGAAGTGAATCAATCAAATCTCTAAGTTTATGGTTCTTATTAAATGCAACTTTATTACGCTGTAAAATAGATTTAAGAATTTTCTCTGTTGCTTGCAGTGATGCCCACTTTGAATGACCAATATTTAAATGATTGTTCAATAAACTATTAACTGCATAGTTAAAATCTTCTTTTGCAGGTTCACACAAATTATCTTTATTTACATCCTTAGATAATAATTCAAATAATTCGGATGCATAACCGAAAACTTGTAAAATGTTGCTTTCTTCATCGGACGATAATTCAGATGATAATTCCTTTGTCAAATCTTCAATAAAAGCAATAACATTTAGAAGCATTGTTCCGTCTTGAATGGGATTTTGATTTAATTTATACTTCCCATCAGCGCAAATCATATATTTACCAAATATTAAAGGAATTTTCATCTTATAAACTGAACCAGCAATAAATAAAGCGACATAACCTTTGGAAAAATCCTTCTTTATTCTATCGCCATATTTCTTGTCATACCATTCTGAAATAGTATTAGCAAGATTAAGACTGTCATATTTATCATTGGACCTAAATAACTGAAAACCGCCCAATATTACTGGAATTTTATAATTTACTGCATATCTATGAATTGCATTAAAAGGGCGAGTATATATCGGAATATTTTCTTCCCTTTGTTCTTTATCTATTGACGAAATGCGATTTTCAAACTCAGAATCTGCTAGCATAAATTTGTTTATAACTATTAGTAAATAAGATCTATCATAATTTAATTTTCATTAAAACATTTAGGCAATCGCCAAGGTAGAGTGTGTTCATAATCTTTTTTTTGAGTTTATAACCTTATAATTTTTATATCGTCATGACTTTTTACTTTGGATTTTCCAGAGAGGACGATCTGGATCAGGCAATTCCTTGCGGAACTCTTGATATGCTGCATTGATTTCGTCACGCATTTTTTTTATATCCCAATCCGGTTTTTCTTCCCCCATCTTTCGAGAATATGTTATGTGCATACGATAGTTATTAATTTCCTTCATTAGATTATTATTTATTATTTTGAATTTTGGGGGCTTCCATTTATCCTGTAAGATATCTTTAGCACGAACGTAATCGCTTGCAGGAGGATGCTCAAGAAAATCAAACAGGTTGCGCACATGCAGAAGGATTGAGTCCATAAATGCACTTCCAATGGATGCATCACGTTCTTCTTTTGGCAAACAGAGATGTTTTAGCTTAGCTTCTACAATGGTGTTGAGTATGTTCAGTTCATATTTAACATTCCTTCGTGCGAGCTTTTTTTCTTGGTCAGATCGAATTTTTCTTGTCATAACTTTACCTAATTATTACTTAAACCGAATTGACGGTCTTCAATCCGGATATTATTTAAGAATTATTTTTCATATTTCAATTTCCCAATTATCCTAAACCAAATCAACCGATTCATCGGGCACATTGTCCCGCAAAACATTTAGGCAATCGCCAAGGTAAAGTGTGTTCATATCACTTTAGAATAAATAAATAAGAATGAAGAATTACAGCACTAAATTTATAATTAAGAATTTAGAATGAAAAACCTCAGGTAACTTCATTTATTAAACCATGTAAGGAATGGATTATATTCTAAGGTGAGCTTTACCGCAAATAATTAAATTGATTGTAATTGAATTTTATTATAAAATTCGTGTAGTAATTTTTGCTGTATAGCTAAAATGAACTTGTTCAGTTTTATTTGGAGTTTTTCTTTTCCTCCTTTCTCAAAGACATTAAGCCTGACCAAATTTCTTACTCTTTCCAAAAGATTCAATTTCAGAATTAACTTTAATCAAGCGAGGTAAATATGAAATTATTAAAAATATTTTACTTACTTCTTTTCTTGTTATTGTGTAATGCTCTTATTATAAAAGCGCAAGATTTAAATGTTCATTTCCTGATTGGCAAAAAACAGAGTGAAGTCATAAAAAAATACGGAAACCCTGCACATAAGGATGATAGCAATCCCGATATGATTTGCATGTTCTACAAGAGCAAACTACACACTATGATTTTCGTTTCTGATAAAAATGGAGTTTATCAAAGTGAAGCCTCAAAAACTTATGGTACTAAAAACGATGCAGTGAAAGACCTCGATGCTTGTATTTCCGGATCAGTATCGAATGGATTTACAATAGACAGCGTTACAACATCAGATTTTCGTTTACGTAAAAAGGGTGTCAAAGCCGATCTTCAGTTGAGTGAAAACAAACTTTCAGATAAATTCGAAATCAGAGTGAAAGCCAATAAATCTGAAGATTAGGAATGCAAAGGTGAGACTCACTTCGCATGATAACTCTCTTTCAAAGTGAGTCTCACCTAGTAATAAAGGGTTTTAACGAAGGATAACCATTTTCTTTGTTTCAGTGCAATTTCCTGCCTTAAGCATATAAAACTACATCCCACTTGCTAATTGAAGACTGCTGCCTGCCTGTCCGCCTTTGGCGGAAAACTCAACTACATAATTTCCCGCCGGTTCTTCTTCACTAACCAATGCTGTCTTCATTTAATTTAGAAATAACATTTGAAACAACAATCCTTGATAAGCTCTATTAAGTTCAAAGCAGAATAGATATGCCTACTGAAATAGCGATAATTGAGGTTGTTATCTTGTAATTATTTGAAGTTGATGAGTGTTGATCTGAATAAGAATATGTATTTGAGCCATAAAGATTTCTATAATTTATTTCCATCTTAAATGCCATACCTGGAAAATACATAAACTTTAATCCCGCACCTGCATTTATTGTCTTGAGGTTTAGAGATTCAAACAGACCATTTGAGTTTTCAGCATCATTACTCAGTCCATAACCAAGCTTCAGATACGGGTAAATATTCTTCTGCGGAAGATAAAAAGTATAACATAGGTTACCGAGCATAGAAACTGAAAATCCACCCCAGGATAAATTTAGATTAAGCTCCGGTTCAATTGAAAGACCGTCAATTATATAATATCCTGTAGAGACACCTAAATGAATATAAATTCCTTTTTCATTGTAATCATAAGTATAGGTAGAAGATTGTGAACCGTCATTGTAACTATATGTGTTAGTTTCTTTAGTTTTTTTACTACTCCCGCCAATGTTAGCTGAAAAACCAAATTCCCAATCGCCCTGTTTATAAAATTGGCGTTCTGATTTCTCATTAACTTGAGCATAACCCGAAGCAATAATTAGGAAGATTGCTAATATTAAACTTATACTTCTCATAAATCGCTAATATTATATTGGGATTCTTAAGTATTCAAAAATCATTATTTACATCAATGTAAATTTGCTTCAATGTCCAGACATTCCAATCGCAAAAGCTATAAAAAACACCCCACCCACTACTAAAATAACACTTCCTGTTATAAGCAATGTAGTGGTAACCGGATTCAATTCATCCCGTTCTATCGCTTTAATATTTTTCAGTGCTATGGTATTTTCAATTGCCACTTTGAAACCGGAGTTATCATTAAATTTAACATATCCTTTTCCATAGAGTGAATCGTTTGAAATATGGTAATTGGATTCTTTAAAGGAATAAATTGTTGAATCTTTTGTGTATACGATAAGATCGCCCCCCTCTTTCAATCCCACCATTTCATCCTTAGAAATTTCTCTCAGACTATAACAGCCACACAAATGAATTAGTAATAAAGGAATTAATACTAAAACAATATATTTTTTGCACATTTCTATATCCTTTCAAAAAAGTATTACTAATTAGCTTTCTGAGTTTATTTTATTAACACTATTTTTTATCTCAACAAAAACTTGTCATGAGCCTGACGAAGGACTTCCAACTTAAAGTTTGTGGAGTTTAATTACTTTCGACATTAGTCAAACACTAAAAATTAGAACTAATTACTTAATATGCCGGACTAACTAGAATTACGTTTGGCCCTTTATCTGAAAATAATATCACAATTCCTGCAATGACTACTAACAAAATACCTCCAACTACCAGCGATGTTGTAACAAGATTTAGTTCATCTCGTTGTATCCTTTCAATATCTGTAAGTGCAACTGCACTTTCATTTACTATTTTGAAATCAGAGGCATCACTAAATTTAGCATATCCTTTTCCATAAAGAGTATCGTTTGAAATATTATAATTGGATTTTTCAAAAAAATAAATAGTTGAATCTTTTGTATGTAAGATGAGATCACCCCCCTCATTCAATCCAGCCATTTCATCCTTAGAAATTTCTTTCATACTATAGCATCCACATAATTGAATAAATAAAGCAGGGACTAAAACAGAAGCAATATATTTTTTGCGCATTTCCATATCCTTTAAGAAAATCATTATAAATTATCTTCCTGATTTTATTTTATTAAAACCATTTTCTTCATCTCAACAAAATTACCCGCTCGAAGTGTGTAGAAATAAATTCCTGAAGATAAATGTACAGCATCAAATGTTATTTCATATCTTCCTGCAGCTCTTTCTTCATTCACAAGCATGGCAACTTCATTTCCAAGAACATCGTAAACTTTTAATGTTTGCCAACCTGCCTTGCCGTCAGGCAAGCTGCCTACTGGCGACTGCCAACTTATTTTTGTCGTTGGATTAAATGGATTAGGAAAATTCTGCTCCAATTTAAATTGTATAGGAACTGTTTCTTCATCTTCAATTGAAGTTATCACATTCTGTTTATAAACATTCCAAAATCCGCTAAGAACTTGATTTGAAGAATTAGTTGCATTTCCTATAACAGATTCTCCCAGAGTGCTTAAAATCTTGTTGTCAGCGTTGGAGTAAATACCTCCCATATTACTGAAAACACTGTAAGGTATCTGCTCCTGTGAGAATGCGGTTGCTGCAAACAGATTAATAGTCAGGATGACGAAAGATTCAAAATTTTTCATTGTATCACCATAAGATATTTATGTATAAAATTTTTTTTATAAATAGATTTATCTTCCTTCAAGTATTTCAATTCGTCTTGTCAGCTGTTCAATTATCTTCTGTTGTTCCTGTACAGCTTTTACTAACGGGACGACAAACTCTGCATATCGTAATCCATAAAAATCATTTTCATTCTTGGGTTTATCAACACCGCTAAAATCAAATCCCAAGTCCATTGCAACTTTTTCTACTTCCTGTGCTACAAATCCTGTAAATACAAATTGTGATTTTTCATTTCGTGAGTTTATATCTGTCTCTGATGATTCAATAGTAATATTTCCATTTTCATTTCTTCTCTGATTTTCTTTAAGGTCAGCAGATAGCCGATTCATATCTAACTGATAAGTAATAGGACGCAGTTTCATAACAAAATCCAATCCTTTAACATTCTCGTTTACTGCTAATTTATATCTGCCATCTGAAAAGTTTGTCCAGCCGGCATATCCGCCAATACTTGATACAGAACTGTTGCCAATCCGAACTTGATTTGAAGCAGTGGGTCGTACGTCGTAACCTAAACCCATAACATTAGTATAACCTTTGGCATTGGGATAAGCATAAGCACCAAGTAATGTGCAATATGAGGAAGCGTTGATATCTCCTGCACTAACTCCAATCCCTGTGTTAAATTGTTCTATTGTATTAGAATAAAGCGCATTCAATCCGAAGGCAGTATTCCTGGTTCCCTCCGTGTTGGAATAAAGCGCACTATATCCACAAGCGGTATTGTTGCCTCCAATGGTGTTAGAAAAAAGCACCACCGCCCCAATGGCCGTATTCCTTATTCCACTGGTGTTATTAGAAAGGGTAAGTCTTCCGATTCCAGTATTGGAGAATCCTGTAGTGTTGGAAGATAGCGTTTCTGAGCCGACAGCAGTATTAGAACTGCCAGTGCTTGAATAAAGCGCACTATGTCCGAAGGCAGTACTGTAGTTTCCGGTGGTGTTGGAATAAAGTGCCTGCATCCCAGCGGCAGTATTATTAATCCCTGTGGTATTAGAATAAAGCGAAGAATATCCGCTGGCAGTATTAGAGTATCCTGTGGTGTTGAAATAAAGGGCATCCCTTCCTACAGCAGTATTAGAGTTTCCTGTGGTGTTGGAATATAATGCACCGCTTCCGCTGCCAGTATTGGAGAATCCTGTAGTGTTGTAATAGAGTGAAGCGCGTCCATCAGCTGTATTGTAATTACCAGTTGTGTTATTATAAAGTGCACCCCATCCGAAAGCGGAATTGTTGAATCCTGTTGTGTTGGAATAAAGCACACCCCATCCATTGCAATTATTGTAGCTTCCTGTGGTGTTAGAATAAAGAGCATACATACCATTGGCTGTATTTTCATTTCCTGTAGTGTTGGAATAAAGTGCACGATAACCGAACACAGAATTACTTGAAATATTTCCTGTACCTCTTCCAATAGTAAGTCCGTTAATCAAAGCATCACTTCCACTTACATCCAATTTTGCAGTTGGAGTGATTGTACCTATACCAATATTTCCGCCAGTCTGGTATATAACAGAGTTGCCTAAAGTAGTTGACGCTGTAAAAAGAGGAAGATAATTAGATGTGCCGCTGCCACTAATTCCACCGCCTCCTCCACCTGTAGATGATATAGTTAAGTTATTTCCGTTTGGAGTTATTGTTACATTACTACCAGCAACAAGTGTTACAGCATCATTTAATCCATTTAAACTTTTTACGACCTGTCCTTCTGGTATTTTTATAGCAGAAATCGAACCATCGGGAACATTAAGACTCATAAAACTATATCCAACAGAACTTAGAGGAAATCTTGGTATAAGTTCACTACCTGTGCCAACAGAAACTCCAAGATAATATACTTCTGTAAATGGAAGGGTTATTGGTGTTGAACTGCCAAGCTGTGTTGTAAAAACTCCACCTGATACTTGAACAGATTTAGACTCAAACCATAAAGCTGTTCCTCCTGATGAGATATTATATAATCTAAATACAAGATTATAACTACCATCGGGAAGAATATTTCCAGAACCATCTTTTAATACTCCCTGGTAATTCATTTTTTGAGGAATGGTCTGTGAAAATACCAGCGAAGAGAAGACAAGAAATGAATAAATAGTGTAACTAATCTTTTTCATTTTGTTATCCTTTCTATTTAATTAAAATCATTTTTTTAGTCTCAACAAAAGAACCTGCCTGCAGTTTGTAAAAATAAATTCCGCTCGGTAAACCAATAGCATCAAAATTAACCTCATAACTTCCTGCCGGTTTTTCCTCATTAACTAACGTTGCAACTTCATTACCAAGTACATCATAAACTTTCATAGTTATAAACCCACCCCTTTCGTCCCCTCCCAAGAGGGGAATAGCGTACCTTATCGTGGTGCTTGGGTTAAACGGATTCGGATAGTTTTGCTCAAGTGTAAATCTGTCAGGAATATTTAGCGGGAAAATATCAACCGAAGTGGGGGTCTGAACATATTTTACAGTTGCATAATCGAGTGCACTCATTCCGGTCACATAAACATTAGATAATGTATCTACAAATAATCCAAAAGGTTCTTCAATGCTTCCGGCAAAATCGGAGTTGGTATATTTAATTGTCCACTCTTCTGTCCCATCGGGAGAATATTTGATTGTAGTATAATCAAAAGCGGTTGTGACATTTGTACTGGAACCGGTAACAAACACGTTCCCGGATTTATCCAGAGCAATAGCACTGCCGCCATCATTAGCACTTGCATCTCCATTGTATCTTTTCACCCACACAGAATCGCCAAGCGAATTATATTTTATTGTAGCGTAATCAAAGCCAGTGCTAATACCGCCATCACTCTTTCCTGTAACAAAAACATTGCCCAGATTATCAACAGTTAAAGCGCTTGCCATGTCATCGTCACTATCAGGGCCATTATATCTGCTGATCCATGTTGTATCACCATCCGAAGAATAATTTATTGTAGCATAATCAGCGAATGAAGTAACACCAGTACTAAAGCCAGTTACAAATATATTCCCGAGATTATCTGCCTTAACCATTACGCCTTCATCCTTACCATTCGCATAGTTGTATCTTCTGATCCACTGAGTTAATCCGGCAGAATTATATTTTATGGTTGCGTAATCAAAATGAGGTTCGCTGCTTCCGCTGCTTCCGCCATCGCTAACTCCCGTAACATAAATATTTCCATCGGTATCAACACATACTGAGTTTGCTTTATCATAATCACCGGCGGGTCCGTTATATCTTGCAGCCCACTGAAAAACACCTTCGGGACTATATTTGATTGTCGCATAATCTTCAAAAATACCATGGGTGCCGATAGTTCCTTCGCTCTCACCAGTGATGAAAATATTTCCCGAATCATCAAGCGCAATTGAATATGCAATATCTTTAGAATTCTTAGGACCATTGTATCTTCTTGTCCAAAGTGTATCACCCGTGGGAGAGTATTTGATTGTGAGATAGTCATAATTAGTTCCGCTGCCAATGCTTCCTCCTGTAACAATAGCAGAGCCGGAAGTATCAACTGTAATTGCGTAAGCTATATCGCTTGAACTTCCAGAACCATTATATCTATGCGCCCACAACTGAACTCCAGCAGGATCATATTTAATCGTATAATAGTCTTCTGTCCCGAATCCAGCGCTTGGACTTGAACCTGTAACATAAACATTCCCATCGGAATCGACTGCTATCGCATTAGATTTATCAGCACCACTACCGGGCCCATTATACCTTTTTGCCCATGATTCAGTGATCTGTGCGCTGACATTATTTGTACTAATCCAAATTATTAGGATGATTATTCCCCAGTGAAGAAAGAGTGCTTTCAGTTTCATAGTGCAGCTCCTTTTTTATAAAAGTTAGAAATTATTTGAAATAAAAATCTCTTCTTATTTCATTCTTGTCAAT
Source organism: Ignavibacteria bacterium RIFOXYB12_FULL_35_14 (assembly GCA_001803045.1). GTDB lineage: Bacteria > Bacteroidota > Ignavibacteria > Ignavibacteriales > Ignavibacteriaceae > XYD12-FULL-36-8. Next base: position 404 of record MHAR01000067.1, on the reverse strand, counting down.
TCAATTTAACAAGCTATGCTATTATGGCGAGTAAAATTAGTCAGGTTTATAATTTGTTAGCTAACATCAATTATTATTTATTAAAAATCAAGTAATGAATATCAAAAAGTTGGCTTTATGAGGTAAGATTTGAAATGGGTTACAAATTCATAGGAAAGCATTTAGGTGAGACTCACTTGACACCCAGACATCATCGTTAATGTGAGTCTCACTTGTAATAAAAAATTTTAACGAAGCAAGATCATCTTCTTTGTTTGAATAAAACTTCCTGCCTGAAGTTTGTAAAAATATACGCCAGAGGCGTATCCACCTTTGGCGGAAACTCCACTTGCAATCTGTCGGCTAACGGACGATGCATTCAATTCAACTTCATAATTGCCGGGAGATTTTTCTTCACTCAGGAG
>MHAR01000066.1:5217-74301 GCA_001803045.1 Ignavibacteria bacterium RIFOXYB12_FULL_35_14 | reverse complement strand
CAACTTAATATGAATTTATCTTTCTATCAATACCTTTACATTAATCGAATACTCTATTCATTGCGGTTTACCGCGCTATGTATTCCGATATTAATAAGGAAATTTCGGACTAGCTTAGAAAGAGAATGCAGGGTAAGTCTTGTTTCAATTTTAAGGAAATTGACAAAGATTTATTTAAACAATTAGCAGAACTGACAGTCAAATCCTATAAAACTTTCAAGCAGCGAGGCGATGATATCAATTAAAATTGTTATACAATTCTAAATCATCATAATCTTTCCTAAAATTATTAGTTCAAAACAAATTACCGACAAACATTCATCAGATAACTGGTTCGGTGCATAGGTATGAATTGACAGGGGAATCCTCTATATTTAAACAGTAAACAATTCTACCTTAGCACATTTATAGCAGCGTTTGTTATTCACTTCGTAATTTTAATGATAACCAACAGCCCGGAAGTTTTAAGGTTAGTTAGCATTATTAATAAATAAAAAATTATAAGCGGTATAAATGGAAGTTATTATTTCCAAACTCAATAATGATGATAATAATTTATCAAGTAAAGTTGAAGTACTAAACCATCTTGAACAAAAAGTAAAAGAATGGATGCATGATCATATATCCAAGAGAAGATTATGGTTTTCAAGCGATTATCTTCCGGCAGATGAAAAGATGAATGATGATAAAGAAAGTGTAATCAAAAAATTACGCGAACGTGTTCGTGGAATAAAAGATTCAGTTCGAGTTGCCGTTGCAATTAATCTCTTGACTGAAGAAGGACTTCCACATTTTCATAGAATAATTGCAAAGCATCTTGGTGATGAGAGCTTTTGGTCTAAATGGAATAATATGTGGACAGCGGAAGAAGATAGACATGGTGGAGTTCTACGAGATTATGCGCGTGATTCACGTTTGTTTAGTTTTCGTGAGATTGAACTGATGCAATTTCATTACCAGGAATCAGGTTTTAATCCTAATTGGGATAAAGATCCTTACAAAGTATTTGTTTACACAACACTGCAAGAGAGAGCAACTCAAATTTCACATAAAAATACTGGTACAAGTGCTGGGGCAGACGAACCTTTGCTTGAGGGAATTCTAAGTAGTATTGCTGCTGATGAAGCAAAACATTTTACTTTTTATAGAAATGTGTTCAATGCCATACTTGATATTGATCCAACACGAGCTCTTCAATCTGCAGCAGCCATTATACCTGCGATTGATATGCCAGGCTTTTCAATGCCAAATTTCCGCGAAATGGCTGATGTAGTTAGAAGAGTTGGTATTTATGGTCCAGGGGATTATAAAAAAATTGTGGAGGAAGCAATTAAGTTCTGGAACATAGAAATGCTGACCGGGTTGAATGAAGTAGCCACTAAAGCTCAGGAAAAAATTCTCTCTATTCCAAAGAGATTAGAAAAAGTTGCTGAGTATATTGAACAAAGAACGAAGCAAAAGACTTTTTCATTCGATTTTATCTACAACCGTATTTTAGTTTTTGATTAAAAATTTTTAAGGATAATAGTTTTATGGTTAACAATGGTTTTAATGAGTTTGGTTTTTCAGAGGAATTGCTTCAAGCAATAAAGTTAAAAGGATTTGAAGAACCGACCGAGATTCAGAGAAAAATAATTCCGCTTATACTTGAAAACAAAATTGATTTAGTTGGTCAGGCACAAACTGGTACAGGAAAAACGGCAGCATTTGCTCTGCCTATCATTGAGCAATTACAAGTAAAAGCGGGGCATCTTCAAGCCCTTGTTCTTGTTCCTACCCGAGAATTGGCTATTCAAGTTTCTGAAGAATTTAATTCATTGCGCGGACACAAAAATATTCACGCTGCGCCAATTTACGGAGGGCAATCTTACGACACCCAGTTCCGTCATTTAAAAAAAGGCGTTGATGTCATAATTGGAACACCGGGAAGAATCCTCGATCATCTTAACCGTAAGAGTTTTTCAATCGATAAGATCTCATTTGCTGTGCTCGATGAAGCCGATGAAATGCTGAATATGGGATTCATTGAAGACATAGAAGATATTTTGTCAAGAACGCCTGCAGAAAGACGCACACTTTTATTCTCTGCAACAATGCCCGAAAGAATAATGACCCTTGCTAAAAAATATATGGGCAAAAGGGAAATCATTCGAACAAAGAAATCGGGACAGACAACTGAGCTTACTGATCAAATTTATTATGAAGTCAAGGAATCCGATAAGCTTGATGCACTTTGCAGAATCATCGATACAACTCAAGAATTTTTTGGTTTGGTTTTTTGCAGAACGAAGAATGATGTTGATTTTGTTTCGTCAAAATTGGCTGATAGAGATTATGATGTGGAAGGATTGCATGGTGACATAACGCAAAATATTCGAGAAAAAATATTGAATAAGTTTCGGAATAAGAAAATAAATGTTCTTATTGCCACAGATGTTGCAGCTCGCGGACTCGACATTGAAGAGCTTACTCACGTAATTAATTATGCTTTACCTCAGGATGCAGAGTCATATCTTCATCGGATTGGCAGAACCGGACGTGCCGGAAAAGAAGGAACAGCAATTACTTTCATCACTCCGGAGGAACATCGCAAGCTCATGTATATTAAAAATTTCACTCAAACTGATATTCGTAAGCAAAGAATTCCGAAGGTAAAAGATGTTATTAGTTTTAAGAGGGAAAAGATTGTTGCAGAATTGAAAAGTCTAGTAGAAGTTAATGTTTCCGAAGAATACCTAAAGATTGCCGATGACTTGCTTAGTAGTAATGTTCCCCCCAAAATCATTGCCGCACTCATAAAGAATTCCTACCAGAACGAGCTTGAGGAAAAAAATTATGCTGAGATACGTGATTTATTCGAATCTCAAAAACAAAATAAGGATTTAAGACTGACAGGTAATACGCAATATCAGCAAAGAAATAAGAGACAATTTGAGCGAAGAGGAGACCGATTCAGCGGAAAAAATAGATTCGAATCTGATCGTGGTAAAGCTAGAATGTTTCTTGCTCTCGGTAAGAAAGACGATCTTACTCCGCATGCATTATTAGATTTATTGAAGAAGAAAGCAAAAGTTCCAGGAGAAAAAGTGACCGGTATTCACATTAACGACTCTTATTCCTTTTTTAATGTAACCCCAAATGAAGCTGATGTAATTCTTGACAAACTAAATTCTAAGGATAAAAAGAAAAGACCGTTGGTTGAACGTGCAAAACCCGCTAAGTAGTATTTCTACGTTGCTTTGAATATTAAGATTGAAATTTGAATTGTTCATGTTGATATGAAAGAGATAGCGTTTTTTTGAGTCAACATTTAACTCACCATAAAGCAGTTTCCACCATCAAGCCAAGCAGATTATTCATTCAGCGTTACATCAAAATCATTTAATAAATTTTCGTAATTTGGAGGGGAATAGATTTATGATCTAAAAAATTATAATTCCGGAAGAATGAAAACCAACATTGAAGAAAACATTCCTTTTTACTTATCAATTGCGGCAATTGTTGTTTTATTTTTTATTGTTGAGTACAATTTATTATCCAGGGAGTTTTTTGCATTATCGGCTGATGAATCCGGTCATACGTTAGAAGCATACGAATGGTATAAAGGTGAAGCTCAACTATTTTCGATATGGCTTCCGTTTCATAAAATAGTGAATGGAATTGCGCTCAAAATACATTATGATCTTCTTGTAACACCACGAATAATGAGCGGGTTATTTGGGCTGTTAACACTGCTTTCGCTCATAGTTTTAACTCAACAACTTATTGAAAATAAAATTGTTACTATTCTCGCAGGTTTTCTAGCTACAATATTTCTTCCAATCGCAGTGTTCAGCGTTCTACCTCTAATTGAAATATACTTTTTCTTTTTCATTTTATCTTCCATTGCATGTTTTTTCTTATGGCTGAGGAATGAAAAAATCACTTTTTTATGGCTGACAATTATCTTCTTAAGTTTTGGAATAACAACGAGGTATGAAGCATGGATTTTTGCTCTTTTTCTGTTTGTTATTATTGCTTATCAGATTTTCAAATCGAACAGAACCAGCAAGCAAAAAGCAATATTAATTTTAGCCATTATCGTAATCATTTCAGCATTTCCTTTATACTGGATTTACTTGTCAACCGCTGCAAATCAAAATGCCCACGGATTTGTCTCATCTGTTACCAGCAGATACAATGAGGGGAAGATAGTTGGGGAGATAAAAAATAATGCGATTTATCAATTTCTAACCATTAACATCACATCTTTGAACATTATCGGTTTGGCATCACTGTTCTATCTAACTAAGATAAATTCTAAAGTAAAAAAATATTCCATAATTCTACTCGGGACATTAATTACATTTTCTGTTCTATCATTTGTTATCAAAGCAATGCCGACTCACAATTACTGGCGCATTGCAATGATCTGGAGTCTGCTGCTTCTTCCATTCACAGCATATTGGCTCTATCATTTGCTGGAGACTTCTGATTCATCTCCGGTGAATAAATATGGATTCGTAATTTTTTTCATTCTTTTGATTTATTTTTTTAATTCGCAAACCACACAATTCTCTTCGTTAAGCTATCTCACAAGAGATGAAGTTAACGTTGGTGATTTCCTGAATGAAATTACTCGTGAAGAACATGCTAAGATTTATGTCATGAGAGATGGGTCTGATAAATGGCGATATGTAAATCTTTTGGTGACATCTCAGAAGCCCGAACAATTTGTAATAGAACTTGAAAATTTTAACTATGTCTCTTCCGACACGATCTCGATTGATCAGAAGTTGGTTTCAGAAATGATAAATTGTAAAATTAAATTTATTCTTGTTCCTTCTCGAACAATTCTTAGGAACAACGCAGAATATTTTAGTGAGGTTAAAGTTTTTAGGCAATGGAAGGTCCACCAGTTAAATTTTGTAAGGGATAATTGAAGAATATTTTCTATGCAGGCATTGGCGGATCTTACTCTCAACCACAATTAGTTTAATCAAATTTAATCCCTCCATTGTGCGCCATATCACTTTAAGTTAAATCATTTGTCCCGAATTTTAGTTAACAAGACTATTAAATAATACCAAATCAATTATTCTCAAACTTTCATAACAATTCTTAAGGAGAAGCTATGAATAAAAAATTAACAGCTCTGAATTATCTCTGGTTAGCTTTTTTTCCTGTAGTTATTTCAACAGCACTTGCTATCGTTCCAAATCAATTTGACAATTTCGAGGATGGAACAACACAGGGTTGGGGAAGCGGTGGTCCAAATCCCAATGTACCAACAAACATCGCTACAGGTGGCCCAGCGGGTACGGATGACAATTATCTTAGGGTTACTTCCAATGGAGGAAGTGGTGCTGGAAGCAAACTCGTTGTGATGAATTCAACTCAATGGACGGGTGATTACCTTGCAGCTGGAGTTACATCGGTGAGTATGCATGTTAGGAATTTTGGTTCAACAACTTTAAGTATGCGAATTGCTCTTCAAGGTCCTGGAGGTGATTTTTGGTCAGTAAATCCGGTAGTCGTAGCAGCTTCAAGTGATTGGCAGCCAATTTCATTTTCAGTCCAAGCTGCAAATCTAACAGGTGGAGCAAACGTCAATTCCACTTTAAATGGAGTAAGTGAAGTTAGAATTTTACATAGTGTTGCCGGTGGATTTAAAGGAGATGTAGTTGTATCACAAATTGGAATAGATAATATTTCTGCTGCAGCACAACCTGTACCGGTAGAGTTGAATAGTTTTTCAGCTAGCATTTTGGGAACGACAGTAAAACTAGATTGGTCGACTGCAACAGAGACAAATAATTTGCGTTTTGATGTTCAACGAAAATATGATGCTATAGAATGGAAAACTGTTGGACGCGTAAACGGAAATGGAACTACGACCCGAACACAAAATTATTCATTCTCTGATGATGTGAGCAATTATGCATCATCAAAAATTTATTACCGATTGAAACAGATTGATCTTGACGGCTCATTTAGTTACAGTTATGAAATAAGTGTTGATAATAATTTGGTGTCATCATTTGAACTAGAGCAAAATTATCCAAATCCATTTAATCCTTCTACAAAAATTAGATTCAATATCCCGATGATTGAAAAAGTTAAGATTGAAGTCTTCAATGCTGTAGGAAATAAAGTTGTAACTTTATTAAACGAACTAAAAGAAGCAGGTTCACACGAAATTCAACTTAAAGCAGAAAATTGGGCAAGCGGAGTTTACTACTATAAAATTTCCGCGGGAAGTTTTATTCAAACTAAAAAAATGTTGTTAATCAGATAGGGATTTTAAAGAATTTAATTTTTTGTCAACTCGCTCAGAATTACGGCAGAGGCGCTTGCAACATTAAGTGACTCCGCCATTCCTTTTTTAGGAACCGTCACTCTTTCTTCTGCAATGTTCAATAATTCGGTCGATGGGCCGTTCGCTTCGTTTGAAAAAACTATTACTTCTTTTTCACTTTTTTTATAATGATAAATATTCTTCCCGGTGATATCAGCGCATAAAATTTTGTAACCTTTATTCTTAAAAGAATCTAAGGATTGAATTAGATTATCATCAATAATAACAGTTAAATGAAAAAACGAACCAGCACTCGCTCGAATGGTTTTAGGGTTATAAATATCAGCGCAGCTATTACTAATTAGAACTTCTTTCACACCAAACCAATCTGCAGTACGAATAATTGTTCCAACATTTCCAGGATCATTTATCCCTTCCAATGCGGCTATTAGTTTTCCTTTAATCTCATTTGAAGAAGCTTTTGTTGGTTTTTTCTTAAAGACACCAACAATGCCCTGTGAATTAACAGTAGCTTGAATTTTCTGAAATTCTTTTTCTGAAATGATTTCAAATCTATGGACTAGTTTTCGAAGCAACTCGACAGTTTCATCGTTCTCATCAAAGAATTTTTTTTTACAAATAACTACTTCACATTCTAATCTGCTGCTTAATGCTTCAAGAATTAATTTTTCACCTTCAACTAAAAACTTATTCTCTTCATCCCTACAATTCTTTTTTAGAAGGGAAGAGTAATATTTCATTTCAGCTTTTGTTATCATAATAGTGCATTATAGTTTTGACTTTGACCAGTTGACTCATATTCAGCTAGCTTTTGTAAATACTCCCAAGAATAAATACCAGTATTATGCCCATCGTACCAACTTATTTGAATTGCATATCCTCCAACAGGCTGAATATTTTGAATTTTATACATTTCAGGATTAAATATAGCAGTTTTGGGCGGGCGATATGTTTTTAATAAAATTGTTTCGCCTTTGCAATTCGCACACGGACATTCATCTCGCAGATACTTCAATCCAATTTTACTTTCGGATTTTTCGTCCCACTTAATCAATAGGAATGCTTTATCGAGTACTTTTATTTGCAGAGGTTTCATTTTATTAATTACCGATCTTTTTAGAGAATTTCATAATCTGAAGATAAATTTAGTGAAATTTTAAGATTCTAATCAGCTTTCCTTATTAAAAAGAAAGATTCATAACATCATTTCTCAGATTATTTCACTAAACCATCTAATAGTTATATTTTTGCGTATGGATTTTTTAATAATTGAAGCAGTATTAGTTGTCATTTTAATCTTACTTGCCGGTGCACTTTCCGCGGCAGACATTGCTATCGTATCATTCGGAAGAAGTAAAATCGAAGAGCTAAAAGAAAAAAATGACGCAGCGGCAGATTTATTTGAGTCAATCCAGGAAGACCCGAATTCATTTTACGGAACGATACAAATTTCAACGAATCTTCTCATGATAGCATCTGCGGTCCTGGGTTTTCATTTGTTTATGAGATTGTTTTACAAAGTATTTTACGGTGAAACAATGCATGCGTTAGATATTTACTCGGAACTATTAGCAGGAATTTCTTCGGTACTATTAATTTCCTTTTTGATTATACTTTTCAGTTTTTTAATTCCAAAAGCTTTAGGTTTTAAGTATTCAGAAATAATTGGTCGTGCAGCTATTTCCCCTTTAATATTTTTGTCTAAGATTATTAAATATCCGGTAAAAATAATTACGGCGATAGGAAATTTAATCCTAATACCTTTTAAGGAAGAAACAAATTTTTATCAAACCAAAATGTCTGAAGATGAAATAAGAGTAATAATTTCGGAGAGCGTAAAAAGCGGAACATTGAATAAGACTGAGCAGGAGATTATAGAAAATATTTTTGAGTTTAATGATCTCCACGCTAACGAAGTTATGATACCAAGAACCGAAATGAGTGCCATTGAAATGGTAAATGATAAATCCGAAATCATGAAATACATTATTAAAACAGGACACTCACTTCTTCCTGTTTATGAAGACTCACTGGATAATATTGTTGGAGTACTTCACACAAAGGATTTTATTAAATCAATTGCTGAAGAATCTCAAGTTGATATCAAGAGTTTAATTCGACCGGTATATTTTGTTCCTGAAACAAAATTAATTTCAGAGATATTGAAAGAGATGCAAAAACGAGGAGAGAGACTTGCAATTGTAACCGATGAATATGGTGGAACCGAAGGAGTGATTACTATGGAAGATATTCTCGAGGAAATTGTTGGTGACTTAGGTGATACACCTCAATCTGAAGTTAAAAATTTCAGTTTACTACCGGATGGCAAATATTATGTTTTGGGATCAATGGATATTTCAGAATTTAATGAGATTTTCAACATCGATCTTCCCGAATCCGATGAATACCATACGATAGCCGGATTTATCTCCTACAGTACAGGTAAAATATTAAATACAGGAGAATCTTATAAATATAATTCCCTTACATTTGAGCTTATTAAAAAGATAAGGCAAAAGATGGTTCAGTTCAGAGTTTATTCAAATGATACGACGTTTTTAGCAAAAACTGAAGTGAAGTAATCTATTTTTAATGCTCAATTCTTGCTAAGAAATCAAAATAATATTAGCTTTGTGCGCTTAATTTTGCTGGCGTAGCTCAACTGGTAGAGCAATTGATTTGTAATCAATAGGTTGCGGGTTCGAGTCCCATCGCCAGCTCGAAAAATATGCAAATTCTAGGTTTTTCGCTTCTAAAAACCTGGTTGATTTTATTACTACTGAATAAGTTATTAAGGAGTTTATTAAGGAGTTGAGTTAAAAGAAATCCTGTTAATAACAGAAAAGCAAAATCAGAAGCTTTTGGGAGTTCATTCCCTTTAAACTGATTCTGCTTTCTGTTAAAATTAATATTGGATCTCATGAAAAATCTTTAAGCTTTTCTGCAAACATAAATCATATAAAATTAAACTTCAAATTTGACTAAGACGATTGAAAAAAATTTTTTATCAACAATTTGAAGTAAAGGCTTTCTTTTCCACCGCACACACCCAATAATAACTGTAATGTTATCATTTAAAACTAACTGCTGCGGCTGATATGTCAGCTGGTAAATTTCCAATTTGTTCTTTAATACGAATCAGTTCTGTTTCGAGCACTTCTTTTTGTTGTTTATTAAGGTTTAAAAGATTCGGGATTTTGGTTTTAAGCGCTTCCAAGTTTTTGACATAGATAGCAGCTTGTGTTTCAAGCGTATCTTCCAACTGGTTAGCCGGAATGAGTATACTACGCTTGATGGCGAGATCTATTTCTTTTAGTTCGGCGTTAACGTTATCAAGTCTATTTTTTGCATCACGTTCTTTTATTCTTTTAATTTCAAGCTGGTGCAGCTCTTCTTGGTATTCAATCCACCTCTGAATAAAAGCAATTAGCGGATACTTGTTATAATCAGTTTTAGGAAAAGCATGATCAGCAACTAATTCCGATATGTAGTTACGATTCTTTATTTTTAATATTTCCGCCATCTCTTCGGATGAAATGTTTATGTTATAAATCATTGTATACATTGTAGTTACAGTTAAACCTTTTATAATCAATACCTAGTTAAATCCTGCGCTCATTTTGTATCCGTATGGGAACTTGCCAAAAGGATCCAAAAACCTTTAATATTTTGTTGACGACCCCTTACTGGCAACACAAACTGCTGTCGACATGTTACTGGCAACATCCTTATTCCTTTTTGTTATTTACTCTTACAGTATATTGTTGATGGTGTAACCAATAATTAGTAATAAGTATTGGGAGGAATTCCAAAAGAACAATCGTAAAAAAAAAGCAAATAGCGGCAACCATCCATCGTACACAATCGGCAACTAGCAACAAACATAACTTAACTCTTTATTCTGTTTATACTTTAGTGATTTGTTGACAGTATATATAATTACTGTCAACACCGGAAACACTGTCAACAAAATATTAAATGATATCTTCATCTTGATCTTTGAATAATTTCTCTTCCGGATTTTCTATTGATGCACGTGCTACAAATCTAACAGCCCACACCCTTGTAACTTTACCATTTACGCGCATTTTTTTTGATAGAATCCCAGTTTAGCTAATATTAAGTCCATTCTCGTTTTTGTAGATTCGTTTACGTTAATCCTTGAATTACTCTTAGTAACCAATTCAATATTTATAGCTGTTGGAGTCATCCATTTAAAACCGATTCCAGTCTTTATTTAAATAGATGAAGGCATTTCGATATATTCATTTATAAGATCTTCTTCAATGGATGAATCAAGGAAAAACTATATTCTCACAGATTATGGATTACGCACCTAAAAACATTTTCGATCAACTTGTCTCAGAATACAAGGGGAATTATCGTTTCAGAACATTTTTTTGCTGGGTATCCATATCCAAAACCCTGTGCGCATAAAAAAAATCACAATTATGATTGACCTCTTCAAGAAAGAAATATAAGAATAGCATTACAACTTGTTTAGGATTTCAAGTTATAGTTGAGTCTTTGTTTTGAAGTAAGAGAGACAGAAAGAGAGCAAAGATTTGGGCTTTTCAAATAACCTGAGACTTTTTTTATCTTCTATTTCGGATTTTAAAGAATTAGAGATAAATTAATTGAAAAAAAATTTACTTTTTGAGTGCTATTTGAATTTTTTCACTAAAAATGATAAATAACGACAAATGATTAGAAAAACCGCCGAGAAAAAGCTAAGCAAACCATCCATTTATTTCATAACACTTTTAACAGCTTCCCTGATAAGCTTATTTATTTATATATTCAATCCTTTTGATGATGGAACATTTTCCGACGAAAGCGTAGCGAAGATATATTTTACCGATCATATTTCAGATATATACAAGGAATTAATTGATGAGTTTAATATAAGCAATAAGGGAAAGATTGAAGTCATTCCAGTTCATCTCCCATTTGAAAAATTTACTACAAATGAAAGAAAGGAGATCCTTTCAAGATATTTGAGAAGCAATGATAAAGTAGATATCGTATCCATCGATCAAATATGGGTACCAAGATTTGCAAAATGGGCTCAGCCTTTAGACACATATTTTCGTGATTATCTTAAAGATAGTTTACTTAGCATCGCATTAAAATCATGTTATTACAAAGAGCATTTAGTTGCCATTCCCATTCATATTGATGTTGCGATGATGTATTACAGGAAGGATTTAATAAACGAACTGCCTGATCATGAATCATTAACAAAAAAATTAAAAGAATCTATTTCATGGGAAGAGTTTATCGAACTCGGCAAAAAGTATAATAACAAAAATCCTTTCTATATTTTTCAGGCAGATGATTATGAAGGTTTAGTTTGTAGTTTTTTAGAGATTCTGCAAGGACAAGGAAAAAATCTTTATGAGAATGGTCGCATTCAATTAAATTCCCCAGAAGCTTATATGGCATTACAAATGCTGGTGGATTTAGTTAATAAGCATAAAATATCTCCGCCTGTTGTATCAGCTTTCAGGGAAAACTCAAGCAACAATTATTTCTTAAAAAATAATGGGATATTTTTAAGAGGCTGGCCAAGCTTTCTTAAAGAATTTGAGAAAGATTCCTTACATAAGAGAATCGTAGAAAATCTTGAGATCGCTGCCTTGCCACATTTTAAAAATATAAACCCGGTTTATGTTTTAGGCGGATGGAATTTTATGGTTTCGAAATATTCAAATCATAAGAAGGAAGCTGTTAAATTCATAAAATTTATGATAAGCAGACAAAATCAAAAAAGAATTTTTGAAGCGAGACAGACATTACCGGTTAATGCAGGTATTTATAAAGAGGAAAATTATCTGGCGGAAAATAAAAATCTTGCTTTTGCATATCAACTGTTAAACAATGGATTTTGTCGCCCGTTTATAGAAGATTACACAAAAGTATCAGATATAATTTCTTATTATCTTTATCTTGCAATTAAGAAGCAGATTTCAGTAGAAGATGCGCTAAAAAAAGCCTCAGAGAAAATTTACCTAGGACAGGTATTAATAAGATAATTCTAAAGTGAAGTTATGAAAAAATATTTTTTTGAAAGTTTCAAAAACTACCGTTTTGAGTTTAAACATTTAACTGTTTTCTTTTTTGTGCTGTTAATTTTTCAAATGGGCATCTCATTCGTAAATAAGGTGTCAGTTAATAAATTTTTAACAAAAACACAGGAATGGTATAAACGGGATTCAGCAGAAAGATTTGCAAATATTACTACTACTTCGCTGGAGTTAATTGTTGAAACAGTAAAGCCGGTGGATGTTCTTCAGCCTGAAGAAAAGAGAAAAATTATTCGAGCATTTAACATTGTATTAAGCCAGCAAATACCACAGCAAAATGTTCGGGAAATTTCTTTACTGGTTTCCGATGGCAAAAAAATATATTCGATAAAAGACGGTGATGTTTTGTATTCATACCTGTACGATAACCAATGGCCGCTTCCTTTATCAACAAACGGAATTAATAATGAAACTATTAAGCTCTATAAAAATTTTAAAAATGAAGTTTTCGCAACCGAAAGGATTAAAAGCGTTTTGGTAGATAATAGCACTTTCTATATTTTCGTGCCGTTCATTCCCAGAGGTGAATACGTTGGAATATTGTATATGAAGTATGCCCCTGACCTAACACAGATAACCAAAGAAATTGCTGCGGGCTACGATGAAATGGGAATAATATATTCTTCGCTGATTATTTTTGGATTGTTGGGAATGTATTACGTATCATCATACACTCTTAAGGAAAGAGACAAAGTACAGCAAAAGCTTCTTGAAGAACACGAAAGCCGTGTAAAGGAAAAAGTTATACACGAAAATGAAGCAATGTTTACAAAGAGAATTTATCATACTCATCATAAAGCCGAAAAAATTATGGGCTTTATAAAAGAGGATATAATGCAATTACCCGCTGATACACTGGATGAAATAAAATACCGCATTATGAAATATGCTCATTTCGTTTCGCGAGTTATTTATGATATGAAATGGTATGAACCCACAATTCAAACGATAAGAAATCCGTTATTTCAAACTAATCTAAATGAACTAGTTCGATTTATTACAAAGAATATTTTTCTGAGAGCAAAAAGTACTATTGAAATTGTGAAATTTAATCTTGAGCTTGATGAAAAACTTCCCTGTCTGCAAATTAATGAATATGTTATCTGGGAAATTATTGAACCACTAATACAGAACAGTATTGATCATGCATGTGTAAATAATTTAATTATCACAATAAAAACCGAGTATTTCTCTGACACCAGTTCAGCTAGGATTATTATTCAAGATAACGGCGCCGGAATAAAAAAAGAATTATTAGAAGAAGATTCTTCAGGAATAAAAAAAGCTTTCCTTGAGAATACATCAACAAAATCAGAAAGGGGGAGAAACAGCGGCTACGGCTGTTATCTCGCTTATACCATGGCAAAAGAAAGATGCGGTTGGCAACTTGATGCACAAAATATTGATGGCGGCTGCCAGTTTATAATAACTTTACAAATTTAATAAATGTGACTACTATATGTTAAACTCAAAATCAGAAATAAAAATCTTACTTATTGAAGATGAAGAATACGATATTAAACGTGTTGAAAATACAATACGACCTTTTAATGACAGCATTAAAATCATCTCGGCTGTTTCCAGCGGAATTGAAGCCATTGAACTGTTGAAAAATAATCCCTCTAATTATGATGTAATTGTAATGGACTATCAAATATCAGGTGGACTAATGGGGGAGGCATTAATTAAACGAATAAAAGAAATCGATCCGCTATACCAGATAATTGTAATTACTAAGATCACGCTTAATATCGCCAATCTTGATTATGCAAATGATCTTATTTCTGCGGGTGCATACTGGTATTGCACAAAGTATCCTGGAGATATGCAATATATTTACCAGCCAACCGACTTTATCTTAAGTATAGTTAATGCATTTGAAAAAAGAAAAATTGAACAGGAAAGAACAAAATCCAAAAACAAGCTATCAAAAGGCATTGATGAAATTTTGGAAAAAAGAAAAATTGTCGGCTCATCAGTTGAAATTGAGAATTTAAAAAAGCGGATATCGAAATGCGCCAACAGCAATGCCAGCATTCTGATATGTGGAGCTTCAGGAACTGGGAAGGAGCTGGTGGCTGCAAATATCCATTACAATAGTGAAAGGAAATTTGAAAACTTTATCCCCATTAATTGCGGCAGCATACCGCATGATCTTATAGAGAGCGAACTCTTTGGTTATGAAAAAGGGGCATTTACCGGCGCAAACAAAAACAAACCTGGTCTCTTCGAAATAGCTAATCACGGAACAATTTTTTTAGATGAAGTAGCAGAACTCCCTCTTTCTTTACAGGTAAAGCTTCTAAGAGTTTTGCAGGAAGGTGAACTTGAAAAAATTGGCCGTACCGAAAAGGTAAAAACAGATGTTAGAATTATTTCCGCTACAAATAAAGATATTGGAAAAGAAATTGAGGAAAACAGATTTCGTCGTGATTTATATTATAGGCTGAATGTCATTCAAATAAATGTTCCTGATTTAAAAAAAAGAGCAGACGATATTCCTTTGCTTCTTGATTACTTTATGGAATTGTATTGTGAAGAAACAAAGCGTAAAAAACCGTCTCTTAAACATGAGGCTATCGACATGCTTACCAAGTATGAGTGGCCTGGAAATGTTAGAGAGTTGAAAAATGTAATACAACGCCTCCTTTTTGATTCGGAGGATGTTATAACTACAGATGATATAAAACATGCTCTTATAAAACTGCCGACAAAAAATATAAGCATGGAGTATCTTTTTGAAAATTTGTTGGAGACAAAAGAAATTCTGCCCCTGCATCAGGTTAAAAGAATTTTTAAAATGAAGTATCTTTCTTTTGTTCGAGATAATTCTTTATCCGATACGGAAACTGCCGAGAAGCTTAATTTAGCTCCACCAAACTATCATCGCTTGTGTAAAGAGTTAGGTCTAAAATAAAATTCCATAGTTGATCATAATTAATTTGAGGTGGTACTATGTAAAAAAATTGAAAAGAATTTATTTTTTTTAACTTTTAATCCCGAATCAAGTTTGGGACTTACTCTTTTCTTTTTGAATTTCCTCATACACTTCTGCTTAGAATTATATCCATTAGAATTCTTATCCTAAAAGACAATCATGCATTATCCTTTATGATAAGTCACATCGTCAGTATTTAAATATTGCATCCAATTTTTCCTAATTATCTATTTATTCCCATTGGCATATTCTTTGGATTATAATGATACATTAAAATTTTTGAAAGCTGTGAATATTTTAAATTCATATGAAAATATTGTAATCCTGTCAAGTTTGACTTTGGTTTTAGTAATCGGATTATACTCCGCAAGGAAAGTAGGAAGTAATTATCCTGCATATTTTTTTGCTAATAAGAAGGAAAACTGGATAAGTATAGGGCTATCTCTTTTCGCTGCAAATTCTTTTAGTGAGTATTTCTTGATCGCAGTTTCACTAAGTCTCTTTGCCTGGTGGGCAATAATTCCAATTGAAATTGTATCTATGGTTTTTCTCTTTGTTTTCGGGTATTATCTTCTCCCCATGTTCATAAAAGAAAAGACCACTACTGTAAATGAAATTTTTGAAAAGCTTTTCAATAAAAAAGCTCGTCTAATACTTTCTGCCTTATCAATCATTTCTTCCCTTTCTTTTAGACTATCTTTAATATTACTTTCCGTAGGAATATTGTTTTATGATATTCTCGGCTGGAATTTTAATGCATTCATTTTATTAATGATATTAATATCCGGTATTTTTACTGTCACCGGAGGATTAACTTCAATTATAAAAATTCAGTTTTTCCAATCCGCTTTGTTACTAATTTCCACAATACTATTAGTAATCTTTGGTATTACAAAGTTTGGAAACCTGGAAGGAATATTCGTCAACGTATCAAACAGCAGCTTTAACTTTGCTAAGCTTGATTATCTTGGAGATGTAAGTTGGATCGAAATAATTCTTTTTGCTCCAATTGCAGGATTCTGGTATTGGTGCACAGATCAGCATATTACTCAGAGAATTCTCGCCGGCTCTGATTATTATACCATTAAAAAGGGAATTACCTTTAGCTTTGTACTAAAACTAATTCCAGTTGTATTTTTTGCTTCCCTTGGATTAATAGCAAGCGTGTTAACGACGGATATTAGCTGGGATAAAATATTTTCCTCATTAATTAACAGCGAAAATTTTTCTACAACTTTACGTCTTGTTATTCTATTCAGCTTATCTTTAGTTCTTATACAATCTTTTTCTTCTATTTTGATTTCTACCTCTACATTAATAACTATTGATTTTTTTGAATCACGCCATGGAATAAATAATAAAAATAAGCTTGTTCTAATTGGACGTTTTATAATTTTCATCCTTGTCATTAGTATTATTTTTCTAGTTCCATTTATAGATCTGAAAAACCCGCAGCTCTACATTAATTTATTACGATATCAAATTTATACAGCCACACCGTTAGCTGCAGCTTTTGCCTTTGTATTTTTCTATAAAAGAACAACTTATGCTGGCATGCTTTCCGGGCTTATCATCGGTGAAGCAGCAGCAATATTCCGAATAATGCTCGAGCTGTATGCAAAATCATTTTCAATAATTGAAAAAATATTTTTACCGTTTTTTAATATAACGGCTCTTCAAGTGTCAATAATTATTTTCTTGCTTTCTTCAAGTATAATCTTGTTAGTCAGCTATTTAAAATTTGCTCCCAAAATTCAGTTGATAAATTTTATCAGGAAGGTTTAAGCATGCTAAGAGTTTTTAGAGAGAAGAAATTCTTTCCTGCCTGCCGGATAGGCAGGTTCAATCAAATACTTTTAGGAATAACAATTATTTCATCATTAGCAAAAGATAGAATTGACAAATCGCTTGCGCTGATAAAATTGTTTAACAATTCCCAATATTTCCATAAAGTTGATTTGAAATGAAAATTAGAAAAAGTAATACAAAAAAAATGGAAGTAATTACAATAAACCAAAGGCATCAAAAATAAAACCTAATTGATAAAGCCGATTCTCTTGGGAGTAAAAATGCATCTTATTAAAAAATCCTTTCCTTTTCTGATCTTATTAATCCTTTATTCTACATTTCCATCTTACGGGCAAACGGGAAAAATCAAAGGCTTCGTGAAAGACAGTAAAACGGGGGAAGGTTTACCATATGTTAATATTATCATTCAGGGGCTTAATATTGGGGCCGCCGCCGATCTAGACGGGAATTATATAATATTAAATGTCCCGCCGGGCAAGTATGAAATAAAAGCTTCTGCAATCGGGTATCAAAACTTCATTTATAAGGAAGTCAATGTGTCCAGCGACTTAACAACAATTCTAAATTTTGATTTGGTATCCAAGAATATCGAGTTAGGCAAGGAAATAATTGTAGTAGCACCAAAAAATATTGTTACGAAAGATCTTACATCATCAACTGCAATAATAAACAGCAGCGATATGGCCGCGCTTCCAGTAACCGAATTCAAAGATGTTCTTCAATTGCAAGCCGGAATTGTGGGACAAAGTGTGAGAGGCGGCAGACGAGGAGAAGTCCTTTATACCATCGATGGGGTTTCCGTGACAGATCTTTACGATAGTTCTATGGTTGTTGATGTCAATATAAATGCTATTCAGGAATTACAGTTTATTAGCGGAGCATTTAATGCGGAATACGGAAAAGCGCTTTCCGGAGTTGTAAATCTAGCAACTAAAGAAGGGAACAATAAATTCACCGGTACCATTACAACGTACATCGGAAACCATTTAAGTAACCATACAAATGTTTTTAGGAACATTGATAAAATAAATCCCTTTTCAATAAAAAATTATGAAGGAAGTTTAAGTGGCCCGGTGATAAATGATAATTTGTACTTCTTTATGACTGCCAGGTATATATATGATGACGGTTATTATTATGGGAAGCGCGTTTATAATCCGTGGGATATTACGAAAATGACTAACCCAGAAGGGGTTGGTGCTGAGAGATATTCAATCCAACAGACTGGAGACGGCGAATATGTGCCGATGAATTCTAGTGATAGAATTAGTTTACACGGAAAACTCTCATTAATAACAATCCCAAATATTAAGCTTAGTCTTACATCAATGTTTAACAAGGAAAAATTCAAGGAATATAATCACGCCTATGCATATAACCCAGATGGTGATTTAAATAGATTCCAATGGGCAACGACAAACTTTTTCAGTTTAACGCACACTTTGGGAGCCAACACGTTTTATAGGGTAAACCTTTCCTACTACTATAAAAATTATGAACATTATGTTTATAAAGATATCAACGATCCAAGATGGACAAATGATTTGTTACTTCAACAAGCTCCTTCCGAATCTCCCAGTTTTTTAACAGGTGGAACTCGTGATGATCGCATTGAAAGAGAAACTTCTAACTTAGCAGTTAAGTATGATTTAACATCTCAAATCCATAAAAATCACTTGTTAAAAGTCGGCTTTGAATTAGACAAAAACAAGTTGCACAATCGTGAGATGAGATTATTAAAATGGAAAGATAGGAATGGTAATGGGGTATATGATGCCGGGGAAGATGGAATGGAAAACCCGGATATCACATTCGATCCTTTTGTGAGAATGAGGATTCCAGATGCAAATGATGCAAATGAAAACCTGAGCATCAACCAGATAACAACAAACCCTTTAGAATTTTCTGCTTATGTTCAAGATAAAATTGAATTTGATGATCTGATTATTAACATTGGAGTTAGATTGGATTATTTTTCACCGGATGGAAAAATACTAACCGATCCAAATGATCCCGATATTTACCGCCCAAGAAAACCAGAAAATATACTAAAATCGCTCGATGAACGGAAAACTTATTGGTATAAAGATGCAACTGATAAAATTGCCATTAGCCCGCGTATCGGTTTTGCATTTCCTATAACAGTAACAGGTGTTGTTCACTTTTCTTACGGACATTTCTATCAGATTCCCAAATACTCACTACTATATGCTAACCCTGGATATAAATTCGGTTACAGTACAGGTAATTTGGGAATTGCAGGTAATCCTGATTTAAAACCGGAAGAAACAATCAGTGGTGAAATCGGACTACAGCAAGCTCTTGCCGAAGATGTCGTAATTGATGTTACTGCATATTTTAGAGATATTAGAAATTTAACGGGTACACGTGCAGATGAAATTGAATTATATGGCGGTGGTAGTAGATATAGTAAATATGTAAATAGTGATTTTGGTTTTGTAAAAGGATTGATACTTTCT
The DNA here is from genome assembly GCA_001803045.1 of Ignavibacteria bacterium RIFOXYB12_FULL_35_14. Taxonomy (GTDB): domain Bacteria; phylum Bacteroidota; class Ignavibacteria; order Ignavibacteriales; family Ignavibacteriaceae; genus XYD12-FULL-36-8. The sequence goes on along the minus strand of MHAR01000066.1, from coordinate 54,690 downwards.
GTGAATAAGAGTTTCGGTGGGTCATGGTCAGCAAGACTTGATTATACCTTTCAATCTGCAAAAGGAAATGCTTCTGATCCAAATGCAACCAGAGACCAGATGGTTTCTGGGAAAGAACCTGAAATCCAGCTTATATCATTAGATTGGGACCAAACTCATACTGTAAATTTGTCATTAACCTATGCGAATCCATCTAGTTGGGGTGGAAGTATTCTCTTTCAATATGGAAGCGGGTTTCCATATACACCAGATCAATCGATGACTCTTTCAAAATTATTGAACAATAGTGGGAAGAAACCTTATACATTAAATGCTGATGTAAGACTTTATTATGATTTTCTCTTAAGTGATAAGTTGAGATTATCACTTTTCACCAGAATCTATAATGTTTTCGATATAAAAAATCAGTTGAATGTTTACAGTGATAGCGGCACAGCCGATTTTACTATCAATGAATATTACCGCAAAAGAGATGATAATCCGGACATTATAAATTCAGTTGATGAATACTATAGAAATCCAACCTACTATTCTGAACCAAGAAGAGTTGAGTTTGGATTTTCATTTTACTTCTCAAGTAAATTGGAGTCACAATGATCAAGGTTAAAATAATTTTCTTTTTTCTAATATTAAGTGCAAATCTAATAACAGCGCAGCAAATTGGTCGTGGTTCAGCAACATCACACGAAGTAGGTATTCACGATGGAAACAGAGTTATAACGGTATTCAATAATTGGGGAGTGATTGCTCAACCTGGTAATAATGGGCCTGCAGGTGCATGGAAATACCCTTCAAATAAATATGTGGGGGATGTCTCACCATTAATAGGGGTGAGATTACCTTATAGGGATTATAACAGCGATAGTAAAGAAGACACTGTTTATTCTGTAATAATCACAGACGTCGATCGACCTGGTGGCGGTGATTATTCGCCGGGTGGTGGTGATCCTTGGACCTTTCAACCAATCCCAGGATTTGCTAGTTCAGCTAATCTAGGAAGATCAAAAGGTGTTGCGATGAGTCATCTGCCTGAGACTTGGCCGCCTTTTTGGCCAGATCAACCCACGTGGAAAGATGAGAATGGTAATGCAGAATGGAACGGTTACTTTGGAAGAGGTCAGATGAATGCCGATCAAGAAAGTTATTATATGATGGATGATAATAATGACAAGAAAATGTTTTTGAATTATGGTTTTTTGCCAGACAGTACTGATCCAACGCGAAAAGGGCAAGGTTTGAGGATGGCAGTTAGAGGACTTCAGTGGTCAGATTTTCTTGCTCAAGATGTAATCTTTTGGTTATATCAAATTTCTAATATTGGCACAACTGTCTATAATCAAGTCGTGTTCGGAGCGCTTGTTGGTACCTATGTCGGTCTACCGGGAGACGAATGGAATGATGATGCCTCATACTTTAACATACGAGATAATATAACATATACGTGGGATTTTGACAACTATATCCGTCCTTCAGCAAATCCAGATTGGAAACCAACTCCTTATGATGTTGGGTATGTTGCTTACGCTTTTCTTGAATCTCCAGGGAATAAATACGATGGTATTGATAACGACGGGGATAGTAAAGACAACGCTCCATATTTTAATGATAAGGATTTCGAACCGAAGATTTTAAGAGCAGGCCAAAAACTAATATTAATAGATAAAAGTACTTATCAACGAACAGAATTTTTAATGCCCAATTATCCTGTAAATGTTGTTTCCTTAGGAAAAGAATTTACTTTGGTTCCCGATTCAACAGTTTTAGTAGAAGGTAACATCGATAAGAACGGTGTGCTGAATAGAAATGCATATGATGGATGTGATAATGATTTCGATGGAATTATAGATGAGAATTACCAAATACATTACAGACAATATAAAAAAGATTTTAAATCAAATGCAGTTCTTATAGATACTCTTAATCCGGTAAAATATAAAAACTACTTAGAGAATGTTGATAGAAAATATAAAATGATAGATGAAGCCAGGGATGACGGAATTGACAACGATGACGATTGGAGTAAAGATCCTTCTACAGGTACTTTTTTATTTGATGAGAACTTTCATTTATTTGACGATGTCGGTGCTGATGGAAAAAGAAACACAAGTGATCAAGGTGAGAATGATGGTTTTCCAACACATGGTGAACCGAATTTTGACGAGACTGACGTAGACGAATCGGATCAGATTGGGTTGACAAGTTTTCAATATTTTGTACCTGCGGGAGACATTACTATGAGTGACGAAAATGATATGTGGCGTAGATTGAGACCCGGATATTTTGATGTTCCCACTTCGGTTAGAAATAACATCGCTAGTAAAGGTGAAGATGGAGATTTTATCTATGGATCAGGCTATTTCCCAATTCTTCCCAACAATACAGAAAGATTCTCTATCGCGTTCTGCTTTGGTGACGACTACGAATCTACTATAAAAACAAAAAGAATTGCCCAAATGATATATAATGCCAATTACAATTTCCCTAAACCACCTTCAAAACCCACACTTACAGCAGTACCAGGTGATCACAAAGTTACCCTTTATTGGAATAAAATTGCTGAAACTACGAGCAATACATTCACTAAAAATATTGATTTTGAAGGGTACATGATTTATAAATCGACTGATCCTACCTTCTCAGATATAATGAAAATTTCTGATAAAGATGGAAATCCACAAGGATTAAAACCTTTGGCTCAATTCGATCTTATTGACGGAGTTAAAGGACTTTTTGTACCTAGCCAACAATTAAATGAATTAAGAAACGGTGTACCTTTTTATTTAGGTGATGATACCGGTATTAAAAATACTTTTATAGATACCGATGTTAAAAACGGCGTTACATATTTTTATGCTGTTGTTGCTTATAATAAGGGGGATACGGAAAAAAATCTTTTCCCGGCGGTAAACTCTCATTATATATCTGTCGATATAAGCGGTAATTTTTCACCCGATATTAACTGTGCTGTTGTAGTACCAAATGCACCGGTTGCTGGTTATCAGCCACCAGAAACCAGACAAATGCTAACAAGGTTGAGCGGTAATTCTACTACCATACCTTATTACGAAGTATTGGATCCCGCTAAAGTTCTGGATGCCGAATATGAGGTAAGCTTTATTGATTCTCTTATTAATGGTACTCCTATAGCGTATGCTTACCGTGTTAAAAATATTTCTTCAGGCAAGGAAATATTTTTAAAAAATTTGCACTTCAAAGCAGATAATAATGATGTTTTTGACGGTGTTATGCTACGCTTCGATGTAAGATTTCAGCATCCTGATAGTATAAAAGTAAATAGTGACGTAACCCATTGGAATATCCCATCAGAGAAAAATCTTCAATTCAATATTCAAATTTTTGATTTTCCGAATTATCCAAAAGGAATAGTTGAATTAGCTGATTATGCGTTAGTTTTTTCCGACCTATATAATAAAGAATCCACGGCAAATTTAATGAAAATGCCACTACCTGCAAAAAAAGTAAATTTTGAATTATTGAATATTACAAATCACGATTCAGTTTTTCATGTACCTTTTGCATTTATCTCAAACGATACAATTTTATCTGGTGGTGATCGAATAATTATGGCAACAACTGATCAGAACTATTTTACGTGGTCGATAAACTTTATAGGAAAAGATACTCGAATACCAGCTTCTGGTGATACCCTCTACATCTCTATTATCAGACCATTTACTGTACAAGATAAATTTGTTTTTGAGACTCATTCTTCAACGATAGATAAAAAATCAGTTGCTGATCAGATTGATCGTATTAAGGTAGTTCCAAATCCGTATATCGTCTCTAATATTTTCGAACATCCGCTCCCTTCCCAAATAAAAGGAAGAGGGGAAAGAATAGTTAAGTTTATTCATCTTCCTGCTAATAGTAAAATATCAATTTATACCAGCGCTGGAAATTTTGTAAGAACTATTTACCATGATGGTAACTATGAAGATGGAAGTGCGTCTTGGGATTTAAGAACAGAGGAAGGGCTTGATGTTGCTTTCGGAGTTTACTTCTATATTGTTGAAATTCCTGAAACGGGACAAAAGAAATTTGGAAAAATCGCATTGATTAAATAACAAGTATGGATATCATGAAAAAGCTAACATACATAGTCTGGTTAACATTCATCTCTTTACAATATGGACAAAATAAAGTTGGAACAACTGCAGCTGAATTTCTAACAATCCCCGTAGGTGCTAAGGCTGTTGCTATGGGAGGAGCCTTTGTTGCTGTTGCTGACGATATAACTGCTGCATTTTGGAATCCCGCTGGACTATCACTATTAAGTAACAATGAATTTAATGTTAATTATTCAGATTGGCTTTTAGATTTAAAGCATAGCTGGGTAGGTGTTGGTGTTAAAATTAGTGATAATGATTATGTAGCAGTTTCAGTAATAAACATGAATTATGGAGCGGAACCTATCACTACAGTAGATTACCCCGAAGGGACAGGAGAAACTTGGGATGCCGCAGATTTAGCAATTTATCTTTCGTATAGCCATAATCTAACCGATCGTTTTTCAGTTGGCGGTTCAGTAAAGTATATTCATCAAAGAATTTGGAATGAAAGTGCGAGTACTTTTGCATTCGATGTCGGTCTATTATTCAAAACCCAAATGAAGGGTTTTAATATCGGTATGTCCATTTCCAATTTTGGTAAAGAGATGCAATTAGATGGAAACGATCTTCTCCGACCTATTGATATAGATCAATCATACAATTATAATAATTCAGTTATAACATCTACTCTTTCCACTGATAAATGGGAAATACCGCTGGTATTTTCTGTGGGAGGTGCATGGGAATTGGGGCTAATTGAAAATTTAGGATTTCTTGTTGCTTTTGATGCAAAAGTACCTAATAATCAAAACACTTATTTGAACCTTGGTGGTGAACTACAATGGAATGATCTTTTCTTTATTCGTGGAGGAAGATCATGTTTATTTAAAGAACGTGCTCAAGAAGGTCTTACTTTTGGCGCGGGTATTAAGTATTTGATTAGTGGATTGAAATTATCCGTTGAATATGCATTCCTTGATTTTGGAGAATGGAACAACCTAAATAGATTTTCTATATCTATTGGGTTTTAATAACCCACTTTAATAATAAGAAAGGAGAAGAGAAAATGCTCAAAAAAATTTAATCGATCTATTGTGTTTTAATAACCTACTTTAATAATAATAAAGGAGAAGAGAAAATGCTTAAAAGAATTTACTCGTTATTTATTGTTGTGCTATTTATTTATAATGGAATTTCGTTTGCACAAATAATTAATACGGTTACCTTTAGTGCAAATATGAGTTCGTTAATAGCTGCGGGATTTGATTCTGCGCAAGATTCAATCATGGTTCAAGGACTAGTCTGGGGAGAAGGATTGTCGGACAATGATTTGAGTGGTAGTAGAATTATGTTGCCTGACCCTGCCAATCCAACAATATTTAAAACTACTATTGTTCTTACTATACCATCTAGCAGTGGTTTAACAGTTGGAGATTCTATAAGATGGAAGTTAATGGCCTGGCCATCTTTCCTTTTTGAAAACGGAGGTTGGGAGAGTGGATTTGATGCAAGTTATGATGGGTATCCATTTATAATTCAACCTGATGGTTCCATTATTAATCTTGATCCAGTTGTTCCCAAAATCCAATTTAAAGGTGAAACTGGTTCAGTTGGAGGTCCCCAAAATACACTTCATATTAAGTTGGATTTATCAAGTATATATGGAAGTGGTTTGGGCTATTTCGACCCTGCCGAGGGTGATTTTGTACGCGTTGAGGGATTTACTTGGGATGATAATAGCTTAGTAATTGGTAATGATAATACTCGATTTATGCATCAAAATCCATTAGAACCTGGGATTATTTATGAGACAACTATCGTAGTAGAATTAGATACTGCTAAAGTAATTGGGGACTCATTACGCTGGAAATTCAAAGGTGGTCCCGATACAAGGTTTGGAAATATGGGATGGGAAGGCAGCAATGGTAGATATTATGTTTTTAGAGAAGATAGTGCAGAAGTGGAGCTAGGTCCTTTTACCCCATATTTTTTCCCATTAGGTCCAGTACTGGAAAGTGAAATGACTATCCTGTTTCAAGTTGATATGAATAATCAACCACGCAATTACTATGATAATTCTTTAATTCCAGTTGACTCTATCGAGTTCATAGGAATTCGTGGAGATCATGATGTGTTCGGTGGTTCAGTAAATGGACCATTTGTTCCAAGCGATACATTGGATGGTTCAATGTTTGCGATGAATGATTCCGGAATAAGAGGAGACAAAGTTGCAGGAGATAAAATATGGTCAAGAGCTATTAAATTTCCATCAGGTTCACAATCGGGAGGATTTGCATATAAATACGGTGCATACTATAAAGGCTGTGAGTTGATTAATGGGGCAAAGCCAATGGACAATGAAGGAAATTTGGGTCAGGATCATATGGGTAGACTTATACAAACTGCATCCGGCATCATTGAGTTTCTTGATGTTTGGTCCCAATATTATAATTCCACTACGGATGTGAGACAAATTGATGAAATGATCCCCAATAATTTTGTGTTAGAACAAAATTACCCAAATCCATTCAACCCTTCGACAACAATTAAATATGCAATTAGTAAACCGGCGAATGTAAATCTAAGTATCTATAATATACTTGGTCAAAAGGTTATGGAATTGGTAAATACACAACAAACTGCCGGTACATATGAAGTAAGATTTAACGGAGCTTCATTATCAAGCGGGATTTATTTTTATAGTCTGTCAAACGGATCTAGTTTGATTACAAAGAAGATGATGCTCTTAAAATAATTCATGGTTAGTATAAATCAAGAGGAGACATACATAAGTCTCCTCTGATTTTCTAATTCTAATTTTGCACAATACTTTGATACTGTTATAATGAATAAAAAAGTCTTTTGGAATTTAGTTGTAATTTTATTGTTATGTGTAATATTTCACCCGGAACTTTTAGCGCAGAAATCGTTTGATGTTGGCAACGATGCTGCAATACAAAAATCATATAAATCTGTTGCGGAATCGTCAACTAAGATTAAATCGAATTACAAAGACGGGTTTACAAAAAGTACCAGTGCTGTAATTCAATTTAAATTCAGCATCAACGGTGCGGATAACGAAAGAAAACCGACCGATGATCATTTCATACTTCTAAAACCGGAGAATAAAAATTACGTCACTCCTGTTTTTGAGTTCGGAAATGAATTAAATGGTGAAAAAGAAATTGCGAAAATTGAAAACGAATTCCTTCCGAAGAATTCCAAAATATTTGTTCTATTCAGGGTGGATTTTAGAGTTGTCTTGAAATCCTTTGAAGAAAAGGGATACTTTGATACATACAACGGCAGCAGAATTACTAAAGATAATTTTGAAGGATTGTTTATTGCGGGAGATTTCGAGCCACTTTCTTGGAATTTCGGCGAGATACAAAAAGATCCTCAATATAAAATGACTGATCCCGATGGCGATGGGATTTACGAGTGTAAAATAGTTTTCAAAACAAACGACTACCGCTCTATCGATGAAGAAGGAAATGCGGTCTGGCAATTGAAAAATGATATTTCACAATTCCCTAAATTTGAATCTCAAAATGTTCTTCAACAAGCGCTTTACAATATGGCGCTGGAAGAGTTATTGCTAGATATCCGACCCGATTCAACTTTCATGGCCGGAGCAAAATGGCACGGGGTGTGGACGCGGGATATTAGCTACAGTATTTTCCTTTCGCTCGCTCTGATTAAGCCGGATATTGCAAAACAAAGTTTGTTGAGAAAAGTAAGTAACGGTAGAATTATTCAAGATACCGGTACGGGGGGCTCATGGCCGATTTCTACGGATAGAGTTGTTTGGGCTGTTGCCGCATGGGAAGTATATCTTGTAACCGGCGATTCCGAATGGCTTAAACTTGCATACGGAATAATTAAAAAATCCGTTGATGCGGATATTGAAAATGCTTATGACAAAAACACAAATCTCGTGTTTGGTGAATCCTCTTTCCTGGATTGGCGTGAACAAACTTATCCGCTTTGGATGGATCCGAAAGATATTTATAAATCATCATGCCTTGGCACAAATGCTTTACACTACCGCACATTGGAAATCTTATCTTTGATGGAAAATGAACTCGGAAACAGTAAAGGTGAATACAATAAATTAGCAGCAAACTTAAAAACAGCAATTAACAAATCATTATGGCTCAATGATAAAGGTTACTTCGGGCAATTTACATACGGAAGAAATTACAATTATGTTTCCCAAAAGTCGGAAGCGCTTGGCGAAGCTTTATCGGTTTTGTTTAATATTGCCGATGAGAAAAAAAGTAAAAACATATTTGAAAAAATGCCGGTTGTTGAATATGGACCAACTTGTATCTTTCCGCAGATAAAAAATATTCCTCCTTATCACAATAACACGATATGGCCGTTTGTTGTAAGCTACTGGACATGGGCTGCTTCGAAAGTGAAGAATGAAACCGCTGTTCAGTTTGGGATGGATGTAATTTACCGCGCGGCATCCTTATTCCTTACTAATAAAGAAAACATGGTTGCAGATAATGGTCATTTTGACGGGACAGAAATTAATTCTGACAGGATGCTCTGGAGTATTGCCGGAAATCTTGCAACGGTTTACCGGGTAATGTTCGGTATCGATCTAAACGAAAAAGGTTTGGAGATTTCTCCCTTTGTTCCGGAAAAATTCGGCGGTGATAAAAAGCTCACAAATTTTAAATATAGAAATGCATCGCTTGATATAACTGTTCACGGCTTTGGATCAAAAATTGTTAATGCTCTGCTTGATGGTAAGAAAGTTAAGACTGTTTCGATATCGAAAAATATTTCTGGCAAACATACAATTGAATTATTCTTGGATAATAAAAGCATCGGCGGCAAAATTAATCTTGTCAAAAACCATTTTGCTCCATCTACCCCGATTATTGATATCAAAACTAGTAAGTTAAACTGGCAAAAAATTGAAGGCGCCGAATACTATAAAGTATTTCAAAATGGTTTCAAGATAGCAGAAGTCAAAGAAGAATCTTTTTCAGTTACACCCAAAAACATTGTTGATGAATATTCTGTTGCGGCTGTTGATAAAGACGGTTACGAATCGTTCATGTCCGAACCGGTTATGATTTTAAACGAAAATGATTTTGAAGTGAAAGCATCAAATGGTTCGTTTGAATCCGGTAGTGATGGTTTATCCGGAAAAAAATATATCAGAACAACTTCAACGAACAATACCAATATTCTTTTTACAAAAGAAATAAATCGCGAGGGTTATTACCGGATCGATTTTAAATACGCAAACGGCAACGGGCCGATCAATACATTTAATGCCTGCGGAATCCGCACTTTGTACATAAATGATGAGTTGGCATCAACTATCGTTTTACCGCAGCGCGGTGATAACGTTTGGAACAACTGGGGATATTCAAATTCGATTAAATGTTTTTTGAAAAAAGGAATATCCCGATTTGAATTAAAATACCTCCCGGTAAACGTTAATATGCACGGGGAAAAGAATGAAGCGTTGATCGATCATCTTAGAATTATTCCGGTTAATTAAAGGCGTAAGGTTTAGCATGAAAATTAACTTAATGAAAATGTTATTCGCAGTATTGATCATAATTTCGGTAGCTTTCGCTTCTGACGAACACAAAATTATTTCACCAGACGGACGGATAATGCTTTCATTTTCTCTTCGTGAAGGTGTGCCTTATTATGAAGTTATCTACGGAGATGAAAAGATAATTGCGCCCTCTTCGCTGGGATTCAAATTTAAGAATCAATCCGAACTTTCAAATTTTTCTTGTATTGATTTTGTAACAAATAAATTCAGCGAAGTTTGGAAACCGGTGTGGGGACAAAATAAAAATATATTGAACGAGTACAACGAGTTAACTTTTACGCTTGAAGAAAAAGTTCCTCCTTCGAGAATAATAAAATTAATTGTTAGAGTATATAACGACGGTGTTGCATTCAAATATCATTTTAATGAACAAAAAGGAAATAACTACTTTGAGATAACAGACGAACAGACGTACTTTAATTTCGCCGGTAATTTTTCTGCATGGTGGATTCCAAATGATTACGACAGCGAAGAATACACATACCGCAACACGAATCTTGATAAAATGATGGGGGTTCACACACCGGTAACCCTTCAAACAAAGAAGGGAACGTGTGTTGTAATCCACGAAGCCGAACTTAAAAAATATTCAAGCATGACTCTTGAAAGAAATCGCTCTCTCCCAAATTCTTTCCAATCTGTTTTAGTTCCCTGGCCTGATGGAATAAGAGTAAAACAAACCGCACCGTTTGACACACCGTGGCGAGTAATAATTATTACCCCGAATGCGGAAAAATTAATTTCATCAAATATCATTATAAATCTGAATCCTCAGCCGGCAGATAAAAATTTTGATTGGATAAAACCTGGGAAATATGTCGGTGTTTGGTGGGCGATGCATCTCAATAAAAATTCGTGGGTAACGGGACCGAAACATGGCGCGACAACAGAAAACGTAAAGAGATATATTGACTTTGCCTCGAAGAACAATTTTGATGCGGTGCTTGCCGAAGGTTGGAACAAAGGATGGGAAATGTGGGGCAAAGGTAACGGCGCTTTTTCTTATACCGAATGTTATCCCGATTTCGATCTCAAAGAATTGTCGAAGTATGCAAAATCAAAAAATATTTCGTTGATTGGTCATCACGAAACAGGTGGTGATTACTTGAACTATGAAAAACAATTAGATGCAGCTTTAAAATTTTATAAAGACAACGGTGTTAATATTGTCAAAACCGGTTACGCCGGACCGATTCGTCCCGATGGTTATCATTACGGGCAAAAAATGATCGACCATTATAATCACGTGATGGAAAAAGCTTACGAATATAAAATTATGCTTGACGTTCATGAACCGATTAAATCAACTGGTCTTTGCAGAACCTATCCAAACTTAATGACCGGTGAAGGCGTTCGTGGAATGGAATGGAATGCGTGGAGTGTTGGAAATCCACCCGAACACGTAACGGTTTTACCTTTTACACGTGGCATATCTGGACCAATGGATTACACACCCGGAATTTTCGATTTGAAATATGATCAGTACAAAAAAGATGAATTTGTAAAATCGACTTTGGCTAACCAACTTGCACTTTATGTTGTGCTTTATAGTCCGTTTCAAATGGCGGCGGATCTAATAGAGAATTATAAAGATAATCCCGCATTTGAGTTTATTAAAAATGTGCCGACAGATTGGGATACGACAATTGCACTTAACGCCGTGATTGGAGATTACGTCGTAATTGCACGAGAAAAAAACGGTGCATGGTACATCGGCGCCGTATCGGATGAGAACAGAAGGGAAGTTAAAATCAAATTTGATTTTTTAGAGCCGGGTAATTATTTAATGAAATCATATTCGGACGGTAAAGATGCACATTACATCAGTAATCCGTATCCGGTAATTATTAAAGAAGAAAAAATTTCCGCCAATCAAGAATATTTGATTCATCTTGCACCCGGCGGAGGCTTTGCATGTAAAATTGGAAAAATAAACTAATGAAGCAATTAGATCACTTATTCTCATTGAGGTTCATAAATGATTAACGGTTTTTCTTTTTCATTAACGAAAAAAGTTTTTTCTCTAACGTTATTGATTTCCCTTTGTTTAACTAATCATTTATTTGCGCAAGCGGTTATACATCATAGCCCGCTTGGGTTTGAAAATATTTATCCTGATAGAGAATTGGAAATCCCGTTAAATAATTGCGAAAGAGAACCGCGCGATCCTGTTGAAAATGAAAACGTGTTTATAAATTTTAAAACCTCACCGATTTTCAATAAGCAAGAATGTTTTGTTGATGTTTTGGTGAGCGGACAGCCAGTAAAAACTTTTAGAGCGGAGTTTCAATATAATCTTTCGGGAGAGAGCTATTGGAAAGCGGATATCGGTAAATATACAAAAGGCGATTCAGTTAAATACAGTTTACGAATTAATTATAATGATAGCGAAAAGGCAAAATCAGTTGAATATAATTTTGTTACCTACGGCTGGGATTATTTGACGGATGTAAAATCGGTAAACTTTTCGGATAATAATTTAGTCCTTTCATGCGGTTCAACGAACGCGGCGGTTAATCCGGTTGTTCAAATCTCGTTTAACACCGAAGCATCACTACAACTTGGAATTTCATTCAAAAATTCCGAAAAAATTAACACTACGAGTAAGGAAAAATGTTTGTTCCGGCAATCGGAAGGGAAGGCAATTTTATCAAACTCAAAATTGAATCTTGAAATAAATTATAAACCATTCCATTTAAAACTTGTTTCAAAAGAAACTAACAAAGTAGTAGTCAAACAATTTACATATGCCGATCATTCATCGATAGGTTTTTTGAACAATAACGTAGGTATATTAAAGGTTAGTGAGAATTTCTATACGGCGGATGATGAAATGTTTTTCGGATTCGGTGAGCGTTACAATTCTATAAATCAAAGAGGGAACGGCATTGATAATTATGTCGTAAATACCTGGAAGGATCAAGGCTTACGGACTTATATTCCTGTACCGTTCTATTTCACAAATAAGAATTATGGATTTTTTCTTAACTCAACTTATTATTCCCGTTTCAACCTGGATACGGATAAAACAAACAGATGCGAGATCGTTTCAAATTTCGGAAGGAAATTTAGCGGTGAATTCCAATACTTTTTATTCGCAGAAGAAAAACCATCCAAAATTATTTCCAGCTTTACGACTCTAACCGGGAAAAGCGATCGCATACCAGTTTGGACTTTGGGTCCCTGGATTTCCGCAAACGAATGGGATAAACAGACTGAAATCGAAGCGCAAGTTGATTCGTTAAAAAAATATGACATTCCTAATACAGTTGTTGTTATTGAAGCATGGAGCGATGAAGAAACATTTTACATTTTCAACGATGCGGTCTATAAACCGAAGTTGGGCTCAAATGGTTTTTCATTGAAGGATTTTAAGTTTGCAGGCAGATGGCCGGATCCGATTGGAATGATAAACAATCTTCATAAAGACAACATGAAGTTGGTGCTGTGGAATATTCCCGTACTAAAAGCAAGTTCGGTGCAAAATGAACAAAGAGATATTGATGAGAAATATGCTATTGAGAAAAATTTTATTATAAAAAATGCCGACGGCTCTCCGTTCAGAATTCCGCCGACATGGTTCGGCAACAGTTTGAATCTCGATTTCACAAATAAAGACGCTTCCGATTGGTGGATGAAAAAGCGACGATACCTTGTTGAAGAAATGAAGATAGACGGATTTAAATGCGACGGTGGCGAATTTATCTGGGGAAGAGATTTAATTTTTTCAGACGGAAGGAAAGGCGAAGAGATGAGAAATCTTTATCCAAATCTTTACGTCGACGCTTATTATAAACTTATTAAATCGGTTAACAAAGATGCAGTTGTCTTTCATCGGGCAGGAACATTCGGCGCTCAAAAACATCCGCTTGCATGGAATGGCGATCAATGTTCTTCTTTTCCGGCTTTCGAGGAAGCGATAAGATCATGTTTGAATTCATCTATTTCAGGAATTTCTTTTATCGCGTATGACATTGCCGGTTACCATGATGAAACAAATCTCTCGCCTGAATTATACAAACGTAGTTTGGCGCAAGCGGCATTCTCTCCGGTAATGCAATTCCATTCGGCTTATTCCGGTGATGCTGATCTGGAAAGAACTCCATGGAATATTGCTCGTATGTACAACGATCCATCTTGCATTGATGTTTACAAAAAATTTGCAAACGCACGTTTTAATTTGATACCGTATTTGTTCTCCGAAACAGTATATACTTCTGAAACCGGAATCCCATTTATGCATCCGTTGATGTTGGATTATCCTCATGATGGAAATATTTTGAATAATGAAATCAATTATATGCTCGGAAGAAATTTGTTGATATACCCGGTTACCGAACCCGGAACAAAAAAAGAAGTTTATCTGCCGGAAGGTGAATGGTTGGATTTGTGGTCGTTCAAAAAATTCAAAGGGAAAACTAACCACCAATTTGATGTACCTGATGACCATCTGCCGGTGTTTATAAAGAATGGAAGTATTACTCCGCTTAATATGAACAAGAATTTTCAACTTGCTTCCGGTATGACAAACGAATTGAATTCCTACAATAATCTTACTTTTATTGTCTCACCGGAAAAGACGATTGAATATGAGTACAACGACTATGTTGAAGGGAAGGTTAAAAAAATAAAAGCTTCTTCTGAAAACGGGAAAGTGGTTTTGGAAATTCCACCTTTCAAAACAAATATATCTTTAATCGTAAATCTCCCGTCAGTTAAAGAAGTTAAATATAGTGGGAAAGAATTAAGTCCAATACGGAATTGGGAGGAGTTTCTAAAATCCTCCGGTAAATATTTTTACTCAATTGAAAATAACATGTTGTACATTAAACTAGATGCTTCAAAAGAAAAAAGAACCATAGTAATAAAAACGATTTAATTGTAACGAAAATGTTTTCGAACAAAATTAAAATATTGCTCGTTTTTTGTTTTATCCTCGGACTTTCGGGAAATCTCTTTTCGCAAATCGGTTTTCATGATGAAACAGTTGCGGAAATCGAAGGAGAAAAAATCACAGCCTCGCTGTTTCAAGAAGTATGGGAAATGAACCCGCACTTGAACACCGGAAATAAAAGCAATTCACTTTCCGAAAAAATAAATTTTCTAAATACCATTGTTGCGTATAAACTATGGTACCATAATATGGACAAGTATAGCGTTGATACGTCTTCGGCTTATTCCACAGCCGTTAATGAAATTGAAAAAATGTTTGTGCGCGACGCATTATACAGAAAAGAAATCCTGAATAAGATTTCGATCACCCCGGAGGAACTAAATTTAGCGCTCAAAAAACAGGAAAGAACACTGGTCGTAAATTATTTATTGTCTTCGCAAGAAGAAGAGATCAAAAATTTGTACAACCTTCTTAACTCCGGTTTTCCGTTCGATTCATTGTTAACGGAAAGGGATGAATCTAAAAAACAAACCGAGCCGGTAAAAATAAAATTTGGAGATTATCCCGATACGGTAGAAGAAGAATTATTTTCCCTAAAACCGGGTACATTTTCACAACCTATTCAATTCAGCGATGGGTATTACATATTCTTCTTAAAGAATGTAATTAAAAAAATATGGGGCGGTGAAGACGATCAAAAAAAAGAAATACAAAAAACTAAAGATATAATTAAGAAACGAAAAGAAAATGTGTTGTATGATAATTTTATGAAAAAGACTTTGAACGGTGTGAAAGCGGACGTAAACCGAAATTTATACAAGAAACTTGAGAACGGATTAGTAAATGGCTTTGCCGGGAAAAAAGCATTCGAAGGAAAAAACTCCTTTATCACTTTATCTATCGATGAATTTGTTAAGCTGGAAAAAATATTTTCAAAAGATGAACTTGAAAGCGCTTTTATTTCTTTCGAGGATGATACGGTTAAGTTTGGTAAATGTCTCCGCGCTTTGTATTTCAATAGTTTAAGAATGCCTTCGCCTGATGCGGTAATTATCGCTAAAACAATTGACACTTATATAAGAAACTTCATCGAGATGGAAGTGTTGTATAAAGAAGGATTAAAGATTGGGCTTCAACATTCCCCCGAAGTTCAAAAATATCTAAAAATGTGGTCGGAGTTTTATTCTTTTGAAACGATCAAAGGTGGAATGATCGATACTGTGAAAGTTACGCCAGACCAAATAAGATACGCTTATAATGGGTTATATAAAGATATGACAGAGAATACCTTTTTGAGATTCGATTACATTTGTTTTCAAGATTCGACAACCGCGAATTCCGCAATTCAAAAAATTAGGAATGGATTAGCTTTCGATAGTTTGAAAATCCAAAACGATTCCAAAATTATTCATGCTTTTTTCAGTGACAAAAATAAATGGGTGCCGGTTTCCGATTGCGGAAACTACAAAACACAATTACTTGGACAGGAAGCAGGCAGCTATCTTATGGCACTTAATTTTGATTCATTTTTTGTTCTCTTGAAGATCATAGATAAAAAAAAATCAAAAGAACTGTTGGGGTATGCTACTTATGAAGAATCATATCCGAAGTTAAAAAATCAATTGGCCTGGGAGAAAATTAAAAATCAAATTACTAAAAAGACCGCTGAATATGCAGTCGGTTCAAATGTTAAAATTAATTATGAAGCTTTAAAGAGAATAGACTTAACAAGGATCAGTTCAATGACTGTACGGTTTTTGGGCTTTGGCGGAAGTATAAGCGGCGTACCGGTTTATACGCCCAATTATGAATGGACGGAACTGTTGGATTCCCGAACCCTTCTACCTTAAATATGGTTGCAATATTCCACAAAAAATGTAGTGTAATGGTTCTGGGAAAAAATATTTTAAAACTCTTAGTTTGTAGTTCTTTGTTAAGAATTAAGAAAAAATTATCATGTAGCGACTCCCTACTAAAAAACTCAAGAAGTGATGTTTGTTCATACATGTTCTTGGGTTTTTTGGTTTAATAGAATTGCACACCTCTTTCGAATCAATTTATGATATCCAGAAATAGTATTAATCAAAGCACTTAGGAGACAAAAATGATCATACGAATTTTATCGATCTTATTAATTGTTTCAGCATCGTTTATGTTTATATCCGGTTGCAAAAAAAATGAAGACAAAATGGAAATTAAAAAAAACAGTTTCGGCAAAACAAAAGAGGGAACGGAAGTGTTTTTATATACACTTAAAAACCATAATAATGTTAGTGTATCCATAACAAACTATGGCGGAATCGTAACATCCATTAAAGTCCCGGATAAAAACGGAAATCTTAGCGATATTGTATTAGGGTATGATCATGTTGAAGGTTATATAATAAACAATAGCCCCTACTTTGGTGCATTGATTGGTCGTTATGGAAATAGAATTGCCAAGGGGAAATTTTCTTTGGATGGTGTTCAATACAAGCTGGCAACAAATAACGGAGCGAATCATTTACATGGCGGTGAAAAAGGATTTGATAAGGTTGTGTGGACCGCCAAAGAATTACATGGGAAAGGCACTGTAGGATTGGAATTGACTTACATTTGCAAAGATGGAGAGGAGGGTTATCCCGGTAATCTAAATGTAAAAGTAAATTATTCTCTTAACAATAGAAACGAACTTAGAATTGATTATACGGCAACGACCGGTAAGAAGACAATAGTAAACTTAACCAATCATGCTTACTTCAATCTAAAAGATGGCGGAGCAAGCACGATTTTGGATCATCAGTTGAAGATAAATGCAGACAGATTTACGCCGATAGACTCAACATTAATACCGATCGGGAAAATAATTCCAGTAGAAAATTCGGCGCTCGATTTTCGAAATTTTACCATCATCGGAAAACGCATTAACTCGAAAGATGAACAAATAAGATTTGGATTGGGATACGATCACAACTTCGTTTTGAATGGAAACGTCAATCAATTAAAACATGCGGCAACTGTTAAAGAAGAATCGGCAGGAAGAATTCTGGAAGTGTTCACCACCGAACCGGGTATTCAATTTTACTCCGGTAATTTTTTGGATGGTTCAATTACAGGCAAAAACAATATTGTGTATAATAACAGAAGCGGATTTTGTTTAGAGGCACAACATTTTCCCGATTCGCCAAATCATATTAATTTTCCTTCTACTGAATTGAAACCAGGCAAAGTCTATAACTCAACAACCATTTATAAGTTTGATGTAGGGAAAAAATAAAATGTTTGTCCATATCCAAAACGCGGTGCACGTAAAATTTTGCTAATAATGATTGACCTCTTCAAAAAAAGAAGATGAATTGGATGATAAAGAAGTTCAAGATAAAGCAAGCGCTGCGATTGAATATTGTAACTACGCAAGTGAATATAACAAAGAGAATAATGGCAAACTTTGGAAGTACGTCCTTATTCCAGATAATGCTGTTCAGCTAAACATGAGTTTTAAACATTTAGTGAATCAGTATATAGTGAAGGAAATTTAATCCACTACTTCAATTTCTACTTTAACGATCAAAGCTAAAAAATACAAGTCTGTAACTGATTTAATTATGAAGAGTTATAGACACAAGAAATTTATTTATTATTTGTCTTGCTGATTTGTAATCAGCAGGTTGCGGGTTCGAGTCCCATCGCCAGCTCCATAAATCCCGATTTCATTCGGGATTTCTCGTTTTTAACTTTTTTTCAATCATAAATGGAATTTGAGAGGATGCTTGGAAAATTTGTGATTGATATCATACAGCCAATTGTTGAAAATTTTTTTAGTTTCTGACAAATAATTTGTTGACAAAATCATATCTTTTTAGCATTTTATTCATGGGTTAGTAATATTTATGGAAATTTGCAAAAATTATAACGAATGTATTAGATGCATTTACTTCGAAGAATGTGGAGAAAAAGCATTTATTGAAAAAGGCCGGGTTGGTCCAGGAATTCCGATTGCAACACTGCTTTTTCTTGTTTATCTAATCTCGCTAATCATCTAGATTTCTACCTTACCAAATTTTCTTTCCTCTAGTTAGAATTCAATCATTAAGTACTTCAGAAAGTTCCGACATTTATATCGATAGGACGATTTGAATAAACTGATAAAGACGCTTTTTACTTTTACATGTAAATAGGTAAAAGGGAAATTATAATATCTCAAAATTGACTCGTGATTCTTTTCGAGAAACCTATACTTAAATGATTTATATTCAAGTATTGCACCGATTTTTAATCATGGCATATCACTTGATAAAGAGTTGATAAGTAAAGTATTTATGATAAAATAAAAATGATTTTTTGAAGAGAAAGAAAGTATGGTATGAACCGCAAGAATAGGATACTTATAGTTGAAGATGAAAATATTGTTGCAATGGATATTCGCAAAATGCTATTGGATTCAGGTTATGAAATCACTTCAATAGTAAGCTCTGGAGAGGAAGCCATTATTAATGTAAGAGAGAATAAACCCGATCTTATACTTATGGACATAGTGTTAAAAGGTAAAATGACTGGTATAGATGCATCGAGAATTATCTCTCAATATTTTGATGTTCCTATAATCTATATGACAGCTCTATCAAATAATGATGCTCTGCTTGAAACACGAAGCAGAGAGTCATACGGTTTTTTATTCAAACCTTTTAGCACCAACGAACTAAGCATAGCCATCGATATGGCATTCATAAATAGGGGATTTGAAGAAAGCCATTCCATTTCAAAAAGATGAACTCATAGGTGATCAGAATTCCATTGAGAATTCGTATGCCTTGATTCATACCAGCTGCCCCACCTTTATCTAATATGAAATTTCATAGATAGTTTTTTTGACAAATTATTGTTGATATTTTTTAGGATTAATAATCACACATGGCTAATCCTAATATTTTAGTCTAAAATTAATTTTGGCAGAATTAAGTAACTATCTTAATCACAATTAATCATTTTAAAATTGCTTTGACCGTTCAACTTATTCTAAAAATTTAACTGCGTTTCTTCAGCCCGCATGATATAAAAAAATTGACAGAGGATGAGCATTAATAAAATTTCTGTACATTAGCCTTATAATTTTCCAAACTTCTAGTTATCAATGTGAAAGGGAAAAATAACAACGAGTATTATTGCTGGTATAAATGTTGTCAAATTACAAGCAGCGAAATTATTAGTTATGCTGCATCCTGCAAGTTTTATTGAACAGATTAGACTTTCGATATGATTCTGAACGAAATAAATTTTTAGGAGATGGTCAAAATAAAATACTTAAAAGGGAGCCGAACAATTTTTAGATGTGTTTAAAGGAAAGTTTCGGAATATAAATAAGAGGTTGGTTATATTATAAAATCGATTGATAATAAAATTATTGTGCCTTTGCGTTGTGCAAAGGCACAGCTATTTTAAATGTTACTTGATTCTATTGAATTCGATCCTTCTATTTTTCCTTTTGTTATCAGGGGAATCATTCGGAACAATCGGGACATCAGGTCCATAGCCCTTAGCAACAATTCTTGCAGGATCAATACCCCTTTCAATTAACCATTCCCGAACCGATTCTGCCCTTCTCTGGGATAATTTTATATTTGATTTTTTACTACCAATATTATCTGTATGACCTCTGATCTCAACTTGAATGTCGGGATAAGTAGTTAATGTTTTCAGAGCTGATCTGAGGACCTGTGCTGATTCAGGTGTGATAGTCGATTTATTGGTTTCAAAAGTAACGCCTTCTAATACAATTGGCACACCTATTTTTACAACGTCGTCATTTGCATCAAGGGGGTTGGTACCTCTTATTATTTCAGTCAAATCGTCAACTGAACCGCCATCAGTATCTTTCTTCAGAGGATCAGTTTTATGTTTCATCACTTCTTCACCGTCATATAAACCATCCCTATCAGTATCAGTCGTTAAAGGATCGGTTTTATATTTTATCACTTCATCACCGTCATTAAGTCCTTCGCCATCTGTGTCTGCTTTTAAAGGATCCGTTTTGTAAGTGAAAATTTCTTCATAATCATTTAATCCATCCTGATCTGTGTCCGCTTTTGTCGGGTTAGTCTTATAAAGATTAACCTCTTCGCCGTCTTTTAATCCATCGCCATCGGTATCAACAAGGGTTGGATTTGTATTGTAATTTTTTACTTCATCACCGTCTTTGAGACCATCGCCATCTGTATCTGCATTTAGTGGATTAGATTTATAGATATTAACTTCTTCGCCATCTTTAAGTCCATCACTGTCTGAATCAGGATTTTCAGCATCCGTCCCGATTTCTGTTTCCTCTTTCTTTGTTAAACCATCCATATCCTTATCTGTCTTACTACTGCCTCCAACTATAGTAAGTCCTAAAGCTGCACTATAGTAACCGTCGTTAACCGTTGATTCTCCTGGATAAGCATTTTTGTTATTATAATAATTTAAATTATCAGTAAATGCAAAAGTATACCCACCGCTAAAATCGAGGTTAAGATTATCCGATAAATTAATTTCAAATCCGGCACCAATTGGTAAAAACGCACTCCAATCAGCATCTTTTACATCAGGATTAGGAGATACCGTAAGAGGAAAAGTCTTAACTTTATATTTCACTACTCCGATACCTGCATAACCATAAGGATTAATAGCTTTAAGATTGAAGGGACTTAAAATAAGTCTGAGATCCAAAGGAATAATTTCTGTTTTGTATTCAACATTTGTAAAATCAACTCCTGTTAAAGACCCATAGCCTGCACCTAATTCAGTTTCAACATAGTGCTTTATCAGTTCAAATCTAAAAAATAATCTTCCTAGATATGAAAATTTAAAATTACCAGCGGGAACTTTAAACTCTTTCTCAAATTCCGTATCTGGGAGAAGACCATTAAATTGAATTCCGATTTTAGTACTGTAATCATTGAATTGGGTATAAGATGTATTTGAGAAAAGCGACAGAATGAAAACAGTTACCACTAATCCCATAAAACGTATCTTCATTAGCATTCTTTTTCCTTTATAAATGTATTAACAAAAAAAAGTGTCTCTACCTTTCGGCAGAGACACTTAATTAAGAGAGAGAATTATTTCGTTCTCTTGAACTCTATTCTTCTATTCTTTCTCTTATTTTCAGGTGTATCATTAGGAACAATTGGTTGATCGGGTCCGTAACCTTTTGTACTAATTCTCTTTGGATCAACGCCCTTGCTTACTAACCAATCCTTAACAGAATCTGCTCTTTTCTGAGAGAGTTTAACATTCGATGATTTTTTACCCACATTATCTGTATGTCCACCAATCTCTACTTCAATCTCAGGATAAATATTCATTGTCTTAAGAGATTGTTCGAGAATGATCGCAGATTCAGGGGTGATATCTGCTTTACCTGTTGCGAAGGTTACACCTTCAAGAATCATTGGTACGCCAACTTTAACGACGTCGTCGTCAGCATTTAGAGGATTTGTTCCTCTCTTTACCTCAACTCCATCATCAACTGTACCGCCATCGGTATCTTTCTTAAGTGGATCTGTCTTAAAATTAGTAATTTCTTCACCATCTTTTAAGCCATCACCATCTGTGTCGGCTTTAAGAGGATCAGTTTTATATTTAGTAACTTCTTCACCATCTTTTAAGCCATCACCATCTGTATCGGCTTTAAGAGGATCAGTCTTATTAGTTATTAATTCAGCATAATCACTTAATCCATCACTATCAGTGTCAGCTTTAAGAGGATCAGTCTTATATTTCAAAACTTCGTCACCATCATTTAATCTGTCACCATCAGTATCAACTTTAAGAGGATCAGTCTTATATTTAGTAACTTCTTCACCATCTTTTAAGCCATCGCCATCTGTATCAGGATTTTTAGGATCTGTACCAAGAAGTTTTTCTTCTTTCTTCATCAAACCGTCCATATCGTCATCGGAAGTTCCTCGGTCACCCTGGAAGGTAAGACCTAAACCAAGACCGACATATGCATCGTTTGGTGTTTCAGGTGTTTTGTAAAAATTCAAGTTTTCTGTAAACGTATAAGTGAAACTGGCTTGAACTTCAAGAAGAATGGTCTCAGTTAATTTTATTTTTGTTCCTAATCCAGCTGGAACCATAGCTGTCCATCCTTCTTCTTCAACGGCTACTGGTGGATTTTGAAAGTCATGAGCATTTGGTCTATCATAAGATTTTAAATCATAGTGTAATCCACCGCCTCCGATGAATACATAAGGATTCCATTTTTCAGTTTCCTTAAGACTGATAAGGAGTCTAAAATCAATAGGAATGATATCTGTAACGTATTTGGCTTTCGCAACATTGTAATCATCTGCGAAATCTTTTCCTTGATAACGACCATATCCACCACCTATTTCACCTTGCAACCCCTTAGCAATATCAAATCTAAAGAAACCTCTGCCAAGGTAAGAGAATTCATAAGAATCTGAAATTCCCTTGTAATTATATGAGTCATCAAACGGCATTAAACCGTTGAATTGCAAACCGACTTTCAATCCTTCTGCATTTAATTGACCATAGGATGGTAAGTAAAAGGCAGAGAATAAGAAAACGATTGCCGCAAATGTAAAGAACTTTTTCATATTGTACCTCTATTGTTAGTGAATGATATTTGTTAAGTATACTTATTAGAACTTATTTTTTTAATAAATCACGAATTTCTGCTAGAAGAACTTCTTGCTTAGATGGTGCTGGTGGAGCTGCTGGTTTTTCTTCTTCTTTCTTTTTTAACTTATTCATTACTTTTATTGCCATAAATATAACAAAAGCAATAATAATAAAATCAATAATAGTATTTAGGAAAGCACCATAATTTACTTTAACGGCTTCTGCAGTTTCTGTTGCTTCTTTTACGGTTGCTGAAAGTTTACTGAAATCAACACCTCCCAAAAGCACACCAATAGGAGGCATAACGACGTCTGATACAAGTGAACTAACTATTTTTCCGAAAGCGCCGCCGATAATTATACCGACAGCCATATCGATAACATTTCCCCTTACGGCAAATTCTTTGAACTCTTTAATTAGCGACATATCATACTCCTCTTAATTGATTATTAAAATAATGAATATGTAATTCCAAGCTGAAGCGCTTCTTTAACCTGAGTTTTAGGAGATTGTATCTTCTCGTAAATTAACAAAACATTGAAGTTCACATTAAAATATTTACTTATCTGCGCGGTTATAAGATTATCCCATCTTACATCCCAAACATCTAATTCATTAAAGCGAGAAAAGAGTCTAAGTTTGCTGCCGAAGAGAACATTTTCCTCTATACTGTAAAGTGCTTCGGTTACGGATTCAATGCCTGTATCAAATCTGAATTTTTCAATCTCAGTTGTTTTAGGATCATCTGAATAAAATGGGAATTTATTTGTTATTGTTTCCTGGAAAGCAATTCCTAATCGGGTTGAAACATTAGGAATTTTATTATAAAGAAATCCAATACTTTGAGTAATGTAACCCGGGTCAAAAAATTGCGAGGTTTGTTTAGCAGGGATTTCTTTATAATCAAATCCTTTCGATAAAACTGTTCTTACAGTGTTACTTAAATATGGATCTAATGCCCACCCCAAAGAGTAAGACAATATGCTTTCAAGATAAAATTCGTTATCGTTAGTTCTAAAATTATCTTCACCAAGTTTGGTTCTACCGAAAGCCAGTTTTAATCCATTACTGAATGTCCAGGGGCTATCAACGTACTTTATGCCAAAATTTCCTAACAAAGTAAAAGCTAAGGCATTGTCACCGCCTTGCGTCCAATTATCTAATGCAATTTGACTAATATTCAAACCAGCGACTCCCGAATAAAGCCATCTGCTCTCTTCTAGTGAATTGTCCATCGAAAAAGAATATGTTCCGGAAAGCATTAAAAATAGAATTATCAGTCTTCTCATTCCTTCTACATTCTCCTTATTTTACCGAATGATGAATATAGACGCTCATTTAACTTTAAGATAAAATTCTCTAAAATTACCAGTTTAGAGTTTTCTCAGTTTGGTAGGGATTGAAGTTCAGGCCCGTTTAATAATGACTACCATGCCGAGAATGAAGATTTAGGGATTTATTAATGCCCTAATTTAAGGCATTACCCTTAAAGATAAAAGAAATTTTTACAAGATTTCGTTTATTTTTTTACAATCAAAAAATTAAGGAGATATAATGCTCTGAAGTATTCCTTTATCTATTCTGAGAGTCTCACCAGGTAATTCACGGCTTAAAAAAGTCAAACGATTAAGGAAAAGTGACAAAATGGGTAATTTTGTTTGTTATTCATTGTTTTTTTTGTGTTTTTATCAATTTTAGATTGGCAATCCATTTGATATTAACTTTTTAGCAAAAATGGAGAATATTGGTAGGAATATTCGTTCAAAACTCCTCATTGTAGAATTCCATTACTCGTCTTGTCGGGTCACCAATTTCTCTTTTAAAATTTAGAAATAATTTCTTGTATACAAAAAAATGAAGAGTTCCTTCCATTCTTACAAAATATACTCCGTTTTAAATATTTAGGAAAAATAAAATGAATATCACTAAAAATTTTTTCCACGATGATAAAAATATCACAGGTACTCATAAGAAATTCGAAAAAGATGAATATAATGTTGTCTCCGGTAACTTTTCGATAAGCGAAGGGTTGATTCGGGATTGTAACTTTAAGTTTGCTGAGACATTTGGTTATAAGATAGGTGAAATTATTGATCGAAAGACGATTGAAGAATTTATTTTTCTGGATGATAAACAGAAGTTCGAAAAAACTCTTTCAGCTTTTATTTCGTCTTCTCAAGAATCTACTGAAGAAATAATAAAAATTATAAAAAAGAACAATTCCATTACTACTGCTAAGATTTTCTTATCTAAAACATTAAGTGACGGAAAGCCATACATAATTGGGTCTATAATCGAGATTTCAGAAAATAAAACTGCCGAGGCGCCGCTAAATATTTTAGCTCAAGCAATAGATAATATAAGCGAATCTCTAATCTTAACGGATTTGAATCGAACAATATTCTACGTAAATGAAACTCTTACAAGAACTTTGGGATTTTCAAGTGAAGAACTTCTCGGGAAAAATATAAATGTTCTTCTTGAAGAATGTATGGATCAAAATAATCTGCAGAAGATTATCAATCAAAAACAGAAAAATGACTGGCAATGCCAATTGATATTCATGAGAAAAGATGGAACTCACTTCCTTACAATTCTAAAAAATTCACTTATAACAAACAAAAAAAATTTTCCCATAGCAGAACTTTATACTTTAAAGGATATTTCTGAAAAAGATAGAATGAATGGGGAATTAAGAAGAAATGCATATAAGTATCGGAACTTGTTTGAAAAAATGCATGAAGCATTTGCCTTTACTAAAATTGTAACAGACAAAGAAAATAATCCTATTGATATGGTTTTGCTTGAAGCAAATAGAGAATTTGAGAAACTAATACAAGAACCTGCCGAAGCTTTAATTGGGAAAAGCTTGCTGCTGAAATTTGATATGCTTAAAAACATTGGACCGGATCCGTTCGGAGTAATTGCAAATGTAGCCTTAAATCGTACAGAAGAAAGATTTGAAGTCAAAGATAAAAGCTCGAATAGATGGCTTTCAGTATCTGTTTATTCGCCTGAAAAAGCTTTTGCATTCATTATCATTCATGATATTACTAAAGAGAAAAAAGCTCAAGAGGAATCGGATCAGTCAAAAATAATGCTAAAATCAATTCTAGATAATATTCCACAGAGAGTTTATTGGAAAGATGCAAGCTCTACTTATTTAGGATGTAATATTCATTTTACAAAAGATGTAGGTTTAAATGATGCATCTGAAATTATAGGAAAAAGTGAGTACGATTTTAGTCCCAGCGAATTGGCTGAGAGCTACATTGCCAATGATAAATTTATTATTGAATCTGGAGAATCCGTTAATTGTTTGGAATATCTCTACCAATTACCAAAAGATAAGAACAAGATTTGGATTCGACTTAATAAAATGCCTCTAAAGAATTTTGAAGGAAAAATAATAGGTGTTGTGGGGACTTATGAAGACATTTCCAAACAAAAGAGCATTGAAGATAACTTAAGAAAACTTTCGCAAGCGGTTGAACAAAGCCCTGCATCGATAGTTATTACAGATACCAGTGGAAATATTGAATACATTAACCAAAAATTCAGCTTGGTGACGGGATATTCTTTTCAGGAAGTTTTCGGAAAAAATCCAAGGATTTTGAAGTCAGGTGAAACGAGCACTGAAGCGTACAAGGAAATGTGGAAAACTATCAGTTCAGGCAAAGAGTGGGAAGGGGAATTTCACAATAAGAAAAAGAATGCTGAATTGTATTGGGAGAGAGCAACAATATCACCAATTAAAGATAATGATGGAGTTATTACGCATTATCTGGCAATTAAAGAAGATATAACCGCACGTAAACAGTCGGAAAAAGTGCTTAAAGAAAATGAAAAAATACTCAGAGAAACACAGACAATTGCAAGATTAGGAAGTTATGTTTTCGATATCCATAAAAATATTTGGTATAGCTCAACAATTCTCGATAGCATTTTTGGAATTGATGAAAAATTTACTCGTTCATTAGACGGGTGGATTTCATTATTACATCCAGATTGGCGTGAAACAATGAATAATTATTTTTCAAAAAAAGTTTTGGAAGAGCATGCTCGATTTGACAAAGAGTATAAAATCATTCGCAAATCAGATGGAGAAGAACGCTGGGTACATGGTCTGGGTGAAGTGGAATACGATTCTAACAATCAACCAGTTAAAATGATCGGTACGATTAGTGATATAACAGAGCGTAAACATGCTGAAGAAGCGCTTAAGCATTCGTTTTCATTACTTGAAGGAACTTTGGAATCCACCGTTGATGGAATTTTGGTTGTCGATCAAAATGGAAACATTCAAAAATTCAATAACAAATTTCTTGATCTGTGGAGAATACCTGAATCGATTATTCAAACAAGAAATGATGATGCCGCACTTAACTTTGTATTAGATCAACTAAAGTATCCGGATCAATTTCTAAACAAAGTAAAAGAACTTTACAAAGATACAGTAGCTGAAAGCCTTGATCTGCTGGAATTTAAAGATGGAAGAGTATTCGAACGCTACTCGCGTCCTCAATTAATCGGCAATAAAGTGGTGGGAAGAGTATGGAGTTTTCGTGATATAACCGATAGAAAAATTGCAGAGGAATCTTTAATAGAATCTGAAGATAAATTCAGAACTCTTTTTGAAACTTCGATTGAAGGAATACTTGTTGCAGATATTAATGAAAAAAGTAGTTTAGTTAATAAACGTATGGCTGAAATGACTGGATATTCAGTTGATGAATTAATGAATATGAATTTTCATCAGCTTATTTCGCCCGATGAATTAGGGAATCATTTTCTAAGGATTGAAAGCAGGAAAAAAGGAGATTCGGAAATTTATGAAAGAAAACTTGTAAGAAAAGATGGATCTATTATTTGGACATTAGTTTCAGCGGCTCCTATTTTGAATAAGGAGGGAAAATATACCGGTTCATTTGGAGTGTTCACGGATATTACAGAACGGAAAAAAATGGTGGAAGAACTTATTGTTGCAAAAGAAAAAGCTGAGGAAGCTAATCGGCTCAAATCTATTTTCCTAGCTAATATTAGTCATGAATTACGTACTCCATTAGTGGGAATTATAGGATATGCTGAAACTTTATACAATGAAATTGAAAATCCAGAATTCAAAGACATGGCGTACACTTTATTTAGAAGTGGTACTAGGTTAAAAGAAACATTAAACCTAATTCTCGATCTTTCACACATAGAAGCAGATAAGTTGGAAGTAAATATTGCGCGCCAGAATTTAACGATAGTCGTCCGTGAAAAGTTTAAACAGTTTCATTCAGTGGCAATGGAAAAAGGATTAAAGTTTCAGTTAGTCTTAGGAGAAGATGACCTGGTGATAAATGCGGATGAAAGAATGCTTTCTCAAGTAATTGAACACCTATTGGCTAATGCAATTAAATACACAAATAAGGGGAATATTACAGTTACGATCTCAAAAATAATTGAGAATCAGAAACAATTTGCCCAAATGAAAGTGAAGGATACTGGAATAGGTATTCCTAGACAAAGTTCGAGGCTAATCTTCGAGCCATTCAGACAAGCAAGTGAAGGCTTTTCTCGTTCATTTGAAGGACTCGGGATAGGATTAACTGTTGCTAAAAAATTTATTGAAATGATGGGTGGTGAAATTGCTGTTGAGAGTGACGTTGGTAAGGGCTCCGAATTTATAGTGAAATTTCCTATTTGTTCGCATGATGATCTTGAATTTCCAAAAGATTTCTCCTACGAGAAGTTATTAGATGAACAAATTATTCATAATTATAAATATTCCTCAGAAGTTTTACTTATTGAAGATGATGAAGCTACGGCCAACATAGTCAGATTCTATCTAGGCGAAATTTGTAAGACGGATTGGGCCTATAACGCTAAAACTGCTATATCGATGGCTGAAAAGAAAAATTACTCTGCGATACTAGCTGATATTAATTTAGGAATTGGCATGGATGGAATTGAAGCCGTAAATCTTATAAAAAAAATAAAGGGATATAAATCAATACCAACTATTGCAGTTACGGCTTATGCGTTATATGGTGATAGAGAAAAATTCCTGAAACTGGGATGCACGCACTACATCTCTAAGCCATTTGGAAAGAATGATATCGTTGCCTTAGTGGATAAAGTTTTAGGTTCTCAGCTATAAGCTATTTTTAGTTATAAATGAATATCAAAAATATTGTTACGAAATATTTACTCAGGTATGAATCTATCATTTGGTTGGCCTCAATCATAATTCTTCTATCATGGCCTCAGCTATTTCACAATCTGTTCACACAAATCGGTAACCCAAACTCTCGGTTCAACTTTTGGTTTGATGATTTTGGATTACTCCATATAAGCCTGGATATACTGTTAGGATTTGCCAATTTGGCGATAACACTATTCATCGCATTATTTGTCATTCGGGCTGGAAAAGATTTACCCTTTCCGAGACTTTTCTTGGTATTTAGTTTATGCACAGCCTCAAACAGCGCAATTCATTTCATGAATGTATGGTCGGTTTCGATTTATTATCCATGGTTATTCGGTTTGATAAAATTAATTGCAGCAGTAGCCAATGTTATTATGGTAATACTTCTTCCAATTATTGGTCCGCGAGCGTTGGCGTTGATAAAGAATGCCACGTTATTAAAAAGTACTAAAGCAAATCTTCAAACGACGAATCGTGCGCTTGAAGGTCAAATTCTGGAAAGAATGCAGGCTGAAGAGGAACTCATTCGAACCCAAAATGAATTGGAATTACGTGTGATTGAAAGAACAGCGCAGCTCGAAAAAATGAACAAAAAACTATTAGAGGAAATTAAAGAAAAGAATAAAGCCGAGGCTGCACTTAAGGATAGTGAAACACTTTTCAGGCAATTGGCTGAAAACATCAGGGATGTATTTTTCATAATGGAGCCGGAAAATCAAAAAATTAATTATTTAAGCCCTACTTATGAACAAGTCTGGGGACACTCGCTGAAATCAGCGTATGAAAATCCGAGATCATTATTTGAACATATCCACCCCGATGATAAAAACAATGTTAATGATATTCTTAGAGTAAGTAAGCGGAGTGGAGTCCTTACAAATTCATATCGTATAATTAGACCGGATGGAAAAATAAAATGGGTAAGAGTAAGAGCATTTCCAATTCTTGATGAAAATGAAAAACTTAACAGGATAGCTGGAGTTGCTGAAGATATCACTATTAGTAAACAATATGAACAGCGGCTTGAATCATCTCTTAGGGAGAAGGAAATCCTACTTAAAGAAATTCATCATCGCGTTAAAAATAATTTACAGATTATCTCCAGCTTATTAAATCTTCAGTCAAAATTTGTCACAGATCAGCGTACTTTAGAGATATTTCGTGAAGGTAGAAACAGAATTAAAACAATGGCACTAATTCACGAAAAACTTTATGGACCAAAGGATTTCACTCGAATAAATTTTGCTGAATATCTAAACGAGCTATTTTCGTTTTTATTAAGTGCATACAAATTTGACTCTCAAAAAATTTCATTTAAAATCGAAATTGAAAATGTTTATTTGGATATTGACCAGGCATTAACCCTGGGCTTGATTGTAAATGAATTGATTACGAACTCAATTAAATATGCCTTCCCTAATGGTCTTGAAGGACAATTAAAAATATCGATGAGTAAGAATGGTAATAACAATTTGTTAAGAGTGTATGACAACGGCATCGGAATTCCACCTGAAATTGATATAGGCAAGACGGATACGCTCGGCTTACAATTAGTTCAAATGTTTGTCGAACAAATCGGGGGTACCATTGAACTGAAGCGAGGCAAAGGAACAGAATATCTCATCGTCTTCTTAAACTAAAACGATCTCCTATCTAGAATTTAATCCTAAAGCTTTTTTTCATAATGATTTTGGTTTGCTCATTCTTTAATTTTGAATGAAAGATTTTTATAAGAACTTTTTATGTTAAAATTTAGCATTCGTAATCTTTATACTATATTACTTATCTTAGTTTCCTTTGCAGCCTATTCCCAATCGTGGATACGAATTAACCAATTAGGTTACTTACCAAAAAGCTTAAAGGCAGCAGTTTTTTTGTCAAAGGAAGATTTCCAACCAAAATCTTTTAGTATTCATAATGTTTTAACCGGTGAGATTATTTTCACTTCTCAAAAAATTATTCGATATGGATCGTATGGTGCGTTCAAATCTACATTCAGATTGAATTTTTCTGACTTTGAAAAAGAGGGTGCATATTATATCAAAATAGATTCGGTAAGTTCACCAAATTTTCGTATTGCACCCGATGTTTATTATGGATCGGCAGATTTTTTACTAAAGTATATGAGACAGCAAAGATGTGGCTATAATCCCGTGCTGAAAGATTCTTGCCACACATCAGATGGGTTTATTATTTATCATCCCACATTAGATTCAACTTATATTGATGTAACTGGTGGGTGGCATGATGCTTCTGATTACCTTCAGTATGTTACAACTTCTGCCAATGCGGTATTTCAAATGATGTTCGCTTACCAGAAGAACCCCGAATCATTTGCCGATAATTTTGACAAAGACGGGCATGAAAAATCTAATGGAATTCCCGATATTCTAGATGAAGCAAAATGGGGTCTTGATTGGTTAATTAAAATGAATCCTGAAAAGGATATGATGTTCAATCAAATTGCCGATGATAGAGATCATCGTGGATTTAGGTTACCGAATGAAGATACAATTTCATACGGTAAAGAATTAGAAAGACCTGTTTATTTCTGCACCGGTGAACCACAAGGAATTTTTAAATACAAAAACCGAAGTGATGGAATTGCTTCAACTGCAGGAAAGTATGCTTCAGCTTTTGCTCTTGGCGCTGAAGTATTTGAAAATTATTTTTCTGATTATTCAAATCTGCTAAAGCAAAAATCGAGGGAATCTTACGTTTTTGGAAAGAGGTTTCCTGGTGTTTGTCAAACTGCACCTTGTTTATCTCCCTACTTTTACGAAGAAGACAATTGGACTGATGATATGCAGCTAGCCGCTTCAGTTTTGTTCTCATCAACTAAAGCAAAAAATTATTTAGACGATGCAATATTATTCGGAAAACAAGAACCTGTTACACCATGGATGGGAGCTGATACCGCCAGGCATTATCAGTGGTATCCATTCATAAATCTTGGGCATTATTTCATTTCCTCACTCTCAAGTGAAAAGGAACAAAATATTTTCACAAATTATTTAAAGCAGGGGATTGAAGAGGTTTATTTGCGTGGTAAATCAAACCCATTTCTCTTTGGTGTACCGTTTATCTGGTGCTCTAACAATTTAGTTGCTGCAATTTTAACTCAATGCCGTCTTTACCAAGATCTTACAAATGATTACTCGTTTTCCGAAATGGAAGCAAGCTTAAGAGATTGGCTCTTCGGTTGTAATCCATGGGGCACAAGCATGATAATTGGATTGCCTGAAAATGGCGACTATCCTAATGATCCTCATTCAGCATTCACACATCTAAATAATATTCGTATTGATGGAGGCTTGGTTGATGGTCCGGTTTACACTTCCATTTACAAAGGACTTATCGGTATAAAGCTTTACTGTGGAGATGAGTACGAACAATTTCAGTCAGACATCGCAGTTTATCATGATGATTATGGAGATTATTCCACCAACGAACCAACAATGGATGGCACAGCAAGTTTAACCTATTATCTGTCGGTGCTCCAAAAAATTGGTTCAGCTCAATCTAATAGGAAAAATTTTACTTTAAAACACGGCGCAATTGTTAGAACCGATACTTCTAAAAAACAAATAAATCTAGTTTTTACCGGGCACGAATTCTCTGACGGCTGCCAGACAATAAACCAAGTTCTCAACAAGTATGGGATAAAAGCTTCTTTCTTCTTTACTGGCGACTTTTATAGGAATAAGAAGCATGCGAAAATCATTAAAGATCTCATTTCTAATGGACATTATTTAGGGGCACATTCTGATAAACATATTTTATATGCGTCATGGGAAAACAGAGATTCAACGTTGCTAAGTAGGGAAGAATTTATCAACGATGTGCGAATGAATTATGATGAAATGAAAAAATTTGAGATATCAGCAGAGGATGCAAAAATTTATCTTCCGCCATTTGAGTGGTACAATGAGCAAATAAGCGATTGGTGCAAAGAGATTGGTTTAGTTCTAGTTTGTCATTCAAGCGGTACTAGCTCAAATCAAGATTGGACCTATTCTGAACTCGGGAAGCAATATTTCAGCAGTCAGAAAATAATCGATAACATATTCAGCTTTGAATCAAATCAACCAAAAGGTTTGAGCGGTTTTATTTTCTTGATGCATGTTGGCACCGATGAAAGAAGAACAGATAAACTTTATAATCGTTTAGATGAGCTTATAATCGATCTGAAGCGGCGTGGCTATTCTTTTACTTTATTGACTGAAACAATTTGATAAAGATTATAACATGAGATCAAGTTTAATACAATCTTTATGAAATCATTCTATTCGGAATAAAAGAATTTTCAGCCAACCCAATTTTCAGCAAAGCTATGTCTTCTCATCTCTCTGCTTTTAATAACCGAAACGTTAGATTTCACACAAATAACAGGAACATCTGATTGCCGCATAATTTTGTCGGCAATACTTCCCATAAGCATGTGTGAAAGATTCGTCCAGCCATGACTCGCAATCACAATCATGTCGATGTCATTTTGTCTCGAGTAGCTAAGAATTTCTTTATGTGGAATTCCTTCGATTAGAGCTTCAATAATTTCGACTTCAGAATGCGGTACTTCAAATTTAAACTTTCGAAGTTCTTCTTTTGCATTCTCAAATCTAATTTTATGAATGAACTCTGTATCTGATATTCTCGGCTTCTGTTCCTCGTAATAAACCGGATCGATGACATGAATTAAATGAAGATTTGCACCATTATGTTTTGCAAGACAATGTCCGAGTTCGAAGACTTGATATGAGCTAGTGCTGAAATCAATCGGGACCAAAATGTTTTTTACTTGTGTCATTAGTTCCCTTTAGAGTATTTGATTTATTTTTTTATAATTAGCTTCTAACAATTTCAATCTAATAGAATTTCGTTTAATGTCAATGCTTTTTAAAATACAAATATTAAAACGCTCTTATCTTTAAATTTAAGTTATGAATTTGATCTTCAATAACTCCAGACATTAAAAACACGTTTTGAAATCTAAGCTGAGGAAAAGTATATTTTTCATTATTCTGTTAATCCTGACTATCAAAGCCATAGCATTCACCTGATGACTATGCCATAATCGTGCCAAAAAACTAATGTAGAAAAAAAGTTGTTAAAATTTTTTAAATAGATTAGATTCACATGTAAAATAAGTAATAAAAGTCTTATCGTTAGTTCAAAGGTAGGAATAAAAATATTAAGGAAACGGGAAGCGTTAGACGAAAGAGGTGGGTTGAATAAGAATAAATTATTTAAAATTTAATTCAA
This sequence comes from Ignavibacteria bacterium RIFOXYB12_FULL_35_14, assembly GCA_001803045.1. GTDB lineage: Bacteria > Bacteroidota > Ignavibacteria > Ignavibacteriales > Ignavibacteriaceae > XYD12-FULL-36-8. The sequence continues at coordinate 20,077 of MHAR01000066.1, read as the reverse complement.
ATTAAGCCTTAATATCCAATTCTTTCATTTTTCTGTAGAGGGTCGATAAGCCGACCTTAAGAACATCAGCAGTCTTTTCTTTATCAAAATCATTATTTTCAAGTGCTCGCACAATGTAATCTCTTTCAAAACTTTTTACGGAATCATCAAGAGAACCTGAAGTAAAATGGTTTACAATAATGTCATTCGGTCTGAATACATTCGGTAAATCTTTAAGTGTAATATAGTCCTCTTTGGCAAAAATTACTGCCCGCTCGATAACATTTTCTAGCTCACGAACCTCACCCTTCCATTCATAACCCATCAAAGCCCTTATTGCATCATTGTCTATTCCTTTAATATTCTTATTCATTTCCTTGCGATATTTATTTAGAAAATGATCTGCTAAGACAGGAATGTCGTCCTCTCTTTCTTTTAATGATGGAATGTTTATTTCAATAACATTTAATCGGTAAAATAAATCCTCTCGGAATTTACCATTCTTTATTTCTTGTTTTAGGTCGCGATTAGTAGATGCTATGAATCTGATGCTAACAGAAATAGGGGAAGTTGTTCCGACCGGAGTAAATTCTCTTTCTTGCAGCACTCTTAAAAACTTTACTTGTAGATTTAGTGGAAGTTCGCTTACTTCATCTAAAAATAATGTTCCTCCATCAGCTGCTTTAAAAAAGCCTTCTTTATCTGAAATGGCTCCTGTAAAAGCTCCTCGTTTATGTCCGAAGAGTTCACTTTCAATAAGATTTTCTGAAATGGCACCGCAGTTAACAGGAATAAATGCTTTGTTTTTTCTTTTACTCTTGAAATGAAGCGCTCTAGCCACAAGCTCTTTTCCTGTCCCGCTTTTTCCTGTAACTAAAACTGTGCTTTCCGTTTCAGCAACAGTTTCTATCATGTCGTAGATATTTTTTATTAAAGGGCTTTTACCGACAATATTTTCATAATCATAAGTTCGCTGAATTTCTTTTTTCAATATTCTATTTTCAAGCAATATGTCCTTAATTTCAAAAAGCCGATTAATCTTGATAAGAATTTCATCGAACTCGATTGGTTTTAGGATATAATCACTTGCACCATTTCTTAGTGCTGAAATTGCTGTATCTAATGAACCATACGCAGTGATAATAATAATGGATGTTTGAATATTTAGTTTTTGAATTTCCTCTACAAGCTGAATTCCTTTCATTCCGGGCATCTCAAGGTCTGTAATAACGACATCAAAAGAGCTCGCCACTATTTTATCATACGCAGCCTTACCGTTTTCAGCTTCTTCAACTAAGTAACCCTCCTTCTTTAAAACGAATGAAAGGGACTCGCGAATTATCTCTTCATCATCTACAACTAATATTTTATGTGCCATAACTAACCTTTAAAAAATTAATTCTGAACAGGAAGAGAAATTGTAAAAGTTGTGCTTTGACCATAAATACTTGATACTTTTATTTCGCCCTGAAAACTTTTTATTATACCATAGCTAACCCACAGACCTAAGCCGGTTCCCTTTCCTTCCTTCTTTGTTGTAAAAAACGGCTCAAATATTTTCGGAATGTTTTCTTCTGCTATTCCAATTCCATTATCCGAAAAAGTGATTATTACTTCACCATTTTCATTCATATGAGATTTGACGACAATCTTTTTTTCTTTTTTTTGTGATTCTAAAATTGCATCAGTCGCATTAAGTAAAATATTTACAAACACTTGTTGAATCTGATCGGCAACTAAAGGTAAATGTGGAATATTCTTATTTAGATTCAACTCATATACAACATCTTTAGCTTTTACGCCAACCTTAGTTATCTCTACAGCCTCAGTAAGATTTTTATTAATATCGGTAAACTGGAATTCAAAATTTGAGGGGCGGGAAAAGTCAACTAAGTCTCTAATAATTTTAGAAATTCTATTTACTTGATTCTTAACCAGCTCAAGTTTTTCCTTAACCAGATCATCGGTTGTAAAGCGTTGTGCTACTTGAACGAGCGCTGAAATGGATGCCAGAGGATTCCCCACTTCATGCGCAATTCCTGCTGCAAGTGTTCCAATGCTCTCCATTTTTTGAGTATGAATAAGCTGCTTTTCTAATGTTTTCTTTTCACTTAGATCACGGTGAACACCAAAATACCCTGTAACATTTTGTTCACTGTCAAGGATTGGTGAAATCAAAAGCTGAGTGTGGAAAGGTTCGCCATTCTTTTTTCTATTTTCAACATCTCCTATCCAGACCTTGCCGTTTTTAATTGTTGTCCACATCTCTGACCAAAATTTCTTCAATTGTTTTTTACTTCCGAATATTCTTGGATTTTCACCAATCAGTTCTTCCTTTGTATAACCGCTAACCTTAAGGAATGCAGGATTAACATAAATCATTCTGCCTTCGGTGTCGGTTATTTGAAGTGGGTTCACAGTGTTTTCTGCCACGTAAAAAAATCTCTGCAGCTCTTCTTCTCTCTCTTTTTTAGAAGTCACATCATTAGCGATAATGAAACAATTATTTGCCTGCGATACTCCATTTTCATTTGAATTGTATGGGCTTAATAACAAATCTACAACAGTTGTTTGATTTCCATTTTTGAACTTTGATTGAAGATCAATTGACTTTTGATTTGTGATACACCGGCTTATTGCTTCCTTCAGTAAGTCTTTTTCGGATTCGTCTATCATCTCGAAGAAATTTATTTTATTAAGATTGATTTGTAACTTTTGAGCGCTAGATTTATTAAAGCTAAGTATTTTCCCATTTTCGGAAATAATAAAACACATCCCCTCAAAGTAATCGAAAAATTCAAAATTGAATGTAAACCTTTTATTCATTAAGGGATTTTATAATTTAATATTAATAAAAAATAAACTGTAAATTTTATAGCACTAACTTATAGAAATAGCAAGTAATAAGACACGGCATAATTCTGTATCTTTCGCGAAAAATAGTAAAAAATATATGAAAATATCTTTATTCCAATTTGCCCCTGAATGGGAAAATAAAACTGCCAATAAGGAGAAAATACTTTCCTTGTTGAAAAAAAAATCTGAGTTAGGTAAGATTTTGGTTTTTCCTGAAATGACGTTAACAGGTTTTACTATGAGCGTAACAACAATGGCTGAAAAGCTTATTGGTGATACAGTTACTTTTTTCTCGGGAATAGCAAAATGTTATAACACTAATCTGTTTGCCGGCGTAATCGAAAAAGACGGTAAAAATTATTTCAATACATTAGTTTATCTAAATCCAAGCGGAATGCTAAAAGCCAAGTATAGAAAGATTCATCCTTTTGCGTATTCCAATGAAAATAAATATTACAAGGGTGGGAAACTCCCAATCGTTATAAATCTATCTGGAATAAAAATCGGTTTATCAATTTGTTACGATCTTCGCTTTCCTGAGTTATTCAGATTATATGCAAAAGAAAAAGTAGATTTAATTATAAATATTGCAAACTGGCCCGATACACGGATCGATCATTGGCGTACTTTATTAAAAGCACGAGCAATTGAGAATCAATGTTATGTTGCAGGAGTTAATAGAGTGGGAAATGATACTAAGCTTCACTACAACGGGTTCACAAGTTTATTTGATCCTATGGGAAGGGAAATTATATCATTAAAAGATAAAGAGAAGATATTAACTGCAGAGATTGATAAGAATTATGTGCGAGAAGTTCGTAAGACGTTACCGTTCTTAAATGATATGAGATTGATTTAATTCAAGAAAGACAAACCCAGTATCTCAACACTTTCATTTTCGCTCGTTAAGAAACTGGGTTTGTTAAATACAAAATCAATTCTTGTATTCTTCTTCGGAAGTTGCAGAAAACAATTCTTTCAGATTCATTTTAGCATACTTTTCGATTTTCTTCATATCTATTCCTAACTTATCTGCAATACCTTTAGCATAAGCCGGATCAGCATTGAAATAATGTGCTAACTGACGCATCTTTATCCTTTCGGGAACTTCGTTGATAGCAGCATACACGTTGTTGAACAATTGCTGTTTTTGACTCTCATTCATTAATCTGAATAGATTTCCTGCTTGCGAGTAATCGTCGTTTCCTTCACGATGATTATAACGATTAGCATCACCGGAAATTTTTAATGGTGGTTCAAGAAAAGCCGGATCTTCTTTCGGTCCACCAAAACTATTTGGTTCATAGTTTGGTAGCCCGCCAAAGTTTTCATCAAACCTCAGTTGCCCATCCCGATGATAAGTGCTGACTTCGCTCTTTGGTTTATTAGCAGGAAGTGCCGCATAGTTCACACCAATTCTATAACGATGTGCATCTGCATAGGACATGATTCTTGCCTGTAACATTTTATCGGGAGAAAAGCTGATGCCGGGAACAATGTTAGATGGTTCAAAAGCTGCTTGTTCAATTTCGGCAAAGTAATTTTCTGCATTTCGATTAAGCTCAAGGATTCCAACTTCGATTAGTGGATAATCTTTGTGCGGCCATACTTTTGTTAAATCGAAAGGATTTAGATGATAAGTTTCAGCATCCTTCTCAGGCATAATTTGAACCATGAACCTCCATTTTGGATAGTCACCTTTTTCGATGGCTTCAAACAAATCACGCTGAGAACTTTCCCGATCTTTTCCAACAATTTTTTCGCCTTCTTCATTCGTCCAATTTTTTATTCCTTGCATAGTTTTGAAATGGAACTTCACCCAATACCTTTGATAATCGGGGCTAATGAAGCTGTAGGTATGACTGCCATAGCCATTAACAAATCTATAGCCTTGTGGCAGTCCGCGATCACTAAACAGAATTGTTATTTGGTGCAAACTTTCCGGTGACAGCGACCAAAAATCCCACTGAATAGTATTTGAGCGCATGTTTGTTTTCGGATCTCGTTTCTGAGTGTGAATAAAATCTCCAAACTTGTAAGGATCACGAATAAAGAAAACAGGAGTATTGTTACCAACCATGTCCCAGTTGCCTTCTTCAGTATAGAATTTAAGGGCAAATCCTCTCACGTCACGCTCAGCATCTGCTGCACCTCTTTCGCCTGCAACAGTTGAGAATCGTGCAAGCATTTCTGTTTTCTTTCCGATCTTACTTAAGAATTTTGCTTTAGTGTATTTGGAAATGTCATTTGTAACTGTAAAAGTTCCGAATGCCCCAGATCCTTTTGCGTGAACAACTCTTTCCGGCACTCTCTCACGGTTGAAAGTAGCCATCTTTTCAAGCAACTGATAATCCTGCATTAATAGCGGACCACGTTTACCGGCTGTTAGAGAATTTTGATTATCCCCAATCGGATTTCCATGTGCAGTTGTTAATTTCTTTTTTTCTGCCACTTTATTTTTCCTTTATCTTATTTATGAATTAGTCCATTATGTCTTTTTGGTTTTTACTAATGTTAGATGAATGCTAACACCAATTGCAATTGCCAATAAAATTATTCTAATGTAAAGTTCGTCTGTTAAAAAAAATGCAGAAACCAGAATTGACAACCAAAGAAATATTATGCTGAAAATTTTCGATTTAATTGTCAGTCCCGAATTATCTTGATAATTTTTTAAGTACACACCAAAAATCTTATGGTTTCGAAGCCATTCATTTGCCTTTGGGGAGCTTTTAACAAAACATGCCGAAGCCAGAATCAAAAATATAGTAGTGGGTAATAATGGTAGAAAAATTCCTATTACACCTATTGCTACAAGTAAAAACCCAGCCACAAGATACGCGTAACGATAGAAGCCAAATTTTTCTGCTTTACTGATTTCTGAGTCTGATGACATAAGATTCTTTAAGAGTTTGGAAATCGACCGAATTGTTGTGCAAATTTGAATATATTAATAATGGATAGCAAATTGATTTTTCCTATTCCGATATTTGAATTCCTAATAACTAAACTCACGTGTGCATGTAATATAATGCTCATAATGTAAAATCCATTGAATGGATTACCAATCAATAAACTTTTGGATTACTGTGTATAAAAAGTTCATTTTATAGCAGACTTTCAATTAATGCAGTTTATTGCTTTGATAATGTTTAGTTCATTTTTATCTCTAAATATCTCAAGTATTTTTTGTCAGTGATTGATCCCAGTTGTATTAGTTCAATTGCAAAACCTTATCTACATTTTCTTTAAACTTAGTGATAATCTAATCCTATGGAAGCTTAACCTTATTACTTTATCAAATAATTGCCGGAGTCTGGAATTAAAATTTATTTATATTTTTTTGCCATACCCCATTTCTTTGAGTTTTGATGCAATTATTTATTAAATATAAAAAATTCAAATTTTAGCTCAAGCATAAAGGGTCTTTTTAATTATATTTGCGACTGAAAATGACAATAACACAGCTAGAATATATTGTTGCAGTTCATGCTTATAAGAGTTTTTCTACTGCTGCCAGCCATTGTTTTGTAACCCAGCCGACTTTGAGCATGCAAGTTCAAAAGTTAGAAGAGGAACTGGGAGTGCAAATATTTGACAGAACGAAAAGTCCCATTGTTACCACAAAAGTTGGTGAAGAACTTATTCAGCAAGCAAGCTCTATTTTGCTAGAAAGAGATAAGCTACATTTGATTATTGAGAATGAAAAAAATGAATTTGGCGGTGTCTTAAAAATTGGCATAATACCAACAATCTCGTCCTTTCTGCTTCCTTTTTTTCTAAAATCATTTTTAACTAATTATCCAAAGGTTGATGTTGTAATTGATGAACTTACAACTGCGGAAATAATTTCAGGTCTTCACAAATCGATTTTAGATATTGGAATTCTTGCTCTTCCTGTAAATGATTCCGGGATTTCAATTGAGTATTTATTTTCCGAACCATTTGTTGGATTCATCCCTGAAAATCACAGATTATTCAAAAAAGAAAAACTAGATGTATCAGATCTCGCCGTTGAAGATCTTCTGCTTCTGAAAGAAGGGCATTGTCTGCGGGAACAAACTTTAAAAGTGTGTAAAACTTCCGGGAAAGACTTAGGTGACAAATCCCAAAAAGTATTATTTGAATTTGGTAATCTCGACACTCTGATTAAATTAGTTCAGCAAAATTTCGGAATGACACTGCTGCCCTATCTTTCGACTAAGTATATGCATGATGAAAAGCAATTGCGGCTTGTGCGTGAATTCAATCCACCGGTTCCTAAAAGAGAGATAGGTTTAGTTCACAACAAAATTTTTATTAGAAAACATTTGGTAAAGGCACTTAAAAAAGAAATAATTAATTCCATTCCCCATGAGTTAGTGAGAAACAAAAAAGAATCAATCATTCAATAAATTATGTATAAATCAAAGAGAAAAATTAATTTTTACGATTGTGATCCGGCCGGAATTTTATTCTATGCTAAAATTTATGAACTCTGTCATTCTGCATATGAGGAAATGATACAAAGCTTTGATCTCAAAGAAGACTATTGGTCGAATGAAGATTACATCGTTCCAATCATTCACAGCGAAGCGACGTATCATAAACCGTTCGTTTACAATTCCTTCGCAGTTATTGAATTAGCTGTTGAGAGCATAAGTTCATCTGCATTCAAGCTGGCGTACGCTTGTAAAAATGAAAATGGAAATTTGTGTGTTGAAGTTAAAACCACTCATGTTTTTGTTGATAAAAAAACTTGGAAGAAGAAGCAAATTAAAGATGATGTGCGAGCTGGATTATTCCATCATATCAATAAATAATCTTGTCATTCTCACGTTTCTCCGGAACACAAATTCAAATTTCTCTGGTTTCTTTGAGGCTTTGTGGCTTCGTGGCAAAAGAAAAATCGCCACCAAGGCACTAAGGAAAATTGACTCTTAAGAAGTTATTGTTTAGTAGAAAATCAAGAGTTCAATTTTGTAATAAATTCTTTTCTTACCTTCCCAAGCTCAGTTCTTGGTAATTCATCAACAAAATAAATTTCTTTTGGAATTTTGAATGATGCTATTTTATCTTTCATGAAATCTTTCAGCTCATCAATTTTAAATTGTTGATTTTGTTTTGGAACAATTGCAGCTGCAATTTTTTGTCCCCATGTCACATCATCAATTCCAAATGCGCAGACTTCTTTAACTTTAGGAAATTTCATAATTGCTTCTTCAACTTCTGCTGGATTTACATTTTCTCCTCCGCTAACAATCAAATCACTCCTTCGGTTGACAACGTATAAATATTCATCTTCATCTTTGTAACCTATGTCCCCAGTAAAGTATAAACCGTTTCTCAATTTTTGTTTTGTAGTTTCATCATCAAGTAAATATCCTTTCATTAAAGCCGGACTTTTAACAGCGACTTCACCTTCAGTATTTACGGGTAATTCGTTTCCTTCCTCATTAAAAATGAAGACTTCATTTGGATGAATTGGTTTTCCAACCGATTCTGGTTTAAGGGTAAATTCATCCGTACTTAGAACAGTTACAAATGAAGAAGTTTCAGTTGAACCATAAACCTTGCATACTTTCCAACCTAATTGTAATGCTTCTCTCATAAGATTTGAACTAATAAATCCTCCCCCCAGCAGGACATGTCTTAATTCATCGTTCGGTTTAATTTTATTATCAATCAATTGCTTCATCTGGGTTGAAACGAGTGAGGTTAATGTAGGTCTATGTGATTGAATTTCTTCAATTAAGGATTCGATTTTTAAATCAGGAGGAATAATTAATACTGTGCCAAACATTAATGCTCGAAAAAATATGGAGAACCCGCCGATGTGATAAAATGGAAGACTGGCAAGCCAGCGATCATCACGAGTTTGATTAAGAAACTCATTTCCAATTTTAGCGCTGTTGATTAAACTTGAAAATGATAGCTCAACCGCTTTGGGTTTTCCCGATGAACCGGAAGTGAACAATATGAGCGCTGTTTTATTTGGATTGAACTTATAATCGAATGATGCGCCACCTAAATTTAAGTCAAGTAAATTGATGTTGAGTCTGTCTATCCCTTTCGAAGGTATCTTTTTTCTATTCGCATAATCAACAAGAACAATCTTGCATCCTAAATGCATAAGCTTCGTTTTAATTTCAGATGCGGATAATTTTATGTTTATAGGAACAGGAACTGCATCCATCATCCACAAAGCAAAAATTGAAATTACATAGTTAATAGAGTTATCGCTTGCGATACCTACTCTATCACCGGCAATAATTCCAAAGGTATTCAGATATTTTGATACAGTATTAACTTTTTCATTTAATGCCTTATAAGTAAATCTTTCGTACTCAGAAATGATGATAGTTTTGTTGTCAAATATTCTGAGCTTGGGATTTAGCTTTTCTAAAAAATTTTGAACTGATTTCATACGTAATTAAGTGGTTTATTTAGCTTACTAAATTGATTTGACCATTTTTAATGGGATAAGGATCAGCAAATAAATCTTTTTCGAATATCTCAGCAGTTCCTAATCCGTGAGCAAATTCATTTTCAACAAACGATGCTGCTAAAACGGCGAAAGACCTTCCGATTACTGAATCGAGTGAGGTTGTAATGACAACCATAACGCCATTCTCCTGAGCATATTCTATGATCTTAAGGATTGGAATGATTCCGCCGAGCATCATTGGTTTTAAAATTATAATTGAAATTGCTTTTTGTGTAATAAAATCATAAGCATCTTTCAAAGTTCGGATGGACTCATCTGCTGCAAGTGGAATTGAGGTACGCTTTGAAAGCAGTAAAAAATCATTTATGTTGTTTACGGGCTGTTCTACATATTCAATTCCAAATTTTTCCAACTGACTAAGAGAAGAAATAGCATTCGGAAGATTCCATTTGCCATTTGCATCAAGTCGCAGATTAATTTTTTTGCCAATGTTTTCTCTCACGGCTTTTATGCAAGCGTAATCCTCTTCAAAATTTCCTCTTCCGATTTTTAGCTTTATAGTTTTATATCCTTTACTTACTAATTCTTTTGCTCTTGAAGCTGAATCCTCGGAAGATAATAAACCTATCGCTGCATTAACATTTAAAGTTTTTTTTGAGGATGAATTGAGAATTTCATTCAGCGAAATGTTTTGATCGCGGGAAATTAAATTCAACAGTGCTTGCTCAAAACCATGACGGAGAGAGGGAAAATCGCTTAAAGGTTCTAAAGTTTTCAGAATGCTTTGCTCAAAATCATTCGTATCTATTCTAATTTTTAATTCTAAATCTTTAATCTTAGCTTCTGCCTGTTTATAAGATTCAGAACCAAAATCCGGGAGAGGACAGCAGTCGCCATAACCGCATTTTCCATTTGCGCTATCAAGCTTGATAAGAAATCCTTTTCGCTCCGAAATTTTTCCTTTAGAAGTTGAGAATGGCAGCTTAAATTTTAGAATATAAGCTGAGCAGGATGAACGAACAATCTTCATAAAATAATACCGGCTGAGAACAGTAATCCATAAATAGCGGATAGTCTTGCTGTCAATTCGAGTGTTGAATTTAATTGTGTGCCATTTAAAGTGTAAATCATTGAGATGACTTTATACGCGATTGGCAAAGTAAGATAGGGAAGAAATATCCAAATGCTTGCATTAAAAAAAGCAAAGAGAAGTAATGGAACTAAAAACGATAAGACTATTAAAAAGGTAAACTGATAGAGCGTAAAATTTTTCCCCAGCTTAACTGCTAAAGTTTTTTTCCCAGCAGTTTTATCTTCTTCAATATCTCGATAGTTGTTTACAACTAAAATATTTGTTACGAGCGCACCAACTGGAATTGATGAAATGAAAGAAACTATAGATAGATCATTCGTGTGAAGATAATAAGTGCCAACAGTTCCGATAATTCCAAAAAACATGAAAACAAAAATATCTCCCAACGCATTATAAGCGAGCGGATAAGGGCCTGCGGTGTAAGCTAAGCCGGCAAGAATGGATAGGATTCCGATGACCAGTATAACAAATCCGCCATGATAGACTAAAAACAACCCGATCAAGAATGCCGTAAGAAAAGTCAGCACGATTGCAGTTTTCGTTTCACCCACAGAAATTAATCCTGACGCAAGAACTCTTCTTGGACCTTTTCGCTTGGTAGTATCAGACCCTTTAAGAAAATCATAAAGATCATTAGTGAAGTTTGTTCCAACCTGAATTAATAGAGAACAAAGAAGCGCGCTAAGAGATAAAATTATTTTTAACTTTCCCTCGTTAAATGCTACTGCAGAACCAACCATTACCGGAACAAATGCTGCAAGCAGTGTTCGCGGGCGGCTTGCGATGATCCATGAATCTATTTTTGTTTTGTCTATCATAATTTTATTTACTTCTTGTCATTGCGAATCCCGATGAAATCGCATTAGCGTCAACTTAATTTTATAAAATATTAGCATAAGCCTTTATATAATAATGTTATGTCAGAATGATAAATCAAAGTATATTTACCAATAAGCCCTTCTCTTGGCAAGATGGCAAAGCCATGGCAAGCCAGAAGGGTTGGGATGAGTTTGCTAATTTAACAGATATCCCAGAACCCTCTCTAATCTCTCCCTTGAGAAGGGAGAGACTTATCACATAGTGATCACTTTGTGATTTTCAATAACGACTTTACTTTTTTAATTCTGTCATTTTATATGTTTTCTTCAATTTTTAATGATTTAACAATAATATCTTTACTTCACAATATTTTTTCTTGTCGTTAAGTTGACGCCTATGCGATGAAATCGGGATGTCCAAAGGACTCCTATGGCGAAGCAATCTCCCAATCCAGGAGATTACTTCGTTCCAATAAATTGGTACTCATAATGATTACGCCCACTCTCCCCCTTTGGCCTGCCACTTGGTAGCAATTTTGCCACAGGTGGGGGAGATGGAGGGGACTTTTATGGTAACTTAGGAAACTTCTTAAAATTCGGTTTCCTCTTTTCCAAATACGCTTTCTTGCCCTCTTGTGCTTCTTCACTCATGTAGTAAAGCAAAGTTGCGTTACCTGCCAATTCTTGAATCCCTTGCTGTCCATCAAGCTCCGCATTAAATGCAGATTTCAAAACTCTAATTGCCATCGGGCTATGCTCAAGGATTTGTTTTGCCCAGGCAACACCTTCTTGTTCTAACTTATCAACTGCAACAACTTTATTGACTAAACCCATTTGCAATGCTTCTTGTGCGTTGTATTGATTGCACAGATACCAAATCTCACGGGCTTTTTTTTGTCCGACTAATCTTGCTAAATAGCTTGAACCAAAACCGCCGTCAAAACTCCCAACTTTAGGACCGGTTTGACCAAAGATTGCATTATCAGCTGCGATAGTAAGATCGCAGACGACATGAAGAACGTGTCCGCCGCCAATTGCATATCCGGCAACTAAAGCAATAACCGGTTTGGGAATACTGCGAATAAGCTTTTGAAGATCGAGAACATTTAATCTCGGTACACCGGTTTTGTCAACATATCCTTTATCTCCGCGAATTCTTTGGTCGCCGCCGGAACAGAAAGCATACTTGCCGTCTTTTGTTGGACCATAACCTGTTAATAAAACCACTCCGATTTTTTGATCCTCACGAGCATTACTGAAAGCATCGTACATTTCGATAATAGTTTCGGGACGGAATGCGTTCCGAACCTCAGGACGATTGATGGTGATCTTTGCAATGCCATCCAGCTTTTCGTAAATGATATCTTGATACTTCTTAGTTTTTTTCCAGTTGAAGCTTTTCATAATTCCTTAATAAGTGTAGGTAAAAATATTGAAAAAAAGCGAAACATTTTCATGTCGTAAAGATGGGTCAGCCAGAGGCCGATGAGCCTTTGGTTCAAAAGATAGGAATGAGGTTAATTGTGTTAGTTAATGCAAATCTTTAAGTTTGTGAAAAATAATAACTGTTAATATCTACTGATGAATTATTAAAATTGACTGAAATTACCGCAAATGAACGAACCTTCCAGGGAATTCTCTGGAACAAAGTAAATGAGCTTCTCAAAGAAGAAAAGGAAATTTCGTTCTCACATATTCTTCAAGAACAAAACATTGGTGTTGAAGGCGCGCGTTTTTCCGATGGACTCCTTTACTCCGAAAAAGATATTACCAAAAAAGTATTGTTCGAACTAAAAGATACTAATTGGGATGCTACTGATGAAAGGCTTGTCTTTGAAGCTTCTATGAAAGCATTCAACAGAGGGCTTGAATATTTTGTTACTGGAACACCTCGACAAATTGTTATTTACAGAACCTTCAAAGAAAATACTACACTCAACGAAAGAAAACTAAAGATTTACGATCTTTCTACAATCAGAAAGAATGATGAGTTTACCACAACTACTTACTATAAACAGATAACTCAGCCTCTAAAAAGCTTTCTAAAAGATTTAAGCGATATTGTTCATGGTGTTAAAGAAGTTCAGTGGGATTCTATTGATAAGTTTTTTATCAAAAAGCTTTCAGCTTACATACTTGAAGGATCTGCTGATATGTCCGAATTGATGTATGAAAGAATTGATTCGGATAATGATTTCAAGAAAAGGTTAAGAACATATCTGAAAGATCAAGATATTTTTAACATTACGTTGAAGTTTGATGGTGAAGAAGTTTACAAAATATGTCAGCTTGCCAACTATCTTCTGTATCTCAAATTCATTTTCTATTCATATCTTCAAAGAGAAGTACCTTCTTTAAAACTGAAACCTCTTGAAATACCTGAGGATAAAAATAGACTCAATCAAGTTCTTAGAAACCGCTTTGATGATGTGCTAACTTATGATTTTGAATTGATATTCCAGGGTGATATTCTCGATGAATTTGAATATACTGATAAATATATCCCTGCCTTGAAATATAATGTTAACCAGATAAGTGAACTCAATTTTAAGGATTTGAACGTTGATATTATGGGTTCAATCTATAATACACTTATAGATAACCAGGAACAGCATGACAGAGGACAGCATTTCACAAATGTGAATGAGGTTGATATTGTGAATGCATTTTGCATTAACAAAAATACTCAGCTTCTTATGGATACCGGCTGTGGTGCAGGAACATTTTTGGTAAGAGGTTATAAGTTCATTAAATATTTTCATCCGGAACTTAAACATGAAGAGATTCTGGAAAGATTATGGGGAATAGAAATAGCGCCATTCCCAGCATTTCTTGCAACTATGAATTTATCGCTCTTGGATATTAAAGCAACTGAAAATTATCCAGTTATCCTAAGACATGATTTTTCTGAAATAAAAAGTACTTCTGCACCCAAATTGATTTTTCTTAATACTTCTCACCTATTTAATGTCAAAGATGTCGGTGGAAAAATTAAAAGTATTAAAATGCCGGTATTCGATTCAGAAGTTGGAAATCCTCCTTACATCAGACAAGAACTGATAGAGAATAAAACAAGATGGATAAATCTTGTAAAGAATGAGTACGGACTTAAGAAAATAAATCAGCAGAGTGATTTGTACGTTTATTACTTGATGCACACAGCGGCTTTCTTAAAAGAAGGTGGACGGCTTGGTTATGTTATTTCAAGCAGTTGGCTCGATGTTTCTTTTGGCGGCGGATTTCAAAAATTTCTTTTAGATCACTTTAAGATTATTGCAATAATTGACAATCAAAAAGTAAGAAGCTTTGAAACAGCATCAATCAATACTGTAATACTCATAATTGAAAAATGCAGCGACAGGAAATCAAGGGAAGGAAATAAAGTAAAGTTTGTAAGGATATTTAAGGAATATGATGAACTGATAAGCAACAGTAATGATCCCGAACGCATTGATAAATTACAGCAGTTTGTTAATCGTATTGAAAGAACAAATAAACTTGCAAAAGATGATGATTTGATGATAACAATAAGAACCCAGAAGGAACTGGAAGCTGAAAGCACTACTGAAAGTAAATATGAAAATGGAAATTGGGGTGCTAAATATCTGCGCTCACCGGATATTTATAATAAAATAATTGAAACCACCGGGGATAAGTTGATTCCTTTACGCAAGGTCTGTGAAGTTA
>MHAR01000066.1:0-5192 GCA_001803045.1 Ignavibacteria bacterium RIFOXYB12_FULL_35_14 | reverse complement strand
CTTATCTGAAATGAATAACCAGCATTACCTGCTCGAAAGAATTTACTTTAAACCCGTATTTAAAACACAAAGGGAAGCTTCTAATCTTGATGTGGATTTGAAGAAATTAAAATATCAAGTTTTGATTTGTAATGAACAAAAACCTATGCTTAGAAAATATAATGTGAAGCTCTTAAAGTATATTGAAGACGCTGAAAAATCTCCGCATAAATTCAATGAGCGAGCAACCTGCGCTTCCAGGAAAAAACCTGATGGTACTCAAGCTTGGTTCAATCTTGGTGATGAACTATTTGTCGGTGATTTTATTTTCCCTTCTAAAATTCACGAAAAGTATGGTTTAATAGATAATAGAAAAACACAAGTTTTTATAGATAAGGTTAATTACAATATAAAAGTAAATGATGATTACAAAAAATTTGAGGATGAGATATTTTTAATTCTCAACAGTACTTTATTCAGATACTTTTTAGAACTTTTTGCCCGCCAAATGGGTGAAGGTTTAACAGATATTGATGTGAACGTAGTACAAAAAACTTTAATTATTAATCCTGAGTTATTGAATGAATATAAAAGGGAATTAAAAGAAATTTTTAAATCCATTAAGCACCGAAAACAAGAAGTAATCTATGAAGAAATAAAAAAGGAAGACAGAAACAGGTTGGATTTGATAATCTTCAACAAATTAGGTCTTGCAGAAAAAGATTTGAAAGAATTTTATAACGGTGTAGTTGATTTAAGACGAAGAAGGAATGAAAAAGCCGCTTCAGTAATTAATATAAAAACAAAACAATCAATTGATTATGAAACCTCACTCAGATTAGTTGCCGACAGATTTGAAGACATAAATAAATATAAAAGTCTGATGAAAGGTGTACCTGACAGAGAGTTCACCATTCCAAATCTCGAACCTAAATTTCCGAAAGACGTATCAGGGGGTGACTCAAATTTATTTGCTTCGTACCGTGTGAAGTTTAAAGATGCCAATAAAGAAACAACAGTCATCTTTGATAACAACAGTCAGATACTGTTATTTAAATTCCTGTACGACAAACTCGAGATAAAAGGAACAAAAATATCATTGCCACGATCCCCGGAAGACTGCAACAAAATTCTACGCACACTTAAGCACGACTTTGAAAAGTACAGTTCTCAAATAAAAGCTATGCTTAAAACTTACCGGAGTAAAGCACACTACATCAGCATCTATCGTGATTTGGTGATGGGAAGGGAGTGAAAAATGATATCAAGAGATAAATATGTCCCAGTAATAAAATGCAAAGCTGGTGAATTTATAGCTTTAAGTAAATTACCAGAAGAATTTAAAGATGAAATTGTACCTATTACAGACTTAGTACCTAATCCTCAAAAAAAGTTAGAAGAACATATTCATTCTTCAATTGGCTATATTCAGCGTTGGGATAGAGAAAGGTTAATTTACATAGATGGCTATATGATTCAGGATAATGATATAATGATTCACAGGAAAAGATATATGGAGTACATTTTTAACGAAATCCGAAAATATAAATACAACGTTATTCCGGTTGTGAGCAATATTTCTAATCCGGATTATATTGTTCAAATAAAAAATATTGTTGAAAAAGACAGTCGTGGTTTGTGTTTAAGAATTTTTAGTAGCCGTGAAATAAGCATTAACGATGAAATAGAAAGAATGATGCCAAGAATTGATTTGGGTTTCAACCAGATAGATTTATTAATAGATTTGCAATCATTAGAGATTTTATCACCAGATGAAATTCTTAATTGGCAAAAAGAGATAATTAAAAATCTTTCTTATTCGTCAAGCTGGCGAAGCTTGGTTTTAACAGGAAGTAACTTTCCAATAAACTTAACAAAATTAACTGCGAATCAAATCCATTTGATTCCTAGAAAACACTGGTCAGCCTGGAAGCAGCTATTTGAGAGTAGTGATATTGAACGTTTTCCATCATATTCTGATTATGGAATTTCACATCCTTTAATGTCTGAAGTAGAGGGAATACCAAACGCAAGTGCAAGCATCAGATATACAAACTCAGACGAGTATTATATTTATAGGGGAAGAGGTACAAGACAACACGGATTTGAACAATTTTTTGAAATAGCAACAGCACTGATAAACAGTTCAGAATATTTTGGAAGAGACCATTGTTATGGTGATGAATTCATATATAGATGTGGAACAGAGAGAAAATTAAAAGGCAGATTACTTGACTGGAGAGCCGTTGGAACAAATCATCATATTACAGTAGTTGTCAATCAACTTCGCCAGTTTTGGCGAGATTTTAATGCTGTGCGGACTTCCTGAGAAAGAATTGAAGTATCAAGGCAATTTGCGATTGATTCACGAAGCTTTCTTTTATTTGATTGGCAACTTATTTTAATATTATATTTATTAGAAACAGAAATTAATTCATTTTTCCAGAGAATTTGAAGTAAGCTTAGGTTATTAAGTAATGGATTAGTCCTAGCTTGTCGCAACTCAATAATTCTTTTTTGTTTATCCTTATCAGTAATAAGAATCAAACCCCACCATTCAGGAACAAATTTGTCGATTTTTTTAATATGTGATTTGTTTGTCGCAATAGTAATTTTTTCAAGAGATTTGTTATAGTAACTGATCTGATTAGGAAGCCTGTTGAGAGTGTCTTCTTCACTTTTAATTTCGTAGCCGTGAATGATTCCATTTATAACTGCAATATCAATTCTTGAGAGTCCGGAACATAAATCTAATTCATCGACAATGATAGTATCCTTATATTTTCTGTTCTTTCTTTCAAGATATGGATGAAGTAGTTTTCTGATGTCGGCGTCTTGCATAAGCTTTAAATAATTGTTATTATAAAAATAAAAGCTGCTGATATGGAATGCAAGTTCAATATATTTGATACAATACATATATTTAAATACCAACAATTCATTATTATTTCTGCAATAGGAGAATATGAAAGTAGATTTCAATATAAACTCAATATACTATACATTAAAAAAGTTTGGTATAGATAAAAATTTTATCAAGGATATCTTATTACCCGATTGGTGGGATGATGAGATAGCGAAAACAAAGGCCGGTTATCTTCAAACTATCGATATAATTTCAAAAAACCTTGGAATTGATTTAGCAAGTTTTTTAACCAATCCGGATACTATTAGTCTTAAAGGAAATGCCCTGATAAAATTTAAAACTGCAAAGAACATTAGCATTTCTGATAATTTAATATGGCCGAAGTCTTTAGCGATCAGAATATCAGAATTAATTGAAGAAGTTTATCCTATTCAATTTAAATCACTCCCCAAAAATGCCTTAGAAATTCGTGACCAGATAGTTGAGAATTCGCAAAAATTAAACCTTGATACACTGTTGGATTATCTTTGGGATATTGGAATTCCAGTTTTACATATTTCGGAGTTCCCAAAAGATGTGAAAAAAATGGATGGTATGATCATTAATCTCACTAATCGCCCCATTATAATCGTATCAAAAAATCGAAAACACGACGCTTGGTTGTTATTTATCATTGCTCACGAGCTTGGACATTTCATTAAGGGACATTTAACTAAACCAGATAACATTATTTATGATGCTGATATAGAATATGAGCAAGATAAAGAAGAAAAAGAAGCGAATGAATTTGCATTAGAATTATTGACTGGGAGTCGATCACCCAAAATTTCCATTAGTGGAAGCATTGATAATTCTTTTAAACTTTTTAATGTAGTAAGTGTGATAGCAAAAAAAATGAACATTGATCCTGGAGTGATCACGTTAAACTTTGCTTATGTAACCAAGAAATGGGCTTTAGCAGAGCAAACATTAAAAAACCTTAATCCAAAGGCTGATGCAGTTAGTAAAATACATGATAAAATAAGAAAGAATTTAAATTTTAATAACACTACTAAGGAGAATACCGATTTCTTTATAAGAATTATTTCACTTTCGGGGGAAGGTGTTGCTTCTCTTTCTTGACAATGACATATTATTAAAAATTGGCTCGTTAGGTTTTTTAGAGAATCTTAAAAATTTATTTAGTAACGATACCTCTTCGATATTTATTCTACCCACAGCTAAACCGTATATCTTAAATAATAAAAATCTTCGGAATAAGTATTCAGAACACACATTAAATGAAATTGTTACCATCCTTAAAAATTACAAGATAATTCTTGACGAGTTTATTGACGATAAACGATATCGATCTTTAACTAGTATTGATAAAATTGATTCTGGCGAGAGAGTACTTTTTTCCTTAAATCCTCCTAATACAGATTTTCTAATATTAACAGGCGATAAGAATTCTATTATTCAATTAGCTAAGCAAGGAAGTAATAGTGAGATTAATTCTACCTTAACAGGAAGGATTGTTTGTTTAGAACATATTGCATTGAAGTTATTAGATCTTCATGGAATTGATATAATTGGTAGGCGAATGATAGAAAAGGATTTTGGTGGCGATAAAACATTGAATTTAGTTTTTAATCAACCAAATATGACAATTGAGAAAGCTAGCGGTGGATTATTAAGTTATTATAATGATTTGTATTCTCAATCAAATAGGCTTCTGTTACCTCTTTAATTCTTTTACTGAAAGCGGCTTCACTCGTCTATCACGACCGTACCGTAAAAGGAATGAAATTATTAACCACCTCAACAAACTCTTCCGGTTCCTCAAGATGCACATTATGCCCGGCATTTTTTACAACCACATGATTTGCGGAGGGGAAAGATTTTACAAGCTCAGAATTTATTAGGGGAATGATTAAATTAAAGCCGTAATAAATAAGCTTTTTATAATGGACATACTCAATAAATATTCTAAAGAAATAGAAGATTACTGTAAAGCCAACAAAATAAAAAAGCTTTCTTTGTTCGGGTCATACTTGACAAATACACACCACGAGGTAAGTGATGTTGATTTACTGGTAGAGTTTAATGAAAATGCAAACTACGGCTTACTTGATGTTGCAAGGATGGAACGTGAACTCTCCGAAATAATTGGTAAAAAAGTTGATCTTCGCACTCCAAACGAGTTGAGCAGATATTTCAGAGATATCGTGGTAAGAGAAGCAAGCGTTTTTTTAATTCGTAAAACCAAATTTTTCACTCGAAGAATAAATAATGCGGGTAAGAATAAGAATCTTATTTCATCCCTAAAGGGATTCAATTCATTCTTTGTAATTGTAACTATAAATAT
>MHAR01000065.1 GCA_001803045.1 Ignavibacteria bacterium RIFOXYB12_FULL_35_14 | reverse complement strand
TTTAATTTATCATTCTGACATAACATTATTATATAAAGGCTTATGCTAATATTTTATAAAATTAAGTTGACGCCTATGCGATTTTATCGGGACAATTTGTTAAAACACAACATCCATAACCTTTCCTCCTTTGGAGGAAATGCCTATTGCGAAAACAGCCTGCGGGTGACCAAAAGACTCTTTCGGAGATTTACGTGTTAGGTTTTGCTATTAGGTTCTAAAGTTATGACTACATTTCCAGTTTTCTGCCCTGTTTCAACATATTTAGTTGCCTCCACAATTTCTTCTAGGCGGTAACTCCTATCTATAACTGCTCTGTACTTTCCCGCCTCAATGAGCTCTTTAAAAAAGACAATATCTTCTTTACTGTCTTTTGGAATCGGAAACAAAACTTTTTTACCTCCAATGATTGGAGTTAATAGTGCCCAAAAAATATTCTGGGATAAAAAACCAAGATCTGTTGAAAAATAAATTCCTCCCGGTTTAAGTAATTTTTTACAACGGAAAAAAGAACTTTTGCCTACAGCGTCAAATACTACATCATACAATTGTCCGCTTTTAGTAAAGTCCTCTTTTGTATAGTCAATCACTTCATTTGCACCCAGTGATTTTACCAATTCTAAATTCTTGGTATTGCATACGGCAGTAATTTCTGCGCCAAAGTATTTAGCAAGCTGCACAGCTGCCGAGCCAATAGATCCGGAAGCGCCATTAATTAGGATTTTGCGTGCTTTCTTAAAATCTATTTTCTTAATATTTGACAATGCTAGATATGCCCCATCACAGATGGCAGCAGCTTCCTCGTAAGATATGTTGGACGGCTTTGTTGCGATTGAACCTGTTTCGGGAATACAAACGTATTCCGCGTGTGTTCCAAAATTTGAAGTGCTTAATCCAAAAACCTGGTCGCCGATTTTAAATGTTTTAACATCTTTTCCAATTGATACAATCTCTCCAGCCAGTTCACTCCCTAATATGTTTTTTTTGGGTCTAAAGAGTCCATTGATCAATCTGATAATAAGAGGATATTCAGGCTTTCGAAATCCGTAGTCTGTTTGATTTACAGTTGTTGCATAAATTTTTATGAGAACCTCGTTGTCCTTGGGAGTTGGTTTTTCGACTTCTTTGAGTTGAAGAACTTCCGGTGGTCCGTATTTTGTGTATAAAATCGCTTTCATAAGTATTCCTTAAAGATTACTTTGATTCCATCCTTTTCAAAGGGTATATCCTAAAAGAATTAATATCGCTGAGAATGAAAACAAGAATGGACATAATTTAAATGGTAAAATATTTACTTTAAAACCAGTGAATGATGAAATAACAGCCAGAAATACTAATACTAGAACTGAGGATAAATAAATAAAGACAGAAACATTATTAGTTGGTTCTATCATAGTAACACCTACAACAATAACTCCAATGTATATTAATGCTACTCCTTCGATTATCCATTCCATTGTTATAATATGTTTGTTATCAATACTAATTTCGCCAAATCCTTTTACAATAGATTTAGTCGGGAATAGATGAGCAATTCCCCATCCTAGAGTAATTGTACCCCCAGCATAGAATAATATTTGATTGAGCATAAGAGCACCTATTTATTTTATGTTTTTTTAAAATACCAAAAGTCGCTTTCACTTATCCGTCTTCATTTTATTTCGGAGGACAAGCAGCCGTAACTTGTTCGGTTCTTACGGAATTGCAGCACATAAAAAAGTCTGTAGAAAGCATAGTAGTTCTTTAGTACACGGGTGAGAAAATTTGTAAACCTTGTGCTAATTAAAAAACTATGCAGGAAACAGTATCCCGCCCAAATTGAAGAAAGGATTAGGTATTCCATCTCTTAACTCCCAATACGTCTCTGAAACAAAAACTCCCTTTGAGTTATTTGCTTTGCTGTTAAGCTGAAATTAAAAACAATTATGCTGAATATAAGAGGCAATTTTAATTTATAAAAATGTCTTATTGAACCGTTTACTTTAATAATGAACTTGATTTTACAATTGATACCATATTACTAAGCAATACCGAATGTAAAACGCTGATCAAATGAGCAGCGGATTATGTAAAATTATATTGCTATGCGATATTTACATCAGATTTTGAATAAGGGAAAAAGTCATATTGACTTGTAATGTTTTCCGTTAGCGAATAATTAGAAATGAATAACTCTTTCCCAAGTTGATTCGATTCTTTATTAACGTTACGCATACCATAGGTTAAGTCCCAAGCAGTGATATTTGCAAAAGAAAATAGATTTCTTATATACTCACTATCATCATAAGTGATCAACCATTTATGATTGGTGCGCTTCATTACATTTGCAAATCTTTCGTGGTCAAATATTTTATGTAGCGTTCCATTTTTACCATATAATGCGGATTTGGTGGCGGAATAATAAGGTGGGTCAAGAAATAGAAAAACATCTTCGCCATCAGTTGAAATTACTTCTTCATAATCGAAATTAGAAATTTTGGTGTTAACTAAAATATTTGAAAGAGATTTAACCCTTTCGATACTTGATTCAGTAAATCTTTTATGAAAAGCAGCATTGGAAAAACCTCCGCTTTCTGTTGTACCAGAAAATGTAATTCTATTAAAAATAAAAAAGGCGGCAGCTTTTTTAATGTTATCAAATGAATCTATATTATTCAATAAATATCTATGCAATTCTTTACCATCAGAATAAGTAGAACGGAATTCAAGAATTGAATCAATAAGTTTGTTCGGATTTTCCTTGCACTCATTCCAAAAATGGTAAAGGTTTTGGTAAATATCGTTTATCCAAAAAATCCTTGAAGGATATTTTTGTTTTAAATAAACGAAAACAGAACCACCACCGACAAAAGGTTCTCGAAATTCCTTAAAATCTGGTATTAGTTTCGAGATAGAATCTATTGCTTTACTTTTACCACCGGGATATCTGAGAGGACTTTTCACAAAGTGATGCCTTCGCATAATCATTTCAGACGCCTTCTATAATAACTTCAAAATTGTTTGCCGTTGCTTCTGCGAAAAGTCTATCGATAATCTCAACATTATTCACATTAAAACCAGCAGAGGATTTAAATTCTTCTATTTCTGAAGTCGAACTTTGATTAGATATTTTTCCAGAAATATTAGTAGATGTTAATTTTAAAACTGGCTTGGGAGTAAAATCAGTATCATCTATTTTTACATCAGTTAAATTACAATACAAAACCATTTTCAACAGACCATCTTTTATATCGCCTATACTTGGTAACTTTGAATTACTTGAGTGTTTGCCTTCAATCAAAAATAAATTTTTGTCAACTATAGAAATTTCATCCGTCGTAAAATAGTATTTGCCGCCAAGATAGTTTTCGATTGTGATAGTTGCTTTTGTTGATGTTGATAAAAATTCTTTTGGCTGTAAAGTCTGCTTTTCTCTATTCTGGGCTTCCTTAGCTTTATTTCTTGATGTAGCCATAAAATCTGCTACGCCTTTCTGAAATTGACTTTTAAAGCTTTGTATCCCTCTCGAATTATGAAACGAAACTTTTAATTCTTTTTCAAGACGATTATATGTTTCTTGAACAATATCAATTAGTGACGGAAGAGTATCATTTATTTCTTTTAAATTCCAATGCAATGCTGAGCTATGATAATTACTGATTTCCAAAATTTTATTTTTGACATAGTTGTTATCGAACTCTTGATCTGTGATCTTGTTTTCTCTTGAAGGATGGATGACTGCGTTATTGTAATAAGCAAGAATAACATAGACATCTAAAAGACTCATTAATGAAACTGTATCCCATTGAATAAAGTCACGGTCTCCTTTTGACCCTTCATCTTTAATAATTGGAATTACTGTAATTCTTTTAGGGACATTTAGAGAATTATAAACTCTTTCAAAAGGATATGACCGAGTCCGTTTGGGGGAAACCCATTTCGAAATTCCATAGTTGTATTGTTTGTCGGATAGTAAAAAACAAGAGGAAGCGGAATTAATATTGAAATCTTTGAAACTAACCTCTGTTAAATCATCTGTGCAGTTTACATTATACTTAATTCCGGTAATTTTCGCAGAAATGTTCATATCATTTGTGTTCCTTAGATTTTTTCTTTTCAATATATTCAAGAGTGACAAACTTATATTTGCCAGTTTTTCTTTCAATGATTTCAAGATGGTCCTCGTCGTTGAAAATGTCTGAACTTGTATCAAAGCCAATTTTCTTTCTGATAATTTTTTCTAAATCCCGTATTATTTCAATACCAACTGAATTTCTTTTTAATAAACGGGCAACTTTCATTGTTGTTCCGCTTCCTAAAAAAGGGTCTAGAACAGTTTCTCCAACGTATGAATACAATTTAATGATTCGATAAGGTAATTGTTCTGGAAAAGCTGCAACATTTTTTTCAAGAGTTGACCCGGGCAAAACATTTGTCATTTCCCAAAGTGTTTTATGCCAATTATTGTTTTGAAATTCCTTTTTATCAATTTTCGAAAGCTCGCGTATTTCTTTTGAAATAGAACGATAATCAAATTTACCTTTCTGAAAGATCACAATACTTTCTAATAAATTGTCCGGATAATAATACATCGGAAATGGATTCTGTAATATTACACCACTTCTTTTACTTATTCTTAAATAACCATCTGGCTTTTTCCAAATAATTCTATCCCGATAACGAAAACCAGCATTTTGAAATATTTTTGTGGCATCGGCTACTATAGGATATTTTGTGCCATTGACCAGCATATCATCAATATTCAATGCAACAACACGACCTTCATTTAATACACGAAAAGATTCTTTTGCAAAATGATTTAAAACGCCTAAGTATTGCTCATAATTGCTAAAAAGTCCATCGTAATCAAAAGGCGCATTATAGTATGGGGGCGAAGTAACAATTAAGTGAATGCTAGAATCACTTATTTCGTTCATTTCCATACAATTGCCGAAAATCAATTTATGATTTGTCTTCATATAATCTTTCAAAATTTACCTATTAATCTAACAAATCGTATGGAATGAATATTAAAAAAATATTCAGATTATTTTGAATATAACTAATACTTGTGGTGCTTACAATGAATTGATTGGATACTTATGAATGTATATTGTCGCATCCCAGTATGTTGGTACAGTTATTTACGCTCCAATCTCATTTATTTTGTTCTATATTTTGAATTTCTAAAATGTCCCATGCACAAATATAATCCCTCCATTACTTAATATCTATCATCGATAATTCCTAAAAGGAACGACTGCGTTGTAACAATTACCACACATAAAAAAGTGAGACATGAAACAAACTGCTTCTATAAACTATTTACGCATTTTATTGGTATATTTTTTGGACAAATAAGTAATGAGACTCATTAGTAACGAAGGAAGAAAATATGAAAAAACTTTTTATTTTTTTAGTAGTGCTTGTAGCTGCATACTTGGTTTATGACAATTTTGTAAAAGAGAAAGAAGTAATTCATGTCGAAGGAAGCTTAGTACGGGTTCAGGAGAGTGCGAGTCTAGAAGCGCCCGGTGTTTCAGCAAGGAATTATGGTCATGCTGAAGGCACTACAAAAAACATGACTGATAAAGTCGTTAAAAACATCGTAATCAATTACATGATTGACAGGCAAATATCGTCAACAACAATTGCTCAATTAAATCCCAACGAAGAAGTTAGGTTTAAGACTAATCAAGTAATGATTAGAGTAATGGAACCACCATTCTACCTTGAGAGCGTGAAATTTGAAGAATAAATCAATGGCACGCAGATGACACTGATGCAACAGATTAACACTGATTTGAATCTGCGCAAATCTGTCGAATCTGTGTCATCAGCGTTCTATTGACTTTGTGCTTTACTCATTTCACTTCTTTTCCATTCTTTGCTTATTTTAACTCCACACATTTATAGAATTAAATGACATCCAAAGAAAGAATCAGCAAAGCTATGCAACTCGGAATTCCTGACAGAGTTCCGCTTATGTGTCAGCTTTCCATCGGACATTACTTTCAAAACTCAAAATTAGATCCAATGGATATTTGGTTTGAATCGGAAGGATTTGCCGAAGCGCTGATTGAATTGCAGCAGCGATATAACTTTGATGGTGTTTTGATAAATCTTCCGGGAAGACCGCCGGATTATAAAAACTACATTAAAAAAATTGAGCGGTCAGAAAACGAAACAAAAGTAATTTGGAAAAATGATTGCTACACAGTAATTCCATCAGATGATAATCCTCATTTCTATCAGCCCGATGGTTCACGCCGCTTCCCTATGTTTGAAGAGATTGATCCCGAAAAATTATTTTACATTGAACCATGGGACATAACTGAAATAAAATATCCTTACAAATGGTTCTTTGAAACTGAACCAAGAAACTTTAATGATTTTTTTCCGTCTTATCATCAAAATATAATTAGAGCAGTTAAGCAAATAGCCGGTGATAAGATCTCGATTCATTCAGAAATATTTTCCCCATGGTCACAATTTCTTGAACTGTTGAATTATGAGAATGCGCTGATGGCAATAATGGATGATCCCGGAAAAGTAAAAGCCATTTTGGAAAGATTGACTGAAGGAGCAATTGCACTTGCTAAGCTTCAGGCATCGGAAAAAGTTGATGCAATATTAATTTCTTCAGCATTTGCCGGAGCCGGATTGATATCAAGAGAGCATTACATAGAATTTGTTCTTCCCTATGAAAGAAAAATTATTGCAGAAGTAAAAAAGGAATTTGATATTCCAGTTTACACACACACTTGCGGCAGCATTGGAGACCGGCTTGACTTGATGCTTGAAACATCCACCAATGGAATTGATACACTTGATCCACCTCCATTGGGAACGGTCGAATTAGAAGAGGCAAAAAAAATTCTTACAGGCAAAGCATTCATAAAAGGAAATATTGATCCCGTGAACACCCTTCTTCTTGGTTCATCGGATCAAATCAAAAGGGATGTTGAATGGAGAATAAATGTTGGAAAAGAAAAAGGCGGATATATTCTCAGTTCAGCATGTTCTGTTGCACCAAAAACTCCCCCACAAAATATTGAATTGCTCTCCCAGCTTGTCGAAACCTTTGGAATGTATTGATGAATATAGCCATCGAAGAGCTTCTGCAAAAATTAGCCATATCTGTAATTGACGGTAAACATCTCGAAGCAGTTGAATTGACGAAGCAGCTTCTTGCACTAAATCATACGCCAAAAGAAATTCTTGACAATGGATTATTAGCCGGAATGAACGTCGTCGGACAGAGATTTCGAGATAATATAATTTTCGTTCCTCAGGTTTTAATTTCAGCACGTGCTATGAAATTCTCACTTGCAATACTTGAACCTCTGCTTGCTGATTCAAACATTCCCGCAATCGGAACAGTTATTATGGGAACGGTGAAAGGTGATATTCATGATATCGGGAAGAATATTGTCTCAATGATGCTTCGGGGAAACGGATTTAAGGTGGTTGATATCGGAATTGATGCTTCTCACGAAAAATTTATTGACGCTGTAAAAAAGGAAAATGCACAGA
The DNA here is from genome assembly GCA_001803045.1 of Ignavibacteria bacterium RIFOXYB12_FULL_35_14. Lineage (GTDB taxonomy): Bacteria > Bacteroidota > Ignavibacteria > Ignavibacteriales > Ignavibacteriaceae > XYD12-FULL-36-8. Next base: position 12,985 of record MHAR01000065.1, on the reverse strand, counting down.
TAGTCGGTATGTCGGCTTTATTAACTACAACTATGTTGTATATGAAAGCTGTGATAGAAAAGCTAAAGGGTGAAAAGCTGCCGGTAAAAATAATGATTGGCGGTGCACCGGTTTCAAAAGCATTTGCAGATCAAATCGGTGCCGATGCTTACGGCAAAAATGCATCGGAAGCTGTTAGACTGGCAAGAGAGTTTGTTGACCAAGAAAATAATAATTAATCGAAGGTAATTTTAATTTTACAATTATGCGGCTAAAGCCAATTTACCTTTTGCCCTTCAACCCGTTCACTAAAGTGAACGGAAATTTATTTTCGTTTACCGTCAGATTTATCTGACGGAACTAAAAAAATCCGGATAACTATCGGCTTTAGCCACATTTATTAATGACAAATAGTATTCACGGGAAAATTTTAAAATATTTCACAATAAAAAATACATGAATAATATTCTATCAACATTAAAATCTAAAAAGGTTTTGCTCTGCGATGGGGCGATGGGAACAGAACTTCAAAGACGTGGACTGAAAGTCGGTGATTGCCCTGAAGAATACAATCTCTCCAATTCAAAGATGATTCAAGGAATTCACAAAGACTACTTTGATGCTGGTTCTGACATTGTTGAGACAAATACTTTTGGCGCTAACCGATTACGATTGAAATTTTACGATTTAAAAAATAGAGTTGAAGAAATAAATTTAGCCGCTGTAAATAATGCTATGGAAGTTCGTCCAAAAGATAAATTCATTGCCGGATCGATTGGTCCATTAGGTGAACTGCTGGAACCTTTGGGCAACATCACAGAAAATTACGCTTATGATATTTTTAGTGAACAGGCAAAAATACTTGAGGAAGGTGGGGTCGATTTTATTCTTGTTGAGACAATGATGGCAATTGAAGAAGCAGTTATAGCTGTGAAAGCTGTTGTAGAAAATACTTTTCTCCCAGTTGCAGTTTCAATGACATTTGAATTAGGCAAAACCGGACTAAAAACCCCATGGGGTGTTGATGTTCAAACCGCTGTTACCGAATTAACCAAAGCTGGTACTGATATAATTGGATCGAATTGCGGAAAAGGTTTTGATGAAATGATTCAAGTTATTGCTGAAATGAGAAAACTAACTACCAAACCGATTCTCGCTCAATCAAATGCGGGAATTCCTGAGTTGGCAGGAGGAAATTTGTATTATAAAGAATCTCCAGAAATAATTGCTTCAAAAGTTCAAGAGCTGTTAACATCCGGCGTGAATATTTTAGGCGGCTGCTGCGGTACGACTCCCCTTCATATAAAAAAAATGCGGGAGGTTCTGGATCTTTTTCTTTCTAACATCATCTAAAAGATTAAATCTATTACATTCCTACGGGATTCATGTAATCACAGATGATTGGGTGCTATAAATATTCAATCCCTCTGGGATTATATATTTTTAGAAAAAAGAATAAAAGTAAAATTAAATCCCTTTAGGGATGACATATAGAACCATTGCATAAAAATAAAATTATGAATTACGAAGTAAAAGATTTTTCTATTGATGTTTTACAGGCAAGCTTTGATAAACCTGTGCTCGTTGACTTTTGGGCTGAATGGTGCGGACCGTGCAGAGTTTTAGGGCCAATTCTAGAAAAGCTTGTTGTCAACAACAATGACGAATGGAGTTTAGTAAAAGTTAACAGCGATGAGAATCCTGAGCTTTCGGCACAGTATGGAATCAGAAGCATTCCTAACGTAAAATTATTTGATAAGGGAGAAGTCATTGACGAATTTGTTGGCGCACTTCCTGAACAACAGATTATTGAATGGTTAAAGAAAAGTATCCCGAATAAGTATCAAGATTTGCTTACTAATGCTGAGACGCTTTTTTTATCCGGTAAAGAAAATGAAGCTCAAAAAATGCTTGATAAATTACTTCTCGAAGATCCGAATAACAGTTCTGCGAAGCTATTACTAGCAAGAATTCTTTTATTTAGAGACAATGCAAAGGTATCTGATCTGATCAACACTATTGAAGAAACAAATGAAAACTCTGAGATAATCGGTTCACTTAAAACTATAATTGATTTACTCAACGAGGATAAAAATTCATTACTTAAAGACAGTCCAGTAAAAAATCTCTATCTTGAAGCAGTCAATCACCTCAAAGAAAAACGATACGATTTATCACTGGAAAAATTCATTGAGATAATAAGAACCGATAAATACTATGGCGATGACATTGCAAGAAAATCTTGTATTGCAATATTTAAGTTCCTAGGAGAAGAAAATGAAATTACTGTAACTTATCGGAAAGATTTTGGACGTGCTCTCTACGTTTAAATATTTAGGTATTATTTATCCATGGGTTGAACAGAATAACTCTTAATCGCTTCATCTTTAGTTTCGTAAATTTCAAAAACCTTTATGGTTCCGGTTAGTTCAAGTAAAGCTTGTGTTTCCGAATGCACACCAACGAGCTTCAAATTGCCGCCAATTTTACTAACCTTTTTTAAAGCAGTTACAATCGTGCTTAAAAAGGTTGAATCCATAAAAGTACAATTAGAAAGATCAACTATGATTTTAAAATGACCCTTATCAATATCTTTATCTAGTAGCTTCTTAAATTCATCAGCTTCTTTGAAAGTAGCTCTATTAATATTAACAACTTCGATTACTATTTCGTTAATTTTTTCACTGAAAAATGACATCCAAAATCCTTATTATTTTTGCGGTGGTAATGATAATAAATCATTTACTTTTGGACAAATTAAATTTTGAATAATTTGATTATTGTTAAAAAATGCAACAATTAATTGTTCATGAATACCATAAAACTAGTATGTGAAAGTGCCCGTTGAAAAACTAAATCGCACAACTGATACATGGTTTTGCTGAAGTTTAAAATATCTTACAATGACGAATCATAATTATCAATATTAATTTTCACTCAAATTAAAATCAGTTTATATCGGTTCATAAAACAATTGAGTCTGGAATTTTTGTTCTTGCTAAATGAAAAATGCCAAGTGATAAACTACGCTTGATTTTGTTACAGCAAAACGTAAAGAGGTTCGAATGAGAGCATTAAAAAAGAACGATAAATAACACACCAAGAAACATTATGGTAGAACCAAGCAATCTTTCTTTAATATTTTGCTCTTTAAGAATAAGATACCCAAGAACAACTGTAATCATTCCGGATGTACGCTTGAGAGCGATTACATAAGCTACAAGAGTCATGGCTAATGCCGTCATATGAACAAAGTATCCCAATGATGTAAGAGCACCCACAAAGAATAAATTTTTTCTTTCTCTCCAAACAGACTGGAGCGAGAATTTTCCTTTTGAAATTACGAAAATAGTAGTCCCGATCGTCACAAATAAATTAATAAACAATATGTATTGAAGAATTGAGGATGCTTCTATTCCCTTTTTATCAAAGTTTGCAGAAATACTCCAGATGAATGCAACAATTAACATGTATCGCGTTGCTTTATTTTTCATCAAAGATTTCAAAGGAAATAAGATACCTTTTTCTTTAAGATTAACATTGAGCAAATACGAACCAACAACAATTAAAATAATTCCGATGAAACCTTTTGAAGTGGGAAATTCACCTACTATTATTGGCGAAATAACTAAAAGGAAAAGCGGTGTAAAACTAAGCATTGGAACTACTACTGAAATTTCACCTTGAGAGATAGCTCTGTGATAGAGAATAGCCGCAGCCGTGTTTATAGTACCGGAAATTATAACTGAAATAATGAACTGCTGATTAAACTTTAATTCGATAAAAAAAACTACGGGTAGGAATAGAAGGAATGGTACGAAATTGTTTACCCATGATACTACAAGAGAATCGACATTCAAAGAAGCTTTTTTCGAAAAGACATTTCTTGATGCATCGATGAACGGATTAAGAACAGCGTAAATTACCCACATCTGTTAAACATTATCCAATAATAAAAAATCATTTTTTGTTACTTTGGAAATAGAATGCATATTTTTTTCTGCGTAAGTGCAGATCTTAAACAGCGGACAAATTGTGCAAAGAGGTCTTCCGGATTTACAAATATCTCTACCAAGCTTTATCAAATTTGTATGAAAGGAATGAGCAGCTCCAGCCGGTAAATTCTTGTTAAGAAGTTCAAATGTTTTTTCGGGAGATTTAGTTTTCACTAGCCCGATTCTATTTGCAGTTCTGTGTACATGCGTGTCAACTGGACAAACATCTCTATTTAACGAAAATAACAGAACACAGCTTGCGGTCTTTACTCCAACACCATTGAACTTAACAAGTTCAGATACAACTTCATCGTTCGGAAGTTTTTTAAGATAATCTAAAGTTACCTTTCCTTTTTGTTTGAGTAACTCGTTTAAAATAATCTTGATTGATTTTGCTTTTTGTTTAGCTAATCCGCCAATTCGAATATTTTGTTCAATCGTCTTTTGTTTTGCCGATGCAACTTCATTCCAATTTTTGAAGTTGGCTTTCAAATTCTTATATGCCTTGTATGAATTTTTATCTGTTGTGTTCTGAGATAGAATCGTAGCAATTAGGACATCTACAGGATCCATTTCGGCAGCATTTCTATTGGGCACACCGAATTTGGAGATAAGTATTTTATTTATTTTATTGATTAGCGATTTCATATTTCCAAGCAAAAAAAGAGGAGCGTTAAAGCTCCTCAAATAATACTTTGATTGTAAAAGGTATCAAAAACCTATTCCGAGATCGAAGAATTGTACATTTTTCAATCTTCCATAATCTGCCCATGCATAATTCAGGAAGAAAGTGAACTGATCATTAAACGAATATTTGAGACCTCCGCCAAAAGTTAAGCCTTGTTCGCTGTCTCTTAAGAATAATGATTTATAACCAACCCGGAGAAAAGCCATTTCATCATAAGCAATTTCTATTCCCGAATTAACATATTCAGTGTTATCATTTGGATGAGTAGCATCAACCGCAACAGTTGTCCTAAAGTATCGTTCCTTTATAACATCCATTGCAAGTCCTATTCTAAATGTTAACGGAATATCAAATTCATCTGTTTCGTATCTTGAAAGTATATTATTTGGGCCGGTATTTTGATCGTTATTAGGATCGGTATTAAACAAAATATCTCTGCCTTCAAGCTGCAGCTTTGAACCAAAATTAGAAATACTTGCCCCGATTACAAGATCATTAAACGGAGTTACGTAGTATGTACCAACATCTATTGCAAAACCGCTTGCGCTTGTGTTCCAAATTGATTCGCGAATATATTTTGCGTGAAATCCGATACCAAAATTATCTGTAAGCTTTTTAGCAAATCCTGCACCTATTGCTAGTGAACTTGCATCCCAAACTCTTCCATCACCTTCCGGAAAATCAAACGTTCTAACTTTATCCTCAGGAACAGATAACGAGGTTAATGAGAAAAACAAAGTTCCAAATTCAGGCAGATTAATCGAGAGAGCGGCAAAATCATAATTAATACTTGCTAGCCAATCAGCGTGATTAAAAGCAACCTGCCCGCCTCCGGTTGTATTTGCCACTCCGGCAGGGTTATAATAAACCGAGTAGATATCATTGCTAATGGCGGTATAGGTCCCGCCCATTCCAATTGCTCTTGCACCTGCGCCAATTTTAAGAAACTGAGCTGCAGTTGTTCCAACCTTAGACGTACTTCTGTCTAATTGGGCATTAGCTTTTTGATGAAACATCAGCAGTGTAAAGGTGAACGAATAGTATAAAATCTTTTTTATCATTTTAATTTCCTATTGAATAATTTCAAAAAATTCTACTTCCTATCCTCTTATAGCGGACAGGTGCTTTGATCACTTAATTACAGCAATTCTACCGATGAACTCACCAACATCCGGAGCATCTACATGATAAATGTAAATTCCATAAGCAACCCTTTGAGCTTCATTACTCAGCAAATCCCAATGAGCTAAGCTTGTGAGATCATCCTTTTCAATTGTCTGAACAAGTTCACCAAGAAGCGTATAGATTCTAATCGTACATTTCGGAGGAAGATTCCTAAACTGCAAATCTCTATCGCCTCGTAGTGTTGTGCTTCTTCCAGGTTCCTCAGATAAACTGAAAGCAACATAGGGATTAGGAACTACATAAATATTGCTAAGATTTTTTGATGCCTCACTGGATACAAACTTAACTTCGCTTGAAGAGAAAGAATATGTATCCCCGGATTGGAATGGTTTTAGTGTCCTCACCGTAAAAACATCACCTGCTTTAGGATATTTCGGTACTGTAGTTGAATCAGTCGGTAAAGAGAAACGCAGCTCATAACTTGTTGTTGCACCGGTTGCATTCTGAGGACGAAGAATGATTGGCTGTGTTACTTTCCAACGTGACAAATTCGGTGTTCCGGTTGTGACAAAAAGAAGAAATTTCCCCGGTTCATTTGTTGTTGTATTAATAATTCTAAAGGGACAAATAATTCTAACAGTTCCTAAATTTGTTATAGCAGTGTCACCCGGATTTGCCCATTGCCCAGTTGCAGTGGTATCAAAACCTGTCCATCGCAGCTCCCAATCGGCTCTAAAAAGTACTTTAGGATTTCCGGCGGTCGGCGGGAAAAAAAGAGTATCATTCAAATTACTTTCAGAATTAAGGAAACCCGAATTCTTGTAATCAATTGAAAGTGAATCGTTTGTAACATATACTCTCATTCCGTTGAAAGATGGATTACCATCTTCACCTTTTAGAAGACTACTTGCTGGTATTGGGTAGTACCTAAATTTTGCAGTATATTTTTGGTTTGAAGGTAGATTGCCGGAAGTTACTCCTCTTATTTTACCAGCTTCGTAATTTATTTCGTATTTAGCAGTATCAACTAAATTATTAGCTTCATCAAATAGTTGAAAGCTTCCTTCCTGAATGTTTTCTTTTGACAAAGTAACAAAAACAGTGTCTTTAGAAATCAAGCTCTCACTAACTCCTGTTGAATCTAATAAACGATAATTATTAGATGAAGTGAAGTCAAGCTTGAAGAATTTGGACATTACTTCAAGGTCGTTCAACACTTTAATAGTAATATTCCCAGTGGAATTACCACTAACTTTATTCGGTTTCCCTCCAATTCCTACTGCCGCCGTATCTAATCCTAACGGAAGCGGCCCTGGAGTAACTTCAACGGTATTGACATCGAATTTCAATTCACTGGTTATAGGATCTTTTTGAATTACTGCCTGGCTTTCAGTTGGTGGAATTGAAAATTCTATAGCACCGCCATCATATGCCACAACTGCATAATAATATTTTATTCCATTCTTAACTGTTTCATCAATATATTCATGAACTAAGCCGGTATTGTTACCAAGGTTATATTTAATCCCTCTACCAAGATATTCGACGGGATGAAAACCGCTAAGAGAATCAATTAAATCGAATTGTGCGCTATTGCCAGTTTTATCAATTAATGCTTGACCAATAAACGGAACTCCATTTGCATCGGTAATTGAATAAACATCTGAGAATGTAAAATCTCTACTTCGATAGATTTTGTAGCCCTGGAAATCAAAAACTCTTGTGAACGGATCGAAAGATTTTTCAGAACGGGTATCCCAGTACAGTGTAACTTTCCCATCTCCAGGAACAGCAACTACGTTTGGCTTTTCTGGTGGTTTAGCAAAAAGATAATCCGATTCCAGAACCCTGAATGATGTTTCTGCATTTAAAAGAAGATCATTGAGATTCTGTCCAAAAAGCAGCGCCATTGAAAATCTCTGAGTCTCTCCAGGTTCAAGCGAGAGCGGTCCGGTTCCGAAGTTAAACACGTTATCAGCCGCAATCTGTAAATACTCCTGATTGGGGTCTATTGTTTCTGAAGACAGCCATTCCCACATAAGTGTCGTATTTTTTGGAACATTGGGTAATCCATTTGTATAATTAATCGTATGGAAGCTTGTAAGTCCTAATTGATCAGATTCGGTAATATCTCTTAAACCAAAGTTTGGTTCCGAACCTGCCCAATGATATCCGGAAATTCTTTCATCTGAGATCAATTCGCCAACATCATATTTGTCATTTCCATTAGCATCAAGATACCAACCTTGAGACGGGAATCCATCGCCTTCACCATAATCAGGACCAGGGTAGTTTGGAGATTCAGGAGGTATTCCATCAATACCTATATCGTTTTTAACAGGGTCCCAATCACCATCTTCATCACCAGACCAGCGGGGTTTTGGTTCACCATAAACTGCGCGATACTTTGCTAAATCACTTATTCCATAAGTCAGCGGAAAATTTATTCCATCAATGTAAAAGCCGCGACTATTAAATGGACTCTCATCAATTATTCCATCATCATCGTTATCAAAACCATCAGTATGTTGAGAAGGTGATTCCAAAAATTTCCAGCCAAAATACCCCGCAGGCCTGCCACCCATTCCTGCCATATCTTCATCCCAAGCATATACCATATTCCTCGCTCTTTGTGGATACGGATCTGCAAGAGGGCCTAATGGTGGAATAAAAAATGCTTTGTCATCATTAAAATCAGTGTAACCACCAACGTGTGGATCACCATGCATTCCAAAATATAATCTAGGAAGAAATTTTTCGCTCGCATTAGTAATTCGATAAACAAGAAACATGATATCTTCGGCAAGAGCATTATTGAATTGTAAAACTCGAACTTCTGCATCTAATCCTAATCCTCTATTTGTTGAATCATTTGGGAAAGGATAATACTCAGCGTTTTGATTTCCAAAAGATACATACTTTGTTTTATTGGTGTAATCATCCATGACGTAATATACTTCCTCATCAGGTGCCGTTGCTTGATCACCTAAAAATGCAGGCCATATGTATTTTCCCGCGCCGGATGAATACCATCGATCAGGCCAAGAATCTGGTTTACCATCACCATTTTCATCAGGTGCATTTAATCTGGCAATTTCATTCTGATTAGGATCAGCATAACCTGGTTTAGGAAGCCATCCCCATTTTTGAGTTCCATCTGGAGAGTAACCACCCTGGCCTGTGAGAACAAATGAATCATCTACAATTATAAGCGTGTCAAATCCACCTGTCGTGTTTGGTATTGCTACTTGTCCAGCAGCAAGAGGTCCAAATTCAAAACCGTAGCCCAATCCCTGCCAAACTAAATCTGCTACATTTCCAGGCGGAGAAAAAATATTTGGTCGGCATATCGAGCCAGTGTTATATAGAATTGTAGTAATTTTATTGCCACCTACAATAAGACTTTTTTCTTTCTGCTCCCCTGCCCCCTTCATTAAAATTCGTGGAGAATAAATATCACCGAATACTCTTATTATATCCTCTTGAGATAGACCCTTTATATTAACATTTCCGTCCTTATCTCTTTCTTGTGAGATAAGATTACTCGTCAATAAACTTGTGACGATAATTAAAGTAAGAAATAATATTTTCTTCATTAGTTGTTTCCTTTGCTCATTACTCTAATCAAATAAAAGAGAAAAACCTAAACGAACTTCGCGTGGTCTATTAACCCGATCAGGTCTTTGTGAATAATAATTTTCGATTTGTTCAAGCGGTACTAAACCTGGGTCACCATTTGTAATCCGAGTTTTAAGATCATTAAATTCGAACGAATTTAAAACTTGTTCCACGTTTGATAAAGCTCTGCCTGAACTTTGGTAAACAAGAAGTTCGTTTTCAGTATCAAATAAATTTTCAACCTGGAGAAAGACCGAAGTACTCAGAGATCCGAAATCGAAATACTTTTCAAGTTTAAAGTTCACATTCCATTGCATCGGCTGATTACCTGAGTTTTGGGTGTAGCTTATGCTCACCAAATTAGATGGAAGGACTGGCCAGTAAGGCGTTCCTGTCTGTAAATTAAAAATAAATCCAGCAGTCCAATCGTTTGATTCTGTTAAAGCTAAAGTAGCATTTAGAACATGCGAGCGGTCAAAATTTAATGGAACAAGAAACGTTTCAGTCTGCTTTCCGGATTGTTCACTAAAGAAAAGCTCACTTGAAGGTTCTGTTCGATTTCCCTCGGAAATTGAAAAAGTATAATCAATTGACGCCTGGAAAAGCCCACCGGGCGATCTCCTTTTAAAAAGTGCTATAGTTATGCCTCTGGAATTTGCATAAGCGAGATTAGTTAATAACCGATAAGCTCTTCCTGTTTCCGTATAAATATATTGCGTATAAATATAATTGCTCACATCTTTATAAAAACCTGTAATATCTATTTTCAGATCCTCTGCTAATTGCTGCTGCAAACCAAGTTCATATTGAACAGATTTTTGCGGTTCGACATTCGGGTTACCGAATCTCGGTGTTTCACCTACATTAGTTACATAATAATTGCTGTTGCGATATAAACTGGATAGAGAACCATTTTGATAAAAATGCCCATATGAAAATCGAATAATACCTTGATCAGTTATTGGGTAAGAAATGCTTAGTCTTGGAGATAACGTGTGTTTTAATTTACTCTCCGTATTGTATGCAGTGATATTCCCGCTTAAAGAATCAATAAGATTTTGCGAAATATCTGGATTGTATTGAGCTGCTGGATCAAATAACTCATAGCGTAAACCGGCATTCAAAATAAATGTAGATGCAAGCTCGATTTTATCTTGAATATATGCGGCAATTTGAAGCGGTTTCTTCTTGTATAAAGTATAAAGTGATTGCTCAGTGGGTTTTCTTCTTAATAAAACTAAAGCAGAATCGTAGAGTAAATCATTATTAAGTAAATTCGCATTGAAACTGCCATCGGGATTTTGCTTGCCGAACTGAACTTCATAACCCTCAAAATTTAATTTGTGCTTGCGAACTTCAAATCCGGCTTTAACTTCATGTATATTAAATAACTGGGCGACAACGTCTCCTTTAGCACCCAATGTTGTTGTTTTTCGAAATTCGCGGTAATTGTCTGTTCCTCCTGTTAGAAAGAAAGTATTGCCCAATGTTCTCGAATAAAGACCCGGTAAATATCCCGGATTATTAATATCTTCAAAAAGATAATACTTACTTTCATTGTAACCATATGAAAATTGGAGAGTGTAAAACACGTTATTATCAATAGTATGAGTTAGGTCTAAGGATTGAATTAATCCTTCATCGTAAGTATTTCCAAAACCATCAGGATTATACTTATAAGTAATTCTACTTATATCGGGTCTGCCTGTAGATCTTCCGTTATCATAGACCGCTTCATATTTAACTTTCAATAAAGGACTAAATTTATAGCTGAGATTTCCTTGAAAATTAAAATCTCTTGAGTCATTAATTGGGACAACCGCTCCTTTACCTGTAGGACTTCCACTGCTATCAGCGAGATCATTATACGGATTAAAATAGTATGGATCTGTGGACTTTCCGCTTCGAGAATCTGCTGAATTGAAGTTGTCTCTAGATAAATAGGAGTCAGTAGGATTGTACAATCTTATTCCATAAAGAGAACCCTTGAAATTTTCATAAATGCTCGAGATATAAAATTTTGCTCCTGGAATCTCCGGAAGTGGACCTCCGAATGTTGCTTCTAATCTTCCTCTATTCAGAGGATCAATATCATCTATGTTATTAAATAAAGAGGTTCTATTAGTAACATAATCACCCATGTAGCCGCGCAAACCAAATGAGTAATTATCTGAACCTTCCTTTGTTACATAATTAACCACTCCGCTCAAAGCATTTCCATACTGCGCAGCAAATGTTCCCGTTGAAACTGATACTTCCTTGACAGCATTCGTAGCTAATCCAATAGCGCGTGAGTTGCCATACGGATCATTTAAAGCAATTCCATTTAGTGTGTACGCAATTTCATTTCCGTAGCCGCCTCTAACATGCAGCGCACCATCATCACCTACAACAACACCAGCCTGTAAACTAATTACATCAGAAATCTGATCAACTGGAAGTTCTTGGATAGATTCTTCGGTAATGGCAACAGTTGGATTAGTGAGATCTTGTCTTATCAAAGGATTTCTTTCACCTTGCACCACTATCGTTGGGAGATCGACAGCTCCGGTTGACAATTGAAAATTTAACCTTGTTGTAAAATCAACATTAACTCTCACGTCGGTAACGGTTTGCTTTTGATATCCAACAACTGAACAGGTTACACGGTAAAGACCGGGTGAAATATTAATGATCACATAATTCCCATCGATATCGGAAGCTGCACCCATACTTGTACCTTCAACAAAAATATTTGCAAAAGGAATTGGTTCACCGGTGGTCTTATCGCTGACCAAACCAGAAATTTTTCCGGTTGTTTGGGAAAATATTTGTATAAAAGCTGTTAGGAATAAAAATGAGAATAGGAAAAGTAAACGTAACTTATTCATTAAAAACCCCTCTGATTTTTTTAAAAGGGTGGATTTGGAAAAAATTCAATTTGAAATGCATAAATAAAGATAATTTTAGGTGTGAATATAACACACCTCGAATTCTATGTCAATGAACTATTTTAAATAAATTGGCATTGACACTGTTGTCAGATATGAACGTTGAAAAAAGTTTTTATAATTATTGGTATTAGTCAGTTTTTAATTTATGTTAAATTCAGCTCCTGTCTCTAATAATTCTTTCTGCATTCTTTCTCAAGAAAAATTTTCTGGGGGTTGAAAAGATTTTTCAACAACAGCTTATGTCTATTTTCATAATTTTTAAGGTGATAAGGTTAATTGAATTCTTATTATTTTGTTACTAAGGTCATTGATTTTAGAAGTATAATCAGCAAGAGGATTTTTATGTTTCAGAAACCTTAGTAACATAATACAAACAAAAGAAATAAAACCTTATTATCTTATTTTTTTTGATACGGCATGTAAAAGAATTTTATAAATAGATAAATCTTAAACTTATTTTGGAGAGTTACAGCAGTGTCCAAAATAATTTTGTACTAGAAAATTTATTGTAAAAAATTAAAATATTCTCATGTTTTTTAACCATAAGAGAACTCAACCCAACCCTTCTCTTAGAAAGAGACGGGCTTATTAAATCTTGTGACTTGGTGTTTATATTCTGCCAGAATATTGTCATTTACCGTTTTAAT